>JAHXIV010000023.1:43078-97533 GCA_025655455.1 gamma proteobacterium symbiont of Taylorina sp.
TAATGCCAAAAATATTTATACCTTTTTTTATATTGTCTGAGCTCAAATCCGTGTCAACCGTCGATAAAGTCGTCGCTTCATAACTGCCTGCTGCTAATATATCACTGATATTATTTAAAGTTTGAAGTGATTGTGTTCCAATCACTTCAACACCATCAACCCAGGCCTTTTTATCTTTAATGATGTCTTCTGCAACTGCATCTCCACTACCGGTATCAACCACATTATCATTCCCTGTAATGCCAAAAATATTTATACCTTTTTTTATATTGTCTGAGCTCAAATCCGTGTCAACCGTCGATAAAGTCGTCGCTTCATAACTGCCTGCGGATAATATTTCATTGATATTATTTAAAGTTTGAACTGATTGTGTTCCAATCACTTCAACACCATCAACCCAGGCTTTCTTATCTTTAATAATTTCTGCCGCCACTGCATCCCCACTACTGGTATCAACCACTTCTTTTTTACCCTCTATGTCAAAAATAGTGATACCGGCTTTTATATTAGCCGTCAGCAGATCAGCATCACCAGCAACAACACCAGTGCCATCATGATATCCCTGGCTTATTATTTGTTCACTTATGGTAGGAGTTACTTGCTGTTGACCAATATTTTTCATGGTGCCTGATTGTAACCCCCAGTTACTGCTTTTGACTCCCCAGAATGTTGTTGTTTCAAGAACATTGATAATTTCAGCACCATTGCTATCATCAGTCTGAGGTGCAATTTGCATAATGTCATTAAGATCATAGCCGCTGGATGCTGGTCCAGAAGCTGGCTCGACAAAACCTCCATCACTTAAAGCTCCTTCAGTACCACTATGCAATCGATTATAAATATCACTCAAGGTATACATAGTACTTTGTTGATGACCAACATCTTCAGGAGAATCAAGACTACCGGCTATAACAAAAGATTTAGGCATAATAAGAAAAAATAAAAAAATAATTTTTCTTACTTTTATTAGTTTTTGCATTAAATTATTATCTCCGTATATTATTGACAAAGACCAGTGCCGTTAGAACCAATACTGGTTTTTAATGGTGAACCCAGGATAAATATATCCGCATCCCATTTACGCCAGGTTCTTGGATCAGCTAATTTAAACATTGAGTTGTCTGCTAAAATAGCCAATACCATCCAGGTGCCCTGTGATAATGAAAAATAATCAAAACTAATGCTGCTGCCTTGTATAAGTTCTTCATAAGTTGCTGCAATAAAATTTTCTTTACTAAGATAAATTTTCTCTGAAGCCTTATAATCAAGAGATTCAGCTGTACCATAAAGAGCAACGGAAACAGGATCCAGTTTGTCTGACAGATTTTGTTCACGTTCAAAAAGATAGATTTGTGAATGGATAATATTATTATCCAGACTGCCGGTTGCACTCAAATTAACTATCATAAAATAGAGATCATATAAAAACTCCTCATTTTCATCTTTTTCATTGCTTGCTGACAGCTTAATTGATAGATGATCAAAATGATTATCTATTAATTCTCCAGATAAAGTCTGATTAAGTTCAGAATGACTGCGGGATAAGCAGGGAGTATAAATAACATTATTCGTTAATTTTTCACTGAAATCTCCCGCAGCAGATCCATCAGGGGCAGAAACAACAACTGAAACAGCAGGTTCAGAATAAAGCAATCCTGAATAACAAATAAAACTGACAAATAAAATTAATGAAATTATTTGTACCCTTGAAAAAATAAACATGTCACCTCCCTACATTTGGATAAAAGTTAATAAAACTAAAACTCTATGATAAAGAGGCATAATCTATACCACATAGTGTAAAATGGTTGAATACCGCACTATTAGAGTTTTGCTGAATAAAACGAGTGGTTTCACCCGCTTTGTTTGAAAGTTGTTGCCAGTTAATGATGGCATTAGGAGAATTGCTAATATTTAAAGTAGTCGCATCCAGTCTGGGAAACTGCACCTGACCATTTACCACAGCAGCACCGGAGGGATTAGCCTGAGAGTTTAACTGCAGGATAAAGCAAAGTCCTGTTATCAACACTATTTTATAGATACTTTTCATAATATATTCAGAGTTTTCTAACTTAGAATCAATCTGCTAATATATATATCGGAATATTTCATCAAAACTTGATACTAATAACCGCTCACTATACCATCTGATTATTGAGCAAACATGACATTTTTAAATTGTTTTTAAAAATATCAGCCTGATTTTCAAAACTGCCGTAAACGTCAAGTAGTGCATAGCAGACTTTACCACCCTTCTCACTTTGCAGCCAATACTTATCTTTATATTGCTGATGTTTTTTTTGATTTTGAGAACTGCATCATAAGCTGACAGTGCATAAATCCCAAGTGATCTAAACCTTTAATTTGATAGGATGACATTTTATATATTCAAAGATAAGCATATGTATGGGTTTTATGAAGGGATTAGGATAATTATATATTTTCAATCATGAAGTTCACTTGATCTCATCAATATTTTCAAGAGAAAAATCTAATCCGGATTGATATAAAAATAGTAAGTTTTCAAAACTCGCTGTATTATTATTTCCAATTTTCAGGGCAGGAACTGATAGCGATAATGTATCTATATTGAAAGCATTTTGACAATTCAGATCCTCTGGTTTGACATTATCATTCACCAGAACAGCATCTATTAAACTAAATATCAAACCAGATTTATAGTCCATAATAATATTATTGTAGCTGGAAATTACACCACTACTACTAATAATATCGAGCCAGTCAAATGTTAATTGGAAATTAGTCGGATCTATTACAGAAATACAAGAAGCTGTATTAGTTCTTACCGGCTTTTTGTCAGGCGTGGTGGGTGTATTCAGAGCTTTACACTCTGGAAAAATAGAATTAATCGGTTCATTACAATCTATATGGTGACTAGCCAAAGAAACTGAGCTTAATAATAAACTGATTAAAATAGCTTTTATAGCAACAACGGCTAATTTCATGTTCCGGCTGATGAAACTCAACAAGCCTGGTGTTTTATTGTCAATCATTATTCACTCCAAAATTATATTTGATAAAAGCAAACAGCTTAATAACCACGTCTTGGTGCATTATAATTATCGCCAGAAACAGAAAAAGGCGGTACCCTTCCTACTATTTCTTCCAGTAACATTAATTCCAGGTCTGAGTGGTTTTTAAAGGGTGCAGGAATAATTCGTTCCCCATCATTTGCGTCCGTTAAAATATAACGTGGAGCATCGTGATGTTTAGAACGAATCGTCTCCAGGCTGTCAGGATCATTAAGTGCTTCAATCTCTGTGATGCCATAACAGGTACAAACATAACTACGCCTGGGTTCAGCTTCAAAATACACACCAGTGCCTCTAATCCCGATAATTGCATTGACTGTTTTAATTTGATGAGTTGTTTTACCAAAAACAGTAAGCACAGCTCCAGTCATTAAACGCAAAGAATTAACAACGTCACTCTTATCAAACATAAACTCTCCCACTGTCTTATTTGCAGGTGAAGATGTTTGCAAAACAACAGCGGGAGAGTTTATTGGCTGAGGGCTCGTATCTGTAACTTTTGCAGTAGTCTGTTTGTTCTTTTTTAAAAGTTGTTTAATTTTACTTTTTCCACTAAGCTTTAATTTACTTCTTTGCCTGAGTAAAAATGCATCCTGTCCAACAACAAATATAGCCTTGCTGCCATCTAAAGTTTCAATTGTATCATCAGCAGTAATTAATGTATCTTCTGTTGCAGCTTTCCCATTGACCCTAACCTGCCCTTCAATTTTATAAAAACTTTTTCCAGCAGCCAATTTCTCAGGTGTCTTACCAAAAAAACCTGCATAAGCACATGAACTGCCGACACCAATTGAATATAATCCTGCTCGTAATGCTTTAATTAAGAATTTTCTTCTTGGATCATTCAATAAGTCAGCCTGGTATTTCAATTTCTGATAATTCCCTGTTATTTAAATCTATAAAAGTACCCAAAGTTAGCAGTATAATTTTTATAATTATTATTACCATCACCACGAACATCAATTAACTGAATCGTAAAATCAAGTGCAGAAACACGATCCAGAGCATAATTAATACCAAAGTCCAGCCTATGTGTTTTTGCATCCAATCGATAACCATAACTCCCATAATTATTATCAGAGTTATCATCAGAATTATTATCCGAACCTAGTGCGTCATCTTTTTGTATTGCTTTTGATGCCAGGATGATTTTACGTGTGGGTGTTTCCGCATTGGACACAACATCCCCTTTTTGAAAGGTATATTGACTATAAAAAATAAATCGTTTATAAAAATAATCAGCTGTTAGAAAAACTTTTGTATAATCTATATCATATAATTTATTTCCCAACAGACCTTGTTTATTTGTCCTGGCAGATTGGTCTTTATAAGCAAGCCCCATTTTTACCATAATTCGATCAGTTATTCGTTTACCTACCACTGCTTCAGAAGAAAAAGCATAATTGTCTCGTAATTCAGAAGTATCATAAATTGACTCACTTATTTTAAAATTCAGGCTATACCAGGGCGCAGTAAAATGTAAATCAGGTTTATAACGATAAGTAACGCCAACATCTAATATCAAATTATCTAATTTTGTGTATTGATTATAATCAGACCACTGCACAGCCCCCTTAAATAAAAGACCAGAATTATGATTAAGCTGGTATAGATAATTAACACTGGAAAAATAACTCATGATGTTATCAGAAAAAATATCAGTCTCCAGTGCAGCATGACCAATATTATCTTCATGAGAGAAGTTAAGGCCAATATTATAAAAAGGCCGTTCAGCATAAACTAATAGAGGAGATAATAACATCAGACTAATGGATAAATAACTTATTAATTTTATTATTTGCATAAAATGTATTTTGCTCTAAAAACTATTATCTACAACAATTTCACTTTAGATTATACTATAGAAAAAGTATATGAATATTGAATGTTAATTATAAATTTTCAGCATAATCTATATCTGTGTTTTATTAGGTTACTATGGCAGGGATAAATTATTTACAATTTTTTTACATTATTTCAAATTTATCTGACCTTTGATAATTAATTCTTTATTACAGTATGAGTGAAGATTACTAAAAAAGGAAAAAATCATGAAAACTCAATTATTGCATCAGCCTATTCATTACAAGCTCTTATCATTTCTCTTCATTGTCATACTGCTCAGTCTGTTGCAGACAAAAGTTCTGGCCAATACTACTGAAATAAAATTATCGACAAATATGGCTACTACTGTCATGGAAGCAGATAAACATCAAACTGCTTTTTTAAAAGTCTCTCTAACGGGGTTTGATATCGATGAGCAACAGACCAGAATACCGGCCAATATTGCGATTGTACTGGATAAATCGGGTTCGATGAGAGGCCAGAAAATTAATTATGCCCGGCAAGCTGCCATTCATGCAATCAGGCAACTAAATAATAATGATATTGTTTCTGTGGTCACTTATGACTCTCAGGTCAATGTCATTGTTCCTTCCACAAAAGTGAGTGACAAAACAACTATTAATCGCTTAATTCGTTCTATTCAGGCTGATGGCAACACAGCTTTATTTGCAGGAGTCAGCAAAGGTGCCGCTGAATTGCGTAAATTTATCTCAAAAAACAAGGTCAATCGTGTCATTTTACTCTCTGATGGTTTAGCCAATGTCGGACCAAAATCACCTTCTGAACTGGGGCAGTTAGGCATGTCTTTATCCAGAGAAGGGATCAGTGTCACTACTATTGGTCTGGGTCTGGGTTATAACGAAGATTTAATGACTCAGTTAGCCGGTTTTAGTGATGGTAATCATGCCTTTGTTGAAAAACCATCTGATCTGGTGAAAATATTTCAGTATGAATTTGGTGATGTCCTGTCAGTTATCGCCCAGGATGTGAATATTATTATTGAATGTGGTGAAAATATTCGACCTATTCGCATTCTTGGTCGCAAGGGTGATATTATCGGAAATAAAGTTTCAACCCGCATGAATCAGCTTTATAGTGGTCAGGAAAAATTTATTATGATAGAAGTTGAAGTACCTGAGCACCATGAAAATACCAATGCCGTGATTGCCACAGTAGAAATAGACTATAATAATCTTTATACCCATTCACGTTATAATCTTAAAGATTCAGTTTCTGTGAATTTTAGTGCTTCAAAAAAAGCCGTTAAGGAATCTATCAATCCACAGGTTTATGAATCTTCAGTTGAACAAGTTGCCAATGAATATAGTAAGCAGGCACTACAGCTAAGAGATGAGGGAGATATTTCCGGTGCCAGAAAAATGCTCAATAAGGTTGCTGATTATTTACAATCCAATGCAGGAATGCTCTCATCTAAACGTCTGAGAGGTCAGGAGATGGAAGCCAGGAAAGATGCTGATGAAGTGGATGATTCCAGTAACTGGCAAAAAAAACGTAAGGTTTTAAAAGAAACACAATACAAACGTTCCGTTCAGCAGAGCTATTAATCTCTGAGCGGTAAATTATAAGGATGCAATAGCCGGAAGTAACTGTCCATGTTTCCGGCTTTATCAGCTCAGTTATGAAAAATAGCATACTACTTTTTTTATTTTTGTTAATACCGGTCTGTTTACTGGTCTGGTTTGCTTTTAAAGCCCAGTCAAACGAGCAACTGGCTGCACAGCAGCAATATCAAAACCTGGCTCATTCACAACTTAGACTAATTGACGAAAAAATCAGCCTCTATTTTCAACAGCTTGGCAATGTACTCATCACTAACAAAGCACAGCTACAGCCGGCATCAAATGAACAGCTAAAACAGTTGACCAATAAAATCCGTCAGTTTTTGCAATACTCTCCTTATATTCTTAATATTTATATCGCTGATGAAGAAAAACAAATATTATATCCTTCGTTGACACAAAATTTGTCTGCCAAAGAAAGTGAATTTCTAAAAGATATTCAAGTCATCAGCAATAATTCTTCTCTGTTTTATAAACAAAAAGAAATATCTCAAACTGCTGATAATCGTTATGCCGCCGTTAGTCAAAAACTCTTTTCAATGAGTCGTTCCAAACAACAAGCAGAGATACAGGATCAGGGTTGGATTACCTGGTATCAGCAACGCAATCTTCAACATATTTTCTGGTTCAGAGACACTCAAAATAGACTCTACTTATTATCTCTGGATAGAATAAAAATCTTGTCAGAACTGATTGCTTTACTGCCGGATAAAAATCCATCATCCCGTTCCCACAATGCTTCATTACAGGAAACAAGCATTAGATTAAGCAATTCAAATAATGAACTGATCTATGAATGGGGAAATTATCCTCATACTGATAAGCAGTCAATAGACTTGATGTTATCCTATCCTTTAAGCAGTTGGAAGCTCAGCTGGTATGCAAAAAACCTATCAGAAAATAACTTTCAACAAAAATGGTCATTATTAATTATTGCACTTTTTGCCTCATTACTGATGTTGATCATCATGTTTGTATTCTATCGTGAATACAATCGGGAGATCAGAGGAGCACAGCAGCGGGTAAATTTTGTCAGTCAGGTATCCCATGAATTGAAAACTCCATTGACCAATATTCGTATGTATGCAGAATTACTGGAAACAAATATTGAGTCTGAATCTCTAACTGGTATATCACAAATGTCATCTCAAGAGCTGTCAAAGTCACAGCATTTTCTTTCTGTCATCCTCAATGAAAGTCAGCGTTTATCCAGATTAATCGAAAATGTACTGAGTTTTGCCAAAGTTCAGAAAGAAAGCTTTATCATTAATAAAAGCGAAGCTATTGCAGATGAGAGTATTAATAATGTTTTATTAAGTTTTAAACCGGTTTTTAAACAAAAAAAATTATCTGTTCAATTCTCTGCGAATGCTGCTAAACCCGTTAATATTGATTCCCAGTTACTGGAACAGATCCTGAATAACTTATTAAGTAACGTCGAAAAGTATGCTGCACATGGGAAGAAGATTGAGATCAATAGCTCTCAAACTGCACAGAGAATAAAGATTGAAATTAGAGACTATGGCCCTGGAATTACAAAAACTGAGCAGGAAAAAATTTTTAATGCTTTCTATCGCAGCAATACAAAAATTACTGAGGGTGTTTCCGGAACAGGTATCGGTTTAACCATATCACAACAGTTGGCCAAGCTGCACGGAGGAAAGTTAAGCTATAAAAATGTTTCCAAAGGTGCCTGTTTTATTATTGAGCTAGAGGTTTAATCAATGAAAGTTTTAATTGCCGAAGATGATCTTTATATTCGTGAAGGTCTGGCAGAACTGCTTAAACAGGAGGGCTATCAGACACTACTGGCTGAAAATGGCCGGCAGGCACTGGATATTTATAAGGAACAGGGCTGCTCTCTGGTATTGCTGGATATTATGATGCCTGAAATGGATGGTTTTTCCGTCTGTAAAGCCATCAGGAAGCAGGATGATAATATCCCGATTGTTTTTATCACTGCCAAAGCAGAAGAGATTGATCAGGTAGTCGGTCTGGAACTGGGTGCAGATGATTATATCATGAAACCCTTTGGTACCAGAGAAGTCGTGGCACGAATTCGTGCGGTAACAAGGCGTTGTTTAAAACAGCAGCGAGCATCCAGTCAAGATAAACTGAGTGAAAAGGTGATTATGAATGATCTGGAATTGTTTCCCGATGAATTAAAGGCCAAAAGAGGGGAGCAAATCTTTGAACTCAGTTTGAGAGATAGTAAAATTTTATCATTACTTGCGCGTAACAAAGGTAAGATAGTTGATCGTGACACTTTGTTTAATCACTGTTGGGGAAGAGATTATTTTCCTAATAGCCGCACCCTTGATCAACATATATCAAAACTAAGAAAATTGATCGAAGTCGATCATAAACATCCCGATATTATTAAAACGGTACATGGTGTAGGCTATCGGTTTGAAGGATAATAGTTTACACAATAATCGTACATCCTCAAATACTCACTTTTTAATCTAAAGCCGTTATTCATAGCATGAGAAAATGACTTATAACAGCATAAAGTGACCATATTGTGTTAGTATTATATTTGTTTTATACTTTTACTGAGTAACTAAAATATTCCTTTATTTATTAGTAAAAAATTCACGATGTTCTCATACATGGACACACTGAGAATGAGACTGATAAACAATTTGAGTTTATTCCTGATATTCCTGCTTATATTGAGTAGCTGCAGCTACCAGCCAGAACCATTTCGTGTTGGTACTGACATTTGGATTGGTTATGAGCCACTCTATCTGGCGGACAATTTAGGTTATTATAAAGAAACCCCTATACGACTGGTTACAATGCATAATGCCAGTGAAGTTAGTCATGCCTTGCGTTCTGGAATGCTCGAAGTGGCAGCACTGACTCTTGACGAAGCGCTTTCCATTAAACAAGATGGCTTTGATATTAAAATCATATTGGTGATGGATATATCAAATGGAGGAGATGTCTTAATATCCAATCAGCAATTAACCACACTTGCCGATTTGCGCGGTAAAAGAGTAGGCGTAGATAGTGGCGCAGTTGGAGCCGTTATGCTGGACGCCGTACTAAAAGCTGCCAATCTGATTATTGATGATATCAAACTCGTACACCTTACCGTCGATCAACATGAAAAAGCCTACAAAGATGGTTTGATAGATGCGGTAGTAACTTTTGAGCCAGTAAGAACCAAATTAATAAGTGTTGGTGCACATGTTTTATTTGATAGTAGTCAGATTTCGGGAAGAATCGTTGATGTGCTGGTAACCACATCTACTATTGCATCAGTGCATAAAGAAAATCTGGATAAATTAATTAGTGGTCATTTTCAGGCTTTAAAATATCTTCAGAAAAATCGTTTGAAAGCTGCCCAAAAGATGGTTATTAGACAAGGTATTTCTGCCGAAGAAATTGTAAAATCATACCAGGGTATCGTTATACCTGATCTGGCTAAAAATCATCAGTTGCTTCGACACGGATCTCCTGAGTTAAAAAGCTCGGCTAAACAATTGACAAAGCTTATGCTTAAAGAGCGATTGCTCAGCAAGCCTGTAATATTGGATGAAATGTTTGATAATCAATTTCTACCAACACAATGAGTAAAAATTTACATCCATGGTCACTACACAGAGGCTTATCCATAGCAATGTTGTTTGGAGTTGCTCTAGCTTTGCTATTTGACAGGTTTTATGAGTACAGTGTTGTAAAATCTATCGAAATTGAGCAAGAGGGCTTGAGTCGTGTTAGAGAGATGAGCTATGCCTTAGCGAGGGATTATTCACTGTTATTAATGAATAATGAATTACAAGAACTGCGCCTGTCAATTGGTACAAGAAGCACACAGTCTCAAATCATAAAAATAGCGGTGTCTAATGAATGGGGGAAGGTGATTGCTTCGACTAATTTTAATGATCATCAAAAAACAATTGATCAAATAGATGTGTTATTTAATCAGGACTTGTACAGTCAGAGCATCAGTGAAAAACGAACTTTAACGATATTGAGTGATAACGGTAAATCTGTTCTTAGCTATACGCCTGTATCTCTTCCCCCCCACAAAAATGAGTTGCGCTCGCTACGTCAAGGCATGCTATTTGTACATATCGATATCGGTTTTCGTAAGTCCGCAATCTGGAATCATCTTTTTACAACAAACAGTATTCTACGTTGGTTGATAACCTTTATTATGATAATCTTGTTATTAGGCTACTTTTTAAAACATCATCTTTTCATCCCTCTTAATCATCTGGCAGAAATGGCATCACGCCTGGGACATGGCGATTGGAGCGCTGAATCTCATATCGATGGAAACAGTGAATTAGCTAAATTGGGGCGTATTTTTAATAAAATGCGTCAAGAAATACTCACTGATCATGAATCATTAGTGAAAAGTGAAAAAAAACTACAGGCACTTAATAAACAGCTTGAGGTTGAGGCAAGCACAGACGCGCTAACATCATTGGCTAATCGTCGTCGAATTATAGAGATTATGCAATACGAAATTAATATAGCTGAACGGTATGGAAAAGATTTTTCAATCATAATGATGGATATTGATTATTTTAAATCCATTAATGACAAATATGGACATGATGTCGGGGACACTGTACTTCGACAGATTTCAACAATTATTTCTAACAACTCACGAAAATCTGACACTGCTGGTCGATGGGGGGGAGAAGAATTTCTAATTACTTGTCCGGAAACCAATCTTAATGAAGCCGGCAGTTTGGCAGAATTACTACGTCAATATATTGAATACCATGATTTCGATGTTTCTTCTCCTGTTACGGCTTCATTTGGTGTAGCCACCTTTAAGCCAGAATGTACCAAGGATCAATTGATAAAATGGTCCGATGATGCACTTTATTTAGCTAAAGCAAATAATCGGAATTGTGTTCATATCAGTAAAACATGATCTTTGTGCTGATAATAATTAATCATTGTCTCCAACAAGGATGGCATCTACTTTCTGTAAACCTCTGGGCAGTTTATTACCACGACGACCACGTTCATTCATATAGTGTTCCAGATCGGCACCTTTCAATGTTAAATGACGTTTTCCGGAAACAATCGTCAATTTTTCACCTTCCGCTAATAAACTAACATGTTGTACAAACTCTTCACGTTCAACCACTCTTGACGCTGGAATTGAAATTATTTTTACGCCTTTACCTTTGGCTAATAGCGGTAAATCAGACAGGGAATGGATCAATAAACGACCTTCATTGCTCACAGCAACAACTTTATCTGTTTCAAGATCAGTTACTGCCAGAGGCTGCATAACACGTCCTCCAACAGGTACTTTAATCAATGCCTTGCCTTTTTTATTTTTACTGAACATATCACTGAGTTTACCCACAAAACCATAACCAGCATCTGTAGAAAATAAATATAATTGTTCTTCATTGTTATTCATAAGAACTGAAATAAATTCTATATTACCCGTTGGAGTAATTCGTCCGGTTAAGGGTTCACCCTGCCCTCTGGCAGAAGGCAGACTATGTCCCGCTAGTGAATAACTGCGGCCACTACTATCCAGAATGGCCACTATTTGATTGGTCTTTCCCTGAGTGCTGTCTTTAAAGACATCTCCGGCTTTGTAATTTAATGTGGAGGCATCGACATCATAGCCCTTGGCAGCACGGATCCAGCCTTTTTCTGAGAGTACAACGGTAATGGGATCAGCCCCCACTAAATCAGTCTCTTCCATCGCTTTGGCAACACCACGACTTACAATCGGTGAACGTCGTTCATCACCATGTTTTGCAACAGCTGCTTTTAATTCCTTTTTAATCAAAGTTTTCATTCTCGGGCGTGAGCCTAAAGTGGTTTCCAGCCAGTCACGCTCAGTTTCCAATTCTGCCTGTTCCTCGCGAATTTTCATTTCTTCCAATTTAGCAAGATGACGTAACTTCAGGTTTAAAACTGCCTCAGCCTGGATGTCTGAAAGACTAAAACGAGCCATTAATACCGGTTTAGGTTTATCTTCTGTACGAATAATATGAATGACTTCATCAATATTTAAAAAAGCAATCATAAAGCCATCAAGTAAATGCAAACGCTCATTGACTTTATCCAGACGATATTGCAAACGTCTGCGCACCGTTTCAAAACGGTATAAAATCCACTCTGTTAAAATACTTTTTAGATTTTTTACCTGCGGTCGACCATCCAGGCCAATCATATTCATATTAACACGATAGGTTTTTTCTAAATCAGTGGTAGCAAAAAGATGCTGCATTAATTGTTCAATATCAACACGGTTGGAACGCGGTGTAACAATCAGCCGGGTAGGATTTTCATGATCAGACTCATCTCTGAGATCCGATACCATTGGTAATTTCTTTGCCTGCATCTGAGCAGCAATTTGTTCTAATACTTTTCCACCCGAGGTTTGATGCGGTAAGGCTGTAATAACAATATCACTGGCCTCTCTTTCAAAACAGGCGCGCATACGAATAGATCCATGCCCTGTTTGATACATTTTAAAAATATCTTCTTTTGCGGTAATAATTTCAGCATCCGTTGGATAATCAGGACCTTTGACCACTGCACAGATTTCTTCCAGTGTTGTCGTTGGTGCATCCAGTAATAAAATACAGGCAGCAACAATTTCATTCAGATTATGCGCCGGAATATCGGTTGCCATACCGACAGCAATACCTGTGGTACCATTGAGTAAAATATGCGGTACCTGTGCCGGCAATAATCTCGGCTCATCCAGAGTACCGTCAAAGTTAGCTTCCCAGTCAACAGTGCCCTGGCCTAATTCATCCAGTAATACTTCTGAAAAAAGGGATAATTTGGACTCGGTATAACGCATGGCGGCAAAAGATTTGGGATCATCCATCGAACCCCAGTTGCCCTGTCCATCCACCAGAGGATAACGATAAGTAAACGGCTGAGCCATCAGTACCATGGCTTCATAACAGGCGCTATCACCATGAGGATGATATTTGCCCAACACATCACCCACTGTGCGGGCTGATTTTTTATACTTGGCGGCAGCTTTTAAACCCAACTCAGACATGGCAAAAATAATTCGCCTTTGTACCGGCTTTAAACCATCTGCAATATGAGGCAGAGCCCGGTCAAGAATAACGTACATGGAATAATCCAGATACGCCTGCTCGCTAAAGTTTTTGATAGGAAGCGATTCAACTCCATCATCCTGGAAAAATGTTTCAGACATAGGTTAGTTTTCCCGATTTATTGATCCAGTTGCTGTATTCCATCCAGATACCAGGTAGGTTCTGTACTCTCTGTTTTGCGCACAAAATGCCATAATTCCCGTACCTGAGCGGCACGTTCATTACTACCCTGCGCATCAGCTTCTCCCAATAAGGCATCAAACAAGACTGCAGCTTCAGCCTGTCCATTGGATTCACTAAAATCAATGAGTTCTGCATTGAGCTGTAAAATCCGTGTAGTACCCTGTGATGCTTCCTGCGCATGCTGCTGAGCAATTTCTGCAAAAACACTTGCTGTTGTCAATGTTTTTATTTCATCCAGATTACCGCTGTCCCATGCCTCCTGCAATAAAGTATAGGCAGAACGTGAACCGGAAAGAAATTCCTCCTGATTAAACCAGTCAGGTAAAATAATCTCACCAGCATTAGCCATCGAAAAAGATTGTTCAGAGTGGCTGTCATTAGATCCGTTTCCCATAGCAAAATTTTCAGCAAAGCTGACCTCTTTATCATTTTTCTGGCTCTTAGCCGATGTAAAACTTTGCGTAAAATCAGCATCTTTTTGTTTATTATCTGACTGAATGGCTGTTGTATTATCAACAGAGGGGGAATCATTGTCTGTTTTATAATCAAAACCATTGGCTGTTCGTGCCTGCTGCATTGCTGGTTTTTTTCGTCTCATAAACCACATCACGGCAAAAATAATACCTCCAATAATTAGAAAATCAAAAAAGTTAAAATTCTCAAAAGCTCCGCCAAAAAATAAGGCGCCTAATAAACCGCCCAGCGCCAAACCGCCCAGCATTCCCATCAAACCACCCTTTTTTGACAACTGCTGCTTGCGCTGCTGATTCGAAGAGGCTGCCTTTTGCTGACTAAAGGATTTTTTCTGCGTGGTATTTTTCTTAAAAGGAGAACTATAACTCCTTTTACTACCAAAAGATCCACCACCCCCAAAGCGTTTCGCTTCAGCGATGCTGGCAAATAAAAAAAGAGTGGCAAGGATAATAATAAAACCGGAAAGCATTTTTTTGTTCATTTTAAGTCTCTATGTTATATATAAATAATGATATTTGTAAAGTTTGGCTTAGCTGTAGTTTAATACATTATATTGTTTCTATAGACATTACAGAAAAATTCCCAATGGGATAGCATAACAATTCTCTCCAAATCCCACTACCTTTTCACCACTATAAAAAACAATACAAATAACCTCATAGGCGCTTCTATTTTTAAAATCGTTAATATGTTTAAAATCACTTTGTTTAACACTATATGATGACTTGACTTCAATTGCTAAAATACGATTTTGTTTCTTTATAATAAAATCTATCTCTTTTTTATCAGCAGTACGATAATAAAAAATATCCATGATCTGTTGACTATAAGTGATATGTTTCAAAAGTTCTGAAAAAACAAAGGTTTCATAAAGATCTTCTTTGTTTTTTGAATATTCTAAATCACTTTCATTTCTTATCCCTAAAACATGTGCTGATATTCCACTATCGGTCAGATAAATTTTTGGTGATTTTATAAATGTTTTTCCTATATTTTCATAATAAGGCTTTAATAAATAAAGTTGATAGACTTTTTCTAATAATGAAATGTAATTATCTACAGTTGCATTATTTAATTTCGTGTCATTTGCAATATGAGATTTATTTAAAATATTAGCACTTCTTGGAGCTATAACATTAAAAAAACGTATAAAATTATCAATATCTCTGAGTTCACCAACTGTTCGAATATCTCTTTCAATATAAGTGCTGATATAGGAATTGAACCATAAAAATCTATTTTTGACAGAGTCCATCATGAAAGAAAGTGGATAACCTCCTTCTATAATAAATTTGGGAACGTGAAGAATATTTTCTTCTTTAATATTAATTTTCTCAAAATTTCCTGCAAACAAAAGATCCAGAACATTAGTATCAATATCATTATTTTTTTCTTTTGCACTAAATGGATACATCGTTAATTCAATGATTCTCCCAGCTAAAGATTCATTTGATTTTTTTAAACTCAACACATTGGCAGACCCTGTCAATAGAAAATGACCATTAGTTCTGTTTTTATCAATATTGAGTTTAATAGAGGATAAAAGCTGGGGTGCTTTTTGTATTTCATCTATTGTAATCGGCTTTTTAATTCTTTGAATATACCCTTGTGGATCACTGACGGCAGCTTCAAGTTGTGTTATATCATCCATAACGATATATTCACGATCCAGAGTTGATACAATGGTACTTTTACCTATTTGTCTTGCGCCTGCAACCAATACAGAAGGTGAACTTTTAAGTGCACTTTTTATGGTATCTAAAATTGTTCTTTTTATCATTAACATACCTTAGTATTATTATATTTATTATTATACTATAAAATATAATAATACAAAAGATATAAATGTATGCTACTGTTTTCGTTTACTACAACATTGTCGATTATACCAAAAGTTTATAACCAAATCACGCAACTATACGACTCACAGCCTGTTTATATCATAAGTTTATAATATTTTTTTTACCATAACTTTATAAAAAAGGGATTTAGATAGTTGTGTAAATAAAATTATAGCATAACTTCAATTTGCCAACTTTACACTGTGAAGGAACATTTTCATTCTCTCAAAAAATCAGCTCCGCTTTTATATAAAAATCTACACAAACGTCGAAATGTACAAATAGCAGTCACACTTAATAATATTTATGGTGACTAAAAGTGTTAATCATCTAGAAAGTAGCAGTCATTTTATTTTATTAATTTATTGGTAATTTGTAATGGCCTCTTTATGTAAATTCGACATAAAATAGTCAGAACTAAAATGTAATATATTGGCTCTGTTGTGCTTATGTGTTGCTGGCTTTTTAAGTTACTGATCATTAAAGCATCAACTGAATCACAAGACTCAGGGTGAGCCCTATAACGATAGGACTCCTAATTTGTAACAACACTTATGGCACAAGTTGCTGCTGTTTATACAGTGCAACCTCATATCCGTACTGCCGAGTCGATTATGAAGTTATCGGAAGATGATAATGTAATCCCTTTTCGTCCTCCTATAAGAAATAAACGGGTTTGGGCCAGCGTTGAACGAGAAGCGGAGCTGGTTATTGAAGAAGCCTTTCAGGAGACGCTACAAAGAGATCCAGAACAAAAAAGACAGTGGGTTATCTTGGTTGATGGCTTGCCTCATCAGATCAAACTCATCAAAAAAGTGATGAAACGGTTGAACGTGAATGCAACCATTGTCATGGATTTTATCCATGTGCTGGAATATCTCTGGAAAGCCGCTTGGTGTTTTTTTGATAAGGGTGATGAAGCTGTTGAACAATGGATAGCAGAAAAATCAGTTAATATTCTTAATGGTCAATGCTCTCAGGTAGCAAAAGGGCTACGCATTAGTGCCACCAAAAGAAAAATAACTAACAGGGAAAACATTGATAATGTGTGCCGGATACCTGCTAAAAAACAAAGAGAGATTGCAATACGGTGAAGCATTAAAATCTGGCTTTCCCATTGCCAGTGGTGTTATTGAAGGTGCATGCCGTCACCTTATTAATGACCGTCTTGATATTACCGGGGCACGTTGGAGTCTTCAGGGAGCAGAAGCAGTATTGAAACTGCGCTCACTTAAATCCAGTGGTGACTTTGAAAGTTATTGGAAATTTTACAAGAAGATGTCAAAAAAAAGAAATTATGATTTTTTAGAGGTTAACAATTTTGGGTAATGAATTTCGTCGAAATAAAGGAACTACACCCTATTCTTTTCTTTCTTACCTTTGCTTTTACTTCCTTGATTTGTATCTAAAGCCGATTCATCTTTTTCTGTCTGGGAAGAAAGTATGCTTGAATTCTTATTATCATTTTTTGTTGTTTTCTCAAGAAAGATGGATAGCATAAGTTCCATTATCATAAACATGCTATTTATCAAAAATTTTATTTCAGTCGTAATCTTTCCATCTGAGCATAGTTGCTCAAAGTCAGTCTTGACCCTGCTGACTTTATTACGAACTGTTGTTTTATCAATTTGTGCAATTAACTTCTTATCTATCACCTTATTATAATAATGATATGATAGCATGGCTTTTTTCGAGACTCTGAGAAGCCTTCTATTGAACTTTCTCTACTTGCCTTGAACTTTGAGTCAAAAACTTTCTGTTAGGATCTAATTTGATCTCTTTGGAATCTTTACTGATCAAATTTATACTGACTTAAAAAAATTATTTTTTTACATCTAAAAACCTGTCAAGAACTATTTTGACTTTTATTATATTTTTTCCCTTCCTTTATGGGGGGAGTAGTTACCGACAAGGATTGATTTGCCATTTTCTGAACTAGTGGAAGGAAAACGGCAAATATTTTTAACTGCAGATTGCTTCAGTTTTCTAGCTGGCATAACCATAACAGATATACTCCAGAAATCTTAATTACTTATAACGTATACCTTTTTATAACTTATTGATATAAATTTTATAATCTTTTGGTATAAACGACAACAACCTTAAATACCTGCTAGATTGCCTTTGTTTTCCAGCCACGAACGTCGATCAGCTGAACGTTTTTTTGCTAATAACATATCCATCATTTGATAAGTTGCATCATCTTCCTGAATGGTCAGACGAACAAGACGACGGGTATCAGGGGCAATGGTGGTTTCTCTTAACTGCAGTGGATTCATTTCACCCAGTCCCTTGAAGCGCTGTACATTCACCTTGCCGCGAATTTTTTCTGCCTCAATTCTATCTAAAATACCTCTTTTTTCTGCCTCATCCAGAGCATAAAAAACCTGTTTGCCAACATCAATTCTAAATAAGGGCGGCATAGCCACATAGATATGACCTTCATCAACCAGTGTTCTAAAATGACGAATAAACAGTGCACAGAGTAAAGTGGCAATATGTAAACCATCTGAGTCTGCATCAGCCAGAATACAAATTTTGCCATAACGAAGTCCTTTAATATCTGTTGAACCCGGATCAACGCCAATAGCCACAGAGATATCATGTACTTCATTAGAGGCCAGTACCTGAGCAGAGTCAACTTCCCAGGTATTGAGAATTTTTCCACGTAGGGGCATGATGGCCTGAAAGTTTCTATCCCGAGCCTGTTTGGCTGATCCCCCGGCTGAATCCCCTTCCACCAGAAAAAGTTCAGTTTCATTAAAATCTGAAGAAGTACAATCCGCCAATTTTCCCGGTAAGGCAGGTCCCTGAGTGATCTTTTTACGGACGATCTTCTTGCCCGCACGGATGCGTTGATTGGCACGCCGGATAATCTGTTCCGCCAGTCGCTCACCATCATCTGTATTTTGATTTAACCACAAACCAAAGGCATCTTTCACGACACCGGAAACAAAGGAAGCACATTCACGAGATGACAGACGTTCCTTGGTTTGTCCGGAAAACAGGGGATCCTGCAATTTAACCGATAGAATATAACAACAATTATCCCAGACATCATCCGGAGCAATTTTCACCCCTCTGGGCAATAAATTACGAAACTCACAAAATTCTCTTATCGCTTCGGTCAAACCCGTGCGCAAGCCATTCACATGAGTACCACCCTGCGGTGTCGGTATCAGATTGGCATAACTCTCTGTAATCGGTGTTCCCTCTTTTGACAACTCTTCTCCTGATAACCAAAGCAAGGCCCATTCAGCCTGTTCATTATTGCCTTCCAGATGTCCGATAAAAGGAGCGGCTGGAATACTTTCCTTTTCTTCAATAGCATCAAGCAAATAATCTGACAGGCCATTTTCAAAATACCAGCGTTCCCGCTCATTGGTGTTTTCATCTTTAAAATTAATTTCCAGCCCCGGGCATAAAACTGCTTTTGCTCTAAGTCTATGCTTTAAGCGCCGTACAGAAAATTTCAGCGTATCAAAATATTGCTTATCCGGCCAAAAACGTACCATGGTACCGGTATTACGCTGACCAATATCCGCAATTTTTTCTAAACTATGGGTTTTATCCCCATGGGCAAAAGCCATATAGTATTCTTCACCCTGTCTGCGAACCCAGATTTCAAGTTTAGTGGATAAGGCGTTCACCACAGAAACACCCACACCATGCAGCCCCCCTGAAAACTGATAGTTATCATTGGAGAATTTTGCACCTGCATGTAAACGCGTGAGAATAAGTTCCACGCCGGGTATTTTTTCATCCGGATGCAGATCAACGGGCATACCCCGGCCATCATCTTTTACCGATAAGGAACCATCCTGATATAACACCACGTCAATACGACGGGCAAAGCCTGACATAGCTTCATCCACACTATTATCAATGACTTCCTGCGCCAAATGATTGGGGCGTTCTGTCTGGGTATACATGCCCGGACGTCTTTGAACCGGCTCAAGGCCGTTTAAGACTTCAATATCCTGTGCATCGTAGGAACTTACTGCCATTTGTTGTTTACCTTTTTAATTTTTTACAAAGAGATGTAGATTTAGTACCAATAGTAAGTTTCTATTCCAGCATCTAAAATGGCAGATATATCTCTTCGGCATTCTCCATAATATCAATTGCTGTTTCCATATCAAGTTGGTCAGGGTTGTCTGTTGATTGTTCCAGCAGTTTTTCAAATACTTCAGCCTGTTCCCAGGTTTGATGATGACCATTTTCATCCTGCACATAGGCAGCCCAGGGGATAAATTTTGTTAATGGAAAGACCTGCCCTTCCTGGGGAGAGATATCAACATTTAAACCGGATATAAACAGGATTTTTTTATTTTTATAGCTGGGTTCCTGGATAATGGTTCTAAAGGCTCTGTCAAACTCTACCTGAGTATTGGCTTGTGCAGCGGTCAATGCCGGCCATTTAGAAGTAACCACATAGGGCATCACATTAATCAGGTTTTTTTCTAAATGATCACGCCCTTCATGATGATGACTGATTTTTCGTTTAAAGTAGAAGAGATCAGGATGAAGCTGTGTTCCTATCGCTCTGCTTTGACCATTTTTTAGTTCATCAGTATTAAAATAATTAAGTAAAGCAACTGATGCAGGAAAAACCTTTGCTGTACTTTTAGATAATTCAGGTATGAGCTTTCCCTGAGGATCTAACTTGACAATTTTATCTATATTAAGCAGCAGACCTTCTTCACGTTCAGCATGTAATAAAAGATTATCAACAATCACTTTGATCTTATCATTTTGTTTAGCTATAAAAATATTGTCACAGGCAAACTTATATTCTTTCAAATACCATTCCAGAGCACCTGAAATCTTTCCACAATTGGATGTCTCGCAGGCATCTTCAGTCTGTAAACGACGATAAACTCCGAAACGTTCATTAACAGGATCATAGCCCACATGGCTGGCCTGAATAATCACCAGATCTTTGCCATGATGTGAATGGGGTGCATGTCGATCAGTTGCAACAATCCCCCCCACCAGGCCATGATTAAACGGGAAAGTACCAAAGTGTTTGGCAATCAAAATAATGGGATAACCCTGACTTTCATCTGAGCAAAAGGCTCTGGACGGCATAATTCTTCCAGACTTAAAACCTAATGACTTTGCAAGGTTATAGACTCTTGGCATAAAGCGGCTATAACGCATTGATACTTCGGCCATATGGTAAGCACCCAGTAAACTGGAAATTGAGCTATTTGTACCATACATATAAAAACTCCATCTTTTTTTCGGGATCGATAATATAACCTAATCCAGTCAAAATTTCAGTAATTTTCCATACCGGCTAATTAAGTTCATATTTCTTTATTTTTCGCCATAAAGAAACGCGGTCTATACCTAATATCTCTGCAGCCTTAGTTCGGTTACCGCCACATTTATCCAGCACCCATTTGACGTATTTAATTGCCTGTTCATCTAATGTGGGTAATTTATTTTTGTTAAATCGCATTACCGAGACTGAATTTTCTGTGAGACTATTAGGTAGTTGAGCCAGGGTGATTTTATTTTCAGTGGAAAGAACAATGGCTCTTTCAATTAAATTTTCCAGTTCACGAATATTTCCAGGAAAGCCATATTGAATCAGAATATCCAGAACTTCAGGTGCAAAATCTTCTACATTTTTATTCAGATCCTGGGTATGTTTCTTTAAAAAATGATAGGCCAGTATCGGGACATCATTTTTACGTTCTGATAAGGGAGGAAGATGAATTTGTATAACATTGAGTCGATAAAAAAGATCCTGTCTAAAACGTCCCTCCGCCAGCTCCAATTCTAAATCCCGATTTGTTGCCGCCAAAAATCTGACATTCATTGCATAAGTTTTGGTCCCTCCTAAACGTTGTACCTCATTTTCCTGCAACACTCTTAATAGTTTTACCTGCATATTAAGAGACATTTCTGCAATTTCATCCAGAAAAAGAGTACCGCCATCAGCACTTTCTATTAGCCCTTTGTGAGAACTATTAGCACCTGTGAAAGCCCCCTTTTCATGCCCAAAAAGTTCATTGGCTAATAATTCTTCCTGTAATGCTCCACAATTAATAGCCACAAAAGGCTGGCTGTTTCTATGACTATTGGCATGAATAAATCGGGCGGCTAATTCTTTTCCTGTACCACTTTCACCGGTAATAATGACACTGCAATCAGAAGGGGCTATCTGTTTCATGGTCTCTAATAATCGCAGCGTTACCGGATCCTGGGTGATAATTTGAGATCCAATATTATCTTCTATTAGTTGTGATTTCAGCTTTTTGTTTTCACGTTTAAGTGTCACCAGTTCCAATGCATTTTTAACGATTTCACGCACGTCATCTAATTGATAGGGTTTTGTTAAATAATGGTAAGCTCCCTTCTTCATCGCCTGAACAACAGACTCATAAGAGCCATGACCAGTTAAAAGAATGACAGGCAGATCCGGATCAATTGTTTGTGCCTGTTTTAATATGCCCATACCATCCACCTTATCCATTTTCAGATCGGTGATAACCACATCAAAAGCCTGCTCTTCAAGTGCTTTAAAACCACCGGAACCGGTACTTCTTGTAGTGACCTGATAACCTGCTTTGGTCAATAAATGAGATAAATTTTTTATAGCAATAGGCTCATCATCAATAATTAATAAAGAGGCTTGTCTGGTGGCTTCATTCTCAAATAGAGGACTCATTTTTCTAATAGTTCCATTTTTTACAAAGAGTTTTTATCGAAAGTATTGTTAAGAGTTTTATCAGTGTTTTCATTATGTATACAACTAATTAACGGATAAGGTAAGCGAATAATAAATTCAGTCCCTTTTTTTGATTGAGAAGAGGGTTGACTGATCACGCCAATTTCACCAAAATGATCTCTGATAATCTCCTGAACAATATATAAACCAATCCCCATTCCATTTCCGGGT
Organism: gamma proteobacterium symbiont of Taylorina sp.; assembly: GCA_025655455.1. Taxonomy (GTDB): domain Bacteria; phylum Pseudomonadota; class Gammaproteobacteria; order GRL18; family GRL18; genus GRL18. Next base: position 66,044 of record JAHXIV010000023.1, read on the forward strand.
GCTTTGGTGGTGTAGAAAGGATCAAAAATATGTTTGATTGTTGTCTTATCCATACCACAGCCATGGTCTTTGATTCTCAAAATGGTATAGGGCATCTTGGGATTAAGTGATTTTTTTAGATCACCGATTACATAAGCATCATCAGGTAGATGACAGCTATGATCCCAGCAAAATTCAGCTTTTAATTCAATCTGATTGGTTTTATCGCCCGCATCAATTGAATTTTTTATGAGATTGATCAAGACTTGCTGAAATCGCTGCCGATCAACATTAATAAAAACTTCATCAGGAATATCCTTCAACACTTCAGGTAATTGCTTAAGATCGTTGTGCAATAATAGTAAAGTATTATCAATTAATTCTGATAATTGAATGGGTTCTATAATACAATCCTGCTGACGACCAAAATCTTTCAGGGCATTAACAATTTTATGTGCTCTCATGGTTTCTCTATCAATTTGTTCCAGCCAGTCCATTAACAGCTCTCGATCGGCAGTATCAAGTTCTTCCTTTAATAATTGACAGGAAGAAAGCACATTACCCAGAGGATTATTGAGTTCATGAGCAACACCGGAAATAAGAATACCCAGTGATGCCAGCTTCTCTGTATGCAGCAACCTTTTTTTTCTTAAGTCCAGTTCATAAAGCATCCGGTTAAATGCATTGGCAAAGGTAATAACTTCCTGTTCATTATTATCCACTTTAAGCTGGTCAAACTGTCCTTGTGCAATGGGTTCCAGTTTGTTTTCCAGATCCCGTAAAGGTTTTACAACCAGATAACTGAGTCGATAACCTATCAATACAGTAATCAAAGCAATAATAAAAATAGCTCCGGCTAAGGTCCATTGTGTTGTGTTTAATGATTGCAGTAAATTTTCTCTTTCCTGTGAAGCAAATTTATCAGCAATCAGTGAGAGTTTATGACCCAGTGGCCGAATCGCTTTAGCAACATCTTCCTGTTGCAATTGCTCCCATTGTTTCCAATATTTTGTCATAAGGATTTGGTAATTCTTTAATGATAACTGCAGATCATTTAAATCAACCTGAGAACGAAGATGGGAATAACTGTCATGATTTTTATTTAAATTACTAATGGCTTCCCGGGTAAAAAGAAGGATATTTTCCAGTTCATTTTTATTGTGATAGAGGAACAGATTTTTTTCATGTCGTCTCATTTCAAGAATATCATCTTTAAAGTTGGATATCACAACACCTTCTTTCACCTGTTGTTGTAAATAGAGCAGGTTAATAAAAGAGAAGAGACAAAGTAATACAATAAATATTGCCAGTAGATAGAACGCCCATGAGGTTTTATGTCGAATACTATTCATTAGTTTCTTTGCTTGAAAAATTTAATTGTTGCATATTGAAAGAGTCTTCGCAAATGCCAATTTAAGGCATCTGAAACACTATTTCATTTATGAAATCTTAGTGATGCATTTTGAAACATTGCTTATAAGCCTATACATCAGTCGGTGAGAATAAAGTGCATATTAACTATTGCAAATTGCAACACTAAATTTATAAAAAAAACTATTTATATATATAAAACAGCAAGTTAGATTATTGTTTTTAATGGCGCACTAATTGCTTACAAAGGAGTAGTAATAAATAATTTTCTAATATTAAGGTATATTAAAATGAATAAAATTTTAGACACTATACTCAATGGTTTATCGGCACAATATGCTGGCGAATATTTGTCCTCAACTAATAAAGAGCAGACTCTAAATGATCGTCCTCTTACAGATAGACTCATTGTTCCTACATCTCAAACAAAGGTCATCCTGCCAAATAAATTGAAAAACGAAAAAAGACAGATTGCAATGTTGTGTAATGATTCAACCAATCAAAATGTTCTTAGTTATGTTTTGGGTAATGCCAATGATTGCTCAGTGGCGATTATTTATCATGGCTCTCATAAAATGATTCCCGCTGAATCATTTTATAAGCAGGCACGTTCCAGTCTTTCTGACAACAATGTTGATGTCAGTATTGTTAAGCTGATTAATGATTCTATCTATGATATTAAAGATTATCTAATGAGTCATCGCTCTTTGCAATATCTTGTCACAGATTCACATGACAAATTAATGGCTACTTTTTTAAATAATAAATCAATTACTAAACATTTGCAGATTCCGATAGTACTTATTAATTAGTAGACTTAATAAATTGAACCATTATTTAAAAGAGAAATTAAATGAAAGACAAACTTAAAAAACAAAAAAAGAAAATTATTGCAGGTATTTTATTTTTAGCCCTGGCTCTGTATATGTCAACCATTGTACCGACTATTCAAGTGTCCTGGGTAATGGGATTATTGCTTCTGACTATTTATTTATTTGCCTTTGAAGTACTGGAAGTGGATGTTACTGCAATTTCTATTATGGTATTGCTTGGGCTGTCAACTTTGTTTGCACCAATTATGGGACTTGAGGCAGGCCTGGTATCAACTGATAAAATATTTGATGGTTTTTCCAGTAATGCGGTGATGTCAATTATTGCAGTGATGATTATTGGTGCTGGTTTAGATAAAACCGGAATAATGAGTAAAGTGGCTTCCTTTATTTTAAATGTTGGCGGCACCTCGGAAAAACGTATCATCCCGATCGTCTCCAGTACTGTGGGTATTATTTCCTCCTTTATGCAGAATGTGGGTGCCGCAGCACTGTTTATTCCTGTTGTCAGTAGAATTTCAGCTCGTTCCGGCCTGCCAATGTCTCGCTTATTGATGCCGATGGGATTTTGTGCAATTTTAGGTGGTACGGTGACCATGGTGGGGTCATCCCCCTTGATCCTGTTGAATGATTTGATCTTAACGTCCAATCATGCATTACCTGAAACACAACAAATGCAAACCTGGGGACTATTTTCAGTTACACCCGTTGGTTTGGCTCTGGTTTTTACCGGTATTATTTATTTTGTTTTAGCAGGTCGTTTTGTGTTACCTAAAGTAAGTGAAAAGGCAGATGCGAGTTCAGCGACCAATACTATGGATTATTTTCAAAATATTTACGGTATCAGCTATGCGATGTATGAAGTGATTGTCCCAGCAGAGAGTCCTCTGGTGGGACATGTTTTAAATGATATTGAACATGATGAGCATGTGCGAATCATTGCTGCGATTAAGGGTAACACAAAAGATGTCACCATTGGACCTAATGGCGTGGCCAGGGATTATACCATTGAAGCTCATACAATTTTGGGTATATTAGCAACAGATAAGCATATCAAAGAATTTTCCCGTGATTATTCTCTTAATGTCAAAGATAATCTGAAATTTTTCTCAGAAACACTTTCATCCTCTCGCTCAGGTGTTGCTGAAGTGGTGATTCCCCCAGGCTCTCAATTAATTGATAAATCAGCCCGTGATGTCTGGTTAAGGAAAACTTATGGTCTTGCCATGGTGGCATTGCATCGTGAAGGTGAAACATTAGGAACAGGTGAAGGTATTCGTGATTTACCTTTCCAGGCAGGTGATACCCTGGTTGTTCATACTTTATGGACTAATCTGGATCGCATTGTAAAAGACAAAAACTTTGTTGTGGTCACCACTGAATATCCACATGAAGAAATACGTCCGCATAAAGTAGGCTGGGCAGGTCTATTCTTTACTATTGCTTTATCAATGGTGTTATTTACTGATTTGAAACTCTCAGTTGCTTTATTAACCGGTGCTATTGGTATGGTTTTATCCGGTGTATTGAAAATTGAGGAAGCCTATGAGGCGGTTTCCTGGACAACAGTTTTTCTGTTAGCCAGTTTAATTCCTTTAGGGCTGGCAGTTGAAACTTCCGGTACGGCTGCGTGGATTGCAGATCAAACATTGCAAGTGGTGGGTGATCAGCCAATTTGGGTGATTCAGTCTTCAATTGCAGTATTAGCGACATTTTTTACTCTGGTCATGTCTAATGTAGGCGCCACTGTCTTATTAGTCCCATTGGCTGTGAATATTGCTCTGGGTGTTGAAGGTGCCGATCCAGCAGTATTCGCCTTAACCGTTGCCATTGCCACTTCCAATTCATTTCTTATCCCTACCCATCAGGTCAATGCCTTGATTATGGGACCTGCCGGATATAAGGTACCGGATTTTATGAAAGCAGGTGGAATTATGACTATTTTATTTTTAGTGGTCATGATGACAATGATGACTCTTATATTTTAGAGATTCTTAGGAATTTATTCATTAGGACAGCCCTTAGAATCTCTTATCCCTGTGATTAGGACAATATTTATGACTTTATTTAAAAAAATTCAACTTCAGTTAGCAGTGATTGCATTATTATTAATGCCCTTGCAACTTTTTGCAGCAGAAGCGGGTACAGTTCATAAACAGATGGATCTCACTTCCAGTTCAGTTGGTTTTATTGCATTATTTCTGTTTGTAATTGCTTATTTTTTTGTTATGGCAGAAGAATTCACCCATTTACGTAAATCCAAACCCGTTATTTTAGCTGCCGGAATTATCTGGGCAATGATTGGCTGGATTTATATGGATCATGGCATGTCAGAACTGGCAGAACATGCAATTCGTCATAACTTCCTGGAATATTCAGAATTGATGATGTTTTTATTGGTTGCCATGACCTATATTAATGGTATGGAAGAACGCCGGGTTTTCGATGCTTTGCGCTCCTGGCTTATTCGTAAAGGATTTTCCTTTCGTCAATTATTCTGGTTGACGGGTATTCTGGCCTTTTTTATCTCTCCAGTGGCTGACAATTTGACCACGGCATTGTTAATGTGTGCCGTTGTTCTGGCTGTGGGTGGCACAAATACACGCTTTGTTGCAGTTGCCTGTATCAATATTGTTGTTGCTGCCAATGCTGGTGGTGCTTTCAGTCCCTTTGGTGATATCACCACATTAATGGTCTGGCAAAAAGGTATGGTTGATTTCTGGGAATTTTTTGCCTTATTTATTCCTTCTTTGGTTAATTTTGTAGTGCCTGCTGCGATTATGCATTTTGCCATTCCTAATGAAAATCCTGCAGCATCGGATGAAGTCGTTATCATGAAACGTGGTGCCAAACGTATTATTGCACTTTTTTTATTGACCATTGTAACGGCTGTGAGTTTTCATAATTTTCTTGGCCTGCCTCCCGTCATTGGAATGCTGACTGGCTTAAGCTATCTTCAATTACTTGGTTTTTACCTGAAGAAAACTAAAGACAAATGTATTTCCCGTGAGCAGCGTTTAGATAATACGACAATCGGGGAATTTGTTGCATTTGATGTTTTTAAACCCATTGCAAAAGCAGAGTGGGATACTCTTTTATTTTTTTATGGTGTTGTATTGTGTGTTGGTGGACTGGGTTTTCTTGGTTACTTATCCATGGCTTCTGAACTTATGTATAACCAGTGGGGTGCAACAACAGCTAATATAACAGTGGGTGTATTATCAGCCATTGTTGATAATATTCCTGTGATGTTTGCTGTTCTGACTATGAATCCTGATATGTCGTCAGGGCAGTGGTTATTGGTCACATTGACAGCAGGGGTGGGTGGTTCTTTATTATCGATTGGATCTGCTGCTGGTGTTGCTTTAATGGGACAGGCTCGGGGTCAATATACCTTTTTTAGTCACCTGAAATGGACTCCGGCTATTGCTGCAGGCTATATTGCCAGTATTGGAACTCATATGTGGATTAATAGTGCCTTATTTTAACCCGCTTCATAAAGAACATTTCTTACCAAAAGACTGAAAACAGCTTAAACAGATAATTATTACGTGCCCAAAACCCAACTTTAAAAAATCATCGTATAGAATTTGTTGATCCACAGGTATTTTAAAACACTTAAGGTTTCCTTAAGTATTGTGTTGATAAAATGACTTCACAATTTATCAACTAAAGAACACTTCTAATGATGCTTTTTAAAAATCAGCACGGAATATTTCAGCAATCTCATTCTAAAAATCAGCACAATGGATTACATGTTGGCTTATGTTTTCCAGATAACTCTGAACGAAAACAATTAGAATCTTTTGTTTCTAAGGTATTTTATAAATACTATCAAGCTAAAATTGCTGAATTTTATCCATTATTATTATCCGTTTCGACTCAACACAATCATTTAAAAGCAGTTGCCGGTATCCGCAGTGCAGATAAAAGAACTCTTTTTTCTGAACATTATTTGACTAAACCACTGCATAATTATCTGGAAAGTCATTTTTCTTATGCAGTATCAAGACATGAAATTGTAGAAGTTGGCAATCTTGCCCCGGCTAATGTTGGTCAAATGCGCTGGCTTATCACAGCTTTAACCGCTTTTTTATCAGCATCAGGTTTTAAAGTAGTTGTTTTTACCGGTGTAATCAATGTATTCAATGCCTTCACAAGAATGGGGCTGCCTCTGATTGCTCTGGAAGCGGCTAGTTTGGAAAAATTACCTGTTCCACTAAGAGATCAATGGACGAAAAGCTACTATCAACACCAGCCCAAAGTCTATATAGGTGATATTTCACTGGGTGTTGATACGCTTTATGAAAATATAAATAAACATAATCCCACCTTGAAGTCGCTATGGGATTTATCCTTTGAACAGGGTCTTAATTTTGCGCAGCAGAAGAATCAGCTGGCGATACAGGCATTATGATGAACGAGCTGCAAAAACAGTTATATCATAATGCAATAGAGCTAAGTGATAAATGTGCTCTGAAAAATGATGATGCTTCACTGAGTTATAGTCATCTTTATCAGGAAATTAATAATACCAGTCAATTATTAAGCCGCCGCCAGATAGCACTGTTTATGGATAATAGTCTTTCCTGGGCAGTACTGGATTTAGCTGCTTTTTTTGCTAAAAAATGTACTATCCCCCTGCCTATATTTTTTTCCAATGAGCAGTTGAAACATAGTATTGCTGATGCAGGTATTAATATTATCTTTACAGATCAAGCACAGCGTATAAGGGATTTAAAACTCAATATACAAAAACATGAAAAAGTTGTTATTGCCCAAAAAACAATTGATATTTTTTATCTTGATACAAAATCTGACACTATAGCAGAGGATATCTGTAAAATCACCTATACTTCTGGAACAACCGGTACACCAAAAGGGGTGATGTTGACACAGGATAATATTATCAGCAAAGTAAAATCACTGGCGAGTGCAAGCTGTGCGACACGGGATGATGTTTCTTTCTCAATCCTGCCCTTATCAACGCTGTTAGAAAATATTGCCGGATTATATGTACCATTATTTTGTGGTGCAACTGCTTATCTGCCTTCACCTGAAAGTATTGGTCTGAATGGTTCAAGCCAAATTGAAGCAGAAAAACTACTGGCTGGCATAAAACAGATCCAGCCAACAGCATTTATCATTATTCCGCAACTATTATTATTATTCATTCAGGCTGTTAAAAATGGCTACACCTTACCTGAAAATTTAAGATTTGTAGCAGTAGGTGGTGCGCCTGTCTCTGACAAATTATTGATGACAGCTATGCAGTTGTTGATACCGGTTTATCAGGGGTATGGTTTGTCGGAGGCGGCCTCAGTTGTGAGTCTGAATAATCAACAAAACAATAAACCGGGTTCTGTTGGTAAGGTTCTTCCAATGCATCAGCTCAAAATAGCAAATGATGGTCAAGTGTTAATCAAAAAAAATATGTTTAAGGGATATCTGGGTCAAGTTACGCAATGTGAAGATGATTATTATGCCAGTGGTGATATAGGCACACTGGATAAAGATGGGTATCTTTATATACATGGCAGGATAAAAAATGTGATTAACACCAGTTATGGTCGTAATATTTCACCTGAATGGCTGGAAAAGGAGCTGGAAGCATTATCAAGTGTGGCTCAGGCCATTGTGTATGGCCATGCAAAGCCATTTATAACGGCACTAATCGTGTTAAGGCAAACACAGTATGAAAATCTATTTCAGGAACAAATAAAGCAATTAAATTCAAGTCTGCCTGATTACGCCCGGATAAAGGATTATCTATTGATCTCTCAGCTATTTAGTCTGGCAAATCAGCAATTAACCGGTACAGGACGACCTGTCAGAAAGATTATCTATCAATACTACCAAGCATCAATTAACCAATTATATGAGAAATCCGCATGAGTTTTTTTTCACAACTATTGACAGCTACAGCAGAAGCCAAAAAAGATTTTGAGCAGATTGAAACACTGCAAAGAGGTATTCAGGGAGAAATTTCCTTAGCAACATACCAGATATTTTTAACTCAGGCCTATTATCATGTCAGGCATACAACACCTTTATTAATGGCCTGCGGCAGCAGATTGCCTCAGTCCCATGAGTGGCTGCGAAATGCTGTGGCAGAATATATTGAGGAGGAAGTTGGCCATCAGGAATGGATTTTGGATGATTTGGCAGTGACGGGGGCTGACTCACAAAAGATCCGTCATGGACAGCCTCATTTAACCACTGAGCTTATGGTTGCTTATGCCTATGATACCATCATGAGAAATAATCCTGTTGGATTTTTTGGCATGGTTTTAGTTTTAGAAGGAAGTAGTGTGTCATTTGCTACTCATGCGGCAAAAAATATTCAAACAAAATTAAAACTCACTGAAAAAGCATTTAGTTATCTGAATTCACATGGAAGTTTAGATATTGAACATATGGATTTCTTTAAAAATTTGATGAACAAGGTGAAAGATAAGAGTGATCAGCAGGCTATTATTCATGCCGCAAACATATTTTATAAATTATATGGTGATATTTTTAGAGCCATACCACTGGATTAAATAATAATAGGAGAAAAAATGAATTATTTAAAAAAACGATGCTGCAAAATTATATTTGGTGCAATATTGCTTATATCTGCTTCTGTTGTAGTTGCATCAGAGCCTTTGGATAGTAAGATTCATGCATTACAAAAAGAATGGGCTGTTGCTAACTATGACATGGATGAAAAACAACTGGAAAAAGTTTTTGCAGATCTGAATAATAAAGCTGAACAGCTTACTATGGAGTATCCACAATCTGCAGAACCACTGGTATGGCAGGCAATTATTCTTAGTACAGATGCCGGTAAAAATGGAGGCCTGAGAGCACTTGGTAAAGTAAAAAAATCCAAAACACTATTATTAAAGGCAGAACAAATTGATGCTGAAGTTCTAAATGGTTCAATTTATACTTCACTGGGCAGTTTGTATTATCAGGTGCCTATTTGGCCGATTGCATTTGGTGATGATAGTAAAGCTGAATTCTATTTAAAAAAAGCCCTAATGATTAATCCTGAGGGTATTGATTCAAATTATTTTTATGCAGATTTTTTACTGGATCAGGCTCGTTATCAGGAGGCAAAGTCCTATTTCGAACGTGCACTTAAAGCACCTGCCAGACAAGATAGAACGCTTGCTGATAAAGGACGGCGTAGTGAAGTTCAGAAAAAATTGCAAATAGTTAATCAATATCTATAGAGAATATGAACAATGAACTGGCTGAATAAAGCAAGTGTTATCTTAACAGGTGCTGGTGGTGGTTTAGGCATAGAACTGGCAAGAGAATTAACAAATAAGCAGTGCCGGATTGGACTGGTGGGGAGAAATCAAAGTAAGCTGGAACTTCTGGCAGATCAGTTGCGTGCTGATGGTGCAGATGTTCTGGTGATCCCTGCTGATATTACACAAAAAGTTGATCGGGAAACAATTGTCAGTACAATGATAGAACACTTTCAAGGTATTGATGTATTGATTAATAATGCGGGTCTTATGTCATTCAAAGGGATTGAGCAGGAAGATGATGATAAAATTGCCGCTATTATCAATACCAATATAACCAGCGTGATGCAATTGTGTAAATCGGTATTGCCGAGCCTGCATAAAAGTGACAAGGCACATATTGTTAATATTGGTTCTACTTTTGGTTCAATAGCTTTTGCTTATTATACAAGCTATTCAGCCAGCAAATTTGCTTTAAGAGGTTTTAGTGAAGCTCTGAGAAGAGAACTGATGGATACTCATATTAAGGTCAGTTATTTTGCTCCCAGAGCAGTAAAAACAACTCTTAATTCCCCAAAAGTATATGCAATGGCCAAAAAAATTAATATGGCTATGGATGAGCCTCAGGTGATTGCCCAAAAAGTGCTGCATGCTCTTGCTAAAGATAAAAAAGAGGTTTATTTTGGGTTTCCTGAATCTTTGTTTGTGCGGATTAATGCATTATTTCCCAGATTGGTAGACGTGGCATTGGCCGGACAAAATAAAATAATGAAAGATTACTGTGATTAGGAATTGTTAAAGTGAGAGTTTTGGTTGTTGAAGATGAACCCCTGATTGCTGATGGCATACAGGTTATATTAAAACAGGAAGGCTATGCTGTGGATGTGATGGCTAATGGCCTTCACGCTTTTGATGCTCTGATGTCCGAAACTTTTGATTTAATGATCCTGGACATCGGCTTACCTGGTTTGAGTGGATTTGAATTGTTGAGTAAATTAAGGAAATCCACAGGATTTAATAAGGAAACACCTGTGCTGATACTAACTGCTCGGGATGCTATTGATGATCGTATCCTGGGTTTAGATCAGGGCGCTGATGATTACATGGTTAAGCCCTTTGATATCTATGAATTAATTGCCAGAGTACGAGCATTACTAAGACGCAGTAAAGGTCGTGCAAATAATGTTATCCAATACGATGAAATTGAAGTTGATCCGGCATCGCATCATGTGACTTATAAACAACAGCCAGTTAAGTTGAGACCCAGAGAGTTTGCAGTATTGGTCACTTTACTTGAAAATCAGGGTAAAGTTGTTTCAAAAAACAAACTGGAGGAAAGTATCTATGCCTGGAATAATGAAGTAGAAAGTAATGCCCTGGAAGTACACATCCATCATCTTAGAAAAAAATTATTCAGTAGCCTGATTAAAACTATCAGAGGCGTTGGTTACATAGTGCCCTGACTGGTATAAAAATGAATTCACTTTATAGTAAACTTCTTAAAAATATGATCACTATTTTTAGCTTAGCCTGGTTAATGATCGTTATTTTGACACAATCGGAAACAGCTCATGAAATAGAAGAACTTTTTGATGCACAGTTGGCTCAGGAGGCTGGTATTGTTTTTGACATATCAACAACTGCGATTGAGAAAGGAATTTTATTAAATGATATTTTAAATAAAACCTCATCAGGACATCGATATGAAAACAAAATCAGTTTTCAGATATTGCAGGGTAAACAGCTTTTATTTCGCTCACATAATGCTCCTGTCAAACAACTTAGTGTGACACTTGGATATAGTGATCAAATATATCATCAGGAAAAATGGCGTATCTTTGTTACAAAGGAACGTTTTAATTCAAAAGTCTATACCGTGATAACTGCTGAAGAGTATGCAATCAGAAATGAACTGGTTAATGATATCGTATTACAATCTATATTGCCTGTTCTATTTGCTTTACCTCTATTAGTATTTTTATTACATTTTGCTATCAAAAAAGGTTTAATGCCCTTACAAGCTATTGCTGTTTCAGTAGAACAGAAAGGTGCAATGGACTTTTCTCCCATTAAAACTAAAAATGTCCCTGATGAAATCAGCACAGTGATTGACGCTTTAAATAAATTAATAGGCAGACTGAAAATTGCTTTTGATAAGGAACGACGTTTTACCACCAATGCAGCTCATGAATTAAGAACACCCATTGCTGCTATCCAGCTACAGGCACAGGTTGCAAAAAGATCATTTAAAAATAAACAGCAACTGATGACTTCACTGGATAATATTATTTTTGGAACGCAACGAAGTTCGCATTTAGTGGAGCAAATGCTGACATTAGCTCGACTTGAACCAGAAGCAATAACAGATAAATTTTGTAAAGAAAATATTATCAATTCAATCCAGGAAAGTATTTCAGAATCAATACACAGTGCAATAAAGAAAGAGATTGAAATTGTTTTAACTGCCAGACCTGAAACTGGTTGTATAGTCTCTCATTATCAACAGGGCATAGTAATAATGTTGAATAACCTGCTACAAAATGCAATACGTTATACTCCTGCCAAAGGCATCATTAATATAGAATTAGATTGTGATGAAGACTCATATAGTATTATCATATCAGATAATGGCCCAGGGATTGCCGAAGAAGAATTAGATAAAGTCCTGGAACGTTATTATCGTGGATCAGAACAAAAGGAAAATGGTTGTGGTCTTGGATTTTCAGTAGTTCAACAAATTGTTGATATTCATCATGCTAGTATGAGACTAACAAATAATAATGGTTTGGTGGTTACTATCCAGGGAAATCGTACTTAATTATATGACGACTCACAAAAACCACCACCGAGTCCTGCCGCCATACGAGGTCTCTCGGTATTTAAAGGGATTGATAATTAATGCCTCCTACACTGAGTTCATTTGCATGAATAAATATACAATATGATAGATATAGGTCAAAGCCTTGAATAGCTCAATATTTCTATAATTACATACTTAAAATCATCTTTAGGAGATATAGATATGGAACAGTGCTATGACGTTTATGACTGCAAGGAGTCAGAATGTGCCAAGCATGGCGATGAAAGAAATTGCTGGGAACTTGAAGATACATTATGTGATGATCATGTTATGGATCACGTTAAAAAATTAGTACAAATAAGTGGTGGAACTAAATGTGAATATTGTTCGTATTATAAAGAATATCATTAATAGTCATTGGTTATGGGAGGACATAACTAATCAGTCACAGTAATCGTACTTCTATCACTGGCAACTGTTTCATCAATAATATTACCTTGCTTATCCAAGGCAAAGAGGCGTACTTCTAAAACAATGCCATCAAATCCTTTTGGTAATGGCAGAGTAAAAATAAGTAAACCATCATACTCAAAATAAAAATCAGAAGTCAGAACGACTGTTTGCTGTTGAAATTCAGCACTGCCGGGATTTTCTTCAAAGAATACTGGCTCTGGAATATTAAATTCCAGTAGGTAACTATCTGCATCCAGATACTCAGTCCAGATAAATAGATTGTCATAACCACCATAGAGTTTATCATGATCAATAGGTAAGACCCATGAGGTACGAGGTACTTTATTTTGTATAGTTATTTCCTGTCCTGCGTTTAGAGTGGTAATATTGCCTTCTCTATCAGTGACATCTACTGTTCCGGAAATAACTTTGACGGTTAATTTTCCATCTATACCCTCCTGAGAATATTGGGTCGTAAATTTAGCAGTATTATCGGCTCTTTGTATTGAACTACAGGAACCCGGCACCTTGATATCTGCTAAGGCTGTGCGGACTTCATAATCATTGGCATTAGTACAATCTACTATCGTTGTTACTTCTCCTCGAATCAGTGTATTGCTATTAGTTGCTTCAATCGAAGGATTTAAAACCACAATCGTTTCCGGTTTAACTTCAATGATACTATCGTCGTCTCGTTTGAGTGTGGTGCTTGAATCTTTTAGAGTTAGTAATACAGTAGTATCAGGAACAGTACCAGAGGTAGTGGGTATTTGAACATCAATCGGTGTTATTGAAAATAGTTGTCCAGTTGTGTTCTGCACTTCTGATGATGCAGAATCAGGTTTGTTAATAGTCATATCAACCCGAAAGGATGAACGATTGATAGTACGTTTGTCACTATTGGTATCCTCAAGTAATATTTCCATCCAAAAATCTCCATTACTTGAAATTATACCTTCTGGAAGTATTATTGTGGTGGTATCAGCGGGTAATGATTCTGTTTTACCTATAAACTTATTATTACTATTATATACCCAGGCTCTAACTCGTTTAAAAGGTGTACTAGCTTCGTTTACAGGCAATATCCAAGTTAATTTTGGAGTAAATGTATCTTCTCCTGTTACTTCTACATTAGAAACAAAGGGTAAAGGTAATGTTGATGCTGTTAATTCAGGACTCGTCAGGATTGCCGTATCACTTCCGTTAGTGATAGTCATAGTCCAAATACCAAGCTTGTCGATATGATATGAACTTACAACTTTTGCCCCGCCACTTGTTGTGGTAGATAGTTTATTAAACTTAATTGGACCAATAATGCCATTAGTTCCTGTCACTATGGTTCCCTCCGCTAAAGAAGGAGATAAATTATTGAATCCAACAATTAATTTATCAGTAACATCCCCCCAGGATTGGTGTTTTCTAAAAAAAAATGTACCACTTGCTGTTATGGGGTCAGCATTAGCAAAAAAAGGTTGACTTGTGAAAAGGAAAATTGCAATGAGGATGACGACTTTCATTTTACTAAGCTCGGATGAATTTTAAATCTATAGTAACAATAACACGTACTGTTTACATGGTACATACCCAAGAATAGAGGTTATTTGCAAATGATATTAACTCAAATTCATAGTATTCTGTGATGCCTACTTCCATCATAATATAGTATTATCTAAAAGACCGTAGAGGTTCGACAACAGACAAATTAATTATCAAGTTACATGAGATTCAGTGTTTAGCTATCGGGAATATACATTCGTTTGGGTATATGGATAGTTTGTCACGGTAAAGTACAATTGAAAAGTATGGTTCAACCTCGGCAATCAGTATCAAACGTTCACAAAATTATTGTTATCATGATTTTTTAATAGCTATTTTTGTTTTAGGGTGGAACATTTCTTCACGATAGGCACAGTGGGCACATAAGCTTTTATCATCATATTCCTCATATATCTTGTCAATTGATTTGTTTTTAGAGCTTTCTGCAAATCTTTTGACACAATCTGTTGTATCAATTTGCCAACAATGCCTATCATCAAAACGTGCAATACACTTTGTTTGCATACAATTAAAATATTCATAACATTTCATATGAACACCTATAATCAGAGGATAAAAGTGAATGAATTAAATCACCCTGTATAACTTAAATATAGATAAAATAAAGCAGAAATAAAGTAGAAATTAATTACTATCGTTATATTTAGTAATTTACTCAAAGAGGCTAACTGGCTCAAAGGTATTTAATGAAATTTATTTCATATAAATACCTTATCACAGTGATTAGGGGAAGGGATGCGACTTGAAATCGTTCCACTGATGGTTATGAGATAGTGCAATAACTCCATTACCTATTAGCAAAATAGCGATATGCAATTATTGATTGTCCATTTTAGGCATCGTAATATTAAATTTTTAAATAAAATCAATAATTTTTACTGATACAATCATCAAAACAGTAACAAGAGAAAGAACCGAAGTTAAAATTAATGCCAACTCAACTTCATCTATAATATGTTTGATAAAAGTCATTTTTATTCCCGTATTTTACGATAAACTCAATGTGAGCGAAATACAGGCAACCCAGCTATCCCAAGGGGATCTGTGGCTTTCCGTCTCTTCCATATATAAAAGAAGAGTAGGCTTTGTCTGAAACTAGGTAACTATAAACCTATAATAAGAAATGTCTATTCCCCATTGGTAATAGTATGTGATTGAAAACAGCAATATACAAGTCAATACCCACAATTTAAAATCTTTACCAAAATAGCTAAATAAAAAGGGGCTGATTTTAATCAAAAGATAGATACTTTACAGCTTACAGAAGAACTGATATCTCTCATTGAACATGGTAAACTCAAGCTGGTTCCAAAATTGAGGAGTGAAGTTAGTCAGTCCTATAAAAATTGTCATAAAAAATATCAGGAAAAATAAAATGCCAGAAACTTACTTTGCATCAGGACAATGTTTATGTGGTGATGTGAAATACACAATTTCTTCACCCCCTGTGCGTATGGGACAGTGCCATTGTGATGACTGTAGACGCTCATCAGGTACAGGCCATGCATCAAATGCCTTTTTTAAAAAAAATGATGTTCAAATAAAAGGTAAAACCAGTCTATATGACTCAAATACAGATACTGGTTCAATTATTACACGTCACTTTTGTCCTAAATGCGGTAGTCGTCTTTTTGGTGAAAACAGTGCAGCAACAGAGATAATAGGAGTAACAGCAGGCACATTAAATGATAGTCATTGGTTTAAGGCAAATGTTATTGTCTATAACAAAAGAAAGCCAAAATGGGATATCATGGATGATAGCATTCCAACTTTTGATGAAATGCCACCACTTTAAAAGTAATAATATTCAGAGTCATTAGCCTTAAATTTTAACTTATCTATAGGTGGTACAGGGCTTACAATCAGATATTGTATTAAGTATATATCTTTTCAATCTTATAGGATATTATTAACCCATGACCAAATCCGAATTAATTGATATCTTGGCAATGGTGAAAGAGCAGAAATCCTAAGACAGGTGAAATGCTACTCTTTGATAAACAATATTCATTATAAATTTATAAGGAATAATAAAGTGGAAATAGATAATGCAGCATCAGAATATCATAACAAAATTATTTCAGAAGCCATTATTGAGGCATCTCCAAACGGAAATGGTTGGCGCATTTTATTTCACAAAACTGGTGGTGATACAATCGCTCTGACAGATCATGGCGGAACTGAAAAGCTATACCATACATTAGACCATGCCACTGACATACTTAAATCAGCTGGCATTAAAACGATTAGAGTTGAAGAACATTTTTAATAATTAATGGAGAAATAGAATTAGCTGTCTTTGTTATCACTGGAAATTTTTATAGATTCTGCTACTCTTTTATGAATAATATTAATTACAAGTGCCCACAGCAAAAAAAATTGGCACGAATTATTTTAAGTAACATAAAAATGGCTTTAAATCATTTGTGTCAATTTTTTGTTACTCAAGAGTTTACAGGAAATTATAAAGTGGAAATAGACAAAGTAGCAGAAAATCTATGACACATAAAAAATCATTACTTGAATTGGAACAATCAAGAAAATATGATTCTGTTGTGATTATTAATTGTGGTTGTAAAATATCATCAATACTGATTGATCAGCATTTTTCCTTTGCACATGCTCCCTCTTTACCATTGCAGGGATGTACTGCTTTTAAATGTACATGTGAGTATAAAGGAATTACTGATAGACGCCTTGAAGACAGGAGAAAAAGTAATAGTAGCACTTCTATCAAAGTGAAAAACAATAGGCGCATAATTGACCGGCGTAAAATACCTCTACTAATTTTAGGTGATGCCTATAAGATATAATAAAACAGTACAGGATGTTGGATTTCTTTTAGCTTATATTACGGTTGCCCTAAGGGTAAATCATAATTGCCAATTCTCTCTTGCAACTTATAATTAACCCGCAAACAAAAGATTAAGGTGGCTTAGAAATGAATCAATGTTATGAATATTTCGAATGTATAGACACGACATGTGTTAAGTATAACAATCTTGATGAACCTTGCTGGATGCTGGAAAATACGGCATGTGAAATACATAATGATGATTTTAAAATGATATATGAAATAGAGGATAAAAAAGAACTCTGTAAAACTTGTCTCTACTTCAGAGATTATGAAACCAGTGAATGTAATCCATTTCGTGTAACGTTAATGGCAACACACTTACCATCCAATGAAAAGTAAGAACGGTTTATTTTAATATTTGAAAAAAAACTAATTTGAGGTTGAGATTTTAGTAATACTCCCTTCATTATTAAGTGCTTTTGAGATTATATTATTATAAAGATTTGTAATATGAGAAAACAGATTGTGATATTCATGATGGCTGGATACAAAGTGAGCATATTGTTTCGTATCATTTAAAACCTCACCTAAAAATTTTATATCAGACTGATTAAGCTTATCACCACCATCAACCAGCTCCTTAATATCCATAATTCTCGGCAGTCTTTGCTTCTCAAAGCGCTCCATAACTACGCTCAACACACCTTTGTTTTCAAGTGGGTATGCCATTGTTCACTCCTTATTGTTATAAATAATTATTGGTTAATTTTTGATTTTTTACAAAGCATCTTTTATGTTTTTGGAAAATCATTACTTTTTTATTTTCAGTGAGATTTCCTATCCATTCTGTTTTATGTATGAGTGATAAATCCTGAACTTCATTAAGAATACAGTTTTTGACTTTTCCAAAATTTGGACAATAAACCGGACAATAAATACTTAAGTTTAATATAACAGAATCTATTTCTGCCGTTGACAGGTTTTGATTTAACATTGATTTTTCACTCGATATTATTGACTTGGATACAGATATAATTACAAAAATATAAATCCGAATTCATATTATAAAGTTATACTTTTTTTAGTTTTTTTATAATATCCGTAACACCTAAACCTAATAAGCAAATATGTAGTCATTCATTGGGTAAACCCTTACAATTTTTTTTATAATCTAAAAATAACATTTATAAAAGTAATATTATAAATATTATTAATTTGATACAATTTACTATATTGAACAATACGCTTTATAAAGGTATAAAATGATCGAAAGAATTTTTGAAATTAGTTTATGGAATTCAAGATTTATTGTAATTCTTGCTGTATTCTTTGGACTTAGCGGTTCCATAATCTTATTTATTGTTGCCAGTGTTGATATCTATAATACTATCATTTATGTGTTTAATACCTATCTTACTCATTCTCATCCTGAGCATTTCCATGATAATGTCGTCAGTCAGCTTATTGGTGCAATTGACTTGTATCTCATTGGAGTGGTTTTACTGCTTTTTGCCTTTGGACTTTATGAACTCTTTATTTCAGATATCGATGCTGCAAAAAATGAACAGGGAGAAGACAGTAAAATCCTGGCAATTCATTCTCTGGATCAATTAAAAGATAAAATATCTAAAGTAATTGTAATGATTTTAGTCGTATCATTTTTTCAAAAAGTATCTTTTATAAATTATCAGACACCCTTGGATATGCTGTATTTTGCATTGTCTATTACTGCTTTGTCGGTAGGACTTTACTTTCTGGGCAAAGTTGGAAAACACTGATAAGTATTAGTACCAAACTACAAAAGGAGAAATCAACCCCAGAACTACATGCCAGAGTAAAAGCTGGCCTATTAATGATGGATATTTTATATCTTATTTTTTAATTGATCTGTCTTGACATAGGGATCCACTTTAGTTTGGTTTTTTGTATTGAAGATAGCCAGACTTTTTCACCTAAATCATTCAGCCATAAAATTAAACTGTCTCAGGCTTATCACGTATAATCAATAGGGTTAATCCCTACAACAATCCCACATAGTTATTGATAGAATAAGCACCCTTTTAAGCAACAATAAAGTGATAACCTTGGAAGAAGAGTTAAAGAACGATGAATTTATTCAATACATTGTAAATGAATATTTACCTATCAAGAATATGAACTATCATGAGAAAATCCAAAACGTATTTTCATCAGTGGAAATTTTTACTGAAGCAATGGAATGTTTTAAGTTGAGTGGTGGTAAGGTGCTAAAAGTTGACTAAAAGTAAGCTCAGATTCAAGCCCGCTTTTTGAAGCTGAAAGACTAAATGAGTGGTATATACCCAAGCTACTTGAAGATGGTGGATTTATAGTGTGACAAAAAGATAATTATTCAAGGCATGAAAATGACTTAACTGCCATCTGTTGTTAAAATATCTCATTTATGCCTGCTGGAAATTATATTAATTCTCTTTTTATTACTTTCCCCTTGAAAACAGGTAACAAAGCCTTATGTATTATAGTACAAATGCTCATTAGAGGTTTGTAACAAAAAATCGTCTGATTCATAAATTGTTATTATTATAACATTGAATAGACACCAATATAATCTTGCTTAATTTTAAGGAGAATTCATCATGAGAAATTATGATTTCGCACCACTATATCGTTCAATGATTGGCTTTGATCACATGGCATCATTACTTGATTCCGCCACTCGTACCAGCCAGAAACAACCATCATATCCACCGTATAATATTGAACAATTTGATGATGACCATTATCAAATCAGCATGGCTGTTGCAGGCTTTGAGGAATCTGAACTGGTGATTAGCAGTGAATATAATACCCTGATAGTTGAGGGTAAAAAAGAGGCCGATGAAAATGAACACAATTTCATTCATCAAGGCATTGCAGCGAGAAATTTTAGACATAGTTTTCAATTAGCTGAACATGTCAAAATAACAACCGCTGATCTAAAAAATGGCTTATTATATCTCAATCTTGTCAGGGAGATTCCTGAGGAGATGAAACCCAGACAGGTGAAGATTGGTTTAACTAAAGCAGAACAACCTGAATTAGCAGAACAAAAAGTAAAAGCTGTCGCTTAAAGAGATTGTATTTTATAAAAAAAGGGAGCTTCTGCTCCCTTTTTTTGCTTTATAGTATCTGACGTCACACCCTTTTATCAGATACTATTTTTTATATTAACCAAAATAGTTATATCCTCCATACTAATCATTTTTAAAGCAGTCATATTGTTCTAAATCGATACTTGCTCTAAAGTAAGAATAAGGTTTACCTCCAATATGAGGAAGAGGCACCCACCATAAAAGCCATTCAGATACGGAATTGTACTCAGAAATAGTGATAGGAATTTTTTTTATAATAATAGCCAGAATCAAGATTTGTTTCATAAGTTACTTTATATCTTTTTATGTTTATAAATCTTCTTTTTTATTAAAGATTGTATATTTATTTAGGCTATCTTAACACCATCAACATTAACAGGTTATAATTAAGTCTTCATCATAGCTATGATGAAATGAAGTCTTTATAGGATATTATTACAAATTTTACAGGAAATACTAACTTGACTGATAAACTGCTACCCACATTATGTGATATTGCAACCGAGGCACACACAAAAATTCAGCAGGATTTTAAAAACATCAATCCTGTCATCGGTGTCAGTCAGGGCATGCGAACAAGTGGTATCCCGGCAGACGCAATAACTATTGATTGTTTAAAAAGTGGTAAGCGTATTATTCTTGTATTACATGATCATCACCCTGATATCATTAATTATCAATTTTCCTATAGAGATGAAGTTCCAGATAGTAAATTTGAACAGATTCAATTTAACAAACTGACAGCCACACAAATGTACGAGTGGATAAAGAGCTATTTTTCATAAATTCATCCGAGTTAACTATGTGTAAAAGATGTGGTTCTACAATTAATCTGAACGGATATTGTAATAATTATAAATGTCCTTATTCAGACTGGCCTCAAAGTGTCAAATTCTCAGATTTAATAACAATGTCAGCTAGAAACATTGAATTAAAATACAAGATAAAAAAACGACCACAATACAATGACAAAGACAAAGACAAAGAATTAACGAATGATATCCAACATTGGGATAAATCCAGGAAAATAATACTGCTTGAAAACTTCATTAACTCTTATGGTCTTGAAAGAGAGTTAAAGATATATTTACAGGAAGCTGCTGAGAGGGAAATTTCTGATAATTAATAATCATGTGAGGTACTTGCAAAACTTAGTTTATTCATATTTATCCTGTATAGTATGAAATCTAAAATTATTCTCGTTTAAGTAATTACCCCCACCTATAATGGGGAATTTACTTTTTTATCAAAACACATTACCATCGGGGTAAGCAGGTGGCTAACATACAAAAGCAAGTATAACCGTGATCAGTTTCATATTAGATGAGAGATATTATGAAAACTTCTGATGAGGAAAGAGAGAAAGAGCAAAATACAGTTCAAGTGGGGGAAAAACAGGTTGCCGTCAACAATAAAGGTTACCTGATTAATTTTGATGACTGGGATGAAAATTTCGCTAAAACAATGTCCGAAATAGATCATCTCAAATTAACCGATTGCCACTGGGAAGCCATTAATTTTTTGAGAGATTTCTATCGTGAATACGAAGTCCCTCCACACCCACGCTCAGTAATTAAAGCAATCGGTGATAAAATCAGCTCTTGGGGATGTACTAAAAAAGACTTTGAGAAAGCCTTCCCTTTAGGCGGTTGCAAGCAGGCCTGTCGTCTTGCAGGCTTACCGCTTCATTATTGCCATTCATGTTAGAAGCTGTTTTGTAAATAGTAGTTGATTTTAACAGGGCATCCATATATATGTCCTACTTATACTTTTTTGAATATTTAGAATAGCTTAACATCCCTAATGAGAAGATTGAATCACCCTCCCCTGACTATTAAATCAATTACTCTGATTAAAATATCTATTAAGCAAAGGCAACATAAATAATTTTACTCTGACCCCGATTATTTTTATCTTGCTATGAATAATGTACGAATATAATAACTACAGAATAAAAAAAGGGACAGCAATATATGGCTGTCCCCATTTGATGGATTAAAGATCTTAATGATTATTAAAATCTTTGTATGAGTCCCAGGCTAAATACCCCATAAAAAAAACAAATATCAAACCAATAAATAACATAATAACTGAGTTAAGCATTCTCTAACTCCTTAATTAACTGCTTTATAAATTTATATTGAAAAATTCCAAAAATACTAGAAGCGAATACACCAAAAAGAATTAGAAATAAAATAAAGCTTGGTACATTTAAAAAGTTAGAAGCAGCCCAACCAATTAAACCAATAACAACAGCTAAAGCAGCAAAAAACATTTTCTCATGAAAAGAAATTTCAGCCTTTATTTTATCTATTTTACTCATGAATAAATCATACATCTATTACCCATATTAGTCAATTTGACATAATTCTAATTCTGCGAAGATGGATGAAAAAAAGGGACAACCAATATATGGCTGTCCCCGTTTGTTCTAATTCCCGTAACTTATCAACTATCCATACTTTTCTATGCGAATAATCCTTTCCGGTAAGACTATCTATCTCACTCCTCCGGTATTATCGGAGGGCATTTAACTATATGTACCTAAGGATTTGTACACCCAACTACAATAGTTTGAGTTGTAACCGTTTTATCATAGGCAAAAGTTATAGGA
Organism: gamma proteobacterium symbiont of Taylorina sp.; assembly: GCA_025655455.1. Taxonomy (GTDB): domain Bacteria; phylum Pseudomonadota; class Gammaproteobacteria; order GRL18; family GRL18; genus GRL18. The sequence continues at coordinate 88,796 of JAHXIV010000023.1, forward strand.
GAACATGAACCGCCATCAAGATCCATATTAGCTGTGATTGTTCCAGTATCTGCTGACATAGTACAATCATAGTAGTATTTAGGAGTACGATGGGGATCACTTTGATACACACAAGCACCATCAGTTGCACTAAGTGATGTAATTTCAGGTTTAAATCCGCCACTTCCACCATTAACAAGAAAGTCAATAGTTATTATAACATCATCTGGATCCACAACACCTTCACAAGTCTCTGTTAGAGTAAATGCTGCAGATGGATTTACATCATCAACACCGATATGATCAGAAACACCAGGGTTTTCTGGATAATTGTTAACTAAAGTACATAACAATTCATTAGGATTACCTCCATTACCTTCAGTCCACAATTTTGTTGTTATATCACCAAACCATGGAGTCCCTGAACTTATAGATTGAGGGACGGTACAAACATAAGCATCATCATAACCATCAAAATCATTTAGTAATCTACAATTAGTAGCTTCACCATCAGCATCAATAGTAATAAGATCAGCTAAAGCATTACCTGGAGTGTTAATTATATAGCCAGAAATTGTAATAGCATCACCGCCTTCGACAATCAGGTTGAAAGGTTCATTAATAGTCTGAGAATGCGTGTCTTCTAATGTGGTTTTAAGATCCTGACATGATTCATTACCATTCAATGTAGCAATAAAAAAGTCCTGATCAGTATGCGATAAGGTAATACCTTCAGCATAAAATCTGGTTCCATCTAAAGCAAATTTAATATATTCACGCGCCTGACCGGGACAAGACGTTTTATGATCGACTAATCTTAAAATACCCACTTTTCCACGCCAGCCACTGGCAACAATACAATCATACTCAGCCATTTCTCCCCAACCGGGAACTGTCACAATGTTATTTTGATCACTAATAAGAGCCCCGGCGGAGGTTAAAGGAAATGCACAATTTCCTGCATCCGAAGTCACGCCGACAAGATCAGAAAGGATCGTATCATCATAAAAAACTGTTCCGGAAATATGCAAAAAATCATGAGAAAAAACTGTCAGTAATAACTCGCAATCATAACCACTACAATTATTAACTATAATAGTATTATCACCATCTTCATAGGATGTACGACCACCGCCAATATCTGTTCCAGTCCCAAGATCTTCCACATTGACCGGAACACCATGACCCACTTCAGCAGTATCCTGATTCGGCCCTGTATAGTCTCCTCCACCATCACCACCACCAGAAGCAAAAGATAATGATTGTTTAGGATCCAACCAACCTAGCATGCTACTTAAAGTAATTGACTGGGCTGTACCGCTGCTATTATTCCAGGTGATCGTGACGGTTAAAATTTTACTATCAGTCACTGATGCACTATTGCTAACTGTCCAGGTACGGGCAAAACTAGCATTAGTACCAGTGATAGTGTCATTACTTCCTACTACAGTTGAATCATAATTTCCTGTAACAGTTGCTTTATGCATAAAATTTCTTAAATCCTGAATTTGCTCATTGGCAATTGCAACCGCTTCATTTCTGGCTTTACTCTCAGCATCACCTGTCGTCAGATTTGATAACAATAAAACAATAGAAACTGAACCTATTGAAATAACAACTAAAGCAACAAGAGCTTCAATTAATGCGATGCCAGATCTGTATTTTAATTTATTTATAAACATGATTATTTCCTCAACTTAATATATTAAATATTAAAAATCTTTCCATGTGCCTGGAACTCTTGCCGCAGTACCTTCCCAGCCACCAGTGGGAGATGCAGCATCAGGGCTGTATACCACACTGGTGGTTCCTGTTCCATTCAAAACATCACCTTCTATAATAATAGAACCGGTAATGTTGACTGTCCCCTGAGTATCCCAATCACCAATAATATATAAAAGACCATAAAATTGAATATTACCTGTCGTCGTTAGTGAAGAAGCATCAACAATGATCAATACAGGAGCATCCAGTGAACCATATGTTCCTCCATTAGTTGATATAGCTGAACCATTCCCAATCCATACTAATCCTTTAAGAGGATCAGCATTATTAGCAGTATCTGAACTGGAAAAATCAGCAAAATACTGCCCATTATCAACAGCCATCTGTTTTACAATAGCTTTAGGTTCATTGATAAAATTCACAAAAAACTCATCAGGAGTAAGACCTGATAACGTCACATCCTGATCAATTATATCAATACCATTACCTTCTTTATTACCTGAAACTCTGGTAATATCTCCCGTATTTTGTGCTGGATTAACATAATTTGCTTGAGTATAACCACTGGTATCTGTTCCCGGTGTTAGAATATAAGATTCAGCTGACTGTGAATTTCCAATAGCTACAGTATCTCCAGACCAGACATTAATATTGGCATAACGATTCATTACTCTCATATTACCGGTCAAACCAACACCGCCACGAGTAATCATGGGTTGATTAGAACCTGAGCCACCCAAAGGAGCACCACTCACAACCTGAGTAATGGTACGATTAGCTGTACCATCAATACTTTGATCCGTTGCAGTAATACTGACAAGACCACTACTAAGTAGCTGTGTAGCAATCGTTGGATTATTATCTGTCATATCTGTTTGATAATTACTTGCCAGACCCGTATCAAAGTTGACACAAGAACCAGATGCATTTTCGTCAAAATCAATAAAACTGCCAGCTGAATCGATAAGACAACCACTGCCATCAATATCTGGATAACCCTCTACTCTAAGATATCTCGCGCTATAATCTATACCACCATCTGCATAGGAATGCGCCTGATTCGCACGATAAGCATTGGCTGACACTTTTTGTTCCATAATGGCTGTATTGGCTGAGTAGATAACCACCATTGTTATAAGAAGCAAGATGATAACGGAAACTAACAGAGTTGCCATTCCCTTTTGTCTTTTAAAACTGATTAAATGTTTCATAATATTTTCTCATCTATTTTTAATACTATTAATCTTAAAAGCTCTCTCATCAATATTTTATAGAGCAATAACCCAATCATTTGCTACTTTAATTTGACTGGTGAGAGTTGCATTAATATTTGCATCATCCGCCAACTCCCCTGTCATAGTGATATTAATCTGACGAGTCTCAACCAGTCGATCACCTGCCTCGGCATTACCGGCAAGAGTCATTGAAGCATCACTACAGGCTGAGCTTGTATCACTAGCTAAAGTTCTTTCCACATCCGCTGTTATAGTTGTATTATCAGCACTATCAAAATTATGGCATTTACTTCCAGTTGTTGTAAATGCAAGCGAAGTAATACTAATCGCTGAAGTGTTACTAATTGAACTCCAGCTATCACTACCTGTTCCGCAGGCATTCGTTCCAACTGCATTCACCGCTGTACGCATTTGTATTTCATTACCACCGACATGCTTAAAACCCAGCACTTCTGTTGTGTCTACAACCCCATCTTCATCTAAATCATAAGAAAGCAAAATACAATCCCCTGCAGTAGAAATGGTGTTGACACTAATATTATGAGTTGTTGAATAAAAAGGATTAGCCATAGGATCCCCGGTAACAGCATTAGCCCAATAGCCTGAACGCCTAATTTCAGTCACCATTAAATTCATTGCAGCATTCATTTCCTGATTAAGTTTGGATGAGCTGATTAAATTATTGCTGCCAGTCAATGTGGCTATGAAAAAACTGGTCAATCCAGCGACAACAATGATCCCGATAGAAATTCCAACCATCAATTCAATCAGTGTGAAGCCAATTTGTGACATATTATTTTTCATATACATACCTAATTCTTTGTAAGTGTAGTCGAACCGATAATATTAACATCAATATCATAACTATCAGCTGCTGAACTAGTGGTTATCGAAGGCACTACTGATGTAGCCGCACCATTTACTAAAGTCGGCATACCATTTGCCGCAAAGGTAATGCTTATGTTCGCACCAACCGAAACACCTGAATTTCCCGATAAGTCAATCACCTTTTGTTGCCCATTAACAGTACAATTCCCAGGATTTGCATTACAACTACACACAGTTGTATTATCATCATCTATCCCAAAACAAGCATTTGTAGCATCAAGTTGAAATATTACATTAAGATTCTGTTTAATTGCTTCTGAACGAGAAAATAGTACACCAGAATAGATTGTTTCTGACGCACTTCTCAATCTTCTTTTCTGGATGGAATCTAAAAAAGAAGGGGCTGCCAAAGAAGCCAAAATAGATATTATTGCAATGACTATCATTACTTCAATCAATGTGAAACCGGATAAACTTTTTTTCTTCATATCTCTAAAATCTCCCGTTAATTATATTATAGCGGCCTTACTTCAATAGTCCAGCCTGATTCATACCGTTTATACTATAGAATTGACCACTCATCGTTTAATTACATTTTATATATATTTTTCTATTTTTTCTTGCTGTATTCAGCTATTATTCACCCATATAGAAAATAATTCAGAAATTGTATTCCTCCTGTCGACTGAATTATGCCATATAAAAGCAAATAAAGAGGTATTGATGATAATGAACACTAAAATAGTTTCTTCAGGTTTTACCTTAATTGAAGTGATGATAGTTGTCGCTATAATAGGCATTTTAGCAATGATAGCATTGCCTTCTTATAACGATTATATTATGAAGGCCAGGCGCGCTGAAGCCAAATCTGGACTATTAGATATTCAGTTAAGACAGGAACAATGGCGAGCAAACAATTCACTCTATGCTACCAATATTCTTATTATTGCAATGCCTGAAGATTTTTATGAATTTGATATTACTGCAAATAGTGCAACAGGTTTTACAGCAACGGCAGATCCTTCTAATTCTACCCAATCAAATGACAGTTGTGGTACATACACTGTCAATCAAGACGGTCCTGTTTTTTCAGCTTCTCCAGATGCCACCCAAGACTGCTGGAACAGATAAGCCTGTTTTCTAATAAAAAAGAGGTCAGATGAGTTTATGCCTTATGTTTCAATGTTTTTTGGAATTATTATTAGAATGTTCCATAATGAACATAACCCTCCACATTTTCATGCAGAGTATCAGGGACAAAGAGGAATATGCAATTTTAAAGGTGAAATGATAAAGGGTAATATAAGTTCAAAAACAGCAAAAAAGCTAATAAAAAAATGGGCGAAAGCACATACAAAGGAATTAGAGATTAACTGGGGCAAGGCAGTTCAGGGTAAACAAATAGATAGAATCAAGCCTCTTGATTAAAAAGGGAAAAATATGGAATATATGCCAGTAGTTATTGATGCAGAATATATATCTGATTATAAAATAAAAATCACTTTTGATAATGGTGAAAAAAAAATTGCAGACTGCTTAAAATGGTTAAAAGGAGATGTTTTTGAGCCATTAAAAGATAAAAGCTATTTTAAACAATTTTTTGTTGATGGATGGTCTATATCATGGCCTAATGGAGCAGATATTTCACCAGAAACCCTTTATGATGAGAGTAAAAAAATTTAGAGATGTAGAATCTAAATCTTTAAATATTTTTATATCAGAATTTATTAGGACTGCGGTAAATTGTCTTCCATCCGGCATGCTCTGATTGATGGAATTTGAATTAACAGAACAGACAAGAAAATAAAAGCCCCTCATTTAGAACTTTGTTTACAAAGTTCTTATCCTGTGCCCAACCTTGCTCCCATAGGGAGAGGGAGAAGGAGTATAAGAGCAAACCTAACCAGGCAATCCAGCCAACGAAATATAACTGAACTCTGATTTGTTCCCTTGAACCTGCTGAGCATTTGCATATTTATGAGTAAATTAAAATTATCTTGCCCATTGTGCCATGGTGGTAACAAATAATCCGGTACAACCACTTTTACAGTCGATCTTGGTTTTGGAGTTGTTGTCATTAGAAAAATACCTGCACAGGTTTGTGATCAGTGTGGAGCTTTTTAAATTATACTGAAAAGTAATAAAACTATAATATTTTAACCAGTGTAGCAATGGCTCCTATGCTTAAGGCAAGCATAGTGCCCAATTTTAAAATAAGTTCATTTTTTAGCAACTCAATATCTTTTCTTATATTTTCAATATTATATTTCTTTGCCAAATTAGTATCAATAGAGAACAGGGGTCAGGAATCATATTCACTATTCATTTTCGATCAATGCGGTCAGACTCGATTGATTGACATGGTAAATTTGCCACCCAGAACTGCTGGAACAGATAAGCAACCAAGAAATCTTATGTGATAGCCATGAAGAATCAAAAGGTCAGATGAGTTTATACCCTATATTTCAATCAACATAACCCTCCACATTTTCATGCAGAGTATCAGGGAAACAAATAGTTCAACCATTGTGCTGCTCGCCTTCAGTGATTCCGTAAATCGATTATTAAAATAATAGAATCATGGATGCTATTGAGATGTAGAGAATGAACTGGCTGGTGTCGTTATAACGTTGATCGACGAGTCTTCAGCGAAGGAAATCATTGTTTGTGGAAAAGGAATTTCAATCCCTGCTGCATCAAAGCGGCGTTTAATATTAAGGAATGAATCGCACTGTAGGGCAAAGCCGTTCCTGGAATTTTCAGCCCATGCCATAGCTCGTAGATTAACTGATGAATCACCCAAACTGGTGATTCGAACAATAACTATTGGAGAGCCGCTCTCTTTCTGTTCCGCAGTTCGGATATCAACATTGAGAGGGTGCTGGCCTATTTCTTCAATCATAATGGACATGGCTTTATCGACATCAGACGAGTAGCCAATACCCACATCAATAAATTTACAGATGTGGCTGTCGGTGTGGTCTGTATTAACGATAATCTGGCTATTGACCTGAGAGTTTGGAATGATGACCCTATTATTTTCATTATCGCGAACGACCGTTTCCCGTAGATTTATATCTTCAACTATGCCTGTGTAATTGTTATTTAACGTGATTTTGTCGCCAATTTTGAATGGCCGAAAGAAAATTATCATGAAGCCGCCGACAATATTTCCTAAAATTTGCTGAGACGCAAGCCCACCTACAACGGTCAAGATGCCAGCGCCAGCTAGTAACGAGTGGCCAATGATTTCAAATTCGGGTATTTGCGTTAGAGTTGCGCTGATACCCAGGGTATATATAGTGAATGATATCAACCGCTTGAAAAATCTCAGGGTGGTTTGATCAAAGCTCGATTTGCCTAACTTCGCATTAGACATCACCCGAGAGATCGCTCTATTTACGATCCAGTTAGTGATTATCGTGATGAGAATAATGCTGCCGATAATGGCAATAAGCCTGAAATCTTCAGGCACGTAATCGAATACAGATTTCATTTATGGCTCTCTCTTGAGTAACAAAAAATTGGCACAAATAATTTTAAGCCATTTTAATGTTACTAAAAATAATTCATGCCAATTTTAGTTTAAGTTATATATTGTAACGATACCTACTTATGGATAACACTATAAACTAAATTTGCACTTCTATAAAGCACATATCAGGAGCCTGTCCTCTGTACATCGTTTCCCCGGGAACTTATCTGAACGCTGCCCCTTCTTATTATCCTCTTGATCTGGCTCTTAAGTTTGTAATGCCGACAAAAGCAGGTAATAATATAAGGAACAAAAAAGAGAAAAAAATGAAATTATTAATCCGCAAGCTGGCACGCAGTACAACAGAAGCCGAGATTCTGGCTATGTTTGAAACTCACGGTATCGTCCAATCCTGTAATTTAGTGTTGGATCAACAGACTCAGAAATCCAAAGGTTTTGCTTTTGTCGAAATGCCCAGACCAGGCGAAGCCAAAGCAGCTATGAAGAGTCTGAATGGAAAAGAAGTTGCAGGCAGTCTTATTCGCGTTAAAAAAGCATAACCATCTTAAACTTCAAAGCGAACCTTGCAAACGTCTATTCAAATCATCATCTACTAAAGAATAATTGAATTGGAAAGATATGAAGAATCGGAAATTATGTTAATTATCTATAAACAGATTGAGTCTTCCTTTCAGGACGATATTTAAGTTGCAGACCTTTTAAAAAATTACGCAGGATTTGATCTTTACATACTCTATAATGTTTATGATCAGGCTTTCGAAAAAAAGCACTGAGTTCATGTTTACTCATTCTAAATTCAGCTAAATTCATAATAGCTAATACATCTTCTGCTTTTAAATTTAGAGCAATCTTTAACTTCATAAAAATAATATTATTGCTTAAGCGATTTTCCGGCTCATGCTGCGGCCCGTCTTTTTTACCCCGTTTATCATTAATCAAACCATTTAAAAAAATAGCTAACTGCCGGTCAGATAATTTCTGAAAATCAGCATCTTCTTCTTTTTTTAACCAGCTGCTGACCTGTTCCCGTGTCACCTGATCATCAGCCAATGCAAATATGGCAATCATTTTTGTATCATTAAAGTCAAAGATATAGCGTACCCGGCGTAAGACATCATTATGGATCATAAAATATTTCCTGATTAGTAAGTTTATTTGCTACCCATTTTACGGATATTTATTATAAGGACAATAGCATTGCTGTTTTATCCATAAAAACAAGCATTAAAATATTACTTTTTACTGATATAGGTCATTAATATATTAATTAAGAGTACTTTTTCATGGAAAAAACGCTGAGAAAAGAGTATCATTCTTCGTTTATTTTTGAGCATAAGTCTCTGAATACCATACTAAATTACTTGGTTATTAGAGTTTTATTTAAATTAATCCGTTCCTTGGAGGAAATTCGATGTCGGATATAGTTGCAACCAACGAGACCATCTTAGTAGTGGGTGGCGGAATCAGCGGTATCA
>JAHXIV010000056.1 GCA_025655455.1 gamma proteobacterium symbiont of Taylorina sp.
TTTTGCATTGAGTATTCTTTTTAGTGAGTCTCGTACTTTATCATTAAGCTTTTATTTTGTATAGATAGCAATGAGCCTCACTTAGGATGAGGAAGTCGTTATATTTTTATCCCCAGAACAGTTACATCATCATTGTATTCATACTTTTGTAATTCATAAAGCAGTAATTCCAGGTGATCAGCAAGTGTTTTTAACTTAAATCACTAAACTTCTACACCTAACACAGTCACATCATCCAGTTGCTGTTTATCTGACATTATTGATAATATTTGCAACATCTTGTAACGGTATTTGTTTTTCAACTCCACCTAATTCAAAAGCCACTTTAGGCATACCATAAACAACCGATGTTTTTTCATCTTGTCCATAGGTTTTACCACCCGCTTCTTTTATTTTTTTTATCCCTTGAGCACCATCCTTACCCATCCCGGTAAGAATAAAAGCAATTGAATTTTGTTTTGCCTGTTTTGCTAAAGAAGTAAAAATTACATCAACACTGGGCTTATGATTTGAAACCTTTGGAAAGTTTTTTAACACAACCTTATATATAAACAAGCCTTCATGAATCACTTCAAGATGCCTGTCGCCGGGCGCAATTAGAATTTGGCCATGGGATAAAATATCACCGGCTTTAGCTTCTTTTATCATTGAATTTTTACAGTGTTTATTTAAGCTATTGGCAAAAGAGGCAGTGAATCCCTCTGGCATATGCTGAACAACGACAATAGGAGAGTGATTAGGTCGCAATTCTAAAAATATTTTTTCCAGAGTTTGTACGCCACCGGTTGATGCTCCAATGGCTATAATTTTATGTGTTTTTTTTAAAGGTTGATGGTCATTTTTTACACAGGTCTTCTTGTGAGTAAAGGATTTAGATTGTGCAGCCGCTTTTATTTTAGCGATAAACTCATCGCTAATATCATCGATACTGTTAAGCAATCCTGTGTTTGGTTTCAGTATAATATCACAGGCTCCTAATCTTAAAGATTCAATCGCCTTAGATGAACCTGCCTCTACAAATGCTGAGCAAATGATAGTGGGGATTGGTTTTTGTTCCTGTATTTGCTTAAGAAAGGTCAGGCCATCCATTTTTGGCATTTCAATATCTAAAATAAAAACATCAGGCAGTCCTACTTTTTTAAATTGTTCAAATGCTTCAACAGGATTTTCAGCTTCACCAATAACCTGTATGGTTTTGCTTTTACTTAGAATACTTTTTATGGTCGATCTGACCAGTATTGCATCATCTATTATAAATACTTTTATCATTTATTAGCCCTAATTATTTACCCCCTAACAACATATTTAATTTCTTAAAAATAGGCACGATAACCTCTTTAAAATACTCTTTTGTACTATGATCCATATAGTTTTTAAAACTAACTAATTTTATTTCTTTTTCACTGCTATATTCAGACATGTTTTTTCTCAAATCTGTTATAAAATCTCTTTTTTGTTTTGCTATCTCATAAATAGTATATCCAAATCTTCTGCTATATTTTATGACGTCATTCTCAGGCATAATGGCATAGTTTTCAAAATCTTCATGACTTAAATAGCTTTTTAGAGCATATTTTTCACTAAAAATTCCTCTAGGATCACCAAAATAATTTTCAAACTGATAATCTAATTTATTGATATTTTTGGCTTTATTTAAAATGAAAAGTATTTTAATTTCCGGGTTTAAATGCTTTAATGTCTGGTAAATAATACTGGCATTAATTCCATCTTGTTCCCCATCAAGCAAAGGAATTATTACTAAATCTATAAAGTATATCATACCGCTTTGTTTAAAAGCATTTAAGGCTAAAGTGGTCGTTTTATTGCCACCGATATCAACACAAACAGATTCATTTTGACTAAATATTTCTGTAATTTCGTCTCTTATAAAATCATCTGATATGTTCACTGTTTTTCTTACGCTTAAATTACTGGCACCAAAACTAAGATAATCTTTATTATCATCATCAAATTCATAATATTTTATAGGATTTTTATTATTAAGAAGATATAAATAAGGGGTAACAATCTGCATAGCAATGGTACTTTTACCCACACCACCCTTACTCGAAATGGTTAATATTTTTATGGTTTTATTCATATCCTTATTCCTGCCCTATGCCTTTTTTTTGATAGATCGAAGTTTGGCATTTTTTTAAATATCCAGTATCTAAACCATCTAAATTTTCTGTTAAACTAATAATAAGATAACCACCAATATTTAAGTTGGCTAATATATTATTTAATACTTGTTGTTTTGTTTTTGTATTAAAATAGATAAATACATTTCTCAAAAAAATAATATCAAATGAGCCATAGCAGCTATCAGGAACGATGAGATTATTTATGTCAAATTTCATATTGGTAGAAAGTTTTTGATCAATTAAAAATTTTCCTGCAAATCGCCCTGAACCCTTTAAGCAATATTTTTTTTTGTAGTATGCAGGAATTTTATTTGTCCAGGATTCACAATATAAGCCCTTTTTTGCTTTTTTTATCACCTCTGTATTGATATCAGTGCCGATGATTTGCCATTGTTTAAGGTTTAAAAAATTATCCAGTATCATGGCGATACTATAAGCTTCAGCCCCGACACTGGAAGCAGCACTCCAGATTCTCAATGGCTGTTGCCTTTCTGAATCAGCAGCCGCTGGATTAACAGAAATTTGCCTGACAATGGAAGTTAAAAAATCAAAATGTTGGGATTCCCTGAAAAAAGAGGTCTCATTGGTGGTGAGATGATTGATCATCTGAATTTTTTCTTCAGGATCCTGATTAACAATTTTAAGATAATGAGAAAAACTGTCTATCTCATAGTGTAATAATCGACTATAGAGCCTGTTTTGTACTAAATCTAATTTACTATCATCTAAACTCATCCCTACCGCATCCAGGATAAGTTTTTGAAAACTTTTAAATTCTATTTTATTTAATGTCATTGTCAGTGTTTAGTAAAGAATAAATTCTTCTATCGCTTCACCCAGAGCCAGCATATCGACCTTTCCTATGGTCTTTGCGATTTGACTGGTGCTCAGCTCTTTCTCCTTTACATTATTTGACATATTGGTATGGATAATAATATTGATATTATCATATGAATTGTCTTGTCTGATAAAACGAATCACTTCTCTGCCGCTTGCTCCAGGCATCTCAAGGTCGGTTATAAATAATCCAATATCGGAGGGTTCAATATTAACCAGATCATCAATTAGTGCCTGCCCGTCATTATATATTTTATATTGACATTCCAGTTTTAAAAATAACTTTTCAACCATTTTTCTTATAAATCGACTATCATCTGCAAATAGTATGGTTTTGTTCTTTTTTTTAGAGGCAAAACGTTTAGATACTATAAAATTACTGGTTTCTGCATTACTCTGTTTTTCTATAGTGTCAAATACATCCAGTAGAAACCGATCACTATCAAAGATAGTACAAAGTTTATCGATACCATTGATATTGATATTAATTTTAGAAATAAAAGAGGATTTAGAATTATCAGCACTATTATCACTCATATCCTTAGAATCTATGGTGACAATATCTTCAACTTCTTTAACGACAATAGCAAACCTTTTTCCACCATAACAAACGATGATGACCAGTTCATATTGATCATCATCCAATATCGGATTTCCCATCCATTTATCAAAGTTAACGATAGAGGTCATCTTTCCTCTAATATTCGCAGTGCCTGAAATATAATTATCTTTATCATGATTGTGAACAATATCTAAATCCCTATAAACTAAAAGTTCCTCTATTTTAGAGATATTTTTTGCATAATATTGATTGTCTGAGCCTAAAAAAAGTAAATATTGATTGGTATCATTGGCATTGGTTGAGACTAATTTTACTAAATCCAGCTCATCATCTTCCATATCATCATCGATAATTGAAATGATATCATCAATATTTGGTAAATCTGCCATATTTATCCTTTATCTTTTGACGACTTTTCTTTGGCTAAGATGGAGAGTTCCTTAATATCTAAAACGGTATCAATATCTAACACAGCAATATATTCATCATTATATTTAGCCATGTTTTTTATAAAGTATTTATCAATTCTTGTCCCGAAATCAGGTGTCGATTCTATATTTTCAGCACTGATATCATCGACTTCATACACCTGATCAATAATGACAGCAATTTGAAGCTCTTTGTTAAAATGTCTTTTTCTTAAAATGACTAAAGAAGTCGTATCATAAATTTGAGTTTGTTTTATCCCAAAGCGCTGTAATAAATCGATAACAGCGATTAGATTACCTCTTATATTGGTTACTCCTGAAACAAAGTCACTCATCATAGGGACTTTGGTGATATTTTGATACTCTACTATCTCTATCACCTCCAGAGCAGTAATAGCATAAATATCTTTATTGGCAACAAATAAAAAATATTGATTTTTTTCATTGGATGATTCATTGTTTTGCTTACTCATGATTAATATCTATTAAATTCTCTTAAATCTAAATCATCAGTAGGCTCATTATTATCAGCATTGTCCGTATGCTCTATGCTATTTATCATAGCAGGTACAGATTGATTGTCAGGAGAGACCGGCTCTCTCTGCGGGTTAATATTTTGTTCTGAAAATTTGAAAAACTCCATAATACCCGCAAGAGAAGTTATCTGACTATCCAGCTCTTCACTGGTAGAGGCCAAATCCTGTGAACCGGTTGCATTACTTTGTGTGACCCGATCCAATTGATTCATAGATTGTGTTATCTGAGAAATACCAATATCCTGTTCTGAGGCTGAAGCGGCTATATCTTTTATCAATATGGCTGTTTCTTGAATCTGTGGTACCACGTTTGAGATGAGCTTGCCGGCGTTTTTACTGATGCTTAAACTATTTTCTGTAATCGTGCTGATTTCAGATGCAGCCACTTGTGATCTTTTTGCCAGTTTTCTTACCTCTGCAGCAACAACAGCAAAGCCTTTACCATGCTCACCCGCTCGAGCTGCTTCAATAGCAGCATTCAGTGCCAGCAAGTTAGTTTGATAAACAATATCTTCAATGATTTTAATTCTTTGAGAAATAGTTTCCATGGCATCGACTGTTTTATTGACAGCAGTACCACCCTCAATGGACATTTTGGCTGATTGTTCTGCTAATAAGTCTGTTTTATCCGCATTTTTCCTGGATTCACTGATATTGCCGCTCATTTGTTCCAGAGCACTGGTTGTTTCCTGTAATGAAGTAGCTTGCTGAGTTGCACCTGAACTTAATATTTGTGCTGTTGAATTGACAATTTGTGAGGCTTTAGCAATTTCTTCCGTGCTATTTTTAGTATCAATAATGATAGATTTAAACTTTTCGGCTACATTATTAATAGAATGCTTGAGCTTGTTATAATCCCCCTGATAGGATTCTGTTATTCGATAATTTAAATTACCTTTTTCAAGCTCACTAAGAGCCATCGTAATTTCTGAAAAAGCTTTATTTATATCCCTTAACAGACAGTTTACCGCTTCAATAATGGTTAGATAACCCCCTTCTAAACCTCTACTATCTACTCTGGTTTCTAAATCTCCAATAGTGACCGCTGAACTGGCCATTTCAAAATTAGCAATTAAGCCTTTCAGATTGCCTCTGACTTTTTCAATGGTATTATTGATAAAGATTTTTTTACCAGGCAGAGTTTCAAGTGGTGCATCAAAATTTCCTTTACCAAATTCTTCAACAACCGCCATAGCCAGTTTTTTAACCTTGATGTGACCATTGACCATATTATTAATACCGCTGGCCATGGTATTAAATTCACCTGCATAATTATCGGCTGGGATAACCACATCAATATCCCCTAAATCATGCTCATGGCTCATATGGTTGATATCAGCAATTAAACCTTTCAGATTGCCTCTGACTTTTTCAATAGTATTATTAATAAAGACTTTTTTACCCGGTAAGGTTTCAAGTGGCGCATCAAAGTTTCCTTTGCCAAATTCTTCAACAACCGCCATGGCCATTTTTTTAACTTTGATATGACCATTGACCATATTGTTAATACCATCTGCCATTGCTTTGAAATCACCTTCATAATTATCAGCAGGAATGACAAAATCAATATCACCCAGGTCATGCTCATGACTCATCCTATTAATATCATCAATAAAGTTTTCTAATTTTGCCGCCATATTATTGACAGAATCTTTGATACCCGCATATTCACCATCATAGTCTGATACAATCCTATCTTTTAAGTGACCCGTTGATAAAGCTTGCAGATTGGATGAAATTGCACTGATAAATTCATTATCAATTTTAATATTTTCCTCTATTCTTGTTATATTTTGATTGACAACACTGGCCATATTGCCGATCTCATCATTAGATTGCTCATTTAGGGGAGCGATGTCTTTGGTCTTTTTATTTAAATAATTAAAAAATCCCAACAATCCATTTTGAAACTCTTCTAAAGGTTTAACGAGGATATGATTAAAAATAAAAATGGCAATAATAGCTGCAATAATTAACAGGATGATAGTTAACAAAATAATATGTTGTATTAATTTATTTGTTTTTTGTAAAATTTCTGACTCATCAATCTGAGAAATAATAGCCCACTCTATGTCCTGACCTACAGTAAATAAACTATAAGAACTCAGTACAGAGTTGCCATTATAATCAATCATTATTTTTGTATCCTCATCACCTCTTAAAGCATTTTTAACGGCAATCGTATTAACCTCACTTCTTGATGGATTATTAAATGAAGCAATGACATTATGTTTTTCAGGGCTGAGATAACTATCACTTCTCATCAATTTATCTGTACCAACCAGATAGTCTTCCTGAGACTGTCCGTAACCTTTTCTCAGCTGCATGATATGATCGATGCTTTCTACGGGTACTTGCAGTATTAATACGGATCTGAATTCACCCTCTATATAGACAGGTGTTCCTACAAACATGAAGGGCAAATTATTTGAGGGTTCATAAAGATCAATATCGACAAATACCGTTCTTTGTTCTTTGACCACTTTGTTCCAGACTTTACCTAAACCGCTATTCACCAATTCATCGTGCTTAATATTTTTGCCGTAGTCTGATTCTTTGGCCTGAGAATACATCATGTGACCATGCGCTTTACAGATTAAAAAAACATCATGATAACCGGTTTTTTTAGCATAAGTCTTAAAATATTTTTCATGCGGCAGCATCACTTTTTTTGATGATTCATGATTGACTGGAAAATCTTCATCTGCTGCGATATCCAGTTCATCATGTACCTCGATTAAATTAGTCGTTAATTCCAGACTGTTTGCACTAATCGCTAATATCTCAACATCATTAGTAATCTGTTCGAAAAAACTCTTTAATTGAGACTTTTTCATTTCCATTGATGAATGCAAAACATTAGAGTTTTTTTCCAGCAGGTTTTCTTTAAAACTATTGATAGACATCACAGCTAATATAGTCGACACAGTGGCTAATGTGACTATCAAAAGTATTATCATTTTTATTTTTATTGTTCCAATTTTCATAATTTTGTCCATTTTTATATAACGGTGTGCTAATACGCTTAAACAATATGGCTTAATAACATTGGCACATCCAATATTAAAGCAACTTCACCATTTCCCAGAATCGTACCACCACTTATCCAGGATATTTTTTCAAACACTTCTCCCAGTGGTTTTATCACAGTTTGAAATTCACCATGAAGTTCGTGTACTATCAAGCCGGCTATTTGATTACCGCTATTCACTATAATAATATTTTCTCTTTCATAATCAACCCTGTTAATGTCAAAATAATCACCAATATCAAGCAGGGGTAATATTGAACCTCTCAAATTAATAAATTCATTATTTTTCATATTCGATCGGTTTTCAGAGGTTAATTCGATACACTCCTGAATCATCTCTAGAGGAATAATAAATTTGGTATCGCCTGATTGAACCAGAAATCCATCTATAATCGCCAGGGTTAAAGGCAGGCAAACTGTTATTTTACTGCCCTGACCTAAAGTAGAATCAACATCAACTGTGCCTTTGAGTTCTTCAATATTTCTTTTGACCACATCCATGCCGACACCACGACCTGAAACATCTGATACACTCTCTGCAGTGGACAATCCCGCAGCAAAGATAAGATTGTAAATTTCCTTATCCGTCAGCTGTGCAGTTGGGGAAACCAGTTTATTTTTAATTGCCTGAGCAAGAATAATCTCTTTTGGGATTCCAGCGCCATCATCCTCAACTTCTATTACAATGGAGCCTGCATCCGGATAAGCACGCAGATCAATGCGTCCCTTTTCTTTTTTCCCATTAGCAATGCGTTTTTCCATAGATTCAATCCCATGATCCACAGAATTTCGCAACATATGCACCAGTGGATCAGAGATTTTTTCAACCACGCTTTTATCAAGCTCGGTATCTTCTCCACTGATCACAAACTCTATCTGTTTTCCCAGTTTTTTTGCAGTGTCATTGACAATTCTTCTGAGTTTATTAAAACTACTGCCCACTTGTACCATGCGTATATCCATTACACCGGTTCTAATCTCTTCAAGCATGGATGTCAGGGTATCTGCAGCTTCTAATAGTTCGATATTATCATCCATGTCAGCAATTTGAGTTATTTTTGCATTGGCGATAACCATCTCACTAATGAGATTAATTAACTGGTCAACTTTTGATGAATCAACTCTGAGTGAAAAGTTTTTTTCTACGCGGGTTTCTTTTTTCTTTATTGGTTTAGCCAATGCATTTGAGGTGGGTTTAGCCTTTTCTGCAATAGATGGTTCTACAACGGCGGGTTCTACTGATTCAGTATTTTCTGTTTCAATCTTTTCATTGATATTGATAATACTCAGATCTATATCGTCTTTGACAAATTCAAAAGCAGCGACTATCTCGTCTATAGGCTCTTCACATTGATATTGCATCGATAGAGTGAGATAAGATTTTAAGGGTTCCAGTTGTTTGATATCGGGTATATCACTATCTTCAATTGTCAGGTTCGTAACATCCCCGATAACTCCTAAATATTTAATGATAGCCATGATATCCATATCAGATTTAAAAAAACTATCTTTTGGTTTTATCGTGATATGATAGGATGAAATTTTATCAACAACAGCCTCTTCTGCTTCACTCTCCTTTTTGTCACTTTTAAGATCTAAAACATCAGGCTTGCCAAGCCCTGAAAAAGCAGAGAGCTGAGCCAGGATATCATTGTGACAGGTAAGTTGATCATCATCCAGTTGTTCATCTTGTACGGTTACATCGATTAAAGTTCTTGAATGGTCATTAACCAGTAAAAAAAGCTCAAGCATCGCTTGTGTTAAAACAATTTTTTTATTTCTAACCTGATCAAGTAGATTTTCAGCAACATGTGCAAAGGAAACCACATCATCAAAGCCAAACATGCCTGCATTACCTTTCATGGTATGCATCGCACGAAAAAGTTTGTTGATCATCTCACTGTCAACTGCTTCAATAGATATCTCTGACATATCCATCAAAGTATCTTCCATAATGCTTAATTGTTCGTCCATATCTTCACAAAACAGCTGCAGCTCTTCTGTCATGGTGCAATGCCTAAAGTTTGATTTAGATTGAACATTTTAAAGGTTTGTTTTACTTGTCTGGCTTCTATATTGGTCAGTTTAAGATGAATAGCTTTTTCATCACAATATTTTTTTAACGACAGGATAAGTTGAATACTATTTAAATCAATTTTTTCTACATTGGAAAAATTTAAGGTAAATGAACTTTTAACAGACTGAACCTCTTTTAAAATTTTTTTATGACAGTTTTCAACTTCATAAATATTGAGTTCATTCAATAAAATTTTCACTGTTTAATCCAGTTGATCAAAAATCTTTTGCAGCTTTGCTTCATTGACTGGTTTTTTTACCGCATCTATAGCACCGACTTTCATGATTTTTTGAATAAACTGTGCATTAACAACAGAGGTTACCATCGCTACATTGGCATCAGGATCATGGGCAATAATTTTTTCAACCATACCAAGTCCGTCAAGTACAGGCATCTCAACATCGCTTAAAACTAAATCCGGCTTTAACTCTTTATAGGCTTCAAAACCCAATTCGCCATTTTCAGCCTCGCCGATGATCTCATGACCAAGTTTTTTTACTATATTTCCAACTATCATTCTTGATGCTCTTGCATCATCAACTAATAACACTTTTTTGACCATCATTTATCCTTTACTGCTAACCTCTGTATTTTATTCAATATAGCACATATTGATGATCTCTTTTATAGTTCTTTATTTAAAAACTACCTCATTGGCAAAATCAGCTATTCTATGTATTTCATTGATATTAAAATCTATTTATCGAACGTGTATAACGGGGTGTTAACGATCATTAGTTGTACGATAATTGCTCAAATTTTTAATCCAATCACTGTCACATCATCATTACGTTCATAATCTTGCTGGTATTGCTGCAATTCATAAAGCAGAAATTCCTGTTGATCGGCAAAACTCTCATGACTATTTTCCAGTAGTAATTGAATAAAGCGTTTTTTGCCAAATGGAAAGCCCTTTTCCCCTCCATTTTGATCAGGATAACCATCAGTGGTCAAATAAATTTGAGTTGGGATACTCACATCAAACTGATGATCGTTAAAGATATAATTAGCATCTGACTTTTTATAACCAATAGAATGTCGATCGCCTTTAATTGTTTTTAATTCATCATTTTGAATAATAAATAATGGTGTATTGGCTCCGGCAAAACGAATGAATTTTTCTTTCTTATTATAATAGAGTATGCTGCCGTCAAAACCGGCATTGGAGATGGAAGAACTATCTTCCTGTTGCAAAAGGTGTTTGATACTACGGTTAAAGATAGCCAGCATATTGGCAGGACTAATACTGTCATCCTTATGCAAGCTTGCTGTTAATTGTCTCTCAACCGCCTTAACCAGCATGGTCACAAAAGCTCCGGGCACGCCATGGCCAGTACAGTCAATCACCATGATAACGACTTCATCTTTATTGACCTCTTCTACCAGATATATATCACCGCCAACAATATCTTTTGGGTGCCAGATGGCAAATGAGTCCTGGAAATAAGTTTGAAATATTTTATATTCTGGAATCAATGAACTTTGAATCAGTGCGGCATATTCAATGGAATCTTGTGTATGTTTATGGATTTCTTCAATTTCATGCTGCTGCCTGATCAGTAAATTATGAGCACGTTTACGTCTGCTAATATCACTAAAAGTAACCACTGAACCGGATATTTGATCATTCCTGATGATTGGACCTGCTCTATACTCAATGGGAAAACTTGTGCCGTCTTTTCGCCACAGTACTTCATTATCAACCTGACTAAGTTTGCCTTCACTCAGGGCATGAAACATGGGGCATTCATCTACAGGGTATGGCGAACCGTCAGCATAACTATGATGAATCAGTGCATGAATTTGATGTCCCAGAATTTCATTTTCATTATATTGTAGCATTTTCAGTGCAGCTGGATTGATAAAGTTTACCAGACCATCACTGCCCACACCAAAGATACCCTCCCCCACTGAGGTCAATAATAAACGAGTCTTTTCTTCTGCCAGCATTAATGTCTGAGTTTTTTCCAGAACCTGCAACTCAAGACTATTAGAAAAAGCTTCCAGATCTTTCGTTTTAGCTTTAACCAATGCATTTAACTTGCGATTCCAGTAGACAAAAATAAAGATTAGTAAGATTAAGAAAGCCGCTACTTTCATCAGTAAGGAATAATCGACCCTGGTGGTGATATTAAGTGCAGTCCATTTGTCATAAATTTCAGAGAGCTCTTTTTCAGTTAAAGCAGCAATCGCCTTATTAAAAATTGAAATAACCTGAGGCGGCCAGTCATTTCGTATAGCAATTTTTAGATTAAGCTTATATTGTGTTTTGTAAGCCAGCTTGAGTTCTTTATATTTCTCCTGGCGGGAAAAATATTTTGCGGTTACGGTATTCACCAGGAAGATATCGATTTCATTATTGAGCAACTTTTCAAAACCTTCCTGTGTACTTTTTAATAAAACAAGGGGGATATCAGGTCGACTTTCGTTCATAATTCCATTTATGGTATAACCACCCACGACAGCAATTTTTTTATTCTCTAAATCATCAAAACCATCTAAATAATCTTCATTCTTGCGACTCACAAACACATAAGGGGTGGAAAAAATATTTTTTTCCGTGAAATTCATATAGCTTTTTCTTTCATCTGTTATGCCAACGCCGCTATACATATCAGCATGACGATCTTTGGCAAAGTCTATCGCTTCAGCCCATGTTCCTGCCTTGATAGGAATAAGATTTAAAGCACTTTTCTTTTTAATAAGTTTTAAGATATCTGAAATAATACCCGCATGTTTTCCAACATCATTCGTCCATTCAAAAGGCGCCCAGTCAGGATCATAAACATAACGTACAGCAATTTTTTTATCCAGCCACTGTTTTTCTTTGTTCGTTAAGTTCAACTTATCAGTTTGTGGTATCCATATTCTGTTAATATTTCTACGAGTCTTTGTATCCATATTTTTAAAAACCCTGGAAATAATCTCAGCTAAAATTTTCCAGTCTTTTCTTACCCCCATATAAAGATTAACAGGTTTACGACTTGCTAAAAGAGAATGAATAGTCATAGAACTTATAAAGTTCTGCTCACTAACATAAGAAGTTGAAGCAGGATCGCCAATAAATGCTTCAGCCAGGCCGGAATCAACGGCCTTAAGACAGGACAAAATATCAGGCATCACCAGGCGTTTTATCTTTGGATGATGCTCTTTTAACCAGTTTTCAAGCTCAAATCCCTTTACAACAGCAATCGTTTTTCCATAGAGCGATTTGATATTAGTAAAATTTTGTTGATCTTTTCTTGCATAGATATACTCGGTTAACTTGAAATAAGGGAAAGTGAAATTTGTATAAGATTCTCTTTCTACTGTGTGATAAAGAGCAGGAAGTAAATCAAATTGTTTATCTTTAAAGCCTTGGATCAGCTCATTCCAGCTTAAACCTGTTTTAACATTAAAAGTAAGTCCTGTTTTTGCTTCTACAATATTTAAATAATCATGGGCTATTCCTTGGTATACTCCATTATCTACAAAATCAAAGGGAGCCCAATCCATTTCACCAGCAACATTAATGACCGGATGGTCTTTTATCCAGGATTTTTCTTCTTCTGTTAATAAGCTTTCTGTTTGTTTTTCATCACTCGTTTGATAAATAAGTCCATTTAAATTCTTATTACCCTTTACCAGTCCCATTAATCGATAAAGATGTATATTTGTACTGACATTTTCAGGGTTAATATCCCCAACAGGAACATTCTTCTGATCCACTAATTGACTAATGGCCATTCCCTCAAAATGTAAGGCCTCTTTGCTTCTGTTTTGAGTATTGTATTGCTTAAAAATGACATCGACCGTTTCATCTATATGCTGCAGCGCATATTCCCATCCTTGCAGAGATGCCTGGCGAAATTTTTTCACAATTTCCGGATGTTTTTCAAGCATATTTTGGCTGGTAAACAAGATATCACTATACAGATCAAAACCAAAATCCTTGGGATTAAATATGGTATAGTCAATATTTGCCTGCCTTAGGGCATAGGGCTCATTAGACAAATAAGCAATAATTGCATCTGTCTTATCATTGATCAGGTCATTCACATCAAATGAATGTTGCTGGCGGATAAACATGTCTGATCGAACACCAGCAGAAATCAGCATTGAATTGATGGAAGCCAATCCGGTTTGATCATCGGTCAGCATAATACGTTTACCTTCCAGATCACTGACCTGTTGAATATCATCGCGCTTTTTTGCCAGTAAAATTTCAGGGGAGTGTTGAAATATTGCAGCCAGCATCACAACAGGCTTACCTTCTAGGCGATCTAACACTAAAGAGGATCGTCCAATGGCAAAGTCAGTTTTTCCGGAAATAACATCATCGACATTATTCATGCCTGACTGATATTCCTTGATATGCACATCTAAATCCAATGTATTATAAAATCCTTTTTCTTTTGCCATATAATAACCGGCAAACTGAAATTGATTTTTCCAGACCAGTTGAAGGTTTACTTTTTCACTGGCATAATTTGGCTGTATAAAAATAAAACTGCATAATAAAATAAGGAATAACTTAAACATGATTAGCCTATTTGTATTTAATGAATACTGAATATTTTTTTAATTCAAAATTTATATTTTTATTCCAACAACTGTCACATCATCATCACGTTCATGGTCTTTTTGATATTGCTGCAATTCATAAAGCAAATATCTTTGCCGGACTGATAATTTTATCTTTACGCAGGCTTGCTGCCAGTTGACGTTCAACAGCCTTAGGATAGGCATCAATATAGACATCTGCCTGATGCAGAAAAACAGTATCAATTCCAGCATATAATGATTCTATTTTAAGCAGTTTTATATCAGGAAATTGTTTTGTTAAATATTCAACAATGGCATATCCATTAATAAGAGCCACTTGTTTATTTTTAAATCAGCAATACTTTTGATTGAATTGTCGTTATTTCTGGCGAAAACATAGTCTTTTATTTTAAGGTGTGATTTGATAGAGACTATAAATATTGTTTGCTAAAACATTTCAAATCTTAAAGATTGACAGGCTGTTGTTAACTATTTCACAACAATGTCTGTATTGCCCCATTTTAAAGGTTTGAGTATTGTCTCTTTCTAGGATAGCCCCAATAAAGCTTTTATTGAACCCCATAAGCCTTTCTTCTTTTTACTTCTCTTTGATACAACCTTTGCTGCTTTCTTTTGTACTGCCCCTTCCTGTTGGATCTGTTTTTGAAAATCTGCAGATATCATAATGGTTGCATCTTCATCAAAATCTTCCTGCTGCTCTTCATCTGATCCTGATGAACTAAAAAGAGCATCATAATAATATTCAATTTGATGTTTACCAATACTAATAACATCCTTTTCTTTTAACACATGTCGGGTAATTTTATTATCATTAACAAAGGTGCCGTTAGTGCTGTTATTATCCAGCAATACCGCTCCTTCTTTAGTATTTTGAATAGAAGCATGCTGACTGCTGACCGCTAAATTATCAATAGTGATATCATTTTTTGATGTTCTACCAATGAAAATTTCAGGCTTATCAAAAATATATTCCTGAATTTCCTGATCAGCAAATTTTAATACCAGTTTCATTATGACTCCTAAGATAAAGTAAAGAATAAAAGAAAGTATATACTATGACAAAAAAAAAGGAACCATAAGGTTCCTCTCTTTTATCCTGGGAAACGATTTTAACTGCGTTTTCCAGGTTTATAAGTCAATAGAGATTATTCTTCTGTTGTATCAGCTTCAGCCTTCTGTTCAGCAGCAATAGCTTTCATACTTAAGCGAATACGTCCCTGCTTGTCAATTTCAAGCACTTTAACATCAACATATTCACCTTCAGAGAGTTTATCTGTTACGTTGTTGACTCGTTCTTCACAAATCTGTGAAATATGAACAAGACCATCCTTCCCAGGAATAATGGTAACAAAAGCACCAAAATCCATGATTTTAGTCACACGACCATTATAGATTTTACCCACTTCAACATCCTGAGTAATCTCTTCAATACGGCGTTGGCATTCCTGAGCAGAAGAAAAGTCAACAGAAGAAATTTTAACAATACCTTCATCGTTAATATCAACATTGGCACCGGTTTCTTCACTCAGAGCCTTAATAGTTGAGCCACCTTTACCAATAACGTCACGAATCTTGTCAGGATTAATCTGAATGGTCAGTATACGTGGTGCATAATCAGACATATCTGTATTAACTTCTGAGATAACAGCATTCATTTGCCCCAGGATATTCAGACGAGCATCTTTAGCCTGAGCTAAAGCAATTTCCATGATTTCCTTAGTAATACCTTCAATCTTGATATCCATTTGTAAAGCATTGACACCATTTTCAGTACCCGCTACTTTAAAGTCCATATCGCCAAGATGATCTTCATCACCCAGGATATCAGTTAACACTGCAAATCCTTCCCCTTCCTTAATTAAGCCCATTGCAATTCCGGCAACAGGAGAAGAAATAGGTACACCGGCATCCATTAAGGATAAACTGGTTCCACAAACTGAAGCCATTGAACTGGAGCCATTTGACTCAGTAATTTCAGAAACGACACGAATAGTATAAGGAAATTCATCAACCGTCGGCATCACTGCAGCAACACCGCGCTTTGCCAAACGACCATGGCCGATTTCACGACGCTTAGGAGTACCAACACGCCCTGTTTCACCCACACTATAAGGAGGAAAATTATAATGCAGCATAAAGGAGTCTTTATAACTCCCTTCCAGGGCATCAATAATTTGTGCATCACGTGCAGTACCTAAAGTAGTCACAACCAATGCCTGAGTTTCACCCCGGGTAAATAAAGCGGAACCATGCGTGCGTTCAAGAACGCCGGTACGAATATGTAAGGGACGAACCGTAGTAGTATCACGACCATCAATTCTTGGATTGCCGGCAATAATACTCTCACGTACTACTTTTTTCTCAAGTTTGTAAAAAGCTCCGGATAAATCTGAATCTGACCATTTAGCATCTTCAGCTGCTTTTTCTGAAGAACCAGAGTGTTTTTCAATCATTGCTGCTTTGATATCATCCAGTTTATTAAGACGCTCAAGCTTATCACAGATTTTATAAGCTGTAATTACATCATCTTCGCAATCACCATTCACAGTACTGATTAAATCGCCATCCACTTCCGGTGCAATCCATTCAGTTCTGGTGTTACCCACCTCTGCTGCAAAAGCATTAATTTCATTAACCACTGTTTGTAATTGTTCATGTCCAAACATAACAGCACCGAGCATCACTTCTTCTGATAACTCATCTGCTTCAGATTCAACCATCAATACAGCGGTGTCTGTACCGGCGACAATCAAATCCAGTTCAGACTCATCCAATTGATCGCGGGAAGGATTTAATTGATATTCACCATCAGTATAGCCAACTCGACAGCAGCCTATAGGGCCATTAAATGGTACATCAGCCAAAGACATGGCTGCAGAAGCCCCTATCATGGCTGGAATATCAGGATCAATATCAGGGTTCAAAGAAACAACCGTACAAATCACCTGAACTTCATTGTAATAACCCTTGGGGAATAATGGACGCAGTGGACGGTCAATTAGACGGGAAACCAGTGTTTCATTTTCACTTGGACGACCTTCACGTTTGAAAAAACCACCTGGAATTTTACCTGCTGCATAGGTTTTTTCCTGATAATCGATAGTCATCGGGAAAAAATCAAAACCTGCACGTGCTTCTTTCTTTGCAACCACCGTAGTAAATACAGTGGTTCCACCGATATCAACCATAACAGCCCCTGAAGCCTGGCGAGCTATCTCGCCAGTTTCAAGAGTGACTGTATTCTGACCATATTGAAAAGTTCTTTTTATTGGGGTCACGTTATTTTTGCTCCGTTATATTCAGCTTTAAACAACTGAATTAATAAAATTGAAATAAATAAAATTTCTACTTACGCAAGCCCAGCTTGGAAATAAGAGAACTATAACGTTGAACATCCTTGCGTTTTAAATAGTCAAGCATTTTACGACGCTTACTGACCATTCTTAATAAACCCTGACGGGAATGAAAATCATGATTATGAACTTTAAAATGTTCTGTTAAATCAATGATTTTTGCTGTTAATAAAGCAACTTGTACTTCCGGGGAACCTGTATCATTGGTGCCACGACTATGTTCTTTGACTATTTCACTTTTCTGTTGTACAGAAATCATAACTACTCCTAAAAAATTAAAGTACCAGTAAAAACAGGCTGTTTAAACCAGTATAACTCAACTAAAGGATGAATCCAGGGACTCAAACAAGCGGTGTATTTTACCCGTTCAAAGGACTTTAAACAAGTTATATATTAACCAAAATTACAAAAAAAGAAGTCTTTTAGGTTGCAATATATTTTCATCATTTGATATCGCTAAAGCAATCAGAACTTCATTAAAGTATAAGCGATAATGACAGCCCGGCTCGGAAATCAGTGCGACTGGACAATTAACACTATGACCATGATTGACAAGATCATATTCTGCTTTGTTGAGAATGACTGCGGGGAAAGTTTTAATGGCAGTATCGGTTGCTAATAGTAATGAATCAATCTGTTCATTATTAATTTGGTTAAGGTCTTCCAGTGTAATGGACTGTGCCAGTGAGAACGGGCCGGAGATGGTGCGTCGTAATTCACTGATATAAGCACCGCAACCCAGCGTTTGACCAATATCTTCACATAATGTACGAATATAGGTGCCTTTCGAACAATGAACCTCTATTTCAATAAATGCCTGGCTGTCTTTATCAGTGACAAAGTTAAGCAGTTTGATATCAAAAATAGTAATTTGACGTGACTTGCGTTCAATTTCGATCCCTTTACGGGCATATTCATACAGAGGACGACCATTATGCTTAAGTGCAGAATACATGGGGGGTGTCTGCTGTTGAATACCTGTAAAAGAAGCTAATAATTTCAGTAGCTGTGCCTTGTTCAATACCGGTACTGAGTGAGTTGCTATCACTTCACCATCAGAATCACCGGTTGTTGTCACTGAACCGAGAATACATTTTGCGACATAGGTTTTATCTGAATCTAATAGATAATGGGAAACTTTAGTTGCTTCTCCAAAACAAAGGGGTAATACACCAGTGGCTAGAGGATCGAGACTACCGGTGTGCCCTGCTTTTTTTGCCTGATATAAATATTTGACTTTTTGCAGTGCGGAATTGGATGTCATCCCGGCTGGCTTATCCAGGATTAGAATACCACTAATAGAGCGGCCTTTTTTATTGCGAGCGATAAGAGATACCCCGACCTGAATTAATCAATATCATGGTCAGAATTGTGACGTTTATTATCCTCTTCAATGACGCTGTCTATCAGCTGAGAAAGCTGTGCACCATGGATTACCGACTCATCATAACGAAACTCAAGATTAGGAACGATGCGCAGCTGAATTCTATGTCCCAGTTCGTAGCGCAAAAATCCTGTTGCCTTCTTCAAGCCTTCTTTTACTATAGCCAGTTTGTTGTTTTCAGCATCCTGATCAATATCCATAATAGTATAAAAGACTTTGGCCAGACTCAAATCCCTGCTTACATCCACTGCAGTGATAGAGATGAGTGCCAGTCTGGGATCTTTTACTTCACGGCTTAATAAAGTGGCTAACTCACGTTGAATTAATTCTCCAACCCGACGTGAACGACTAAATTCAGCAGCCATGACTAGAGTGTCCTTTTAACCTGAACACGTTCAAAGACTTCAATCTGATCACCGACTTTAACATCATTATAGTTTTTTACGCCGATACCACACTCCATGCCAGATTTGACTTCATTCACATCATCTTTAAAGCGCCTTAGTGATTCTAATTCACCCTCATAGATAACCACATTATCACGCAAGACACGGATAGGATTATTACGTTTAACCAGTCCTTCTGTTACCATACAACCGGCGATTGAACCTATTTTTGGTGCCTTGAAAACATCTCTGACTTCAGCAAGTCCAATAATATCTTCTTTAAATTCAGGCAATAACATACCTGTCATTGCTGATTTCACTTCATCCAGCAGATCATAGATAATACTATAATAGTGCAAATCAATTTCTTCTGCTTCGATAACCTTTTTCGCTGCTGCATCGGCTCGAACATTAAAACCTATCATAATAGCACCGGAAGCCAATGCCAGTTGAGCATCAGAAACATTAATACCACCGACCCCGTCAGAAACTACATTAACCTTAATTTCATCAGTAGATAATTTTTTCAGCGATTCGCCGATGGCTTCAACGGAACCCTGGACATCCGCCTTTAAAACAACATTGACGGTCTGAACATCTCCAGATTCCATTTGAGTAAACATATTCTCAAGTTTAGCAGCTTGTTGTCTGGCCAACTTAATGTCACGATATTTACCCTGACGGAAAAGAGCAACCTCACGAGCCTTACGTTCATCCTTAACAACTAATACTTCTGCTCCAGCTGTTGGTGTACCGGACAGACCTAAAATTTCAACCGGAGTGGAAGGTCCTGCAGTTTTAATCTGCTTATTATTTTCATCCAGCATCGCTCGAACACGACCAAAATCCTGTCCGGCAATAACCATGTCACCCTTATGCATTTGACCACTCTGAACTAAAACCGTTGCAACAGTACCGCGTCCTTTATCAAGACGTGATTCAATAACGATGCCCTTTGCAGGGCCTTCTGCAACAGCCTTTAATTCCATAATTTCAGCAGTGACTGAGATGGCATCCAGTAACTCATCAATACCCTGACCTGTTTTAGCTGAAACAGGCACAAACATGACATCACCACCCCATTCTTCAGGAATAACATCCTGTGCTGACAACTCATTTTTTACCCGTTCAGGATCGGAGGCTTCTTTATCAATTTTATTGATTGCAATAATAATAGGCACATTAGCAGCTTTAGAATGCTGTATTGCTTCCTTAGTCTGCGGCATTACACCATCATCAGCAGCAACAACAACAATAACAATATCAGTTGCATTAGCACCACGAGCACGCATTGAAGTGAACGCAGCATGTCCCGGTGTATCCAGGAAGGTAATCATACCCTTATCTGTATCAACATGATAGGCACCAATATGTTGAGTAATACCACCAGCTTCACCATCGGCTATTTTTGACTCTCTGATATAATCCAGTAAAGAAGTTTTACCATGGTCAACATGTCCCATAATCGTTACCACCGGAGAACGAGGCTTTTCTATACCATCACCATGAGAATCCATCAGCGCTTCTTCGATTTGTTCATCTTTCATAAAGATGGGATTATGGCCCATTTCTTCAACAACAATTGAAGCTGTTTCCTGATCAAGCATCTGATTGATTGTCACCATACTGCCAAGATTCATCATCACTTTAATAATTTCACCAGCCTTAACCGATATTTTTTTAGCTAAATCACCGACTTTAATCGTTTCCGGTAATGAAACATCGATGACTTTGACTTCTGTGGGCATCTCAAACACGTGACGAGTTTCTATCTGAGGCTGCCTGGCTCCTTTTTTCTTTTTAAAACGTCCACCCGATCTGTCATCAGCAGCAGATTTGTTTTTACGTCGGATTGTTGTTTTTTCAGCACTTTGTTTGGGTTTATCAGGATGACGTTTTTTAGCATGCTCTAACTTATCTGGTTTATTTTCAGATCTCGGAGCTTCTTTAAGTATCGGTCTGGATTGTTTTTTGGCTAATTGTTCCGCTTCACGCTGATTATTAACTTTCTTTTCCTGTTTCTCTTTTGCCTGAAGTTCTTCCTGCTGCTGTTTTTTGGTTTCTTCCGCCAACCTGGATTTTTCCAGTTCTTGCTGTGCTTTTAAATCAGCCTGTTGTTTTTCAGCAGTCTGCTTTTCTTCCTGAGCGACCCGACGAGCTTCTAATAATTCAGCATCAGCAGATATTATCTTTGTATCAAGTTCACTTTTCTTGACATAGGTGCGTTTTTTTCTAACTTCTACCTTGACTTTATTGCCGGTTTTATTAGAACTGGCTGATGTAGTCAATTCGCTGGTTGTTTTACGTCGCAAAACAATTTTATTTGGCGATGTATTCTCAACAGAGCCATGTTTATTGCGTAAAAAAGCCAGCAGCTTTTGTTTTTCATCATCAGTGATGGTTGAATCCGGTCCGTCAACCTTAATATCAGCACCGTGCATCTGTTCAATAAGACGTTCTATGGGCGTGCCGACTGTTGCTGCAAATTGTGAAACTGTTATTTCTGACATGATATTTTCCTCGCCCTTAACTTATTGCTTATCTTCTGTTTGCTGCTCTTCTGCTGTTACTGTATTTGAAACAGAGTCAGCGCTAGAGTCAGAGTCGGATTCAGCAAACCAGGGAGCACGGGCTGTCATAATAATTTCAGCAGCTCGTTTTTCATCCAAACCTTCTATATCAATTAATTCATCAACTGATTGTTCAGCTAAATCTTCCATGGTAATAATATTTCTTGATGCCAGTTGGTGAGCTAGAGTCTCATCCATTCCATCCATCTCCAGTAAATCAGCCGCCGGATCAGCATCACCTAATTGTTCTTCATCACTAATAGCCTTAGTCAACAAGACATCTTTTGCCCGGTCTCTTAAAGCCAAAACAATGTCTTCATCCAGTTCTTCAATTTCAAGCATTTCCTGAATCGGCACATAGGCAACTTCTTCTAAAGAAGTAAAACCTTCATTAAGTAATATAATCGCCAGATCTTCATCAACAGTCAGATCATCCATTAATGTATTGAGTGCTTTTTCAGCATCCTCCTGATTCTTGTTTTCAGCTTCTTCAGCTGTCATTACATTGAGTTCCCAACCGGTTAATTGAGACGCTAGTTTAATATTTTGTCCATTGCGGCCGATGGCCATTGATAATTGCGATTCTTCAACGGCCACATCCATAGTGTGACGTTCTTCATCAACAACAATAGACTGTACTTCTGCTGGAGACATAGCATTAATAACGAATTGCGCAGGATTTTCATCCCATAAAATAATATCAACTCTTTCACCGGCCAACTCATTGGAAACAACCTGTACTCTTGAACCTCGCATACCAACACAGGCACCCACCGGATCAATACGTTCATCATGTGCTTCAACAGCAATTTTTGCCCGTAAACCCGGATCACGGGCAGCGCTATGTATCTGGATCAAGCCATCACCAATTTCAGGCACTTCTATTTTAAATAATTCTATTAAAAATTCAGATGAAACCCGACTTAAATTAAGCTGTGGTCCGCGGTTTTGAGTTTTAACATCAAAAAGATAACCTCGAACCCGATCACCGTTTCGTACTGGTTCCCTTGGGATCATATCTTCTCTTTTTACAATGGCATCAACATTGTTGCCAATATCAACGATAACATTACCTCTTTCAATTCTCTTAACTGTACCGGACAACATATCACCAATACGTTCCTGATATTCATCAACTACTTTCTTTCTTTCAGCTTCTCTGACTTTCTGCACTATCACCTGTTTGGCAGCTTGTGCTGCAATGCGACCAAATTCAACAGATTCAATGGATTCTTCAATAAATTCACCCGGATTAATCTCAGGATTATCATCAATAACCCGTGAAAGCAGAACTTGTTTGTCATAATATTCGAAAGGATCCACTTCATCATCAAGCACCTGCCAGCAGCGAAAAGTCTCATAATCACCGGTATTTCTGTCTATATCCACTCTAACTTCAACATCCTTGGTATATTTCTTCTTCGTTGCAGAAGCTAAAGCAAGTTCAAGTGCCTGGAAAATAATTTCTTTTTCAATGCCGCGTTCATGTGCAACAGTATCAACGACCAGGAGGATTTCTTTACTCATATATTTACCTTAACTATTATGACCACTAAGATCTTTAAAATTTTGCCACTAAATTAGCTTTTTCAATGTCTAAAAAAGGAATGCTTATTATTTCATTATTTTCGTCACTAAAAAGAATATTATCGTCTTCAATTGAAGTGATAGTTGCTCTAAATTTGCGTTGTCCTGTGCCAATATTAGCACCGTGCTGAGGACGAAAAGTCTTAAATTTAACTTCCTGACCAATAAATTGTTCAAAATGAGCAAGCTTAAATAAGGGTCTGTTCATACCGGGAGAAGACACTTCCAGAGTATATTCATCACTAATAGGATCTTCAACGTCTAATACAGCACCTATCTGACGACTTACAAGTGCACAGTCATCAACATTGACTCCTGCCGGGGAATCAATATAAATCCTCAAAATAGAATGACGCCCTTGAGAAATATACTCTAAGCCAACAAATTCATAGTCCATAGAGCTGACTACAGGTTCTAATAGTGTTTCCAGTTGTTGGCTTTTTACTATCAATGACTTATATCTCGTTTAAAAAATTCTTTCATCCTGCCTGTCTCTACACTTTAGTATGCTTTTCAGTATAAGCTCTTCAATAAGCAAAAAAAAATGGGCCATAGGCCCACTCTCTCGATTCCTGTTCAAAATAACACTGAAACAGGCTGGAAATCAGATAATTTCCTTTGTAGTTCTTTATAGTAAATATACTGAAGAGCCGTCAGCCAGAAAACTGCTCTTAATTAATGCGCTAGATTATAGGGTTAAGTGCCTTTCATAGCAAGTTCTTTTGTAATTAAATGATGTCATGAGAAGAAATTTTTATTTCTACTTTATTTTTTCTTCCATATTCCATTTTGAGACTGATACATCCATCCTGAAGAAATTTTATTAATCCAGGTCTTACTGAATGTTTTTTGAATATCTGCCCGCCATTCAGGATGACCATTTGCATTAGCTATTTCACTATAAAGTGCATTTCTATCCTTATTTTCAGCCTTGATTAAATTTTTTGCTTTAGATTTTTGTTTAACTGACAATTTTTTACCGCTGACCAGTGCAATCAAACCATTATTTGTAAATCCAATGCTGCCGGACTGATAGTAAGGCTGCAGCTTTGACTGTCTTTTTCCCATACTATTTCTAATAGATCGTATTTTTGCTGATTCTATTGAAATGTTGGCCTGCCCTGCCTGTGCTGTTGGAATAAAAAAGTCCAGTACGGCAATCAATGAGTGATTTTTTCTATAAATAAAATTACTTTGTGGCTCAGACAGTGAGTCAACTGGTTTAGACTGCAGGACTTCATCAATAATTTGCTCGGCTGCTTTTTCAGCTGCCGCTGCAGGAAAATAGATATTAATTGTGACACAGGAGATAATAGTTAAACTAATTAACAGACCAAGAAATAATTGACGTAATTGATTTTTTTTTATGCTATTAGGATTAAATTTTAAAGTAATTGAATTCATTTTATTAAGCCCTGATTAATTTTTGAGTACTTGTTGGGGGCTGTTGACCTGATCAACAGTTCCTGATATTAACACATTTATTGTATGACTGCCTGATTGGCGTTTCGAATAGATGTTAAACGGCTGATCAGTACCTGCCAGTTAACTTTATCCTGAAATCCCATCACATCTATTCTTGGAATACCACCACCCTTTACAATATAATACCCATCCCCTTTTTTTTCTACCCCGGCCATGGAACAGATATTATTTTCCAGCCGGCAACTCAAACCAATTTTATGATAACCGAAGGTTTCAAAAATACTTAAAAAACTTCTTGATATTAATCCTGAAACACCGCCCAGACTGGATATATTATCAATTGCTGTCTGGCTGATTCTATGTCGACTTTTATCCTTTTCCGGGGTACGAAAAGAAGCATTAAAGGCAATAGGCTGCCATGACTGCAATATCAGGTTGGATATATTTCCTTCCAGACGTCCCTGAATTTCACCAAAATCATAAGTTTTTGTTAAAGATTCAAGATTGAGGTGATTGAGATCGATATTGGCTTGCAAACGGGCATAATCCTGCAGAGGATTTTCGATAGTTAAGTTTTTAATGATAATCGTGCCGTCAAAAACCTGCAGCAGCATAGCACCACCAATTTTAAAATGATCTTTACCATAAGTCGTTGAAGGAATGATTGCTGAAAGTTTTCCATCCATAACAGGCCAGTTAAAATGCTCTGAAATGAGTGAGAGTGAAATCGGTTTTATCATACCATCAACAACCAGAGTCATTTTACGATCAGCTTCAGATGTTTGATCCATGTGTTTTATATCAAGGTGATCAATTTGAATAGCACCATCAAACAATGGAATTTCGGTCTTTTCAAGCAGTCTGAACTGATCACCTTGAGTAATAAAATCAACTGAGGTCTGTCCTAATGGTAATTGACTGAGGCTGGCTTTTTCCCATGTCAGATGACTTTTAATTTCTTTATTGATATTAGAATTCTGCCAGTTAATCACAGCATTCAAATGTTCAAAAGAAATATTATCTTTAAATTTCAAACTTAAATTATAAGCATTTAGATTAATATCAACATGTTGAGAGTTATTTATAGATTTTAGCTTAACTGTAGAATCTAGTTTTCCATCCAGTTCAAAATCTTCATAATCCGTCCCTTCTAAAATATTGTTTAAATATAATGAATTAAGCCGGCTGGAATTGCTTAGTCTTAATTTAGCTTCTAAATTAATGAGTTTGGCTATGTCCTTTAAATCGGGGTCTAAATTAATTTTTCCTGTCGATTCAAGTTCCAGAATATGTGGAAGTTTAAGAGAAAATTTTGAGAAAGCAATTGTATTATGATTTTTTTGATAACTTAGTTGAGCATCTAATAATTCATTGCCCTGGAAAACGACATAAATTCCATTTTGATAGATTTCTCCTTTTGGCTTACTAAGCAGAACACGAATTTCCTGATTCTGTGATAATTTTTGCTGGTATCCACGGGGCATAAGTTTCGTTTGAGCAGACGAGCTGCTCAACTCAGCTTTATACCCACGGGGCATAAGTTTCGTTTGAGCAGACGAGCTGCTCAACTCAGCTTTATAATTTAACTGATATTGAAATTCCAGGTTTTCAGCCAGATCCTCCTGATAAGAATAATGCAGTTGCTTAAAACTCCCATTAATATTTGCAGATTTAAGCCTAAAGCTATTTTCTTGAGAAATCTTGCCTGAAAATTGAGCAATAAAACTCCCCTGTCCGCCCAATTCATTAAATTTTTTAATTTCTGCTGCTAAATAGAAATCAATATAGTGTTTAATTTCCTGATAGTTTACTTGTTGAGCTTGTAATTTTGCTGACCAGTTGTTTTTATTGATTTGAAATTCAATAGAAATTAATCCATTTTCTTTGGAATGACTGGTATTTAAATGATCAATTGTTAATGACAACTGATCATTCAGCAAATTATATTGCAGTGAAAAAAGAGCCGTAGATAATAAAGACTTAGATTGGGAATTTACGGGAAACAGACCTCGTGCTGAAATATTTCCCTTTTCACAGAAAAAACTATTATTCTCAAAGGAAAAAGACGGACAGTGTAATTTTACTGATTTTAGACTGCTATAAGGTTCAGGAAATTTTATTTTAGAAAAATTAATATTGAGACTGGCTGGTAAAGAACTAATATCCAGTTCCAGCTCTAGTTGATCCAGTTGTAAATCCTGATAGAGTTTTGCAGAACTATCTAAACTCTCTGTACTATCTGACTTTTTTTCTAAAGAGTCAGATGCTGTATTCAACAGCAATTGTTCAATTGATAAGCGTATATGACCAATAGACAAGGAACTCTGACAATAAAATAAACCAATAATCACTATCATTACTAAAACCAACTTTTTTGGTAATGACAACAGAGTTATAAAGTAATTCATTCTGATTTATGCAAGATCAACAGCCTCTAAGCTGGAAATACTCCAGTTGATAAATATCGATCACCCCGATCACAAATAATAACAACAATAGTCGCATTTTCTATTTTTTCAGAAAGTTTTAATGCAGCAGCAATGGCTCCACCGGATGAAACACCGGCAAAAATACCTTCTCTGGAAGCTAATTCTCTCACTGCATTTTCAGCTTCTTCCTGTGTCACATCAATAATCGAATCCACTTCCCGGGCATTGTATATTTTAGGTAAATATTCTTCAGGCCAGCGACGAATGCCGGGGATCTGCGATCCTTCTGTCGGCTGAACACCAATAATTTTAATCTCGGGATTTTTTTCCTTTAAAAACCGGGATGTCCCCATAATAGTCCCTGTTGTACCCATTGAACTGACAAAATGAGTCACTTCTTTATGAGTATCTTTCCATATTTCAGGACCGGTGCCTAAATAATGTGATATGGGGTTATCCTGATTAGAAAATTGATCCAGAATAATTCCTTTTCCCTCAGCCTCCATCTCCTTTGACTTATCAATAGCCGCTTCCATGCTGCCCTCTGCAGGCGTCAATATAATTTCAGATCCAAATGCCCTCATCACACCTCGTCGCTCTTCACTCATATGTTCCGGCATAATCAATATCATCTTATAGCCTTTTATGGCAGCAGCCATCGCTAAGGCAATACCGGTATTACCGCTGGTGGCTTCGATC
This sequence comes from gamma proteobacterium symbiont of Taylorina sp., assembly GCA_025655455.1. GTDB lineage: Bacteria > Pseudomonadota > Gammaproteobacteria > GRL18 > GRL18 > GRL18. The sequence continues at coordinate 27,994 of JAHXIV010000056.1, forward strand.
AATGTATCACCGGGTTTTATATCACCGCGCTGCTCAGCACGATTTATCATACTTAATGCGGGACGATCTTTTACAGAGCCTGCAGGGTTATTCCCTTCAAGTTTAACAAGAATATGATTAGAAGTATTACCCGGCATCCGCTGTAATTTAACTAAAGGGGTATTACCGATAAATTGATCAATTGTAGGATAGTTCATTTGATTATCTTTGTAGGTTTTCAAGGTTTAAGGAAAATGGAAACAAATAAATAAGAACTATTTTAAACCTTTATGGTATATTTACAAACATTGAAAACCTGACTGGAATAACTATTGAAAATTTTGCCTGTTCTTGATTTAACCAAGGCTCTTGATGTCTCTTCTAATAATCGATCTCTGGCTGATGATCTTCTGGCTATGTTAATTAAAGCCATTCCTGAATATAACATGGAAATAGATAATCAGCGAGGCAATAGAAAAGAATTAAAATTAATCATCCATAAAATTTACGGTGCTTTACGATATCTTGGTGCTCCTGCGCTCTCTGCTATTATTGGTGAAATAAATAATGACTTATTTGAACTGAGTGATGAACAGCTGGATGATAAAATTGGGAATGTTTTTATAGAATTTGACAGATTGCTCAAAGAAGAAAAATATACTAATTACTGAGAAGTCCGTTTATAAAGCAGTAAGGCTTAACGGGCAACACCGGAAAGCACTTCTACCTTCCAGCGTAGAATGTCATTCTTATTGAAGACACCAAGATCATCCAGCATAATATATTTTTCAATATTGCTCGATTGGCTGGCGGCTAATCGGGTTTTAATCTTATATTGCCCTTTTTTCAATAATAGACATTTTCCCAACTGCTGCTGTGCTGACTGGCATTTTAAGAATTCGATCTGAAGATTAACAGACTGCAGACGATAACGCTTAGAGTGATTTTTAATTTTGGCTGCCAGCTTATAATTATTACCATAGGCTAATGAAGAATTAACATCAGTTAAACTGATTTCTTCAACGGGGATCAGCTGCTGCTTTTTTTCTATTCGCTTGTCCATTTGAAAATAAAAGAATGTGGACAATGAAATTAAAAGTAGTGTTATGGTAATTAGAGCATTACCAAACAAGGGTTTTTTTATGCGTGTATATGCTAATAGAAATATAATAAATAAAATGGCGATAAGGCCATAAAAAAATCCCATTACAATCTCCGATTATTCACCGGCCAAATGAATTCGCCGCTGCTGTACCGCTTCAGATAATTTTGTTAATACTGCAAAGCTATCATCCCAGTTAATACAGGCATCGGTAATACTTTGACCATAAATCAGCTTATCTTTATTCAGACACTTCTGATTACCTTCAACCAGATGACTTTCTATCATTGCACCAATAATTCTTTCATCACCCTCTGCAATTTGCTGGGAGACATTTTCAGCAACACTGATTTGCTGTTTAAATTTTTTCTGACTATTAGCATGGCTAAAATCAATCATCAAATTAGGCTTTGTTCCACAGTGTGATAATTCTGTTGCTACTTTTTCAACATGGGATGAATCATAATTAGGCTCATTACCACCACGTAAAATAATATGACAGTCTTCATTTCCTGCTGTGGTGAAAATGGCTGACTTCCCTTGTTTGGTAACAGAAAGAAAAACGTGGGGACGACTGGAAGAGGCAATGGCATCAATAGCAACACGCACTCCGCCATCAGTGGCATTTTTAAAACCAACAGGACAGGATAAACCGGAAGCTAATTCTCTATGCACCTGACTTTCTGTTGTACGAGCACCGATTGCTCCCCAACTGATTAAATCGGCCACATATTGAGGACTGATTAAATCAAGAAATTCTGTTCCTGTCGGAACACCCATATCATTCACATAAACCAGTAAATCCCTGGCAATACCCAAGCCATTATTGATTGAAAAACTTTCATCCAGTTCAGGGTCATTAATTAACCCCTTCCAACCCACCGTGGTACGAGGTTTTTCAAAATAAACACGCATAATGATGAGTAAATCTTTTTCTAATTTCTCACGTGATGTTTTAATTAATTCAGCATATTCTTTTGCTGCCTTAACGTCATGAATGGAACAAGGTCCAATGATAACAATAAGCCTGTCATCATTTCCAGCAAGGATATCATGAATTTCCTTGCGGGTATCCTGAATTGTTTTCTGGGCATTGTCGGTGCTGGGGAATTGTTTATGAATTTCTTCAGGAGAAGTTACTTCCTGCATCTCAACAATTCTCAAATCATCCGTATTATTAATCATTCTTGTTATTTCCAACTTCTGTTAAACCAGTTATCATCAGTACTTAAAGTACTATCTTCTACTTGACAGATACAACGGTGTTACCCGCCTTAATCCATTTTTTAATACCATCCTTTACATTGTATACTTTCTGGTATCCTAACTTCTTGTCAAGGAAATTTGAAACCTGATCCGTTCGATTACCGGTACGACAAATTAAGATAAAAGATTCATCTTTTTTTGCAATTTTATCCAGTTCAGACAGCCATTTATCCAGATTATACCTACCGCGTGCATCAAAAAAAGTCATTTTATGACTACCTTCGACTACACCAGTACTTTTCCACTCTTCTGCTCTTCTGATATCAATAATGGGCACTTTCTTATCCATCATTTGTTTCAAATCCACATTGGATAGTTGTCCAACTTCGGAAAAACAAATATTAGAAAAGAAAACTATTAGTGTCGCTATAGATAATAAAAAAATCTTAAAATTCATTTATTAATCCTTAGATACTATCTGGCAAAGCTCAGCTTCTGATTTTAAGCCTAATACCTTTTTAAAGATAATTACCGCTGGACAAAATCCAGAAAAAACACTTTGTACCATATTAAGGCCAATAAACAGAGTAAACCACTGCCAATATCCATTGGGATACAACATAGCCAATGCAGTAGTTGCAAAAACCATAACACCAGCCATTAGAAGTACAGCGCGTTCGATAGACATAAAGATCTCCAGTTTTGATTACAAAGTTTAGTGTTCACGGGTAGCCAGGAATTCAATTTCCGGCCAGCGTTCCATTGTTAAATTAAGATTAACCCGGGTTGGTGCGATATAAGTTAAATCACCACCACCATCCAAAGCGAGATTATCACTTAATTTCTTCTTAAAATCATCTAATTTCTTTTCATCTTTACAGACAACCCATCTTGCGGTCTGAACATTAACATTTTCAAACACACAATCCACCTTGTACTCAGTCTTTAAACGTTCTTTAACAACATCAAATTGAAGGATACCAACAGCGCCAAGAATCAAATCATTATTATTAAATGGTTTAAATAATTGTGTTGCACCTTCTTCACTTAATTGCTCAAGACCTTTTAGTAACGCTTTCATTCTTAAAGGGTCTTTCAATCTTGCTCTTCGAAAAAGTTCCGGTGCAAAATTGGGAATTCCAGTAAATTTTAAATCATCACCCTGAGTAAAAGTATCACCGATGCGGATTGTACCATGATTATGTAAGCCAATTATATCACCCGAATAGGCTGTTTCAACATGACTTCTATCCTGTGCCATAAAGGTAATCGCATTGGCCACCTGAATATCCTTAGCAATACGCACATGACGCATTTTCATTCCCTTAGTATATTGACCAGAACAAATACGCATAAATGCAACTCGATCACGATGCTGAGGATCCATATTAGCCTGAATTTTAAAAACAAATCCAGTCATCTTGTTATCATCAGATTTGACTTCTTCGGTTGTCGTTGCACGATTTTGTGGTGCAGGTGCATAATCAACAAAGGCATCGAGCATCTCATCAACACCGAAGTTATTAATAGCAGAACCAAAGAAAACCGGTGTCAACAATCCCTCAAGAAACATTTCCAGATCAAATTCATTACTGGCACCGCGTACCAGCTCTACTTCTTCACGCAGCTCCTCGGCTTGATCACCAATTAATTCATCCAGACGAGGATTATCAAGACCAAGAATGGTCTCTCCTTCCTGGATCTTCCCCCCATGAGTGGCACTGAATAATTTAATTTTATCATTATAAAGGTGATATACACCCTTAAAACGCTTTCCCATACCAATAGGCCAGGTAATTGGTGCGCAGGCAATTTTTAAAACATCCTCAACCTCATCCATTAACTCAATTGGTTCACGACCTTCTCTATCCAATTTATTAATAAAGGTTAATATTGGTGTATCGCGTAAACGACAGACTTCCATTAATTTAACTGTTCTTTGCTCAACACCCTTAGCCACGTCAATAACCATCAGCGCAGAGTCCACAGCAGTCAAAGTACGGTAGGTATCCTCTGAAAAGTCTTCATGTCCTGGTGTATCCAGCAAGTTGATAATGCAGTCCTTATAAGGAAACTGCATCACAGAGGAAGTCACAGAAATCCCCCGTTCTTTTTCCATATCCATCCAGTCAGACGTTGCATGACGACTCGCCTTACGACCCTTAATCGTTCCCGCCATCTGAATCGCACCACCATAGAGCAGTAGTTTTTCAGTCAGGGTTGTTTTTCCCGCATCGGGATGAGAAATAATCGCAAAAGTACGCCTACGTCTTATTTCTTCTAAAAATTCACTCATAAATTTAATTCCAGTTCAACATATAATCTAACCGTGCCGAGGAGTCAGACTCTTCTTTCCGGACTCCCCGCTTACGGATTGTTATTACCGTAACAATACTTTAATTCTCCTGCAAACAAAAGTGCATCTTCTTTTCCCTTTTTTGCTGGATAATAATTTTCCCTTACACCAATTTCATTAAATCCAATCGATTCATAAAGATGAATCGCAGACTTATTAGAGCTTCGTACTTCAAGGTACAATGTTTTTATACCCTTATTCCTGACATAAGAAATTAACCATTCTAATAATCCCAATCCATAGCCATTATTCTGATATTCTGGAGCTATGCAGATATTTAACAGGCTGACCTCATCCAGTACGGTGCTGAAAATAATATAACCTCTGATTTCATCATCCACTTCGTAAACAAAGCAATGATAAGCTGAAGTGAAGCAATCTGACATAATTCCCCTGCTCCAGGGAAAATCATAAGCTTCATTTTCAATTGCCATCACAGGTTCAATATCAAAATGAGTCATTTTGCGGATAAACGAGTCAAGTTTCATGTTTGATAAGAGCCTTCAGACAATTAAAGTGAACTTATTGAAGTACGCTTTTTATTAAAATTAAATCCTTTAATGCTTCTTTTTTGTACAATGGATTTCTTAATAAATAGGCTGGATGATAACTCACTATAGCTTGATAGCTTTGATTGTTAATTTCTATAGTATGAATTTTATTCCTCAATTGATTAAAACTATCGGTTGACTTTAATAGAGCCTGTGCCTGAATTGTACCCAGAAGGATTAAAACATCTGGCTTTACCTGTTCAAGCTGAGTTATTAAATGGCTGCGGCAGTTATTGATTTCTGCTTCGGAAATAAGAAAATTTTCAAATGAATGACATTTAATTAACCCGGTAAAAAAATAATTGTTTGTTATTCCAATAACATCCAGCATCTTTTTAAATAATGAATGTGAATCATCGGTTAAATAATGACCTTCACGTTCTTCAGCTGCGTTCGGTGCCTCACAAATAAAAAAGACCTGTGCATCTGCATTGCCCTCACCTGATAATACCTTCAAATGATTTTTTCTTGATGAACAAAGTGAACAGGAAGTTATTTTCCTGATTGATTTATTAACAGGAATATTGTCAACTTGTTCCAAAGTGGGTACTTGATCAGAGCTGCTGCTATTATCAACAATTTCTTCAATAATAACATCATCCGGACTGGATTTTATTAACCAGGTCTGGATACCGATTTCATTTAAATATTGCTGTTTTAAATTCTTATTCATTACTGCTATTAACTACAATTATAACTGAGGATGAGCTCTTTCATCAGGTTGAATAAGTTTATTTAAGGCATTAATATAGGATTTGGCTGATGCAATGACAATATCGGTATCAGTCCCCTGGGCATTGACTATTCGTCCTGATTTTTCCAGGCGAACAGTCACATCGCCCTGGGCATCTGTTCCACTGGTAATATTATTCACTGAATATAATATTAATTTTGAATCACTATGGATAATTTTTTCAATTGATTTAAATGCCGCATCCACTGGTCCGCTGCCTTCTGCGGTAGCAGAATGTTCTACTCCATTGACGCTTAATGTCACACCGGCATTGGGTATTTCACCCGTTTCAGAGCAGACTTTGATTGAAATAAGTTTAATATAATCATCTTTATCTGTTGCTGATGCTTCAGAAACCAATGCCTGAAGATCATCATCAAAGATTTCATGTTTCTTGTCAGCCAGGTCTTTAAAACGGGCAAAGGCCTGATTAAGACTTTCTTCCGAATCAAATTCAATATTTAAATCCTTTAAACGACTCTTTAAAGCACTGCGTCCGGAATGTTTTCCTAAAATAATATGCTGGGCTACCCAGCCGACATCTTCAGCCAGCATAATTTCATAGGTTTCACGATTTTTTAATACGCCATCCTGATGAATACCGGATTCATGAGCAAATGCATTAGCGCCGACAATGGCTTTATTAGGTTGAACGGGAAAACCGGTAATTCCGGAAACCAGTCTGGATGCCGGGACAATTTGTGTCGTATCTAATGTGGTATCACAGCTAAAAACATCCTGACGGGTTCTAACCGCCATAACCACTTCTTCAAGAGAAGCATTTCCGGCTCTCTCACCTAAACCGTTGATAGTACATTCTACCTGACGGGCACCATTGAGCACTGCTGACAAGGAATTGGCAACAGCCAGGCCAAGGTCATTATGACAATGTACGGAAAAAATAGCCTTATCTGAATTAGGAATTTTTGCTAATAAATTATGCAGCAGATTGCCAAACTGATGGGGAATATTATAACCCACTGTATCAGGAATATTAATAGTTCTTGCTCCGGCATCTATCACCGCTTCAATGACCCGACATAAAAAATCCAGTTCAGAACGTCCCGCATCTTCAGGAGAAAATTCTACATTATCAGTATACTGCCTGGCTCGTTTAACTGAGGCAACTGCCTGTTCAACCACTTGATCCGGAGACATACGAAGTTTCTTTTCCATATGTATCGGTGAAGTTGCAATGAAGGTATGAATTCTGGAAGAGTTTGCACCTTTTAAGGCTTCCCCTGCCCTATCAATATCTTTATCAAGCGCTCTGGCCAAACCACATACGGTACTTTCCGTAATGTTATCAGCAACAGCCTTTACAGCTTCAAAATCTCCGGGGCTGGCAATTGGAAATCCTGCCTCGATAATATCAACTTTCATACGCTCAAGTATTTTAGCGATACGAATTTTTTCGTCTTTGGTCATAGATGCGCCGGGACTTTGTTCTCCATCACGCAAGGTAGTATCAAAAATGATTAATTTATCAGACATGGCTTGGTTCACTTTTAGTTGTAATGCTCTGTTGTATTAAGCATTATTCTATCATAGTAGATATCAATATTATTTTATTTTACTTTATTAATTTTGCGCAGCAGATATCCAAACGGGCCGGACAGTGTATAGAGGGCAAACATAGCGAATAAAATAAAGGAAGGTTGGTAAACAATGGTGGTGAAGATTAACACCATAATTAAAATACTGACAAAGGGCACTTTATTTTTTAAATCTAAATCTTTAAAGCTGCGGTATTTAACATTGCTGACCATTAATATTCCACTGCCTATCGTTAACAAAAAAGATAAATAGCTCATTTGTATACCACTATAATTGTTTTCCGTGCATAGCCATACAAAACCGACCACAAAACCGGCAGCAATAGGACTGGCCAGTCCCTGAAAATAGCGTTTATCAGCGTGTCCCACTTGTGTATTAAAACGGGCAAGACGTAATGCAGCACTGACCACATAAATAAAACAAGCAACCCAGCCGACTTTTCCCAGTGATGACAGAGACCAGGTATACATCACCAGAGCAGGAGCAACACCAAAGGAAACCATGTCAGAAAGACTGTCATATTCAACACCAAAATCACTTTCTGTATGGGTCATACGCGCAACGCGGCCATCAAGACCATCAAGGATCATGGCAATAAAAATTGCCATGGCTGCCGCTTCAAATTGGCCGTTCATAGCAGAAATTACCGCAAAAAAACCACCAAACAAGGCACCTGTTGTAAACAAATTAGGTAATAAGTATATACCTCGATTTCTTTTCTTAGGAATTTCGTGTTCAGATGCTTCCTGTTCAATCAAATTTTTTTCATTAGCCATAACTTTTTTGACAGCTCTTATATTGTATACAATTTAAAAGGGGTTGGAGTCAAATGGAAAGATTACGGAATTAAAAAAATCTGTAGTCATTCCATTTGACTCCGCCCCCTTACAAAATAAAACAGGATAAAAACTAAGGGCAGCCCTAAAGTTAGTTTTTATTCTTGTCTACCAAGGCATTTTCAGTGATCCAGGGCATCATTTCACGAAGTTTACCACCTACAACCTCAATCTGATGTGCAGCATTATTACGACGCCATGCTGTCATTTCAGGGTAGTTGGTTTGCCCTTCCATAATAAAACGTTTTGCATATTTACCATTTTGAATATTATTCAGAGCTTCTTTCATTGCTCTGCGGCTTTCATCATTAATGACTTTAGGTCCTGTTACATATTCGCCATATTCAGCATTATTCGAAATCGAATAATTCATATTGGCAATACCGCCCTCATACATCAGATCAACAATCAACTTCAATTCATGCAGACATTCAAAATAGGCCATTTCAGGTGCATAACCTGCTTCTGTTAAAGTTTCAAAACCGGCTTTAACCAGCTCAACAGCACCACCACAAAGAACAGCCTGTTCACCAAACAGGTCAGTTTCAGTTTCGTCTTTAAATGTTGTTTCAATAATACCGGTACGACCACCGCCAACACCAGAAGCATATGATAAGGCCACATCTTTGGCTTTACCTGATGAATTCTGATAAATTGCAATCAGATCAGGAATACCACCGCCTTTAACAAATTCAGAACGTACTGTATGTCCTGGAGCTTTAGGGGCAATCATAATCACATCTAAATCGGCACGAGGTATAATCTGGTTATAATGAATACTAAAACCATGAGCAAAAGCCAAAGTTGAACCCTGCTTGATATTAGGTTCAATATCATTTTTGTATAATTGAGACTGAAACTCATCAGGAGTCAGGATCATGACTAAGTCAGCTTCTTTTACAGCTTCTGCAGCAGTTTTAACTGTCAGACCGGACGCTTCCGCCTTAGCTGCTGATGTTGATCCCGGACGTAAGGCAACAGTGACATCAACACCAGAATCCTTAAGATTATTAGCATGGGCATTACCTTGTGAACCATAACCAACGATGGTTACTTTCATGCCTTTGATGATAGAAAGATCACAATCCTTATCGTAAAATATATTCATTATCCAACCTTATCCTTATATTGTCCAAAAAGTTTTACTATTTTGGGTCGCAGTCAAATGGCATATCGACTGATAAATATTAAATTCATCATTGAATGCCATTTGACTCCGAACCCTGTTTATGTCTTACACATGTAATGCAGAGTGCCCGCGTGAAATACCCATCACACCGGAACGTACTGTCTCTAAAATACTGTCACATTCAAATAAAGCGATGAACGCATCCAGCTTATCACTGGTACCAGTGAGTTCAATGGTATAGGAATCTTCACTGACATCAATAACATTGCCGCGAAAAATATCATTTAAACGCATAATTTCATCACGAGTCGGCATAGGAGCCTTTAATTTGATGAGCATCATTTCACGTTCAATATGTTTAACACCATTTTCATTTAAATCATTTAGCTTGACCACATCAATTAATTTATTGAGCTGTTTGGTAATTTGTTCAATAATTTCATCAGAACCCCGGGTGACTAGAGTCATACGAGACAGAGTTGGATCTTCAGTCGGTGCAACCGTTAAAGATTCAATATTATAAGCTCTGGCTGAAAAAAGACCGGCTACACGAGACAAAGCTCCTGATTCATTTTCTAATAAAATAGAAATAATATGACGCATTATTTATATCCTTTTCCTTTATCTATTAAACCAGTTCACTGTCAGGTGCCAATTGCATCTCATGATGTCCCTTGCCGGCCACAATCATAGGATAAACATTTTCTTCACGATTGATAATAACATCAACAAAAACCAGTTTGTCTTTCATAGCAAATGCTTCTTTTAAAGCATCATCAACATCGCTGGTTTGTTCTACTTTTATACCAACATGACCATAACTTTCTGCCAGCTTAACAAAATCAGGTATTGAATCCATATAGGTCATGGCATAACGACCTTCATAGAAAAACTCCTGCCATTGTCTCACCATACCTAAAAAGCGGTTATTCAGATTAATAATTTTAATGGGCAGGTGAAACTGCAGACAGGTTGCTAACTCCTGAATATTCATCTGAATACTACCGTCTCCGGTGATACAGGCGACCGTTTTACCAGGATTAGCCAATTGTACACCAACCGCTGCCGGCAGGCCAAAGCCCATGGTTCCCAGACCACCGGAATTGATCCATTGTCTGGGTTTATCAAATTTATAATATTGTGCGGCAAACATTTGATGCTGTCCTACATCTGAAGTGATAAAAGCTTCACCCTGAGTGACATCATACAATTTCTCAACCACATATTGCGGCTTAATCGTTTTTGTTTTCTTATTATAACGCAGACAATTTTTCTTACGCCATTGATTAATTTGTTTCCACCACGACTTTAAAGCTTCTTCATCTGTATTACTTTCATTGTTCTTAAGCATTTCAAGCATACTGGTCAGTACATCATCAACATCACCCACTATAGGTACATGAACTTTGACTGTCTTTGAAATTGATGCCGGATCAATATCAATGTGGATAATTTTTGCATCGGGGCAAAATTGTTCAAGATGTCCTGTCACTCTATCATCAAAGCGGGCACCAATTGCAATTAACACATCCGTATCATGCATTGCCATATTGGATTCATAGGTACCATGCATACCCAGCATGCCTAAAAATTGTTCATCGGTTCCCGGATAAGCACCTAAGCCCATTAAAGTACTGGTAATAGGCAGATTAAGACGCTGCACCAGAGAAGTTAATGATTGAGATGCATTAGAAAGTATCACACCACCACCGGTATAGACAACAGGTTTCTTTGCCTGTGCAATTAATTTTAAAGCTTTCTTTATTTGATAAGGATGCCCCTTGGTGACCGGATTATAAGAACGCATACTAATAGACTGCAAATAAGTATAGGGTATCTTTATATTCGGATCAGTTATATCCTTGGGTATATCAACCACAACAGGACCGGGACGTCCGGTTGAGGCGACGTAAAATGCTTTTTTCAGTGTTTCAGCGAGATCTTTAACATCCTTAACCAAAAAATTATGTTTAACACAAGGGCGTGAAATACCAACAGAATCGACCTCCTGGAATGCATCGCTGCCAATAAAGGCGGTGGGAACCTGTCCCGTCAAAACCACCATTGGAATTGAATCTGAATAAGCCGTTGCAATACCGGTTACTGCATTGGTCATCCCCGGACCGGAAGTTACCAGAGCCACACCTGTCTTTCCCGACGAACGTGAATATCCATCAGCTGCATGTACAGCAGCCTGTTCATGACGTGTTAATATATGTTTGACTGAGTCTGCCTGAAATAATGCATCATAAATATGCAGTACGGCACCACCCGGATAACCAAACAGATATTCAACACCCTCATCTTTGAGAAATTGTGCAATAATCTCGGAACCTGATAATTCCACTTTCTAACTCCCGTATAGCTAACTTTTAAAATAATCGTCTAGTATACCCTTTCAGGATATACGTTTCAGCAAAAAAAACCAATACTCGTAAAAAAATTTTAATCTATTTTGCTGCAACATAAAAAAAGGGCTGAATCAATATGACTCAGCCCTTAACTTTTAACTTTTCTTAAGCACATGAGCTGTGCTTAGAAGAAAATAATATCGATTTTCGTAACTTATTTTCGTGTTATAGTTGATCAGCTTCGTCAGCCAGATAATCAGCAACACCTTCTGTTGTTGCAGTCATACCCTTATCGCCTTTATTCCAACCTGCCGGACAAACTTCACCATGTTCTTCAGTGAACTGCAGTGCATCAATCATACGTAACATTTCATCAATATTACGACCCAGAGGCAGGTCATTAACTACCTGGTGACGTACAACACCATCTTTATCGATTAAAAATGAAGCACGGTAGGCAATACCTGCACCACGATTATAAGCGCCATCATCTCCGACACCGCCGCCAACTTCAACATCATAGTCATTACAAATAGATTGTTTTAAATCAGCAACCAGAGGATATTTAACTTCACCAATACCGCCATTGTTGATTGCAGTACTTCTCCACGCTTTATGAGTAAAGTGTGAATCTGTTGAACAGCCAATCACTTCAACACCACGTGAAGTGAATTCTTCAATACGGTGATCAAAAGCAATCAGTTCTGATGGGCAAACAAAAGTGAAATCCAGCGGGTAAAAGAATAATACTGCATATTTTCCCTTAATGTGTTCAGCAAAATTAAAATCTGCTTTTATTTCGCCATCAGCCATTACTGCATTTGCTGTGAAATCGGGTGCTGCTTTGCCAACTAATACGCTCATTGTCCATTTCTCCTATGGATAGTTCTTTTAAAGAATAAAGTAAAAAATAATACCTTAGTGAATTTGTTGGTTATTCTAAAGTATGTTAAAAATGAAAGCAAGTAATAAAGTGTAATTAACTATTTTAGTTTAGCAAAGGCTGCTGCCATAGCATTATTTTCAGGGGCTGGCTGTTTGGCTATTTTTTTATGCATTTTATTTTTAATTGGCTCAGCGATGGTCTTTTTCGGTGCTTCAACTTTTTCACTTAAACGCATAGTCAAAGCGATTCTATTTCTTTTTAAATCAACTTCAACAACTTTTATTGTCACAATATCCCCTGCTTTTACTATGTCACGGGGATCTTTAACAAATTTATCTGCTAATTGTGATATATGAACCAGACCATCCTGGTGAACACCAATATCAACAAAGGCACCAAAATTAGTCACATTAGTGACAACACCCTGCAATAACATTTCAGGTTTTAAATCCTTTGGAGCTTCAATACCGTCTTTAAATTCAGCAGTTTTAAATTCAGGACGTGGATCACGACCTGGTTTTTCAAGTTCCTGGACAATGTCCCTGATGGTCAACACACCAAACTTTTCATCAGTATAATCGGCAGGATTCAATGATTTAAGAAATTGTGTATCACCAATTAATTTTCTGATATCCCGATTTTTCCGCAATGCAATTTTTTCAACCAATTGATAAGTTTCCGGGTGAACAGCTGATGCATCAAGAGGATTATCACCATTCATCACTCTTAAAAATCCGGCTGATTGTTCAAATGCCTTTTCACCCAGCCTGGGAACTTTCATTAATTGTTTACGGTTTTTAAAAGCACCATGTTGTTCACGGTAACTGACTATATTAGCAGCAATTGTGGTACTTAAACCGGATACTTGCTCCAGTAATGGAATAGAAGCTGTATTGATGTCAACCCCGACACCATTTACACAATCTTCAATGATGACATTCAGCTTACGACTGAGTTGTACCTGACTGACATCATGTTGATACTGCCCTACGCCAATTGATTTTGGATCAATTTTGACTAATTCAGCCAAGGGATCCTGCAAACGTCTGGCAATTGAAACTGCTCCACGTAGTGACACATCCAAATCAGGGAATTCTTTTGCTGCCAGTTCCGAGGCAGAATAAACTGAGGCTCCCGCTTCAGAAACCATAATTTTATTCATCCCGAGTCGTGGATACTGCTTAATCAGATCAGCTGCCAGCTTATCCGTCTCCCGTGATGCAGTACCATTGCCGATACTGATTAATTTAACCTGATATTTTTGTGCCAGAGCTGCCAGTACATGGATAGATTGATCCCACTGCCTTTTAGGCGCATGAGGATAAATAGTAGAATCTTCCAGAAATTTTCCTGTTTCATCAACCACAACGACCTTAACCCCTGTTCTTAGACCCGGATCTAAACCAAGAGTCACTTTCTGACCGGCTGGAGCCGCCAATAATAAATCTTTCAGATTATCACCAAACACATCAATTGCGGCGGCTTCCGCAATTTCTCTAAGACGTTTCTTAATATCCATATCTAAAGAAACTTTTATTTTAATACGCCAGGTCCATTTCACTACCTCCATCAGCCATGCGTCAGCAAATCTATCATGATTTTCTATAGCATAAAATTGTGCAATTTTATATTCCATAGTGCAAAGTTGGGCAGGTTTCAAATCATTTTCTTCAATCTCTGTATTAATAGAAAGAAAACCTTCTTTGCGACCTCGAAATAATGCAAGAATACGATGAGAAGGCATTTTGTAAAGATTTTCTTTAGTATCAAAATAATCAGAAAATTTACTGCCGCTCTCTTCCTGTCCTTTAACAACCCTGGAAACCATAACACCATTATTCCAGAGATATTCTCGTAAATTACCAATCAGCTCGGGGTTTTCTGCAAATCTTTCCATCAGGATCTGTTTGGCACCATCTAATGCTTCTTTACAGCTTGTAATGGCTTTATCACTATTAATATATTTTTCAGCTTCCAGCTCCGGCTTAAGTTGTGGATCATCTAATAAAGATTGAGCCAATGCTTCTAAACCTGCTTCACGTGCAATCTGTGCTTTCGTCTGACGTTTAATTTTATAGGGCTTATAGAGATCTTCGAGGCGTGTTTTAGTTTCTGCCTCATAAAGAGTTGACTTGAGTTGTTCAGTCAACTTTCCCTGTTCTGCAATAGTTTTAATAATCACTTCTCTACGCTCATCCAGATCACGTAGATAAATCAGCCTTTCATCCAGCAACCTGAGTTGAGTATCATCCAGACTAGCGGTTACTTCCTTACGATAGCGAGCAATAAAAGGGACAGTATCACCGCCATCTAATAAGGTGATTGTCGCTTCTACCTGAGATTCATGTACTGATAGTTCTTCAGCAATGCGCTGAATAATTGATTTAAGCATTTTTGAGATATTTTCCGCTGATAAAAAAGGGGACGATTATAAACCATTATAAAAAATTACCAACTAATTTTAACCTCAAGTACAGCTTGAGCAGAACTCTTGTGTACGGTTAAAAGCAGATTGTTTTGTGTAATTTCAACACCTTCTTTGGGTATAGAATGTGTTTTATGAACAATAAATCCAGCCAGTGTAGTATATTTTCCGATAGGAATATTGATGTCTAATTGTTCGCATAATACGTCCAGCTCTATCCTTGCATTGACAATATAATCCCTCTCTCCCATACAACGAATAAACTGATCCTGATCTTCATGATGGCTGTCATATTCATCCTCCAGATCTTCTACAACTTCCTCCATAATATCTTCAAGAGCAACAATTCCTTCTGCTCCGCCAAATTCATCCACCACTATGGCGACAACTATTCCAGCGCTTCTAAGTTCAAACATCAGATCTTTGATGCTTTTTAGTGCAGGTACGTAAAATGCGGGCTGAATAAATTCAGTAATCGGTGTTTCAGGATCAATATTAATTAAATCCAGTGTATTTAAAACACCAATAATTTTATCAATACGCTGATCATAAACCGGCAAACGGATATGGGATTTTTCCACTGAAATCTGTTTTGCATCTCCACAGCTAATTCCTTTTTCAACGGCACTAACATCAATCAGGGGCAGCATAATCTCTTTGACGGTTGTTTCAGAAAAATTAAACATTCTTCTGATCATGTTTTGTTCTACCGGCTGTATATCACCTGCAGAAACCGCCGGCATTTGCAGCATGGTGACAATTTCTTCACGCAGAGTAAAAGGGTTTTGATTATTTCCACCTGATAATTTAGCCAGTTGTCGGGTTAAAAAACTAAAGACAGCTAATATAGGATAAAAAAGGATAGAACAGTAATATAAAATAAAGATAATATAAGGTGTGATGACATCGGCACGTTGCTGAAAAATACTTTTTGGTACAATTTCCCCAAAAACCCATATCAGGGGAGCAATCAGAACAACAGCCAGCCAGCTGCCATTTTCACCAAACAGGTGAATCATTAAAGCTGCAGCCATCGTCGTATTGGTTACAACAGAAATATTAGTCCCTATCAAAGTAATTGATAATAACCATTCCGGATTTTCCAACATTTTTAAAGCCAGTTTTGCCCCCCTGGATCCCTTTGCGGCTCTATGTCTTAACTTTAGCTGATCTGCACTGACAATCGCCATTTCAGAACCGGAGAAAAAACCTTCCAGTAAGAGACAAAGAAAAATAATCAATAAGGTAGTAGAAACTTCCATTGTTAGTTACTCTCCTTGTCAGATTTTTCAGGACGATCAAAATCATCGGCTTCGATTACTGTGTCTATTAGCTCATCACAATGTGCAAGAGGGCTATTGTCAGATATAATTTCCTCCTCATTCGTCATTGAGTTGCTCAGTTTTTCTACCTGCAGTTCTTCAATTCTGTTTCTAACCACATTTAAAACACTAAATCTAAAGTCTTGAATATCTATTATTTCACCTCTGTCAGGCAGTTCTCCAAAAGCATGTAATACAAAGCCGGCTACTGTTTCCATATTACTTTCACTGAGCATACTATTAAAATAGTCATTAAATTCATCCAGTGAAAGTGTGCCATGTAATAAATAACGATTATTATCTATTTTCTGAACCTGTACCTGTTCCAGTTTATCTGATGGACTGGGAATATCACCAAAAATGCATTCCAGCAGATCTTCCATTGTGACCAGACCTGTTATACCTCCGTACTCATCAACAGTAAGAGCAAAAGATCGTTTATTTTTTCTAAAATTACCAAAAAGTTCAATTGCAGATTTGGATTCAGGGACAAAATAGGGTTTTCTTAATATTTTCAGCAAAGCTTTTTGCTCTTTATCAAAATCACCAAAATCTATATCTAAAAGATCCCTGGCATGCAGAATACCGATAATATCATCCCTATGCTCATTATAAACAGGAAAGCGTGATTGTTTGGTTTGCCGTTGAGTTTCCACTATCTTTAATATTGGGGTATCAAAGGGAATAAAAGTAATATCCGATCGGGGCGTTAACATATCTTCAAGTTTTTTATTGCCAAATTCAAAGATCCTTTCAATAAACCCCGCTTCATGTTGATCCAGTGCGCCCTTGCCGACAGCGTCCTGTGCTAAGGTTCTGACCATATCTTCTGTGACCAGATTACCCCGGGATCGCTCTTTTCCAATCAGCATGGTGATAAAAAAATCTGAAACATGTCTTACTACCCAGCGTAGTGGTGTGATCATACGTGAAAAAATTTCAATGGGACGGCTTTCAAAACCGGCAAAAGCAACTCTATTGCGAATAGCCAGAGTCTTGGGGGTGATTTCACCAAAAATTAATAGAATGGGAACCATAATAAACAGATTATAGAGCTTATTTTCTGCACCAAAAAGTTGAATAATCATGGAAGTGGAAATAACAGAAGCAGTGACATTGACAAATTCGTTGCCAATTAAAATAGTCACAATTAAACGTCGTGGTTCAGAAAGTAGTTTTTCAATCAGGCTTGCATTAGGGTTATTATCTTTTTTCATCTGTTCAAGATGGACGCTATCCAGAGAGAATAGCGCTGTCTCTGAACTGGAAAAAAAACCGGACAAGCCCAATAATATAATAAAAAGGACTATTTCAAGTAAAATAATAAAATCCACCAAAATTTCTCCAAAAATGGCTATAGTAGCAATAATTAACAAATGATGACATA
This sequence comes from gamma proteobacterium symbiont of Taylorina sp., assembly GCA_025655455.1. Classification (GTDB taxonomy): domain Bacteria; phylum Pseudomonadota; class Gammaproteobacteria; order GRL18; family GRL18; genus GRL18. The sequence continues at coordinate 45,814 of JAHXIV010000056.1, forward strand.
TTTTTTATATACGTGATATATAAATTTTATAAAGTAATCTTTAATAAAGTTCAGTTAGAGAGCTGATTTCCAATGCTGACAGAGCGCTTTATCAGGTAAAAAAGTCGGGTTGAAGTAGGTGTGCTATATACCTAAAAAACTCAGCTAAATCTACAAGAATGTGTGATAAGGTTTTATTCTTTTCCACCAGCGCTTAATTAATTTCTTTGTAAACAGCAGTCTTTTTCCTGTCGGGGATATTAATTGAACTTCAGTAATTTTGCCTGATTTGATATCTTTCAGTAGTGGTTCTAAATACTGTTTTTCAAATTGTTGTAATAAACCAACCCGGCTGAATATATCCCTGTTTTGTGCAGCCTGCATAAAATCATCAATAATATAAATAACATGCTGCTGTTCTGATAATAAATAGCCGCCGCTTAAATCAGCATAAGAATAATGGTTCAACTGACACAAACCTTTGGCAATGATATTATCCGTATAAATTAATACATTTGATTGTTCATTCTGCACATTATCGATATTATCAATAGACTCCCCCGCTCCCCAGAACCAGATACTATTGACAGGAATTTTTCCTTGTTTCTGACGCTCTTTGTTAACAGAACTCTGATGCAGTATCATTTGAAATTCATTAGACAGGTTAATCCAGTGCTGACTGTCTTCCCCGCTATAAAGAAAGGATTTAAGCGGCTGCATTAAGACCTTTTCAGGTGCTGTTGAATGGAGATTAATAGCTTTGTCAGAGACAATATACCAGCGTTGCGGGGAGATAAACACTAATTGCCAAAAATATTCTTCCGCAATATCTTGATAAAATTGGTTAATTTCAGAAACAAGTTGTTCAGCTTCATCCTGTGAAATACTTATTTTTGTTTCAGCCAATAGCAATTGATCTCTGTCCGGAGCCATAAAACAAGGGTCAGCCCGCATTATCCAGACATTTTTTTTCAGGCAATGCTTTGTGGTAGAAGTTTTTATATCAAATAGATAGGAAAACCCTGCAATAGGTAATTGAGTCGCATTGTTCTGATGAGAATAACCTAATTCATTAAACAGGCAGCTGTAATAATCATTGTAGGGGATAATTTTTTTTGTCAGTGTTCCACGTGACAATAAAGTAGAAAAAGCAGTTAATTCAGGTAATTCAGAAGCGGGTAGTTGTTTAAGATCAGGCACCGGATCAAAGAGATCCGGTACTATTAATGAAACTTGTTTATCTGACATAAATTTATCAGGTTGATGGAACCCTAATCTGCATCCAGGTGTTCCAGGCGGATACGGGTAACATCACCATCAACCACATCCAGAGCATGAATTTTTTGCAAAGCAGTATTCATATTTTTTTCAATAGTCGTATGAGTAATAATAATAATGGTAGACTTATTATCGCTGCCATGCTCCTTTTGCAGCATAGAATCAATACTAATATTATTTTCGGCAAGAATGCTGGTAATATTGGCTAATACACCGGTTTCGTCAGAAGCTGCAATACGTAAATAATAAGCAGTTTCAACTTCATCAATAGCTAATATCGGTGTATCAGATAATGATTCAGGCTGAAAGGCTAAATGCGGTACTCTGTTTTCAGGATCGGTGGTCAGTACACGAACCACATCCACAATATCTGCAACAACAGCAGACGCTGTGGGTTCTGCTCCTGCCCCTGCCCCATAATAGAGTGTAGAACCCACAGCATCACCTTCAACCAGAACCGCATTCATAACACCGTCAACATTGGCAATCAGACAACGTTTTGGAATCAGGGTAGGATGAACCCGCAGTTCAATTCCATTTTTAGTACGACGGCTAACACCAAGATGTTTAATACTGAATCCCAGTTCAGTGGCATAATCCACATCTTCTCTGGTAATTTTACTGATCCCTTCGGTATAAGCTTTTTCAAATTGCAGGGGAATTCCGAAAGCAATGGAAGCCAGAATTGTCAATTTATGTGCAGCATCAATACCTTCCACATCAAATGTCGGATCAGCTTCTGCATAGCCAAGACGCTGCGCTTCTGCCAGCACTGAATTAAAATCACGCTGCTTATCACGCATTTCTGTTAATATAAAATTACCTGTTCCATTGATAATACCGGCAAGCCATTCAATATTATTTCCAGTCAGTCCTTCCCTAATCGCCTTAATAATAGGAATACCACCGGCAACTGCAGCTTCAAAAGCAACCATTACGCCTTTTTTCTGAGCGGCAGAAAAGATTTCATTACCATGTTTAGCAATGAGTGCTTTATTGGCAGTAACAACATGTTTGCCATTGGCAATCGCCTTGAGTACCAGTTCTCTTGCCAGTGTAACTCCGCCAATGAGTTCAACAACAATTGAGACCTCCGGATCAGTAACTACTCCAATTGGATTTTCAGTTAATTTAATACCATCAGTTTTGCAAATACGGGGCTTGTTAATATCCCTTGCTGATGCGTGGCTGATCACAATACCACGACCAGCTCGACGAGAAATTTCTTCTGCATTGCGTTGTAATACATTGACAGTACCACCGCCAACAGTACCTAATCCTAATAATCCAACCTTAACCGGTTTCAATTGATTCTCCATTTAAACATTAATTTATTTGCGCGGCATTATAGCAATTATGAAGCAAAAACCCCAACTTTATCTTTTTTAAACATATCTTTTAAGCAGCGCAAAGCCTGGCGAGTACGGTGTTCATTTTCAATTAAACTAAAACGCACATGATCATCGCCATATTCACCAAAACCAACCCCCGGTGAAACGGCAACCTTAGCATCAATTAATAGTTTCTTTGAGAATTCAAGCGATCCCATGGCCTTATATTCCAGAGGTATCGGTGCCCAGACAAACATGGTTGCCTTGGGTTTTTCAACATCCCAGCCTATTGAGTCCAGACCTGAACAGAGAACATCTCGTCTATCCTGATACATGGCACGAATTTGTTCGACACATTCCTGAGGACCATCTAATGCATGAATCGCAGCAACCTGAATGGGCGTAAACATGCCGTAATCAAGATAGGACTTCATTCGTGTCAGTGCGGCAACAAGCGTGGGATTCCCACACATAAAACCAACCCGCCAGCCCGGCATATTATAAGTTTTTGATAATGAATAAAATTCAACAGCAATTTCTTTTGCTCCGGGTACTTGCAGTATTGAAGGTGCTTTGTAACCATCAAAAACAATTTCAGCATAAGCGATATCATGAACCACCCATATTTTATGCTCTTTTGCAATTTTAACTACTTTTTCAAAGAAATCTAATTCCACACAATGCGTGGTTGGATTACCGGGGAAATTAAGTACCAGCATCTTTGGCTTTGGCCAGGAGTTCTTAATCGCATTTTCCAATTCTGCAAAAAAATCAATATCCGGTGTCATGGGTACATGACGAATATCTGCACCGGCAATCACAAAACCATAGGGATGAATAGGATAAGAAGGATTAGGAACCAACACAGCATCACCCGGTCCCACGGTGGCCAGAGCAAGATGAGCCAATCCTTCCTTAGAACCTATCGTGACAATCGCTTCTGATTCCGGATCCAGATCAACATCATAACTACGTTTATACCAGTTGCAAATGGCTTTACGTAAACGGGGAACGCCGCGAGACATTGAATAACGGTGGGTATCGTTACGTTGGGTTGCTTCAACCATTTTATCAACAATATGTTTAGGTGTCGGTTGATCCGGATTACCCATACCAAAGTCAATAATGTCCTCACCACGGGCTCGCGCCTCTGCTTTTAATGCATTAACAATATTAAAAACATAGGGTGGTAAGCGTTTAATACGCTGAAAGTCATCGTTCAAAACAACACCTCATAAAGAAAATCTCATAAAAAATTATATCGAAAAAATTATATTAATATTGATATAATGCTAAAAATCAAGCAGCTCAAACCAGTCAATTCAAAACAAAGCAGTTAAAATTATGTTACAACTAGAAACTATTGAAAACTCATATTCTTTTCATTCTTATGACAAACAATCGGCCAGTCTTATAAAACCTGACCATAGTATTCACTCTAATCAATCTATTGAAGATACATTAGTTCAAATTTCCAGCACAACAATAATCTATAAAGATAAACTGGATAACACTAACCTTCCCGCACAGTTCATGGACTTTGATCAGAACAGCATAACAAGATTACTGGAACATAATGCCGACATTTATCTTATTGGTACCGGCTCTATCCCCTGCTTTCCGGAAAAAGAACTATTTAAATATATTACAAAAAATAAATTACCCATTGATTTCATGGATACCGGGGCAGCTTGTAGAACCTTTAATATATTAACCGGTGAATATCGTAACGTTGCTGCTTTGATATTCTTCCAGTAGAAATATCATCAAATCATTTTCCAGCTTAAAAGCTAATGTTACTAAACTTTTCTACCAGCTTCAATGTATAGATAATAAAAATCTGCACAACCATCAGAGCACAAAAGATTCTTGACAAGCCCACATTTGATTCATAGAATATGGCGCTATTCTTGTGGTGTTTTATTCTTATTCTTAATTTGTTCAGAATAGAAAAAACAGGGAAATTGGTTAAATTCCAATGCTGCCCCCGCAACGGTAATTGAATGTACGATAGTGGAATCCACTGTATTCTATCATCTATGATGAGTGTAAAGAATATGGGAAGGAACTATCGATAATTACGCTTTTGATTTAAGGCGTATTTCTTCATAAGCCCGGAGACCGACCAGGAGAATGACCTTAACCATGCGGTGGGCAGTGGTTGAAGCGGGCTATCGATCTTATTGATATATCTCAGACTCATAGTTCCTTCTTTACTCATTCCCATGCATTTAATCTCATTATTTGTACACGGGGTGTGTGTACTAAGGAAATTCTATGTCTAATCAATCTCATTTTGTCAGTATAACTTCAATACTGAGCCTTTTTTTATATTCAATACTTTCTTACGCAGAAAGTATTCCGCCAGAATACAGTTCTTCTATGAATTCAGATTTACCTCAAATTGTAGTGACTGCCACAAGAACAGCCAATACAGTTGATGAAACAATTGCACCGGTCACTATTATCACCAGAGAAGATATTGAACGCAGTCAGGCAAGTTCTTTAATTGATGTATTGCGAACAGCTCCGGGGGTAAATTTTACCAGCAATGGCGGTATGGGCAGTACCTCCGGAATTTCCATTCGTGGAACCAATATTGATCATGTGCTGTATCTCATTGATGGCGTACCGGTTCGTTCTGCAACATCAGGATCTATGACTATTGAATTTATACCATTAGCACAGATTGAACGTATTGAAGTTGTACGTGGACCGCGTTCCAGTTTATATGGATCTGATGCCATTGGTGGTGTTGTTCAACTTTTTACCACCAAAAACAAACAGGAAAAAATATCAGCCAGTATCGGCTATGGTTCTGATAATACCAGGGAATTAACCGGTAGTTATTCTACAGGCAGCAAAACAACTTCTTTTAGTGCTGGCATATCCATTTTGGATACAGATGGCTATGATTTTTTTGGGCGTGATTCCTATGGCATGATTAATACGGCTGATAAGGATGATGATGGCTATGAAAATTATTCTATGACATTAAATGCCAGTCATAGCATAACTTCAGATTTGGAACTTTCAGGATTTTACTTACGTAGTCAGGGTGAATCTGAGTTTGATGGTTATGCAACTGAGACAACTCATCTGGACTTTACAGAGCAGGTTTTTAGCGGTACTCTGGATTATGCCATTAATGAGATTTGGCAAAGTCAGCTGCAGCTCAGCAGAAGCTATGATAAGCAATATAACTATCTGCACAAACTTCCAGCAGGAAATATTTATTATACCGATGCAAAGAGTCATTTTAATACCAGAACCGATCTACTCAATTGGCAAAATGACTTTGTTCTGCGTGATAGCGATTTAATGACGATTGGTATTGATTATAAAAATGACAAAGTGGATAGTTCAACGGACTTTAGCGAAGATAGCCGCTGGAATAAAGCCATTTATGGTCAGTATCTATACTATGGTGATATTTTTGATACGCAAGTCTCTGTTAGAAGTGATGACAATGAATCCTTCGGTACACATAACACCTGGAGTTTTGCGACCGGCTTTGCATTGGATGATGCGGTTCGTGTGACGACTTCCTATGGAACTGCGTTTAAAGCCCCCTCTTTTAACGATTTGTACTGGCCGGCAGATTTTTTCTTCAAGGGTAATCCTGATCTTAAACCGGAAGAATCATCAAGCTTTGATTTTGGGGTAGAAATCACAACAGGAAAAACACTCTGGAGCGCTCACTATTTTGATACTGAAGTGGATAATTTAATCACCTACGTTGATTCATATCCAGATGTCAGTATGATGGAAAATGTATCTAAGGCCAGTATAGACGGCTTTGAATTAACGGTTAATAGTGAAATATTGGGTTTTGAAGTAACTGCCAATGTTTCATTTGTCAACCCGCTTGATCAGGAAAGCGGAAAAATACTGGCACGCAGAAGTAAGAGAAATATTAATATTTCTGTGGATAAAAGTTCAGGACAATTAAGTTATGGTGCCTCAATAATTGCCAGTTCAGAAAGATATAATAAAGTTGATGAACAGGAACGACTGGCAGGTTTTGGCTTGCTCAATATTCGCAGCGCATGGCGATTTAACAAGCATTGGACAGTAAAGGCAAAGATTGATAATCTTCTGGATAAAGACTATGTCTTAACTCAGCAAGGTGGTTTTGACTACAAACAACCCGATCGCTTTGCTTTTGCTTCTATTCATTATCAAATGTAATCTTTCTCTTCATGGATTGCTATTCCCAAGGGGGCGGAGCCAAATGGTATTAAATATTATAACTTATATTAACATCAGGCAGTACATAACATTTGACTCCGACCCCCTACCCATTATCTTATGTTAATAAACAACAAATTTTTATTTTTGACCTGTCTTATTCTGCTTGTACTCATCAGCTTTGTCTTTTCATTGCTGACGGGTTCAAGCAAGCTCTCATCAAATGATATTATTTCACTTTTTAATGGTACTGCTTCTCCGCTGCTGCAAACTTTGATTTTTGAACTGCGTTTGCCCCGTGCTCTGGCTGCTTTTGCTGCAGGTGCACTCTTATCTCTGGCAGGTGTCCTGATGCAGGTATTATTGAGAAATCCACTGGCTGACCCATACGTGCTTGGGGTTTCAGGTGGTTCGGCTCTGGCTGCTTTACTGGCTATGTTGATGGGTGTAAACAGCTTACTTATGACAGGCAGTGCATTTATCGGCGCATTGATTTCCATTCTACTGGTGTTTGTATTTTCGCATCAATCCGGCAGCTGGACAGTGTCAAGATTGTTGTTAACCGGGATTATATTAGCTTCCGGCTGGGGAGCCATGATCAGTTTTATACTGGTGATAGCCCCTGCAGAACAGGTTCATGGTATGTTATTCTGGCTGATGGGCGATCTAAGTTATGACAGACCTCTACTACCTGCTTATCTTATATTATTGTGCGGTCTGATATTTTCTATGCTTATCAGTCGTCAATTAAATATTATGCTCTGGGGTGATCTTCAGGCAGGCAGTCTGGGTATTCAAATCAAAAACCTCAGATTAAAAATCTTTTTCTTATCTTCCTTAATGACGGCAGGTGCCATTACCTTAGCTGGAAGTATTGGTTTTGTCGGTCTGGTTATCCCACATCTGGTAAGACTGGTATTGGGCACTGATCATCGTTACCTATTGCCGGCCAGTGCATTAACCGGGGGAGCATTATTAATCATTGCAGATACACTGGCCAGAACAATACTATCACCACAGCAATTGCCTGTTGGAATTTTAACTGCCTTAATCGGCGTTCCATTATTTCTATATCTTCTGAAAAAGAGTACATAATGTCCCTGCAATGCCGACATCTCAGGCTTTCAATTGCCGATAAAGTTATCTGTAAAGATTTAAAGATCAGCTTTAATCCCGGAGAATTCTGGGGCATTATGGGCATTAACGGGGTTGGAAAAACCACCTTATTAAAAAGTTTAATTGGTCTTCATGAAGTTGATACAGAAAATGATAAAAATATGTGTATTCAACTCAATAATCAAAGTATTTATTCCTACAAGCGTCTTGAACTGGCACAGAAAACAGGTATTATGCTGCAGGAATATGAGTATAACTTCCCCTCAACTGTACTGGAAGCAACCCTGATTGGTCGACATCCCTTTCTTAATCAATGGCAGATTGAAGATACTCATGATGAACAACTGGCACTGCAGGCTTTAAAAAGAGCAGGACTGGAGAAATTATCTCAGCGCGCCTTAAGTACACTTTCAGGCGGAGAAAAACGCCGTGTCAATCTGGCCACCCTGCTGACACAGAATCCAGATTATTATTTACTGGATGAGCCGGTCAATCATCTGGATCTTAAAGCACAAATGGATATATTAACACTACTGAGCAATCAATTTAAAAACTCCGGTCAATGCGGCATTATGGTGATTCATGATCCTAATCTTGCCTGGCGTTTTTGTGATCACATCTTATTGTTATTTAATAAAGGTGAGTGGTTAGCTGGTGACACCCAACAAATTCTGACAAAAGATAATCTCAGTCGTCTTTATGACTGTAAAATTCAGCAAGCAGGCAATGGAAAAAATGACACTTTTTTTAGTCCGGTGCTTGAGTCAGAAGGGATCGGAGTCAAATGACATGCACATCCGAACTTATAATAAAGAAAGTATTTTATCATTTGACTCCCCCCCCTGGTGCAGTATATTTGTTTTTCCTGATAATGAGCAGTTATTCTTATGCGCAAATAGAGGTTATTGATGATACCGGTCAATTAGTGTCACTGGAAAAACCTGCTCAAATAGTGATCAGTTTGTCTCCCGGATTGACTGAGCTTATCTACGCCGCAGGCGGCTCTGATAAAATAAAAGCAGCTGTAAGCTATAGCGATTTTCCTGAACAGGCAAAACAATTACCACGTATAGGCAATTATGACGCCTTGGATATAGAACAAATATTACAAATAAAGCCGGATCTTATTATTGCCTGGAAAAGTGGTAATCCAGTCAATCAAATTGCTCAGCTGCAAAAGTTTGGACTAAATATTTATATCAGTGAACCTTTACATTTCAATGACATACCAGAGACAATTAAAAAGCTTGGTAAGTTAATGGGAAGTGATACTATTGCACAAAAAAATACTGATGAATTTATCAGACAATTAAATGCTTTAAAAAAACAATATACACCACTGAACTTAAATAAGAAGAAAACGACTTTTATTCAAATCTGGAATAATCCGCTGATGAGTATTAACGATAAACATTTAATTTCAAAAGTAATCAGTTTTTGCGGGGGGCATAATATTTTTTCTCAGGCCGCAAGCTTAACCTATTCACCGGATATTGAATCGGTCTTAAAATCTAACCCTGAAATTATTATTGCAACCGGTATGGCTAAGCAGTCTGGATTATGGCTGAAGCGCTGGCAGCAATGGCCCTATTTATCGGCGGTTAAAAATAAACGACTTTATAGTGTCAACCCGGATCATTTAGTCAGACATACGCCAAGAATTCTATCCGGTATTAAGGAAGTGTGTGAATTAATTCAACCTGCAGGGAAATAATAATTTATGTTTGATATTTCAGCTGTCAATAGACATAAGGAAAAAGACATTCAACAGATCATTGATCAAAAAACCAAACCTCCAGGTGCCTTAGGCCAGTTGGAAAATCTGGCAAAACAACTGGCTCTGGTTCTGGTTCTGGGTAATAATAAAATTATAATTAACCATCCGACCATGCTGATTTTTGCCGGTGATCACGGTATTGCTGAAGAAGATGTCAGCATCGCTCCTCCAGCCGTGACTCAACAGATGGTGCTTAATTTTTTAAATGGTGGAGCCGCGATTAATTGTTTCTGTGAGAGCAATAAGATGGCAATTGAAGTGATTGATGCAGGTATATTGTTGCCCGTTCATGATGTCCGTTTAATAGTCCAGTCTTTGGGAACAGGCACCAAAAACTTCAGCAAGCAGCCGGCAATGGAAAAAACTGCTGTAGAAAAAGGTTTGAAGCTGGGTGCTGACGTAGTTAACAAACACGTTGCATCTGCTTGTAATGTGATTGGTTTTGGTGAAATGGGAATTGCTAATAGCTCTTCTGCAGCGGCTATTATGGCTGCCGTATTAAAGCTGCCGGTGGCTGACTGTGTGGGTAGAGGTACTGGTATTGATGATACAAAACTAGAAAAAAAAATAAAGCTGATCGAACAAGCCACTCAACTTCACAAAAAAAACTTAAACTCACCATTAAATATACTGGCCAGTGTGGGTGGTTTTGAAATTGTACAAATGGTCGGTGCCATGCTGGCCGCTGCAGAAAAAAAATGCATTCTGCTGATCGATGGTTTCATTGCAACTTCAGCTGCATTGCTGGCCTGTCAAATCAATCAAAATACGCGTGATTATATGGTCTTTTGTCATCAGTCAAATGAACAGGGGCATCAATTTATGCTTGAACACCTGCAGGCAAAGCCCCTGCTGTCTCTTGAACTTCGTCTGGGAGAAGGCACAGGTGCAGCTTTAGCTCTGCCCTTATTACGGGCAGCCGCTGCTTTTTATAATAATATGGCCAGTTTTGAAAGTGCTGGTGTTGAACCTAAAATTAATTGAAGTAAAATGTTAAGACAACAATTAAATTTATTTTATATTGCGCTGGGATTTCTCACCCGAATTCCTGTCCCTGCAAGCATTGATTACAGTCAGAAAAATCTTAATCAGGCCAGTCGATATTTCTCATTAGTGGGTTGGCTGATTGGCTTTTTATGTGCATTAATCTTTTGGCTGGGGCAGTTAGTTTTACCTGCCGCTATCGCCATACTTCTGTCAATGTTATTTAGTATTTTGCATACAGGCTGCTTCCATGAGGATGGTCTGGCTGATACTTGTGACGGCTTTGGCGGCGGCTGGGAAGTACAGCAAAAATTAACTATCATGAAAGATTCCACAATCGGTACTTATGGTGCAAGCGCTTTATGGTTTACGTATACCATTAAATTTGCTCTATTATTCAGTCTGGCCGAACTCTCTATAATTAACACTGTATTTGCAATGATCGCAGCACATCCAGTCAGCAGAGCAGTGTCCACACTAATGATTTTTATCCTGCCCTATGTTTCAGACAGTAAAACTTCCAAGGTGAAACCTCTGGCCGAATCTCAGCAAATGATTGATCTGCTCATTAATCTTTTTATCGGGGCGATAGCATTGCTGCTTGTTGATGATATCTTATGGATAGTGCTGGCTTTAGCCATATCCACCGGTTTGATGCACCAACTACTGCTCAGACAAATTGGCGGTTTTACCGGTGACACTTTAGGTGCGGTACAGCAAATTTCAGAACTTTTGATTTATTTGCTGGTATTAATATCAACAGGGACAATATTGTGATCCATTTAGTCATTGGTGGTGCGCGTTCAGGTAAAAGCACATTTGCAGAAAAACAGGCTATGCTTGTTGCGGCATCTGATAGAAATCCTGAATTAAAGATTGTCTATATTGCAACAGCAAGCATTAAAGATGATGAAATGGCACAGAGAATTCAACATCATCAACAATCACGACCTAAAGACTGGTTATTAATCGAAGAACCTCTTGCCTTATCAAATGTCATATCAACACATTCTCATCCAAACAAAACCCTAATCATAGAATGTATGACTTTATGGCTGACAAACTGGCTTTGCAGTACCAATTATGAACAATGGCCTTTGGAAAAACAGGCATTTATTGATGCATTAATGACCAGTCAATCCAATATTATCATTGTTTCCAATGAAGTAGGCAGTGGCATTGTCCCCTTGGGGAAATTAAGCCGGGACTTTGTGGATCAAGCCGGCTGGCTAAATCAGGATCTGGTTGAAATTGCTGACAAGGTTACACTGGTCGTTGCAGGGTGTGCTATAGCATTGAAAGAGAATTCGGGGTGAAATATGAAAAGTAAACAGACCAATACCGATCTGTTTTTAATCAGACATGGTCAGCCTGAATTACAAAATACTCTGTTAGGTTCAACTGATTCCCCTTTGAGCCAATATGGCTGGTCTCAACTGGAAAAAATAATTGAGCAGTTGAATGACATTGATTTTCTGATTTCAAGTCCTCTGAGTCGTTGTGCTGAATTTGCTCAGCAATATGCTGATAAAAAACAGCAGGAATTAGTGATTAATGAAAATTGGCGTGAATGTCATTTTGGTGACTGGGATGGAACAGATTACCAATCCCTGTATCAGCAATTCCCGCTTGCTGTTGAAGCTTTTTATAACGATCCTTATAAAAATATGCCGGCCAATTCAGAAGCTTTAGGCAACTTTTGTGATCGAATTGAAAATGCCCTGTTTCAGTTATTAAAAAAAGAGCAGGGAAAAAAAATTGCTATTTTTACTCATGCGGGAGTCATTCGTACTTTAGTGGCCTGGTGTTTAAAAATTAACTATGAATCTGGTGTGCAATTCCAGAGGTTTGCAGTAGATTATGCCAGTATCACCCATATTTCAATTTATCATGCAGAAAGCAGCAGTTTGCACAATGATGAGGGAAAAAGTTCATTATTTCCACAATTAGTCAGTCTAAACCAAACTCATTGTTTATAAAATCAATTTGTTAAATCATACTTTTGTAAGTTCTCAATAAGTCCGAGCATGACTCCCTCTCTCTATGATGATATGGACTCCTCTTTCCAAATAGTATCTACCCCGATAGCATTATTGATCCAGCCGGGTACCGCCAAATGAAATGGCTGATGGATTTTCCGGTTTATCAGGAATACCGCCACGTCCGGATGAAACCAGTGTACTGGAATTTTTTCTGTTGATGGTGGAACAGGGATCGGATGCTATTTGAATGTCAGGCACAAAATCACTGGATAAAACGGCTAGTACAGCATTGATATCCATTTCCGGAGATGTAATAAAAAGGGTGCCGGGATTGCCCTCTGGTGCAGCTGCCTGGATAACATTTTGACCACTTCCGGCTTCAAATGCCTGACGTTCAATACCACCAATTTCGGGTATCAGGGCATAGGGTGTAATGAGATATGGGGCATCAATTCTTATATCACCCCCATTTGCACCTTCTGCAGTATTGGCTTGAATAAAGCCGCCGGCCATAATAAGAATATCATTCTTGATGTCAATATCTCCGCCATTACCTGTCCTGACTGATGTGGTAATGATGCCATCGTTCAAGTTGATGAATCCTTTTCCATAAAGATTGATGGCACCACCATTATTGGTATTGGCAGCCGTGCTGATTTGACTGCTGCCAGTGACCTGTAAGTGATCATTGAACTGTAAATTAACGGTGCTGGCTGGTGCATTGCCTGTTGCATTGGCATAGATAGCTGAACCATTGTGGATGTCAATGGTATTGGCATCCATATTCAGTGAGCCAGTGATTGAATTGACTTGATTGTTATCAGGATTAAAATTGCCGTTGGTCACACTAATCACACCGCCATTGAGCAATTGAATATGATTAGCCTGAATATCAATATTACCTGCCTGTCCACTGGAAACTGGGTTGGCCTGACTGGAAATCCCGGTAAAAAGCAAAAATTGTGATGCCTGACTATCAATGGTTAACTGATTGGCTGTTACCCAAACAGTGCCTGCATTGCCACTACTATACGTTGTGCTGTCAATGCCGGAACCATTTAAAATTTTAAGGGACTTGTCTGCTGCAATAGAAATATTACCTGCATGACCGCTGGCAGATTGAGTTGTTTGAGTGGCGATTCCGGTAAAATATTTTGAGTTTTGATTATCAAGTAATAAGTGTTCAGCATGTACTTTTACAGTACCTGCATTCCCATTGCCGAAAGTGTTACTGGTAATTTGTCCGCCACTCAACATTTTAATAGTATCGTTGACTTCAATATCAACAATGCCCGCATCACCTGCAGCATCTTTATAGACGTCACTGCCAATCCATGAAAAAACATCTGGATTCTGACTATCCAGTATTAAATTTTTAGCATGGATGATGACTGAACCGGAATTTCCCGCACCTAATGTGCTGCTGGAAATTGTTGACCAGTTTAACATTTCCAGCGATTGTTCCACTATAATGCTAACGTTGCCCGCCTGACCAGTAGAACCAGGCAGTGCAAAACTTGAAATTTTAGTTAAAAATTCTGAGTCCTGTCCATCTATTATTAAATGACCTGCACGTACATTAACCGTACCTGAATCTCCTGTACCCAGTGTATCACTGGAGATAGCTGCTCCATTTAGAATTTCAAACTGACCACTGACCTTAATATTGATGTCTCCTGAGACACCACTGGAATCATAATAGGCACGACTGATAATTCCGGTGAGTAAAGTTGAATCCTGTCCATCCAGAGTCAGCTCTTCAGTAATAATATTAATATTGGCTGCATCACCCGCCCCCAGGTTAATGCTGGAAATCTGTGAACCATTGAGTACTTTCAGATGACCTGTTTGTATATGGGTCGGCTGCAGGGCATGTTTATCGTTCGAATTGAGGTTAAAAAGCTGGCTGTTATTTAATTCGATCAGGCCGGCACTCAGTGTTAACAGTCCTCCACCATTACCACTGACATCTACTGAACTGGCATCCAGAGTCAAATTTCCGGAACTCATTCGTTCTACAGCTAAAGCCATTGGAAGCGGCGTTTTATCGATACCCTGAGCCACCAGATTAATCATACCCGTTTCGCTGATAAGACTGGCATTATGTAATTCAATGTTACCGGCAGTGATGCTCACCTGACTTTGGGGTGAAAATTGAAGTATGCTGCCATTGATAGTCAAATTAGCTGGCTGAGGATTTAAAAATCCAAATGTCTGTGGTTGGGACAGGCTTAAAGTACTTTTATCAGGATCCGTAGCACTAAAAATATCGCCGTCCTCAAAACGTAACTCATCTGCTGTACTGACATGAAAGGCTGCCGGGACATCGATCTGTGCATTGGCGCCAAATATTATTCCGGCAGGATTGAGGAAATAGAAATCAGCTTTACCCACTTCTGATTTTAATAATCCGTTTATATTTGAGACCCGGCCGCCTGTTACCCGGCTGATTATATTAACAATATCACTGGAACCAGTAAAAGTAGCGCTTTCACTGACACCATTAACCGTATTAATATCAAAAGTCTTAAAGCTATGAAACAGGTTATTACCTGTACGGCTGCCCAGATCTTGACTAATAATATAATCAGGTCCATGCAGATTTTTGGCAGGACCAGTGCTGCCATCAGTGATAACTTCAGCCTTAACCATTGACAAATTAGTCAATAGCAGAAATGAAATAGTGATATAGAGAAAAATTTTCTGTTTCATTAAAATTCACCATACTCCGAACCCATACAGTTCTATAACCAATTACCAATCAATAAAAATGCTGACCAGAAAAAAGGATGTCGATATTTTTCCTGTTTTAACAATTGAATCTGTGCTGCCTGCAATGCTTTAGCTTTAGTCATCTGTGCCTGGCTCAGGTTATAGTAGAAAGATGGCAGTAATTGCTGAGCCGCCTCATCTGCGATAGGCCAGAGTGTGCCCAGAATACTCCTGGCTCCGGATTTTAAGGCGATACCGGCAAGTCCAAGTGGTGAGCGATCATCTCCTTCTGCTGTTTGACAGGCACTGAGTGTTAATAGTTCAATTGGTTGTTCTGCCAGTTGTTTGGGCTGTAATAAATTGCTCAATTGATTCATATTGAGTTTATGATCATAGGTCATTAAAAAGTTTTGTTCCGGTGCTCCGCCAAAAAAACCATGTGAAGCAATATGGACAATACGATAAGGTTTTTCAGTCACTTCAGTGGTGAAGCGTTGTAATAAAAAATTCTCATTCTGTAATACCTGCCCTTGCATGAGTTCAGATAATGCTTTAATCTCCTGTTCAACACCGGGCAGTGCCAAAGCCTGTTGTACTTTACCAGTGATATCAATTTTTCTTGCAGGGGCTGAATAAGAAATCCCCCTGATTTTAAGATCATCAGGTTTTAACTGATCAATTGTGGCTGGTAATCCACGTAAGCCGCGATTATTGTTCCCGGTATTTTGTGCCAGAGAGTTCCACATCAATTCAGGCAATTCCAGAACCACCGGCCCTGGTTGTGATAAACCCGCCAGTAAAGTCTGCATATTTTTTTTAGGCAGTGATTTTGCGTCAAAAAGAGTCAGACCGGGAACTGTGGCGAGAGAAAAATCCTCGATTAAAAAATGCGACCCATTGGAGAGTGCTGCAATGGGTAATGATCGTAAAACGCCATCAGGTACAAATACCAGGGTTTCAATATTGTGTTGTCTGAGCTGTTGCAGAATGGGGTTTATCAGCCATTGATAGAGTTGTTCTGCTAAATTTTGTTTAAATGGATGCAATGTCCCATTTGTTGCAGGACGTAGACTGTTAACCAGTCGTTTGACTGATTTCTGTAATTTTAACTGATTGACATTAACTGAATAACGGCTTAATTTTTTGCCGATGCTCAGCAGAAGTTCTAATCGATCGGGTAAAATAATCGGGTACAATACAGCAGTATCTGATGCCAGCATTTCCAGTTTTTCAGTACGACTGGTAATACAGGCATCATGAAAGTAATCCTGGAGTTCAGATAATTTGATTTTTTCAATGGTATCACGCGCTTCACGTAATAAAGCCTGTTCATTATTATCTATCACAATTTGACTATTTTTTGCTATTGTATTGGTGGTGGTATTTGCAACAAGAGCCGCTTGTTGTAATAATAAATCGGCCAGTCCAGTATAAACGGGTGATAAAGTTTCACGAAACGATGAACGGCCGTCCTGATAGTTGATTGGAATATCCCTGCGTATGGCATTAATATAATAGACTGTCCGGCGATAAGCGGAGATTGCCGCTGTTCTGTCTCCCTGTGCTCTCAATATTCTGGCTGATTGCCATTGCCATTTTAATAAAAGATCATCGCTGTTGATTTGCTGTGCATCCATGATGGCCTGTTCAGTCAAACTGCGCGCTTTATCAAAATTCTGTTGCTTCTCATAGAATGCACCTGACTGCCCTTTAGCCTGTGAGCGTAATTTCAGGGAATTTAATTGTCGGGAAAGTTTTAACACATCATCAAGTATTGCATCTGGAGCCATCAGCTGGTAAATTTTCCCACTATCGTTTTGCAGGGAATCTTCCGCGATACTTAATAAAAGTTCAGCACGCTCATAAAGATTGGGAATGAGTAAAGCCTCATGGTATGCGATTTTCAATTGTTCAGTAGCCTTGCTGGTATGAACGGATACTCTGGCCAGATTACGCCGTGTTGCAACAACAAGTGCAATATCATTACTCTCTTTTGCCAGCTTGAGTGCATGACGATAATGTGTACTGGCTTCAGCTTGTCTATCCTGATTGAATAAAATACTGCCTAAAGCATTACTGACTGCTGCGGCGATTGCCGGTTGTTTGATTTTTATTGCTAACTGCTGTGTTGTCTCTAATAACTGACTGGCTCGAACATAGTGTTGTTGCTGCAATAATAATTGTCCCAGAGATAAGCCGGCGATCGCCTCCATTCGTGTTTTTCGCTGCACTTGAGCCAAAGTGATAGCAGTGTTCAGATCCGATTGTGCCTCTCTTAAATGACCCAGAACCCGATAAGCTTCTCCCCTGCGGATGAGTGCTTTCACTTTTTCAGAATCATCTGTCCGCTCAATGATAATACTGGTGAGTTTAATCGCAGTGATATAATCACCATTGCTAAAGGCAATGCCGGCCTCATCAACAGGATTGGCCGACAGTATGACAGGGCAGAAAAAAAGCAGATAAAAACTGATAAAAAAAATCGTTTTAATTGTCTTATTCGTTCTTTTAAACACTGTATAGTCCTTCTCATGTAACAAAAAGTTCACCTGAAATTATGATGCCTCTATAGCAGATTAAAATTGATACGAAAATGGATGCCGTCATCCTGTAAATTATGATCCGGATAATCAGGTGCTTCTTTAATATCATGTGCGAAATAGATGGCAGCATCCATCCGCTCACGAATTTTCCATGTGATGCCCATGCCAATGCTGAATAAATAGTTTTTATCACCATAGTCATGATAATTCCAGGCAACACCGTAGTCGATAAAGGGCACCAATTCAAACTGTCCGTATTTTGAATTATCTAACACGGGGTGATGTAATTCCAGTGAAGCGAGATAAGCCTGATCCCTGACCAGGGTATTCTCTCGGTAGCCCCGTATGGTATACAGGCCACCTAAGGAAAACTGTTCCAGTGCAAGTAGTCGATCATTACTTAATTGTACATCAGCACGTATGATGACTTGTGTTTCGTCAATTATTTTCTGTGCGTATTGAAATTGTCCCAGCCATGAGAAAAACTGACCGTCAGCCAGATCACCGGAATGCCTGGTTGCATCCAGTAGATCCAGGCCGAAATTAAAAGTAGAACGCACTGCCAACACAGAATCAGTACTGCGTGACTGATAGTCCTGCCATAAACGCAGCACACTGACTTTGCTGGTGCCGTCAGCCTGATCACTGGGAGCAAAAGGAAACGGCTCTCCCAGCAAAAAACTTTGATTTTCCCGTATTGATAATGTGCCGCCCAATAGCAAATGTCCCTGCAGATCACGCCATAAAGGATGGCTTAAGCCCAGCTCAAAAATTTCATATTTATTCTCAATATCAATATCGGCAAGCGAGCCTTCAACGACCATGCTCTCACTGCTGTCATAATAAACATTAATACGAGTATCATACCGGTTGACCGGTAGACTGAAATTAGCTAACCACTCAGTAATGCCATCACTATGTTCTGTTGCCAAATCCAGCTGGTCACCATACCCGGTCAGATTATACAGACTGCCGGATAATAGACCGCGTTCAGAACCGGTACTGGGTGAATTGGTATTATCAATAGTGAAGTTAAGGGAATAGGGTCTGGCTCGTTCCACTTCCAGTTCCAGGATTGCATTGCCCGGTTCAACACCTGGAATTAAACGTCCGTCTATACGTTCAATCAGCGGATCATATAATAGCAACTGAAAATATTCCTGTAGAATCTGAGTATTAAAAATTTGCTGATTATCCGGCCATATTCGTTGTGATACATAGGCAGGATTCAGACGCTCAGTACCGCTGACTCTAATATCCTGAAGCAGACCTTCCAGTATCTGAAAAATAACAACGCCTTCTGTGACGATTTGCCCGGGCTTGATGATTGCGCCTGAATTACTATAACCTTTATCAGTATAATAGCGTGTCAGACGATAACGTAATTCTTCCAGATCAGCCATGCTGACCTTTCGACCAATAAAGTCGGTTGCAACCTGCTCCAGTTCTTGAGCGGAAAAGATGGTATTTCCCTCAAAAATAATCCCTCTGAGAACTAATTTTGGTGCTTTTGACTGACTTAATGGGATGTTGCTTTCAGGAGTCTGAGGTAATTTAAGACCGGTATCCTGTGTTTGTGGTAGATATTCAGGCAGTTTAGGTTGTTCAATATCAGGACGATTAATCATTAGTCCACGGGCATTTGGCAGACCTGCTGCTTGCAGCAGCTGAATATTGAGAAATAAAAAGAGAGTAAAACTAATAGAGAGGCAAATAATTTTTTTTCTTCTGTACCTGTCACTCATATCACCCCCGATGGAAAATAAATACCTCCGCTTCTTATACTACGATATAATGTATCTTTGTCAATATACCTAAAGATAGTGTTGACTGCTCTCATTTGATTCCCTTACTTGTCTTATTTATGTACAGGTATAAGCCGGTTAAAAAAAACAAGCAAGAAAATCTATTTTGGAAACGTTGATTAGCCCGATAAAAAACTAAACTCCATTCTTATAAACTTCAGCCAGAATTTCTTTTGCTCCTCTTGAAAGTAAATCATCTGCCAGTTGAATACCTAGCTGTTCTGCATTTTCGGCAGACCCGGATACCACCCCCTCAACTAAATTTTTGCCATCCGGTGAACCAACGAAGGATCGCATGGATAAATGATCACCCTCTAATTCAGCAAAGCCGCCAATAGGAACCTGACAGCCGCCTTCCAGACGTTTATTCAGAGCACGTTCTGCAGTCAGGCGAATGGTCGTTTCTTTATGAGCCAGTGGAGCAATCAGTTGATTGGTTAATTCATCATCTATGCGGCATTCTATGCCAACAGCACCCTGCCCCATTGCCGGCAAACTCTGATCTGTTGTCAAAAAGCTACTGATCCGATCTTTCATCTCCAGTCGTATCAATCCGGCTGCTGCTAAAATAATAGCATCATATTCACCGTCATCGAGTTTTTTTAAACGGGTATTCACATTTCCGCGCAAAAATTTAATCTTTAAATCAGAACGGTATTTCATTAACTGACTCTGACGACGCAAGCTTGAAGTACCTACAACTGAGCCTTGCGGTAAATCATCCAGCGCTTTATATTGATTTGATACGAATGCATCACGGGGATCTTCCCGTTCGCAGATGACAGCCAGATGCAGACCAGAAGGAAATTCTACCGGGACATCTTTCATGGAATGTACAGCAATATCTGCATCACCTTCCAATAAGCCGGTTTCCAATTCTTTAACGAATAATCCTTTTCCCCCAATTTTAGCAAGGGGGACATCCAGAATTTTGTCTCCTTTGGAAACCATTTTTAGTAGCTCAACTTCCAGATCGTCATGTAATGCCAATAATTGATCTCTGACAAAATAGGCCTGCCATAAAGCAAGCGGACTTTTTCTGGTGGCAATTTTAATTATTTTTTTACTCATAATTTGGCTTATCAATCTTTATTCAGGATTATTTAATATTTTCATTTTTTAGGGCTAATTCGATTATTTGTGTATATAACCAGATAGCCCGCGCCTCTAACTGATGGAATTCAGGATTTTTATCAATAAGAGTTTTATATCGTTGAATATTGGATATTGCCTTATTAAGAAATGCAATATCAAAGTCCTCCAACTTTTCTCCCCGTGCTACTTTTTCTTTTAAATCTATCGCTCTTGGTAAAGTATATTTTTCAAATCTTAATAAAAGAACAATAAAAACACCCTTTTCTTTTAATGATCCTAACATAATAACTATCTCCTGATTTTGTGGTGCCTATTTATAACGAGTTATACTTGCATAACAAAGGCTAAAAATTCAGTCTAAACTTCTAGCATTAACGGGAACGAACGGAAGATTTATTACGTGTTTTATAATAACTGCCAGCCTGCTTCTTATTTTTTCCTGCTGGTTTATGTCCTCGGGAATTTTCACCTGACCGCTGACCATCAGTATGTCCTATTTTAGATCTTTTGGGTTTCTTTGGTTTATTTGCCCGGACAGGTCTCAATCTTGATTGTGGCAGAACATGAACGGGTTCAAAGCCATCTACAGACTCACGTACTAATATTTGTTTTATTAACATTTCAATATCAGATAACAATTTAAATTCATCAGCAGCAACCAGAGACACAGCCTGACCAGTCGAACCGGCTCGACCTGTGCGACCTATTCGATGTATATAATCTTCTGCAACATTGGGCAGATCAAAATTTACCACCTGAGGCAATTGATCAATATCTAATCCACGGGCAGCAATATCGGTTGCCACTAATATCTGTACCATACCTTTTTTAAAATTAGCCAGTGCTTTAGTACGGGCAGCCTGGCTTTTATTACCATGAATGGCTGCCGCCCTTATCCCACCTTCTTCAAGATAACGAGTTAACCGATTAGCTCCATGTTTGGTTTTTGTAAAAACCAAAACCTGATCCCACTGGTTATCAACTATCAATTGCAGTAGAAGAGCTGGTTTTTTCTTTTTATCTACGGGACAAATCCATTGTTTCACTGTAGATGCTGTTGTATTTCTGGGGCTGACGGAAATTTCAACCGGATTATAGACCATTCCCTTTGCCAGCTTCCGAATCTCATCAGAAAAAGTTGCTGAAAACATCAGGTTCTGGCGTTGTTTTGGTAAAAAGGAGATTATTTTTCGGATATCATGGATAAAACCCATATCCAGCATCCGATCGGCTTCATCCAGAACCAGTATTTCCAGATGTTTAAACCTGACAGCATTTTGATTATACAAATCAAGTAAACGACCCGGAGTGGCAACCAGAACATCAATGCCTCTGCGCAGCTTTATCATTTGCGGGTTTATCTTAACTCCGCCAAAAACAACTGTAGAAGTTAATGGGAGTTTTTTTCCATAGGTTTCAACACTGGCAGCAACCTGTGCAGCCAGTTCACGAGTCGGCGTTAATATAAGTACTCTTGCCTGATTAGCCTGTGCACGTTGTCCTTTAGATAATATTTCCAGAATGGGTAAGGTAAATGCAGCGGTCTTACCCGTACCAGTTTGTGCTGCAGCCATTAAATCAGAACCGTTAAGTACTGCGGGAATAGCCTGTAGTTGTATTGGGGAAGGTTTGTCATAGCCCTGTTCTGCAATAGTATCAAGAATAGGTGCAGATAGCCCCAGGGTGGTAAAACTCATAGTATAGTCTCTTATTTGATTAAATATATGCAGGGATGTAGTTTAACAGATTAGCTATTCTGTTTAATATATAATTCTAATTTGTCAGATAACATGTCGTTTAAGATATTATTAATAGTATTAGCCAGACATTGATTTTTCTTTTTTCTTAAAAATTTTCCTAAGATGCTTTTTCTGTGATTAATTTTTTTAAAGTGATTAGCCTTTCTTTTCCCTATACATTCTTTTAAACGTTTTTTATAAATAAATTTAGGATTATATTCAAGACACTGTTCAATCGCTATGATTCCACGCCTTCTATTGCCAAGTGTTAATTCAGCATGAGCCAGATTAATATAGAGTTCAGGGATAGTTGAAAAATCATTTGAAGCCTCATAGCAACGGTTTAATCCGCCCCTGCTATCGTAAAGTAAGACTTCAACCAATCCTAAAAAAGATAAATATTCAAAGTATGATGCTTCTATTTGCTCAGTGGAATTAACAGCTGAGAGCAAATAGGTATTGGCATCTTTTAAATTATTGTTATACAGGCAATAAAGACCATAATAAAAGCTTTCAGAGCTATTATTTTGTTGTGATAACTGATTAAAATCAGCTAAAGTTATTTCATCTAAATCAATGTCATTATTATCAAGTTTTTCTAACATATTAATTAATATTCTTAAAAAGATTTTTTATGGCTGATAGCAGCATTAGTTTCACGGGGTTCGCAATTATACACAAGTCACTAAGACTTGTCTGTAAGATTTTTCTTACTTAATAAAGAAACTTTATTATCACCACAGGAACGACTGCAGCCGCTGCAACCGGCTTTATAGCCTTTATATCCAGCATCTGACTTTTTTAACCAATCCTGCAGGAAAAACCAGGCAACAAAAAGTGCCGGAAGTGCAAACAAAGCGATAATATAAGAGAGCATAACCCCCTCCTTAACCCTCCCCCTGAAGGGGAGGGAATTTTGTTAAGTTGAGCTATGTCGAACTAAAAAGCCCGGCAAAGCCCATGAAAGCCATAGATAGAATGCCGGCTATAATTAAGTTAAATGCTGTTCCACGAATTAATACAGGGACATCTGTTATTTCAGTTTCTTCACGTATACCTGCCATTAATACCATAGCCAGCGTAAACCCGGCACCTGCCCCCAATGCAAAAGTTAAACCTTCCAGCAGACCGTAGCCTCGGTTGGTTGCAAAAATAGCCAGACCAAGAATGGCACAGTTGGTGGTGATCAGGGGGAGAAAAATTCCAAGTGATTTAAATAAAGCAGGACTCAATTTTTTAATACTCATTTCAATAAATTGTACTGTGCTGGCAATCACTACAATAAAACTGATCAAACGCAGATAAGGGGCATAGATTAAAACATAGGTATTTAAAATCCAGGCACATAAAGCCGTAATAAAAAGTACAAAAGTCGTTGCCAGTCCCAGACGAAATGAAGTTGCTAACTGACCAGATACACCCAAAAATGGACATAGGCCAAGAAAATAAGCCAATACAAAATTATTCACTAATAAGGTACTGATAAAAATCCAGATAAGATTATCCATTCGCCTTCACCTTAATAGTCTCATTGTCTACTTCAGCAAGCTGAATAAGAAATTGTTTTCTTTTTTCCGTCATCCAGTTAAAAAATAATAATAGAAGACCTAAAGTTAAAAATCCTCCCGGAGGTAAAATCATAATCACCCAGGGTTCAAAATCAGGACCAAAAAGATCAAAGCCAAATAAAGCACCAACTCCCAGGATTTCACGTACCGCACCCAGTGAAAATAAAGCAATCATAAATCCGGCCGACATTCCTACGGCATCCATGACTGCAAATTTAACCGTATTTTTTGAAGCAAATGCTTCCTGACGGCCGAGAATCATGCAATTGGCAACAATAAGAGGGATAAACGCACCTAATTCTTTATGAATAGCCGGCAGCATGGCTAATAAACTATAATCAACCACTGTAACAAAAGTAGCAATAATAATGATATAAAGTGAAATTCGAACCTGTTTGGGGATCCATTGTTTAAATGCTGAAACCAGAAAGCTGGAGCCGACCAGTACAAAAAAAGTGGCAACACCCATCACCACAGCATTAATGGCAGAATTGGTAACAGCCAGCATGGGACACATTCCTAAAACCTGAACAAAAACGGGATTATCTCTCCAGATCCCCTTAATCATTTCTTCGTATGCTATATTATCAGTTGCCATCATATAGTGCCTTATTGACTCTCAGTTTTTTGAGCAGTGTTATTTTCAACCCAGGCAGGTTCATTTCCAACCGGCGGTATCTGTGGAGACCATTTTTTATAGGCCTTATTAATAATTTTAACGACTGCCTTGGAAGAAATAGTTGCTCCGGTAATTGCATCAATCTCCGTTTCTTTGATTTTTTTACCTTTTTTTACTGCTTTCAGATCAGACTTAATTGATAATCCCTTAAATTCATTAACAAAATCCATGTCTTTAAATATCTTATCTCCCAGACCCGGAGTTTCTCTACTATCTAATATTTCCATACCAATGACCATTTTTTCTGTACTCAAATAACCAAATAAGAGTGAAATAGTATCCTGAAAACCCGGGCCTGCTCCCTGAATGGCATAACCTATAAATTGTCCCTTCTCATCATAGCCCGCAAAAATCATTTCATCATCAACACCATCAATATGGACAAGCACTAATTGATTATTTTCATAATGTAGCTTTTGCATCTTAGTGGCACCGGGTAATACTTTAAATACAGCCTGCTGTAATTCTCTGGCTTTATTTTCTTTAATCGTGTCAAAGGTCAGCAAGTAGATGGCAATAATAATAAAACCGGAAATAAAGCCAGCAATTGCCATAGACATAATCAGACGTCTACTGCCTGGCTCCTGAATAGAATCAGACATTATTTATCAGCCTTATTATTATTTTTTAAGTTTTGCTTATCTCGTCCAAATATTCTTGGCTGTGTATAACGATCAATCAATGGTGTCGCCGCATTCATTAATAAAATGGCATACAATACGCCTTCAGGCAGACCACCATAAACCCGTATGAGTACCACCAGGAACCCAATGCCGATTCCAAATATCCAGCACCCCTTTGGTGTCAAAGGTGATGTCACCGGATCAGTTGCCATAAAAAACGTGCCCAGTAATAAGCCTCCGGAAAATAAGGTAAATAAGGGGGATGGATATTGCTGATTATCAACCAGTAAAAGAATTAAAGAAAACAAAGCTGCTGTAGTAAGAATAGCCACCGGGATACGCCAGTTAATAGCATTTCTTAAAAAAAGATAAATACCACCCAGTATAATTAAAAAACCACTGGTTTCCCCGATAGAACCTGCAGTATTGCCAATAAACAATGATCCAAATGATGTGACCTGTTGTTCAAATTTCATCAAACCCAGCGGTGTTGCTTCACTCATTGCATCTAATTGTCCCTGCATAAATGGTAAGGCTAAATTGCTGCTATGAAGTTGAAAAAAATCAGACAGGTCTCCAGCACTGACCCAGGTTGTCATGGCAATGGGAAAAGTGCCTAATAAAAAAGCTCTTCCCAATAAAGCCGGATTAAAAATATTGCTTCCTAGTCCGCCCCAGATCACTTTACCCAGACCAATACTCACCATACCGCCCAGAAAAGCCATCCATAATGGGATACCAGCAGGTAAAGTTAATCCTAAAAGCAATCCGGTTAAGCCAGCACTGGTATCACTGAGAGCAAAGCGTCGTTTTTCAGTCGGTGTAAAAATCCATTCTGTTAATATTGCACCTGCAATAGAAGTGAGTAAAATGAGCACAGCACTGATGCCAAAAAACCAGAATGAAGCACAGCTTGCCGGCAACAAAGCAATCCATACATCTTTCATAGCAGCCGGGGTTGTCAATTTTTGATGTAAAAGCGGTGCTGACTGAAGCAGTAGATGTGGATCTTTTCCGGATGCATTATTTGGATTATTATTAGACATCAGGCATCCACCTTTATGTTTCTGAGTGCATCTTTTGCAGTACGAATATGCTGAACGATTGGAATATTTGAGGGGCAGGCATAGGTACAGGCACCACACTCGACACAATCCATAACATGATATTTTTCCTGCATATCCTCAAATAAACGTGCCCTGGCCAGTAAGGCAAAACGAGAAGGGTTTAGAAAATAGGGGCAGGCATCGAGACAACGTGAGCAACGAATACAGGGATATTCTACCGGACGTGCTGTTTCAGCCTCAGTAAAAGCCAGAATACCGGATGTACCTTTTAATATTGGTGCGTCCAAATCAGCAATGGGGTTGCCCATCATCGGTCCACCCATAATCACTTCACGCGTTTCTTTTTTTAATCCCCCGGCGAAATCCAGAACATCTCTGATAGGCGTACCTATGGGTACAATCAAATTAGCCGGACTTTCCATGCCGGGTCCGGCCAGTGTCACAATCCGTTCAATTAATGGCATACCGTGATCAAAATAATCCGCCAGAGCTACGATAGTCCCGATATTATTCACAGCAATCCCCAAATCCCTGGGAAATTTTCCTGCGGGCAACTCCTTATTATATATGCTTTTAATCAGCATTTTCTCAGCACCCTGAGGATATTTTACTTCTAAAGGAGCAATATCAATCGGAATATCATCAGTGAGAAATTTTTGCAGCTGAGCAATTGATTCTGGTTTGTTTTTCTCAACGCCAATGGTCACTCTTGCAGCACCCAGCTGTTGACGAAGGATTTCACAACCACGCAGTACTGTTTCAGGACGTTCTACCATCAAACGATGATCATTGGTTAAAAATGGTTCACATTCTGCACCGTTGACCAGTATATCAGTAATTTTTTGTTCTTTTGGAATTGAATATTTCACATGACTTGGAAAAGCAGCGCCACCCATTCCAACAATACCTGATTGTTGTACTGCATCTATAAAAGCGTTAATATCCATATTCAGGACATCGCTGGCCTGACCTGAAAATTGCTGTGTGGCATAGGGATCAGATTCAATTTCAATTGCTTCTCTAAAGGAACCATCAACATAGCGATACATACCAATGTTTTTTACTCTACCCGCCACTGGACTATGCAATGCCGTAGAAATAAAACCTTTTGACTTTGCAATCATCTGTCCGCGCTTCAACTTATCTCCCACTACCACAACAGGCACAGAGGGAATTCCAATATGTTGACCCAGAGGCATTATGTAATGACTGACAAAGGGCACACGCTGGATAGATAAATCTTCCGTCGCTTCCTTATGATGTGGCGGATGCACACCATGTGCAAAGCTGTCATTGAAAGAGAAATTAGAAAAAAACTTAAGCATAGATTATGTCATTATTTACTTATTATGATACAGATACAGTGCATCCTACAAAATTTAATCTTTGTTTACTTTAAGCGTCTAAAAGTTCTTTTAAATGCTTACCCATGTCTGCCGGTGACTTGGATACCACCACACCTGCTGCCTCAAGACTGGCAATTTTTTCATCTGCAGTCCCTTTACCACCAGAGATAATCGCGCCCGCATGTCCCATACGACGTCCGGGAGGAGCGGTCATTCCTGCAATATAGGCAACCACAGGCTTAGTCACATTAGACTGAATAAATTCAGCCGCTTCTTCTTCTTTGGTACCACCAATTTCACCCACCATAATAATGGCATTAGTGTCTTTATCTGCTTCAAATAAAGTCAGACAATCAATGAAATTCATACCATGAATTGGGTCACCGCCAATACCAACACAGGTACTTTGTCCCAGTCCCTGTGTACTGGTCTGATGTACAGCCTCATAAGTTAAAGTGCCGGAACGTGAAATAATACCCACAGATCCCGGATTATGGATCATGCCCGGCATAATCCCGATTTTACATTCACCAGGTGTAATAATGCCCGGACAATTAGGCCCAATCAAATAAGGTGCATCATCCCCCATTTCCCTATGCAATGCCTTAACCTGAATCATGTCCTGAACCGGAATCCCTTCTGTTATACAGACAATCACTTTAATACCGGCATCCGTTGCTTCTAAAATCGCATCTCCGGCAAAAGCTGCTGGTACATAAATCATTGTCGCATCCGCACCCGTCCCGTCAACGGCATCCTGAACGGTATTAAAAACCGGACGTTCCAGATGACTCTGACCACCCTTTCCAGGAGTCACACCACCAACCAGCTGAGTGCCATATTCAATGGCCTGCTGCGCATGGAAAGTCCCCTGCTTACCAGTAAAACCCTGCACAATCACTTTTGTTTCTTTATTAATTAAAATACTCATAAATAACCTTTATATTTATACTGAAGCTACAGCCTTCTTAGCCGCTGCAGTCAAATCACTAGCAGTTTCAATATTTAAACCACTTTGTGCCAGAATATCTAAACCTTTCTCAGCATTCGTGCCTTCCAGACGAACAATCACAGGAATACTCACACCCACTTCCTTTATCGCACTGATAATGCCTTCGGCAATCAGATCGCAACGTACAATTCCGCCAAAGATATTCACCAATATGGCCTGTACTTTTTTCTCACTAAGAATCAATTTAAAGGCTTCAGCCACACGTTCAGTCGTGGTACCACCGCCAACATCAAGAAAATTAGCTGGTTCACCACCATGTAATTTAATCAAATCCATAGTGGCCATTGCCAAACCGGCACCGTTGACCATACAGCCGATATTACCATCTAAAGTAATATAATTAAGGTCATGTTGTGCTGCTTCATTTTCTTTGGCATCTTCCTGACTAGGATCACGCATTTCTAATAAATCAGGACGACGATACAAGGCGTTATCATCAATATTCATTTTGGCATCTAATGCAATTAAATCATTGTCAGCAGTAACAACCAGAGGATTAATTTCCACCAGCGATAAATCTTTTTGCGTAAATAAGCGGTACAAACCCATCATAATGCGTGTTAAAGCGCTAATCTGGGGGCCTTCAAGCTGCAGAGCAAAAGCCACCTGACGACATTGAAATGCCTGTAATCCGACACTGGGATTGGCAGTGATAGTAATGATTTTTTCCGGTGTATTACTGGCAACCGCTTCGATATCCATCCCACCCTCTGTTGAGGCCATAAAAGTGACTGACTCAGTATTTCTATCAACCAGTGCCCCGAGGTAAAGTTCACGTTTAATATCCAGGGTCTGTTCAATTAACAGACGATTAACCGGAAGCTCTCTACCATGAGTTTGAGGGGTTGCCAGCCCCTTTCCTAACAGAGAATCACTGATTGACAACAACTCATCTACATTACGAACTAATTTTACACCACCCGCTTTACCACGTGCGCCTGCATGTATCTGAGCCTTAACAACCCAGGCATCACCACCCAGGTTTTGTGTCGCACCTCTGGCATCTTCAGGGCTGTCAACCGGAACACTCTTCGGTACTGGTATGCCAAATTCAGTAAACAGACTTTTTGCCTGATATTCATGTAAATTCATTCAATATTTCCTTTAACATAACAATTAATTCAATTGGTTGGAGCCATTAGCTGATAAATATTATATTAGCTTAGCGTCATAGCCTGCCAGTCCCAACAGCTGATTGCGTATTTTAGTATGGGTTTGCTGATTATAATTCTCTTCTATTTGCCTGACCTTTGCATCGTATTCCTTCTTTAATGCATCAAGATCCGCCTGATGTTCTGTGCTGAGACGTTCTGCCGCACATTGTTCAACATAATCAGTAAAAGGTGTCACGATACCCGCTAACTCCTGTAAAGTACGCCATGTATTTTGTTTTTCCATTATCAGGTAAGCAAATTCTTTCGTTATGGTAATTTTTTGTGTTTTAAGCTGACCATCTTTTTGTATCATATTATGTTCAAAATAAGGTGTTTTGTTAGCCTGCTCTTTTGTATCTGAATTTAACCAGTCCTGTAACTCACAAGCTAAAGCCGTATTATTACCCAGGGGTGAAAAATAATCTTTAAAACGTCTTTCATTGACTGCCCAATTGGCTGGAGTATGCGATTTATTATTTTCATCAGTCAGCCATTCATTTTTTATTTCATCATTCCCTGCTAATGAAAGGCGCGAACCAAAGACGCCTTCATGCTGTGGATTATAACGAAATAAAGGGAACATCCGTGAATTTACCGCTAGTTCTGCCTGCAGCAGTGAATAAAGCGGGCTGAATCCATGACGGGAAGGACTGGGACTATGGACACTTAACAAACCAGAACCAGAATAATTCATTAACTCATGAACACTGCTTTGCAAATGACTATTATTTGCAATTGAAGACTGTGCAACATAGGCATTTCTTTGTGACAGAGCCATCATCGCCAGATTATTATTTGAATCATTACGCTTGTGTAAAAAACTGTTTGCTGAGGTATTGCATAAACCGCCATCCAGTTCATTCAATATGACAATTTTTATGGGATAAGAAGAATTCAGCATACTTGAAATTTGTGAAAAGCCGTGAGAACCCAGTAAATCATCACCACCAATTAACAAAAGTGGAGGGCATAATTGCTTTTCTTCTACACTTAAATCATCCCAGTCTAATTGTTCCAGACATTCTGTCTGTTTGGCATAGCGAGCATCAATACTGGCTCGTGCCTGACGCATCACACTAATAGCAGAAAGCAGATCATTGATCTGACCATGTACTAATCCAGCAGCCAGCTGTGCAGTTTCACCACTGGTATCAATCGTGACCGGTACATGAAATGGATTATAGGGAAAAGTGCCAGCCCAGCGAGCAATAGAACTGGATGTAATACACAGACTATAACGAGAACGTCCTAAGCCATGACTGCCCCGGGAAAGATTCCAGTGTAATTCATTAATTTGCAACACCAGATTAACTAATTGACTAATTTTAACAGCATCAATTGCAGTGCTTTCCAGGGGTGAATTAGTTGTCTTATCTAATAATTCATTTAAATCAACCTGCCGTGTTTTAACATCGGATAAGAGTTGGGACAATTCAGTTAAATTATCGGTAGGTAAGGCAATAGACATACTGACATTGATTTCTGCTTTTATTTTTTCTCTTAATTCATCTAATTCAGAAATAAAACGATGTAATAATGGCTGTTGATGGTATTCTGTAGCGCTTAATATTTGACGTATGACAATTTTTTCACCAGAGGCTAATTCTGCGTGATCACCGCCGGAAAGTGCAAAGGCATTATAGCGTGAGAGCATTAATGCAGTACCGGAATCCATAGTTTGTTCACTAATCAAGCGTTCAATGGTTGCTGATGGTGTATCCGGTGTTTGCTGCCATATTTGCCATTGCTGTTGATATGCAGTTTCTGGATTTGTCGTCAACTGATCGCTATTATCGTAAAATGACAGAGCTGCAGTTTTTTCTTCAGGGTTAGCCCGCATACAAAGTTCAACACAAAGCCCACAGGCTTTACAGCTATCAGGATTAATGATCAGACTGAATAATTCACCACTGCCATTTTGCTTTTGTTCAGCTGAATGAAAAAGTAAATCACTCGCCACTAAGGGTAAATCAGCAATAGCATGAGTAAGCTTTTCAAAATCTGTAGTAATAGTTTTCAGGCGTTCTCCTTCCATTGCCTCACTGTTAGAAAACCATGCAAATGCTTCATTTAAGACTTCTTCACTACGGCTGAACTGCATTTCGCCATTACGACAGTTTTTGGAAATTCTTGCAGCCAGTTTAGCAACAATCGGGCGTACAGAATCAGCTTTAGCCAGCCTGATACCGGTTTCCAGTAAATCTTTGGGACTCATGCTCACTGTTGCGATCGCACTGTCAGGACAGTTTGACCAGCAAGCACCACAGGCAGTGCAGTGTTGAGGGTCAAATGAAGGCATAGCAGCCAGACGATGTTGTTCCATGTCATTAAATGTAGCACTTAATGGTGGAATCGTACCCGTCGCCAGATAAGGATCCGCTGATAATTGTTCAAAATGACCATTGTTTTTCAAGGCACCAACCTGATCCCAAAAAAGAGGTAAGCTATCAATTGTTCTTGAGGCCTGACCTAATTTTTTGACACTTTCAGGGACAATTTCATTTTTCTCACCATTTTTTACAACAGCATCAAAAGACTTGAATAAAGAGATATCAAAGGGTTCAATAGTTTCGATGCTTTCATTTAATGCATCTTTAAAAATGCTCAAGAGATCATCTTGCTGCTGCTGATCAAAGTCAGCCAGATGTTCATGGATAGCTGCACGTGTCGATGATAATTTTCTGGTCTTAATATTAATGGCTTTGTTATTAAGCAATATACCAATCAAGGTGGCCAGTGTAATTTCCCACTGCACAACTTCACCATCAAAAGTACTAATATTTTCTGGTTCATTAGAATTAGCATGATACAGCGTTAAATTTTTATCATTAATGATTCCAAGACAATTTTTCAGTTCATTTTCTGTAAAACTTGTAACTGCAGCAGGCAAACCATTAAAAATTACAACTCCATTACTATTGAGGCTATTACAGGCATTTAACAATGACTGACCATCAATTGACTGTCCATCATTTGAAAGATGAATATAATAATCGACTAAAATTGAGCTGCCTGTATCCAGAACATTTTCTGAATGGATAATGTTATCAAGCTGTCTTTTTCCCCATTGTTCCCAGAATGACGCAGCAGAACTACGCACAAAACCGCCCAGGGTTTTAAATAGAAAATGAGATAATTCCAATGCATAATCAGGCTGTTGCTGTTGACCTGCGGTATGACTGACAGCAAAGCTCATGCTATTATTTTCAGCGGCAATGGATAATCGTCTTTTCAGGGAATAAATACCCAGATTATTGATTTGCGGATAATAACGCTGCAGGGTATCAATCATCACCTGACGCTTAGGATGACACTCCTTGGTTCTGCTCAGATTAAAGGCTTCTGAGGTAAAAGGTATACCCAGATAACGACCGGTCAATGTATTGTTTTTAACGGATAGTAGCATTTCAAGACAATCAGCCATATTAAGACTGCTTCCCCCTAAACCATAGAAAACAGATTCTAAGTGAGAAAAATTAGATGATATATATTCCTTACTTTCCAATGCCTTATGAATATAACCTCGAATCATCCTGATTAACAATGT
Source organism: gamma proteobacterium symbiont of Taylorina sp. (assembly GCA_025655455.1). Lineage (GTDB taxonomy): Bacteria > Pseudomonadota > Gammaproteobacteria > GRL18 > GRL18 > GRL18. Next base: position 79,342 of record JAHXIV010000056.1, read on the forward strand.
TAGGCTGGACAAAGGCTTGCTGCTGCGCTCCAGGACAATTAACTGTCCACTGACAGCTTTGTTTTTATAAAGAACATCCAGCAACTGCTCACTATTAAATGGATTGACAGCATGAATTCCAATCACACCCAGTTTAATTTTAGCATTGGCCAGATCACCTGTTTTCTTTTTTGTCTTCAGCAGGTCAGATAAACTTTTTAAGGTTTCAACTGCACTCCCCTGTGCCAGTACAATGACATCGGCTTTTATGAGCGAATAAGTAGAAATTGAAGAATAATGACGTCCGGTTAATTTATAAAATTCAGAATAAGCCGAGTTTAATGTTTGCGCAATGATATCATCAAAAAAAATGTCTTTGGCGGCCTTGCCCAAAGCATAAGTTTGAGGTTCATATAAAGCACCATTGAGCAAAGGTTTATCTAGGTCATGCCAGCAGTGAATACGACGTCTATGATCTGAAAAAAGCTGTTTTTGTGCTATCGAAGGGGTAGGAATAAGATCATCAGACCTGCCGATAAAAGTTTTAACCAGTTCAGCTGAGGGTAAACGCACATCCTGTATTGCCAGAGCGGTTTCCACAGCATCCATAACTACCACGGCAGGTGTCATGGCAATTTCAGCCACTTGTCGTGCAATCAGAGTAAAATCAACAGCTTGCTGAATATTTTCAGCAAATAAAACAATACAGCCGCTTTCCATGGCGGAAGAAACGGCATCATGACCACTGGCGCTACTGACACCCTGAGCAGATGCTTGTTGATTATCTAAATGTATCACCAGAGGAAGATGACGTCCCACTGCAGAGTCCAGTAGATCCTGACAACCGGATAAATCCTGTGCTGAAAGAAATACAGTACTGCGATGTCCTGACAAAGTCACACCCATAGCAGATGCTAAAGCACCGCGAGGTGAATCTGCCTGTTGTATACTGAGCTTTTCTGCAAATAAATTATAACTGACACGCTGCTGCTCTGATAGCCAGGCAAAGGCTGCACCCTGCTCTGAAAATCCGGCTCCCAGTGCTGCAACTTCAGTAATACAGGCCTCTGTAATAGCAATAGCCGTATTACCGTCTAATACAGTTTCAATCCCATCAGCCAGTTGTCCGGCAAGCTCAGGCGTACCAAATAATTGACGATATAAATGAACAGCAGTTGTAGTAAAATTTTGCATAATTAATTATCAGTATTGTGAATAACGGTTTGTTTCTTCAGGATGTTCAAGAAACTGATCAGTTTCCAACCATTGAATGGCTTGGGTTGGACAACGCTCAACAGCTTTTTTAGTCGTCCTGTCTGTGGTGAAAAGACCGCTGCTATAATCAACAATCGGTAATTCATTTTCCATGTGCATCAATCCTTCGGGTGCATCGGCAACACATTTAGCACAACCATCACAGCCTGCACTGCATAAAGCGGTGACAGACTCCCCTTCCAGTGGAATATTACATTGAACATAGAGCTTTTCTGCAGCAGGTTTTAATTCAAATAGATCTTTCGGGCAAATATCCACACAATCAGAACAGGCCGTACAATTTGCGCTATCTACCACTGGTAAGCCATTATCATTCATATGAATAACATCAAAGCTGCAGGCAACTTCACAATCTGCCAGTCCCAGACACCCCCAGGAGCAGCCTTTACCACCACCGGAAATGACAGCAGCTGCACGGCAACTTTCAAAGCCCTGATATTCAGCCACCTGAAATGCCTGTCCTTTACCGCCGGCACAGCGTAGGCGTGCTACAATTTTTTCCTGATCTCCTGCATCAACCCCTAAAAACTCAGATAAATTATCAATATCATCTTCGGATGCCACTGTACAGCCACTGGGTGCCACATCCCCCGCTACTAATTTTATAGCAAAGGGCAGACAACCCGGTTCACCACAGGCTCCGCAATTAGTACCCGGCAACAAACCTTCAGTTTCTGAAATCCGTGGATCTTCATCCACTTTTAAATAGTGATAAGCCACCGCTAAAATAACGCCAAACAATAAACCAATGCTGGTCATAATGGCCGGTGCTGTAAAAAAATCTAAATAGGTCATAATAAGTAATCAGAGTTCAGAGTTCAGAAAGAACAATAAAAAATAGATAAATTTAATTTTTTGTTCTTAACTTGGCACTATCTGTTATCTCCTATATCGCCTTAGCCCGCTCCATTAGTTCATCCAGATTATCTTCTGAATCATCCCAGGGATTGCCGGGATGAATGCATTTAGAAGGACAAATTTCTGCTGCTTCCACCATTTGCTTATAAGTCCCTGTACTGAGATCTGCAATATAAGCCTGTTTCGTATCATTGTAGACAAACATTAAAGGATTCATATCGGTGCAATCATTACAGGTTGTACACAAAGGACTATCAATCCAGGGATCTTCTGATAGTTCTTCCTGCTCTTCTTCTACACTATCGTCTGCACTTGAAGCTTCTTCAACTGGTTCATCCACTTCATTCTGTGTAATTGCATCCACTACGGGGGCAGGTGCAGCACGCACGGCAGATGCGGATGATAAATCCATACCCAGCAGCATATCAGTAAGACGGCTCATCACTTCTGCAGCTGTCTCAGTTTTAACTCTATCTATTTCAAGATCAAATTCAGCCTTAGCCTGGGCGACTTGTCTGGCTATTTCCATTTCTGCATCGGCGTGAATAAGTACTTCAGCATTTTCTATATAACGATTCCGTATTCCCGCCATTTCCTGCAATGTATGCCAGAAATTCAATCTATCCCGACAGGCATGAATCAAGGCACTGGAAACTACCAGTTTGTAGAGTTCATTGTTTTTATCAACTGCCCAGACATAGGGTACCAGGTTTTCAATTTCATCAATATTCAAGGTTAAATAATCAGCAACAGCGATCAGGTCATCAGAATCACACTCATTATCCACAATCGCAAAATGATGATTAAGGCGTGGAATTAATAAAGCATAATCTGCAAAAGTAAAACTCAACTCCATTGTTTGAGTTTCACTATTTCTACCTTGATAAGAAAAGTTTTGCAGCGGCCAGTCCTTATCATTTTGCGGATTACCGCTAAAGTCTACCCTCTCTGCCGATGAGTCACCGGCACTGGGATCGATAGAGAAAAAAGGATGAGCGCGGCCTTCCAGGGCAGCACCTGCTACCAGCCAGGCATTTAAACCCAGATCCTCCCCGACTTCACGTAAGCCGACATTAATGAGGTGTAAACTGGTGCGAGTCGCATTGAGGGCTGTATTGAAATGAGCCAGAAGATGTTGATGACGTGCTGCTGATGATTGAGTCACTACTGCCTGGCGATGGCTGATACCCAGATAACCCAATTCTGTGCGATAACTTTGAAAAGGATCTTCACCTTCACGTGCTCCTGGATTATTATGTGCCTGCACCCGGACAAATATATTAATGGGGCGACCTGAACTCAATAAGTGTGAAAAAGAAACCATGCTCTGATCCACTAAACGATTAGCCGCCTCTAAAACTATTACTGAAGGTACCAGGATGAGTTCTTTTTTTGAAAAAGCTTCCCAATTAAAGTTTTCAAACCAGGGATCATGGATATGTTCATCATAAACATTTGCAATTTCAAGCCTGGCAATACGTGCAGCAGAAAAAACCTGTGCCAGTTCATCGGCCTCCTGATCAAAAAGTTGTGTCGCCCGTGAACAGGGATCTTTGTGATGTTCTGTTGTAAAACAGGTTTTATGCAGAGAAAATGATTTGTCCAGTACATTAGAAGCATGCACAATATGAATTAAAATTTCCTTTTCCCGAAATCGTGCTAAAACCTTTAAAGCCCCCTCAACCCGCTGTCGTCTTGCTGAAGACATAGAAACAGAACCTTGTGAACGTTTGACAACCTTTGATAAAGATTCTGTATTAAAAAATTGGTTGGAGGATATATTTGATTTTAAAGCATCAGAAGAAGTAGCTTCCTCTTTTTTGCTATCATCCACATCCAGTAATAATTGTAAATCATCAATATATTGTTCTATTTCTTTTTTAAATAATGTCATCTGAGGGATTGATTGATGACTGATAAGATGCATTAATAAATGCAGTGCAGGGAAACGACCATAGGATAAAATCAAGCCATCATCGGGAACAACTGCTAATAACTTTTCACTATCAGACTGAAGTTTCTGTTGATTAGCTTCCTCTAAGTTTAAATGTTGTACCAGCTTTTCACATACATCCCGTAATAAGGGTTTAAATGCGGTCGGTCCTTCAATTCCACGACTGATATTTCTTAATTCACGCTCAACCCAGGGAATATTATCCTTTAAAATAAGAGCTATATCTTCTGTGGGAGCAAACTCTAATAGTCTTTCCTGTAGAAATTCTGCAATAGGCCTTGCCAGACCATCACTGCTTTCATCGGGTGTATGAGTTGAACTTAAATACAATGGATAATCATAACGAAGCTGTGAAGCATCACGATATTCTGCTAATAGAGCCGGTAAAAAATCATCCGTGACCAATTGCAATTGTTCAGCAGCTTTAGGATTTCCAAGATGAAAATGCCGTAATGTATGCATGATTTGCTGAATATCACAATCACCTTCTTCATTCACAGGAATATAGGGAAGTTTGTTCATAGATTGTTTGCTTGTATTTGATGTCATATCTTTAGTACTAAGTGTTAAGTGTTCAGTGCTCAGTTTAAAAAGCCAGAGAATTGCTATTAAATCGAAAACTTATCAAAAGCAGCGTTTAATGCGGCTACTTTTTCTTCATTTGTCGTTCCTAGTCCCACACTGGAATGATCCTCATAGACAATCGCATCAGGATCTTTAAATAAAATACCTAAAGGAATATTTTCAATATCTTTGGCATATTTCATTGCCCCTAACCAGTCAGATGGATCATGATCCACTACATTGTTAAACAGGCGTTTCACATTATCATCAATAGTAATACCATCTGCATGTTCTAATAAGGTAAATTTATCAGGATTTTCCTGTAGGGGCTTGGTAAACTCTTCAGAAAAAACCGGACAACGCTGTAAAACACGCACAAAACTAGTACCTCGATGTTGATGAGCCGCCTTAATTGTCTCAAATAATAAGGGGGGATTCCAGTCAACGACTTGTGCCACAAAAGACACATTAGTAATACCCAGAGTAATTGTTAAGGGATTTAATGCGGGTAATATCGCTCCTTTCGGATGAGTATTGGTTTTTGTTCCCTGGTTAGTTGTCGGAGATGTTTGTTTTTTGGTTAAACCATAAATACCATTGTCAAAAATCAGAATAACCATATCCATATTCAGATGAATAGAATGCAGCCATGGACCGGCACCAATTGAAAAGCAATCGCCATCTCCTGTTGCCACCCAGACATCCAGGTCAGGGCGACGGGATTTAATGCCATTGGCTAATGGTAATGCACGACCATGCAGGCCATGTAAACCATAGGTACCCATATAATGCGGCATACGACTGGAACAACCGATACCAGATACGGCGACACTTTTTTCCGGTTTTATCTGCGCTTCACGCAATACACGATGTACAGTATTTAGAATGGCAAAATCACCACAACCGGAACACCAGCGCACATCATTAGTGCCCGCATAATCATCGAGTGTAAAATATCTTTCAAAAACTTCTAAAGACCAATCCGCTTTAATACCAAACATAATAACTCCTTATTGATCTTTTGCTTGTTGTTGTGAAGGTTGAGAAGAGGAAAGGTTTTCAAGACGCTTTCTCAATTCATCTGTCACCATGCCCGGTTGTAATGGATGTCCATAAACTACTGACCAGCAGTCTATATCAATGACAAATTGTGCTCTGAGAACCATTGCCAACTGTGCATAACGACGGTTTTCACTATTGATTTGCGGCCCGTCAGGATCATCGCTATAGTTAATTTCAACCGTCATTACCTTCTTGAAGCGAGAAAATATATCTTTCAATCCCGGCTCCAATGGTGATATAAAGCGTAAATGCGTACTGGATATTTTATGTCCTTCAGCTCTGAGATTATCAACCGCCTCTTCAATGGCGCCAATAGTAGAACCCCAGGCAACTATTAATAAATCGCCTTCATCGTCACCATGAACAACCGGCGGCTTTAAAGTGCTTTGTAACGCTGCCAGTTTACGACTACGATGTTGTGAAGTAATCTGATTGGTTTCAGAATTATAAGAAACCTTGCTGCGATCTGTGTGTGATAGTCCGGTTAAAACATACATGCCATCAGGCTGACCGGGTATCGGTCTGGGAGATAAGCCGGTATTTTCATCCCAGTCATAGGCTGGAATATTTTTATCCCAGGGGGATTGATCAACCGGTGCTGCGAACCACTCTTCCTGAATTTTTGGCTTCTGCCAGGGTTGTACACCAGTTGCCAGGTTGGCATCGGTTAACATAATCACCGGAGTTCTGAATTCCTCTGCTAATTTTCTTGCCATAATCACAAAATCAAAACATTCAGGAATCGTGGCTGCGGCTATCACAATTTTTGGTGCGTCACCGGGCTCACCATAAAGTGATGACAATAAATCGGCCTGTTCTACTTTGGTCGGCAAGCCGGTAGATGGGCCGCCTCGTTGTACATCAACAATCACCAAAGGAATTTCACCCATTACGGCCAGTCCAATTAACTCGGTCTTAAGTGCCATTCCAGGTCCTGAGGTAATAGTACAGGCTGTTTTACCGGCATAGGATGCGCCGATAGCAAAACCAATGGCGGCAATTTCATCTTCTGCCTGATGGATAAATCCTCCCCCGCCATCAAATACATCTGCCACATAGTGAGTTGCAGATGTTGCTGGTGTAATAGGATACATAGAAATCAATTCCATGCCAGCCGCCATAACACCCAGACCAACCGCTGTATTACCTGTAGTGACTACGACATTTTCCAGTTCGTCCTCAGCCCCATCATAAGGAGGAATATCATAAAAATATTCCAGATTATCCCTGGCAAACAGATAACCGGCATTAAATAATTCCTGGTTAGGCTTAATAATTTTATCACCCTTGTGTTTAAAGGTATTATGAATTTCATTAAGTCCCAGCTCTTTATTACGATTATAGATACGACAAAGCATGCCCAATACAAACATGTTTTTGCCTTTACGCGCATTATCTACAATTTTAAGACACTCTTCTTCCAGCGGCAGTTCATGAACAATCAAACCATTTTCACGAAATTCTTTAACCGCAAAGGTGTATTCATCACGAATTTTTTCCTGTGGATCGTTAGCCCATTTATTTTCTAATAGAACAATGGTACCTTCTTTGTATGCACCATTGGCAATACGGGCATAGAGCACCTGTTCATTAAAGCCCACCACCAAATCGGCTTCATTACCCATATTAGTCATAATTTTAGAACCAACACGAATACGATTACCGGAACCACCAGCGGGTGTCCGGGCCGGCGGCTGAATTTCTGCCGGGATAATTTCCACAGTCCAGACGCCATTGCCCATTTTACCGCCAATAGCACCAAAGGTTTGTCCACACTTCTGCGCACCTTCACCAGAGTCACTCACAATCTCAACAATATGTTCACTAAGTGTTTTAGGGATATCTCGAGAACCTGTTACTTGTTCACTCATTTTTCAATTTCCTGATCTAAAAAAACAGAGTTCAGCATTTAGCTGAACGCTAGCTAATCAACGAACTTCGATATTCTTCATTAAAATGATATAAAGAACTATCAACAATTTTCATAGCGCCATCAATCAAATGACAGCGACCGCTACCGGGTAAAATCTTACTTAAATTAATCAGTGAATCCAGATCAACTCTACTGGCTCGACCTGTATCAATTTTATTTAATAATTGTGACACATAAAAAGTCCCTGTTTTGCAGGGAGGACATTGTCCGCATGATGAGTGAGCATAAAAATTAACATACTCTGTCACACGTTTAACAATACCTGTTCCTTCTGAAACAACAATCATAGCCCCTGTTCCCAGACTGGAACCACGCTTATGCACTGAGTCAAAATCTAATGGCACATCTAAATCCTTGGGGGTTAAAATTGTACTGGAAACCCCACCGGTAAAGACTGCTTTTAATTTTTTTGATAATAGCATTCCTCCGCCATGAGTATATATTAATTCTGACAAAGGTGTCCCCATAGGTAGTTCATAGACACCCGGGTTCAGCACGTCACCACTAAGACAATATAGTTTATTACCAGCCGATGCTCCCCGGCCAAGAGATTGATACCACTTTGCCCCCTTGCGTATAATATGAGAAACATTAGCTAGCGTTTCAATATTATTAATCAATGTGGGACAATCATGTACACCTGAGACTGCTGGAAAAGGCGGCTTGCCTCTGGGAAAAGGAAATTTACCTTCCACCCATTCAATAGCCGCTGTTTCTTCTCCTCCAATATAATGTCCGGAACTTTCCAGAACCTGCATCCATATTGAGGTTTCTAATGACTGTTCAATTTGAGCATAAAACTCATTTTTCTGCCATTGCTCAATGGCACAGCGCATATTTTCAATGGAGTGTTTTTGATCAGGATTAATATAAAATATAATTTTATTAATCTGATTAGCCAGAGCCGTAATCAATGCCCCTTCAATCACCTGATGAGGTGTATTGGTTAGTAAAAAAGCATCTTTAAATGTACCCGGCTCATCTTCATTACCATTGCATATCAAATATTTATCCGGATTAGGCTTTTGTTCACAAACAAACTGCCATTTCTTAAAAGTGGGAAATCCACTACCACCAAGTCCTCTAAGACCTGCTGCTTCAATTGTTGGTAGAATATTCTGCGGATTAGATAAAGCTTTTTCCAGACCATCACCACCATTAGCTTTCAACCAGTTGGATAAACTATTACCATATGATTGAGGATCAAGTAGTACTTTTTTCATAAATCATATATCTCACATTGATGAGTGACTTCTGCATCATATTGAGCATAATCCGGAAAAAGTAATGGTGACTTGGTTTTCATCGGCATTTCTTCTTTCGTCAGTTCGCGACGTAATTGACTGATGTGATCAATTGAAATCTTCTTATGTCCTCTGTTCATCCTCTGTTTGGCAGCATGAACGCCGGCTCTGCGGCCAAAGCTGATAATTTCTGATAAGGCATTACCCATCAAGCGATTCCTGCCATGAATGCCGCCACTGACCTCACCGATGCAATATAAACCGGGAATAGTCGACAAACCATTTTCATCTATAACCACGCCGCCGTTTTGATAGTGTAAAGTAGGATAAATAAGCATGGGGATTTTTGTCAGATCAATATGACTTTTTAAACCTAATTGAACCAGTTTTGGAAAACGCTGTTTTAATATACCCGGATTTTTTGCTTCCAGTCCCGGGGTATCAAGCCAGACACCCTGTACATTATCTCCTACCGTAACCCCTCGTCCTTCAGTACATTCACGTAAAATTGCTGCAGCAACAATATCTCTGGGCTTGAGTTCATCAACAAAGCGTTCACCCAGGGCATTGATCATATAAGCACCGGCAGAACGAACACCTTCTGTAATCAATGTTCCTGATAAATGTGCAGGATAAGCCAATCCTGTAGGATGATATTGAAAAGAATCCAAATCCCGCAGTTTAGCACCCAGGCGATAAGCCAAAACCAGGCCGTCACCTGTTGCACCAAAATGATTAGAGGTTGGAAATTGATTTAAATGCACCCGTCCAATACCTCCGGTTGCAATAATAATTGTTCGTGCCTTGATTTGTACATATTGACAATCTTTAAGTGAAGATAGAATCGCACCGGCACAGGAACCCGATTCACTACTGAGTAATTCGACTGCCGGACTATAATGGCGTACATCAATATCACTATTTTCTACCGCTTCACGTAATACGCGCATCATTTCAAGCCCTGTATAATCTCGAAAATAAACGACACGGCTATGTGATGTACCACCGGCTTTGCGAGTAAGCAGGTCACCAAACTCATTGAGATCAAACTGCATACCCTGCTGAATCAGCCAGCGAATATTATCAGGGCTATCCATCACTAACTGTTTAATCAGTTCTTTTTTGCCTGAATGATGACCGGCCTTATAGGTATCATCATAATGTGATTGAGGTGTATCCCCCTTCTCAATTGATGCCTGTATCCCCCCTTCAGCCATCACGGTATTGCTGTCACCTAAGCGTAACTTGGTCGCCAGAATGACTTTTGCGCCGGCCTTGACTGCAGTTAGAGCAGCGGTACAGCCTGCGCCCCCGCCTCCGATAACCAGCACATCTGTTTCTTCAATTTTTGCTCCTGCTAAATCAGATGCATCAATACGGGCATCTGCCTGTAAAACATTGGCTATCTGAGTATGACAGGTTTCACCTTTGTTAGGACCAACCCGAAGTGTTGTCATGGTTTCAGTGCGATAATCCGGATGAAATTGCTTTAATAATGCATCTTCTTCTATTGATAATTGCTGAGCTGGAAATTCATCTTTTTCAAGATAGGTATTCAATGCCTGATCATAAGCAATAGCCTGTTCATTAATCATTATGAGACTCTCCATCATCAAAAGTATCAATAGAGACATCCAGCTCACCCATACGAATAGCTTCCAGGCGATTGATTAAATTAGAGGGACGGGTATGAAAATAACCTGTCACACGACGTGAAAATAAGCCGACATGATTGGGATCGATGAATTCAGGACAGCCTGTCATACATAGGTTACACATGACACATTCAACAAATAATTCACCGGATTCACGAAAACGCCCTTTAACTGCCAGTTCAATACCCAGTTCCACGTCAATATCTTTAGGACAAGCCTGATTACAACCATGACAATGACGACATTTTTCTGCTTCAGGAAAAATATGATGAAATTCTGTTTGTACATCCCATGAAGTGTTAATTTCTGATAAATCGTAGCAATGTTGTGAAGGCGCAGAAAATGAAAGAAAGAAAACATCCATATTTTCTTCAACCAGCAGTTGACAGCCTAATTCCATTTTGAGTTCAGAGGAATTTTTACGGCGTACCATTACACGACAGGAGCCGCAGACACCATCTAAACAACCAACACCTTTAATACGAGGATAACCATTATGCCAAAGTGCCTGAATAACAGACATAGATGCAGGTGCTTTAATGAATTTACCATTAATAGTCAGCTGCACTTCACCTTCAGTTAAATTGTCTTTTTGATTATCGCTCATTTATCAATCATATTAATAAGGGACGGTTAATATAGCAAAAAAACACTTATAAGTCATTATAAATGACAATTTTAAACGGTTTTAGTCAATAAAATTTAACTGATTTTATCTTGTTAAGATAATTACAGGACAGTATAATCCCCACTCTTTTTTTACATTGATTAACTTAAAAATTTATGCAAACAACTAATATACAACAAAAATTTAACAGACTTCGTGCAAATAAATTATTTGAAACCTTCGTCATTTTTATTATTATTTTTTCTGCTTTAGTGATTGGAGCGAAAACTTATGATATTTCTCCCAGAACCTTGTGGTTTGTGCACCTGCTTGACTGGTTAATTACATTTATTTTCTTAACAGAAATTATCATCCGTTTTGTCGGAGAAGAGCATAAAAAAGAATTTTTTAAACATGGCTGGAATATTTTTGATACCTTAATTGTTCTGGTCAGTCTGATCCCTATTGAGGACAGTGAACTGGCAATCGTTGGTCGCCTGATCCGTATTTTTCGGGTACTGCGAATGGTTTCGATTATTCCTGAATTGAAAATGCTGCTTAATTCATTCATTATTGCTCTGCCGCAACTAGGCTATATCGTGGCACTCATGTTTATTATTTTTTATATATATGCTGCCATCGGCAGTACTTTTTTTGCAGAAATCAACCCTCAATTATGGGGTGATATAGCAATCTCTATGTTAACCTTGTTCAGAGTAATGACCTTTGAGGATTGGACTGATGTGCAATATGAGACAATGGAGATCTATCCTTTTAGTTGGATCTACTATATTACCTTTATTTTTTTTACAGCTTTTGCCTTTTTAAACATGGTGATAGGTGTAGTTGTTAATGTACTTAATGAAGAACATGAAAAAGTTTTACAACAAAATAAAGTTCCAGAACCAAGCAATACAGAACTTCAACAGGAAATTAGAGAATTAAAAGAAATAATTTCCAGGAATATTGAACAGAATAAATAATCGGATTATTAAACTAATGAAAAAAATAATATTACTTACTATGCTTCTTAGCAGTTTGTCATTCACAAGCGCTATATATGCCGAACAATCCAATTGGGATACTGTTAAACAAAAGTCTAGTGAAACTTGGGATGCCACCAAAAAAACATCTGCAGAAATTTGGGAAAAAACAAAACAGTATTCCAGTGAAATATGGAGTAATGCTGAAACAAATACCGGTCAAACCTGGGAAGAAACCAAAAATCAATCCAATGTCACCTGGGAAGAAGCTAAAAATCAATCTAATAAAATATGGGATGATGCAAAACTTCAGTCCGCTGCTGCCTGGGATAATGTCACTGATGAAGAGTCCTGGCGTACTGCCAAAGAAAAATCACATTCTTATTGGATGGAAGCCCAGGAAAAGTCACATAAAGTCTGGGTTGATGCAAAGGCTGATTCTCATAAAGCCTGGAATGATAGCAAGGATTATTCATACAGGCAGTGGGGAAAAGCAAAAGCTATTTCTTCACAAGACTGGAATACTAACAACACAGAAGAAAATAAGTCTAAATAGGGTTCTTTACAACCCAATGGGACGCTCCGCTCGGGAATTGTTATAAGACGTTTTGCACTTAATTTTATCAAAGGAAAAAGCAATAGAAAACTAAACGTCATCCATAATTAACTATAGCTCGCTTCTTTTTGATGACGAAAAGCAAGGATATAAATATTATCTAGTTCTTGACGATAAAGAGCTAAATAGCCTGAACCACCAAATTCAAAAACTAATTCTTTTAGTTCTGGAAAATCATCTAATGGCCTTCCTATTTCTGGACTAGATTTAAGTAATTCAAAGTGTTGAGGGGAGGTTCCTTTTGCCTACTCGACCACCTAAATCAGCTGCCGACGAAGGAGGTCAGCTGCATTTTTTTAGGGTTTTGTTTGGTTCAATATAAACAATATTTCCATTTTTCCAAATAGGCATTTTTAGATTATTTTCTGCAGCTTTTTTTTGTGCTTCTTTTGAAGCTCTGCACATAGCATTTAAAGCTAATTTTGAATATGAAATTTGTTCTTTCATTATGATTCATCCAATAAAATTGGTATTTCTCCTGAGTTATCAAAAACAACCCAAGCATCTACAGATTTTTTATAATGGGATGAGAAATTCTTCCATCCTTTTTTAAACCGACGCTTAATTACAAGCTCGGGGATATTGTGGCCACCTTCTGACACTCTTAATTTTACTCGATCAACTGCCATTTCTTCATTCTGATAGATTAACATAAATAAAACAAACTTGGGGTATTTTTAGTCCGTTTGCAAATCAACGCCTTGCTCACCGGAAAATTAGGAGTGTAGCGACTAATTTTTTGCCGCCAAGTTTTCTTCCAGCCCTTATCTTCCCTGAAATGTACCACTGCATGACCTTTAACACCATTAACAGTTTGATTATGCTGCGCCTTATCCTCTATAGCCAATAACAGTTGTTTATTAGGCTGGTGGCATGGATGCAAACAACAAAGACAAGGATTGTCATCATCATTCACCTGGTATCTATCAGCCTCGACACCCTGAAAAGACGGTGCTGTATCAGATTGTTCTGGAAGACCTGGAAACATGGATCAAGGAAACGCAGGATAATGGTGGATTTGTATCATCACATATAGAAAAAAATTTTCGTTCTTACTTAAAATGTGGCCTATTATGTTATGGTTTTGCCAGAGCACGGTGTACCTGTGGTAATGAGTTTTTGGTTGCATTCTCCTGTAACTTTTCACAAAATATACTCCATCACAGAAAAGGATATTCAGACTGTTCAGGAGCGTGTTCACCGCAATGACCGGTCAGTCTCTTGCTCATGGTGCAATCGAAATGCAAAAGGCAGACAAAATGATGATCCCATAGAGCATGAGATGCAAGAGCAAGAAAATAATCGAAATGACCACCGAATCGTTACTTGTGGGCGGTGCCTCCTTGCCAGAATCTATAATTTGTTTCCTCTGTTGTGCCCAACATGTGGTGCAGAAATACAGGTCATAGCGGTTATTCAGGACAAGCCTGTGATCAATAAAATATTAAAGTCAGTGGGAGAAATGACCGAACCGCCAATTCTATCTCCTGCTCGAGGGTCACCGAGCTGGGATGATTACAGTCAGGAAATACTGATTGCAGATATGGGTGGTCAATCTATCCCAGATTATGAATTCAATCAAAGTGTTTCTTGGTGATCATTACAATATATTTCACTATTTACTGCAATTTTCTGAATTTGCGAGTAGGAGCTTTCTTGTCCTAAAACAGATGGAGTTCAGTCAATAAAGTAACTTTCAGTTCTTTGATTCACTTTTTCTGAATTTTCTATTACCATTCTCTTGATATACCAAGAGTAGGCGCTTTAGGCGAAGCAAAAAATGGTAAAATTCTTAACTTATAGATTGAAAAACACCATTGAATTTCCTATCCTTTAAACTGTATGATAAGTATAAAGCTTATGTTGAAATGGGTGTTGATGAAGAAATTGAACAATTTTATAGTAAGGGAAACCTGACGCCTTATCTTGGCAGTGAAGAATTTCGCTCCTTGGCTTATAGCCAGCATATAACTGATGAAGATGCTGTCACTGAGCAGGAAAAGTTTCAGTTTCGTCCTGAAATGGACGAGATAATTATTAGAGTGGCAACAGTTTTTGGTGTTACTGCGGAATTAATTTTAGACAGTAAACGAGGTAAAAAAATCTTCCCAGATGGGTGGCTATGTATTTGTGTCAGGAAACAGGAGGACATAGGCTAATTGATATAGCAAAAAAATTTGGTTTAAAACGAACCGGCAGTATTCCAACCACGTTAAAAAAATTAAAGCAGCAGATTAGCCTAGATAAAAATTTGAGGGATAAGATAGATAGTGCAATATGATATTTGACCCCTTTGTTACCATCGACAGACGCGCCGGAATGGCAATTATTGTCTGATTGGTTTTTAGTGTATAAACCTTAAACATTTCCAGCTCACAACGTAATCAACGGGACCGCAGCCTAAAAATTTATTGCAGACGAATGCATCTATCGCTTTAAATGTAGCGGAGTTGTCATAAGTTGAACCCTCCTGCTTTACGTAATCAAATCCATCACTCCCTCCGGTAAACCCATATTCAAAATCTACCAGCAAGTGATATTCTGACGGACAACTCGCTGTGGCTCTTTCCTTTTGTAACCACAACTTTTTGAATGTATATTGCCTGCTAAAATGTTCGACCTCGACCTGAGTTGTGCCGTCGGATCCCGGCGCACCGTCCTGTCCATCAGCTCCATCCTGCCCTTTCTTTCCTTCCACTCCCTGTGATCCAACTGCACCCTGAGGTCCAACTGCACCTATCGTCAGCATAAAACTCGCCGTTCTAACTGGTTTTTTATTATTAGTAACAACAAGTAATACATCTCCTTGAAAACCATTAACAGGCAGTAAATCGTCAGGAAGGATTGCACTGATAATTCCTAAGTCATCAATTTCAACTTCTTTTAATTTATCATCTCCCAGCATAATAACTAATGACCCTGCATCAACAGGAAATCCAACGCCACCAATCAAGAGCAGATTATCACCCCAATTCACAGAGGCATACTTAACATACATGGCATTGGCTGATACTTCATCATTTACCTGACCGGGAGGAGTTGCACTTAATTCTGAGGTGACTACAAACATAAGGGTTGCGATTATGAGTATTGCGATTCTAATATTGGTGAATTTAACCATGATGACGCTCCGTATTATAATTAGCTCAAAGTGAATAAAATACAGGCAAACTCGCTGTTCCAAGTATTGAGACTTGTGGATTTCCGTCTCTTCTATAAAGTAAGAGTAGGCTTTGTCTGAAAAGAATTACCTTATAAAGTCTACACCTTTATTTAACAATATCTATTGTACTTTAGTACTAGTTTTTAGGGTATATTGATAATACTTGATAAATATCAACTTTGATAAGTACATTTGTTTAGGCTATGTCTGCGTTAAGTGTTGGTCAACTGTAACTTACTGTTTTAAAAGACCACCAATCACCTTGTTATTGCTGTACAGACATAGCCTTTGTTTATTTGTGATTATAGTGATTTCTGGAATAACTGCTTTCTGCTTTAGGTTATATTTTTGAAGGATAGGAAATTCAATGGCACTTTGCAAGCAATAAATCAAAAAATTATCACATGACTGGTCATATGACTGGGCTAATTTTTCAAAAAAAGTGAGTGAAGTCTTTATTAGAAAAAAATGGAGTTTTAGACTTTTCTCCTGTTTATGATCTTACACCGATGAGAGCCTACTCAAGGCATAATATGTTAACACTTCCTGAAATGACTTTTGGAGATTATGGTGATTTTATTGGTGATAGCGTTATTTCACTTGATAGTGCTATTCATCGATTCGCAAAAAAATTGAAAATAGGAAAAAATAATGTTAATAAAACCCTAGTCGTCCACAGTATCAAAATCACTGTAAAACTGGACTTCCCAGAGATTTTATTTTGTGGCACTGAATGCCATATAAAAACTCCATTACTTTAATTTTTTCAATATTTGGAAGTTCATGGATGCTTTCTAATAAATTCATAATTTTTCTCGTTTGTAATATTCAAAAAGATAACTGATTAAATGAGGGACACTTTCTAGTTAGCCATTAATTTCATTTGCTTCATTAAGGTAAAATTCTACTTGGTATTCATAAAGAAATATTGTAGGAACAATTGAAGCAGCATATCTCAGTTTTGAACCAATTTGCTTTGCTACTATAACACCAAAAACATTTTTGTCTTTTCCAATTGTACTTTTTACTCATCCCATGTATCGAGTTACTTGACCAACAACTTTATCGCTACCCATATCTCTTTTGAGTTCAAATACATAAAAATCCCCTGCTTCGTCAATACTAAGAACATCAATATAACCAACAGCAGTATGATACTCAACTCCATCTCGACCGGTTTGGTCAACAAAAATTTTTAATTTTTTGTTGTTTATCTTAATTGAATCCCTTGGGGTTTTATTCCCCGCCGCTTGCGGCGTATGCTTTTAGTTCTTATGGGTATCCAAATACCCCGCTTTCACGAAGTGAAAGTCGAGCCTAAGCGAGAGGGCTTGCCCCGGGGATGTTTATTGCAATAACCATTATTAAAGCAAGAAACATTACAATTTTATTCATGATTATTTCTCCACGTCCAATAAAAGAAAGTATGCTAGACGATGGACGCTTTAAACACCTCTCACGGTAGGAACTCCAGTTACCCTGTGCCCCCCGCAGTCGAGTCGCCCAAGGGAACCTCCCCCTCAGGCTCTCACAGATCCGTACATGAGACTCTCACCTCATACGGCTCCTCG
>JAHXIV010000016.1 GCA_025655455.1 gamma proteobacterium symbiont of Taylorina sp.
TTTATGCTAACCTCCTCCTCTCTAATTTTTCTGCCGCTTTTATATACAATCATTGCTTTTTTAATTTTTTTTCTATTGCTGTTTATTATTTATTTAGCAACAGATGGATTTTTAGATCAAAATGGCGGGAAAAAGGGTTTTCCCTTTGGTAATAAACGTTTCAAAAAACTTTTATTAGAAATTAATCATGAGACAATGGCGGATCAAAAACAAAATGAACGTAATGATGATATTACCGTCATTGGTGTAAAAATTTAAATAGAATAAAGTTAACGGGGATACATGATGCAAGCAAATAAGCTGGAAATAATTCTGGAAGATGATGGCATTATTTTTTTAAGCTATGGAGGAATGCTCTCTCAATCATTGATTGTTGGTATGACAGATGCTCTTGAGAAAGAGTCTCAGATAAATGAGATGAGCATGAAAGTGACCAATAATTTACTGACTATTTTTATAGAACTTTCACAAAATATGATGAATTATTCTAAATACTCCGCCTTACACAAAAAAGGATTTGATTCCAAGGACTTAATTATTGTTGGATATGATAAGAATGAAAACTATTATTATATCTTTTCAAGAAATATTCTTAACGTTCAGGATAAAGAAAAAATTATCCCCTGGATTGATCAGGTTTTACCACTAAATAAGGATGAACTTAAAATACTTTACAGAGAGTTGCGAAAAAGCGGCAAAGGTAAGCATGATAAAGGTGCAGGCATTGGTTTTGTAGAGATTGCAAGGCGTTGTGATAAAATAGAGTATTATTTTACGAAAATTGATGAAAACATCCATTCTTTTTCTTTTAAAGCTATTATCAGGAATACATAAAAGGTACAAAAATGAAAGGTGCAGAAGATAAACTACTTCAGGAATTAGATGATCTTAAGATCAATTTTATTAAAACAATTGATAAACTTTCAAAGGATCTTAAGCGCCAGAATAAAATTATGGTGCGTAGTGATAAACGTCAAAGGAAAGAATATGATGAGCTGCAACTCAAACTCCAGGAAGTTAAAGATTTAAGTGCTGAAATAGAAGATACCCAGCGTGAAGTAGTTTTTACCATGGGTGCCATTGGTGAAAGTCGTTCAAAGGAAACAGGTAATCATGTTAAACGTGTAGCAAAATATACTTATCTCTTTGCAAAATATTATGGGCTGCCTGAAAAAGAATGTGAAATGCTTGAGCAGGCTTCTCCCATGCATGATATTGGAAAAGTGGCTATTCCTGATGCTATTTTAAACAAACCGGCTCGTTTTACCCCCGAAGAATTTGAAAAAATGAAAGAGCATGCTCAACTGGGTTATGAAATGCTGAAATATTCCAATCGACCACTACTTAAAATGGCCTCAATAGTTGCCTATGAACATCATGAAAAATGGAATGGAAAAGGCTATCCCAATGCTGTCTCTGGTGAGGATATTCATCTTTATGGTCGTATTACCGCATTAGCTGACGTGTTTGATGCTCTGGGTAGTTCCAGAGTATATAAACCAGCCTGGGAAGATGAAAAAATCTTTAACTTGTTTAGAGAAGAAAGAGGCGAACATTTTGATCCCGATTTAGTTGATATTTTTTTTGAATATAGGGATGAATTTCTATCAATTCGTAATGAATTAAAGGATGTTTGAAGGTTTATTGTTACTTAAGAGCCTCCAGCCACCATCATTTAATAACATAAAATTTCTATAATTGATGGTGGACAAATTTAAGTTACTTAGAGTAATGACCATGAGATATAGGCAATAGATTACGACTATGGATATTTTAAGCAAAAATATATTAATTATTGAAAGTGACGAAACAACACGAAATATAATCCATTCAAATCTGAAAGCGGTTGGTTTTAAAAAGATTGTTTCTGCAAATTCAGGTTATGATGCTATCAACAGCATTGATGAAAGACAATTGGATATCATTATTATTGCTATGAATTTATCTGATGTGGATGGATTTAGCATGATACAACGTGTCAAAAAATATCCTCAACATAGTATGACAAAATATTTGCTGATTACCAACGATATATCCCCGGAAGAAATTGATATTGCAATCAATTTAGGTATTGATGATTTTATTATTAAACCTTTTACACACACAGATTTAACCCGAACGGTACAATCTGTGTTATCGGGCACCCATCCTCCTTTGGAATCCAAAGTATCAGCTAATAATAATGATAGTGAAAATATTGAGCCCTCTATTGTCACTGATAAAGCACAAAAACAAACTATTTTAGTGGTGGATGATTTATCTTCCAATATTGATGTTATCAGCAGTTTTTTAAAAAATAAATATATTATCAGAGTTGCCAAAAATGGAAAAAAAGCCTTATCGATTACTCGCTCGGATAAACAGCCTGATTTAATATTACTTGATATTATGATGCCGGAAATGAGTGGTTTTGATGTTTGTTTACAGTTAAAACAAGATCCGGCAACTGCTGATATTCCTGTTATCTTTCTCACAGGAAATAATAATGAACAGGATATCGCAAAAGGTCTGAAAATAGGTGCAGTTGATTTTATACATAAACCTGTTTCACCTGCTGTATTATTGGCACGCATAGATATTCATCTTAAATTACAACAGACTATTGATAATGTTAAATCAGAAATTGATATTTCTCTTGAAAATAAATCATTACAAAAAGAAATTCTCCGCTTAAAAAAATCTAATGATAAACTTAAAGCTATTATTTCAAGCAACAATTTGAAAATTAAATGAAATCAAATGATAACATTGCAGTTTTAATAGTGGATGATTTTCCAACAATGCAAAAAATCATCAAGGACAGTCTGATATTTAAGGGATTTAGAAATTTTCATGTAGCACAAAATGGTATTGAAGCACTTTCAATACTGAGTAATAATATGATTGATATTATTATTTGTGATATCAATATGCCAGTGATGAATGGTTTGGAATTATTAAAAAAAATACGTAATAGTAATGAATATTCTAATTTACCTGTCATAATGATCACAGCCGAAACCAACAGAGAAAAGATTAATCATGTCATTGAGGCTGGGATCAATGAGTTTATAATCAAGCCATTCGCACCATCAATATTATATAAAAAAATTGAATCTGTCTTATCTGGTCATTCACCCATTCGATATATTAGTCAGGCACAAAATGAAAATTCTTTATTAACAGAAGAGAAGATATCTCCTGACTCAGCTAAATCGATTCAGAAAAAAGAAAAACCTGAAATACTGGTGGTGGATGATTTATCATCTAATATCGATATTATTATGGGTTTTCTTAAAGATACCTATAAAGTCCGTGTTGCGAACAGTGGAACAAAGGCCATTAAAATAGTTGAATCTGATAACCCACCTGATTTAATTTTATTAGATATTATGATGCCTGAAATGGATGGGATCAGTGTTTGTAAAGTTATCAAAGATAACCCGTTAATTCCAAATATCCCAATTATCTTTTTAACGGCTAAAACTGATCGGGAATCATTGGTAGAAGGTTTTGAAAGTGGTGCAGTGGATTATATCATGAAACCTGTGAGTGCCTGTGAGTTAAAGGTCAGGGTAAAAAATCATCTGGCTCTCAAGTTTTCTCATGATGAACTCAAAGATCAGGTAGATACATTGATGGAAAATGCACGCTTACGTGATGATGTGGAAAGATTATCTCGTCACGATTTAAAAACCCCCATCAGTTCACTAATTAACTTAACTTCTACCTTACAGCTACAACCACAGCTTAAGTTGTTAGGAGAGGAATCTTACCAAAATATTCAACAGATTGAATCTACATCAATTCTGTTGATGGATATGGTAAATCAATCACAAAACCTGTATAAAATTGAAACGGGAAAATATAAATTTAATCCTAAAAAGGTTAATATAAAAGATGTCATTATAAAAGTAGTCAAAGACACTGATTTATTTGCTAAAAGTCTGCAAGTTCAAATTCAGATATTGTTTAATTCACAAGTTGTTTTTTGTTTAGTGGAGGAATTGCTCTGTTATTCCATTTTCAGTAATTTAATTAAAAATGCCGTTGAAGCATCTGAACCTGGAAATAAAGTCAGCATTGATATTAAAAAAATAAAGCAAAAAGGCATTATTAGCATTCATAATGCTCAGTCAGTTCCAGAACAAGTACGAAACTCTTTTTTTTCCAAATATGTGACTTATGGTAAATCTCAGGGTACAGGTATTGGTACTTACTCAGCTCAATTATTAACGGAAGTACAAAAAGGAACTATCAATATGGAAACAGATGAATCCACTGGTACTACAATTACACTTCAGTTTTTAAGTCGATAATAATATCAATTTGATCGGATGTCACTTGTATGAAGGACAAAATTACACAGGATCTTGAAAAACTCAAATTACTGGGTGATGAATCACTGCAAATCCATATTGATAATATACTGAGAAATTATCAGCGTAAAAACAAACGCCTGGATAAAATTGTCCATCAAAGTGACAGGCAACAGATGGATGTTTTAAAACTGAATGAAGAGCTGGAAAAAACCTATACTGAATTACGAAATAATCAAATTATTGTGGAAAAAGCAAAAGAAACTGCTGAGTTGGCAACACAAGCTAAATCAGATTTTCTGGCTAATATGAGTCATGAAATACGCACCCCCATGAATGCTATTTTAGGTATGTCTTATTTAGCGTTACAAACAGATTTAAATAAAAAACAACAAAATTATATAACAAAAGTTCATACAGCAGCAGAATCTTTATTAGGAATTATTAATGATATTCTTGATTTTTCCAAAATAGAATCTGGAAAAATGGAAATTGAACAGATTCCTTTTGTCTTAAGTAATGTGTTTGAGCATCTGGAAAACCTATTATCTTTTAAAACAGAAGAAAAAAAACTTCATTTGATTTTTAAACAGGATCACAAAATTCCTGCCTATCTTAAAGGTGATCCATTACGTCTGGGTCAAATTTTAATCAATTTAGCAAATAATGCGGTTAAATTTACTTCTCAGGGTTCCATAACCGTCAGCTCAGAGTTAGTTGAAAACTCAAATATCAAGAATGATGGACAAATAAAGATAAAATTTTCAGTTATTGATACAGGGATTGGGATCAATAAGGAACAGCAAAGTTATTTATTTCAATCCTTTAGTCAGGCTGACAGCTCCATCACCCGAAAATATGGTGGTACCGGACTGGGTTTAAGTATCTGTAAGCAATTAGTAGACTTGATGCAGGGTGAAATACAGGTTGAAAGTGAAAAAGGTAAAGGGAGTTCATTTTCGTTTATGATTATTTTTGATCTCTGTTCAGAAGAAGAAATAAGACTAACCAAAAAAAATAATCAGACTGGACAGGAAGTAATTCTAAATCAATTAGCTGGTGCCAGAGTTTTATTGGTTGAAGATAATGAGTTAAATCAGGAGTTGGCAGCTGAACTCTTAAGTAGTAAGCATTTGCAGGTTGAAATTGCCAATAATGGTCAGGAAGCATTGGATATGATACATAATTCAATACAACATCATGAAATTTATGATGCTATTTTAATGGACATCCAAATGCCGGTAATGGGTGGTTATGAAGCCACTAAAATATTAAGACAAACAATTTCTTATGAAGACTTTCCCATTATAGCCATGACTGCAAATGTAATGGAAGATGATATTAAATCAATTTATGCCTCTGGGATGAATGATTTTATTGCCAAACCAATCAATGTAGAACTTATGTTTCAGACCTTATCTAAATGGATAAAACTGAAGGATAATAATGAAGTATTTATCTCACAAAAACTACCAGGCATAGAACCACAGACATCAAAAAATGCATTTGATATTTTTAATTTTTCAGGTATAGATATTCAAACAGGGCTAAATAATACTCAAAAAAACACGGCACTTTATCATAAACTTTTGCTTAAATTTCTATCTCAACATTATGATTTTGAAAATGAGTTTAATCTGCATAATAATTCAGATGACGTAGAAGTACCTACTCGAATGGCACATACTTTAAAAAGTTCAGCAAGTAATATTGGAGCAAATAGTTTGGCTCTTGCCTGTGAAAAGCTTGAAACAGGCTGCAAAAATTTAGAGGCTAAACAGGCAATTAAAGATTATTTAATTTCAGTAGTACAAGAACTTGAACCACTGCTTGTTTTGTTAGAAAAATACTCATCTCAATACAATCAGGAAAGCAATGATAATCATCAGGAGATAAAAAATATCGACATTAGTCAATATAAAGATGAATTAAATAAATTACATCAATTGCTTAGCTATGATGATAGTGAAGCCGTACAAACATTAGATAATCTTGTGGCGCAATTATCATCCACTCAATATGCTGTTTCTTTAGTAGAAATTAAAAAATCTGTAGATGAATATGATTTTGATGCTGCTGTTGAACTGTTGGATGAATTTTTAACTAATTGTAAGATAGCTATCGGATGATGACATTAAATTTTTAAGAAAAATTACGAGTTTAAGAAGGCTGATCCTATTTTAAAAAATGCATGAGGTCAGTAAGCGGCTATTCAGGTTTTACCTGTTTTTTTTGAAGAAATCCCTGAATAGTATACTTTGCGCCAATAGCCCCGGCAGCACAGGCTCCGGCAGCTGCCCCTGAACTTACACCATGACTGAAAAAAAATGCATCTATGCCAAAACCGATGGCATAAGCTAACCCGGCAGTAGCTATATCGCCAGGCGTACTCAGTTCAATTCCCACAATTTTAACTGGTTTCATTTTTTCACCCACTTTCCTTCAGAAACCTGATTTCTTCTTCAACTTCCTGCTTCAGAATCTCCAGGGCTTTCAGGTGAGTTTTGTATTTTTCCTGTTGCTTTAGTTTTTTTAATGTGCCGGCAATCAAGTCAAGCTCTGAGTTAAATTCCTTTAATTCTACAGAGCTTCCAAGGGATCTGATTCCACCACTGACAAATTTTGTTTTTCTGAGTCTCTTTATTGCATCTTTCAGCTCACTTTGTTCTATTTTATCTTCAGCTAATTCATTTGCATTCAAGTCAGCGCCAGCAGTTTGGGAGTCTATAAAACTATTGATTATTTTTTTTCTAAACGTTAATATTTTATTTTCTAACTCGGCTATTAATTCATCTCGCTTATCACTCCGAGACTTCAAAATAGCGATCACTAATAATATATACAAAAAGAAAAAGCCTAGCAAAAAACCGGCACCACCTGATAGACCGATCTTATGGCTAATAGTTAGACCTACAGTACCGCCAAATGTTATTGCTATAGCGAAAGCACTCGGCCGGATTCCCTGCTCAAATTTCTCGCTTTCAATCATATTTTTATACTCCGAAAATATTCTGGACTCTAGGATAACTACAAAAATGATCGACTTTCATGGTGGATCATGATCAAGTTTTTCACCACAAACCAATTTGGAGAACACCATGAAAACCATTAAATTATTACATAAAATCATTTCGACTGCATGCCCTGATATTCATAAAGTGAGATTCATACGTAGGTACTTAAGGATTTCTTCGTTATTTCATACACTTATCTGAATCCTAACAATTGAAGCAAATAATATTTCACTAAAAATTACTGTTTTCTGTCAATTCAAAGTTTCATAAGAAAACACTTAACTACCGTTTTAGTTGGTTTCTGATGGACAGTACCGGGAGCTTGTTACAAACACAGTAAAATAGACTATTTGACTCCACTCCATGTACTTCATTTTTCTTCAACCTGCAGAGATCATGTCGATATTTGTTGCTAATTTATAAAATTCTACTGTTTTCCCTGTCTTTTTCCAATATTTCTGGACAAATAAGCCTAACTATTGCAAAATAAACTCCATTCTGATTTTTTTGTGCTTAATCGACGCTGTTAGCGTCCTATTTTCTACAATATAAGTACAATATAATATGTCTGGGGCTAGATTAAAATGTCTAAACTATTATTGCTCAATGGTCCAAACTTGAATTTACTGGGAACCCGTGAGCCGGATCATTATGGCAGACAGACTTTAGAAGATATTAACAGTAATTTAATACAACAGGCACAAGATGCCGGCCATCATTTAGAATGTTTTCAAAGTAATGCTGAATATCAGCTGATTGATGCCGTTCATGAGGCTTATAAAAACAAAATAAATTTTATTATTATTAATCCGGCCGCATTGACCCATACCAGTGTTGCGCTTCGAGATGCAATTCTGGGGGTCAATATTCCTTTCATTGAATTACATTTATCTAATGTCTATAAACGGGAAGAATTTCGTCATCATTCATTTTTCTCTGACATTGCTGTTGGTGTTATC
Organism: gamma proteobacterium symbiont of Taylorina sp.; assembly: GCA_025655455.1. Classification (GTDB taxonomy): domain Bacteria; phylum Pseudomonadota; class Gammaproteobacteria; order GRL18; family GRL18; genus GRL18. The sequence continues at coordinate 8,272 of JAHXIV010000016.1, forward strand.
AGTGGCCTGGGTGCGAAGGGTTATGAGTTAGCATTAGAATACGCCTGTTTTCATCTTGAAAACAAACAATAATATTAAGGGGTTGTCCATTTTGGACAGCCTCTGAGTTAAACTTAAGGTTTAAACTATGGATATCCGAAAAATAAAAAAATTAATCGAACTACTTGACGAGTCAGGTGTGGCAGAAATTGAAATTCATGAAGGTGAAGAATCTGTCAGAATTTCACGCAACGGCACTGCTCCTGCAATAATGAGCGCTGCACCACCGGCAGCTGGATTTTATCCTCCAATGCCCCCGGCAGCAGTTCCTGCAGCGGCAACGACTATAGAAACGGCCCCTGTAGAAGAGACGATTAGCGGTCACGAAGTGACGGCACCAATGGTCGGCACTTATTATAGTGCTTCTTCACCCGGAGCAGCACCCTTTATCAAAATAGGTCAGAAGGTGAAAGAGGGGGATACTATTTGTATCATTGAAGCAATGAAATTGCTCAACCAGATTGAAGCAGACAAGAGTGGCACCATTAAAGCCATTTGTGTCGAAAATGGAGAACCATTAGAATATGGTCAGGCCATTTGCATTATTGAATAAAGCTTTTAAAACCCCTTAGGAACGTGAACGAAATAACTTGGGCAAATAACGTTCCTTACTACTACCTGGATATATCTGATGTTTGAGAAAATAGTTATTGCTAACCGAGGCGAAATTGCACTACGCATTCAACGTGCCTGTCGTGAATTGGGTATTAAAACCGTTGCTGTTCATTCCGATGCTGACAGAACCCTCAAACATGTGATTCTTGCAGATGAATCAGTTTGTATCGGTCCGGCGTCTTCAATGGAAAGTTATTTAAATGTCCCGGCACTGATCAGTGCCGCAGAAGTCACAGACTCTCAGGCAATTCATCCCGGCTATGGTTTTTTATCAGAAAATGCTGATTTTGCTGAACGGGTTGAAAAAAGCGGCTTTGTTTTTATTGGTCCCCGTCCTGATTCAATTCGCACTATGGGGGATAAGGTTCAGGCCATTAAGGCCATGGTTTCAGCGGGCGTCCCTACAGTGCCTGGTTCAAATGGAGCACTGGGCGATGATCCTGATGTCAATATACGTATCGGGCGGGATATTGGTTATCCTGTAATTATTAAAGCCTCCGGTGGTGGCGGTGGTCGAGGTATGCGGGTCGTACGTTCTGAAGCCAGTTTACTCAATTCCATTTCATTAACCAGGACAGAAGCCGGTGCTACCTTTGGTAATGATGAAGTCTATATGGAAAAATATCTTGAAACACCCCGTCATATTGAAATTCAGGTCATCGCCGACGAACATGGTAATGCAGTTCATCTTGGTGAACGTGACTGCTCAATGCAGCGTCGTCACCAAAAGGTGGTTGAAGAAGCACCTGCCCCGGGTATTTCAGAAGAAATCCGCAACAAGATTGGTTCACGCTGCGCTGAGGCCTGCCGTAAGATTGCTTATCGCGGAGCTGGGACTTTCGAGTTTTTATATGAGAATGGTGAGTTTTACTTTATTGAAATGAACACTCGTATTCAGGTTGAACATCCGGTCACTGAATTTGTTACCGGAATCGATCTGGTTCGAGAGCAATTACGAGTTGCCGCTGGCCTGCCTCTTAGTTTCTCACAAAATGACATTGAGATTAAAGGACATGCCATTGAGTGTCGTATCAATGCTGAGGATCCTAAAACATTTTTGCCGTCACCGGGAAAGATTGAAACCTATCACGCACCCGGAGGCCCCGGTGTCAGAGTGGATTCTCACATCTATAGCGGCTATAGCGTCCCTCCTTATTATGATTCCATGATTGGTAAATTAATTACTTTTGGTAATGATCGCAGTATTGCCATTGCCAGAATGGATACCGCTCTGAGTGAAATGGTCATACAGGGGATAAAAACAAATATCCCACTGCAACAGGATATTATTTCTGATAATGCCTTTAAAGCCGGGGGAACCAATATCCATTATCTTGAAAAGAAACTGGAGCTATAAGTCCCTTATATGCCCTGGTTGCAGCTTACACTCGAAGCTACTCATAGTAATAGTGAACAATTATCTGATTTATTGAGCCGGGCAGGCGCTGCGGCAGTCACCATGCAGGACGCAAAAGACGATCCAATCTATGAGCCTCCTGTAGGCAGTACTCCATTATGGGATCAACTCCTGCTCACCGGACTCTTTGCTGCAGATACTGATATCAACTCAGTGCTGGAATTAATACAAACTCAAACGGGTAAAATACCTGAGCACACTCTTAATCCTCTGGAAGACAAGGACTGGACACGAGCCTGGATGGATGACTTTAAGCCCATGCAGTTTGGTCAGAAGCTATGGATATGTCCCAGCTGGCATACACCGCCCGATCCACAGGCAACCAATATTCTACTGGATCCCGGCTTAGCCTTTGGCACAGGAACCCACCCAACAACCGCCTTATGCCTTAACTGGCTGGATGAAAATTATAATCATCCCGTCGATGTCATTGACTATGGCTGTGGTTCAGGAATACTGGGTATTGCTGCCGCTTTGCTGGGTGCAAAACAAATCTATGCAGTTGATCTGGATCCTCAGGCTCTGATTGCCACATTAGCTAATGCTGAAAAAAATCAGGTGTTGGATAAAATTACTACATTTTCTGTCCCTGAATTCAAAAAACAATTTTCTACCCTTCAATGTCCATTACTGCTGGCCAATATTCTTGCCGGTCCACTGGTTGAACTTTCTGCAATGCTTGCCTCTCATGTCAGCAGCGGAGGACAGATTGTTTTGTCCGGTATTTTAGCAGATCAGGCAGAAAAAATTTCCACCGCCTATCAGCAATGGTTTCACATTGATAATATTCAGCAGGAAGGTGACTGGATTCGCATTGTCGGTACGAAAGTAAAATAATATTAATTTTTGATGGGATTATTCTCTATATAGATGTTAGTATTATACCCGTGATACTTCAAAATGCATCGTTTATGTAGGGTGGAATAGCGTAGCGTATTCCACCATAAACATTACTACCCGTTTGTTAACGTCGGATGATGCTACGCTAATCCAACCTACCTAATCTGGTATACCCAGGTATTAGAACTATCAATCAAGGAACATTTTCTCTTATGTTTACTAATTGCCCGCATTGCAAAACTCATTTTGCAGTGACACAGGAAGCTTTGGAAATTGCGGACGGTATGGTACGCTGTGGTCAATGCAATCAGGTTTTTAATGCAGCAGAGCATTTAACCGAGTCAATGGAAGCACCTGAAGTTAAAGAATCATTTCAGGTTGAAAATTCTTTAGCAGTTGAGGACTCTATACCAGTTGAAGACTCTTTCCCCATTGAGGACTCTATACCTCCAGAAAATTCTACTTCAACAGAAGATGAGCTGGAGCTTATTGATTATGAGGATAATCATAAAGAGATCGAAGATTCTTTTAGTTCTGAATTAACAGATGATAACAATGCCCATAAAGTCGATCCGCTTGATATTGATATTTATAATAGTTTAACTGACGAGACAGAAGAAGATTCTTCATCATTGGCATCTGAAACAAACCTTTCTTTAGATGATGCTTTATTAGACTCCGATTTTAATGATGAACTGGAAGAATCATCAGAGGATATCAATCGTACTCTGGATGATCAGCTCAAAGATTTTGAAATTAAAGAACCGGATATAACAGAAAAAACTGATCTTTCATTCAATAGTGACTTAACTGAGACAAGTGAGGAAAATGAGTACTCTCTCGATGAGAATATCTCTAACGCCGCAAAAAATATCGATCATTTACTGGGTATTCAGTCCACTGATGAAACAGAGGATTTTGATAGTCTGGATAGCGGCGATGATTTATCAGCACAACTTGATCAATTGGAAGCAAATTATAATAATTCTGCAACTGATAACAGCTCTTTATCCGTTGATGACCCTCTATCCGTTGATGACTTTTCAAATATCGATGAATCTATAGTATTAAAAGATACTTCATTACCTGAAAGAAAAATAGCTTCCTCATCTGCTAAAGGCACTTCATCCAATAATAGCGATGATGAACCTGCCTATTTTAAGCAGTCCAATTTTATCAGACAAAGTTCTGCTGTACTATTTTCCTGGCTGGCCGGCTGTATCATACTCGCACTCATTCTCGGCACTCAATATTTGCATTTTAATAGTTCCTATTTAGCTCAGGACAAAACTTTTAGACCCTTTTTAGAAATATTATGTCCCATTAGTCAGTGTGAACTGCCATTATTAAAAGCTACACACCAAATTGTAACGGTGGAACATGATATTTATTCACATAAGAAATATAAAGATGCATTAGAGGTGCGCCTGACCTTCAAAAATAAGGCCTCTGCTGCACAGGCTTATCCTGTATTAGAAATTGTTTTTTCTAATCCTTTGGGTGCAGAAATAGCACAAAGAAGATTTTTACCTGATGAATACCTTAATGATAAAAGTCAGTTAAGTCAGGGCATGAAGCCAAATCAAAGTCAAACTATTAAACTGGATATTATTGATCCGGATCCAAGTGCTTTACTCAGCTTTCAGTTTAATTATTTATAATTAAATAGCTAATGAATATTGGCCCCTGGCAGTTTCCAAGCCCTGCAGTGTTTTTGGCTCCAATGGCAGGTGTTACAGATAGACCCTTTCGGCAAATCTGTCGTCAATTGGGTGCAGCTTTGGCTGTTTCAGAAATGGTCACATCACGTCCGGAGCTATTGCACACCAGAAAAACCCGCTCACGGCTCAATCATGAAGGTGAAGAAAAACCTGTTTCTGTGCAAATCCTTGGCACCGATGCCAGGCAAATGGCTCAGGCCGCACAATTTAACGTACAGCATGGTGCTGATATCATTGATATCAATATGGGTTGTCCGGCAAAAAAAGTCTGTAATATTTCTGCAGGCTCTGCTTTGCTAAGAAACGAACAGCTGGTTGGTCAAATATTATCCAGTGTCAGCAGTGCTGTTTCTGTGCCCGTCACATTAAAAATACGCACCGGTTGGGATAAACACAATAAAAACACCCTCAATATAGCAAAAATAGCAGAGGACAGCGGCATACAGGCTTTAGCCATTCATGGTAGAACACGCGCCTGTGCTTATAGCGGTAATGCAGAATATGACATGATAAAACTGGTAAAACAACAACTTAGCATACCAGTTATTGCAAATGGTGATATAAATAGTGCAGAGAAAGCACAATATGTACTACAATATACCAATGCTGATGCAATAATGATTGGTCGTGAAGCCATAAAATCACCCTGGATCTTTTCTGATATCAATCATTATCTGGCCACAGGAACGCATTTACCAGAACCTGCACTGGCCGAAAAAAGCAAAATAATTCTAGGGCTGTTGGATGAACTTTATTCATTTTACGGTTCATCTCATGGCGTGCGGATTGCTCGAAAACATCTTGCTCAGATTATCAAACCTCTTTCCGGAGGTGATATTTTCTGGCAGAAAATAAATCGCATCAGTAATGCACAGCAGCAATATTCCATGACACAGGATTTTTTAAATAACTGTGTCTAAACAGGAGCCGGAGTAAAACATCATATCATGTCCACAACTGAAAATAATGAAAACAATACTGAAGGTGAAGCTGAACTCAGACAATGTGTTCAGAAAGTATTAGATGATTATCTTAATGATCTGGGTGAATATAAACCGGACAATCTGTACCAACTCTTTATTGCAGAAGTAGAAGCCCCTTTATTCGAAGCCATATTATCCTACACCAAAGGCAATCAAAGTAAGGCAGCAAAAATGCTGGGTATTAATCGTGGTACCTTACGCAAAAAAATAAGCCAATATAATTTATAAACACTATTCTCACCATTCCGGGGTCAGAGTTAAATGATACCTATATTTGGAATAACATGACTCCAGTAGTTATGCCATTTAACTCCGCCCCCTTATAAAACTTTAAACCGGAGTATGCAATGCCTGTCATTAAAACAGCCCTCATCAGCGTTTCTAATAAAGAAAATATTGTTGAATTTGCACAGCAGTTAGCTGCAATGCAAGTGAATATTTTATCTACTGGCGGCACTGCCGGATTATTACAGGATAATAATATTCCAGTAACAGAGGTCTCTGATTACACCGGTTTTCCGGAAATGATGGCTGGTCGTGTTAAGACCTTACATCCGAAAGTCCACGGCGGTATCCTGGGTAGACGCGGAGTCGATGATGAGGTAATGCAGCAGCATGGCATTGATGCAATTGATATGGTTGTTGTCAATCTTTATCCATTTGAAGCCGCCATAGCCAAACCTGATTGTGATCTGGACAATGCCATTGAGAATATCGATATCGGCGGCCCCACAATGGTACGTGCAGCGGCCAAAAACCATGAAAGTGTTGCCATTGTTGTGAATCCGCATGATTATGATAATATCATCGAAGAAATGACAGCATCACAGGCTTCATTAAAGCAAGAGACTTTGTTCAATCTGGCAGTAAAAGCGTTTGAACACACGGCTCAATATGATGGCCATATCGCTAATTATCTGGGTGCTATCAACTATTCTGATCAAGCAGATAAAGCCGCCTTCCCGCAGACATATAGTTTGCAGTTTAACAAATCTCAAACAATGCGCTATGGTGAAAATCCACATCAAAATGCTGCTTTTTATGTTGAATCAAATCCTGAAGATGCCTGCATTGCCACTGCTACCCAAATTCAGGGTAAGGAGCTTTCTTATAATAATATTGGTGATACAGATGCTGCTCTTGAGTGTGTCAAACAATTTAATGAAGGTCCGGCCTGTGTTATTGTCAAACATGCCAATCCTTGCGGTGTCGCTCTGGGAGACAGCCAGTTGGAAGCTTATGACCGGGCGTTTAAAACCGATCCCACTTCTGCCTTTGGTGGAATTATTGCCTTTAATCAGGCTTTGTCAGCAGAGACTGCAAAAGCCATTATAGAGCGTCAATTTGTTGAAGTCATTATTGCCCCTGAAGTTGATGAGGAGGCAAAAATAATTCTTGTAGAAAAGAAAAATGTACGTGTATTAGCCTGTGGGCAATGGGCTGACAGTCCAGCTAAAAGCCTTGATTATAAACGGGTTAATGGTGGTCTTCTGATTCAGGAACGTGATCTGGGCATGATTAGCGAAGCAGATTTAAAAGTAGTCACCCAAAAAGTGCCTACTATTGAACAAATGCAGGATCTGATTTTCACCTGGAAAGTAGCTAAGTTCGTTAAATCAAATGCCATTGTCTACGCCAGAGACAAACAAACCATTGGCGTAGGTGCCGGTCAGATGAGTCGTGTTTATTCTGCAAAAATTGCCGGCATTAAAGCTGCTGATGAAAATCTTGTAGTCACCGGTTCTGTCATGGCATCTGATGCGTTTTTCCCCTTCCGTGATGGTCTGGATGCAGCAGCTGAAGCTGGTATTGCCGCAGTCATACAACCTGGTGGTTCCATGCGTGATCAGGAGGTCATTGATGCTGCTGATGAGCATGGTATTGCCATGGTCTTTACCGGTATGCGTCATTTTAGACATTAGACTTTAAACTGATGGTTTATCAATACCCACTTATTCTATTTTGTATCCTGCTGCTGCAGGCCTGCAGTACATCTCCTCCTGCACAGCCTGATAATATTTGTGAAATATTCAAAGAAAAAACCAGCTGGTATCAATCAGCTCTGGATGCCAGAGAGAAATGGGGAGTACCCATTCATATCCCTTTCGCCATGATGTATCAGGAAAGTGCCTTTAAAGCTGATGCTGAACCTCCAATGGAATATTTCCTGGGATTTATCCCTACCGGACGAGCCAGTTCAGCTTATGGATATTCTCAGGCAAAAACCATGACCTGGAAGGATTATGTTCGGGAAACTGATAATTCCTGGAGCAGTCGTGACAATTTTGATGATGCGATGGATTTTATGGGCTGGTTTATTCATAAAACGCACAAAATTAACAAAATATCTAAATGGGATGCTTATAATCAGTATTTAAACTATCATGAAGGTTGGGGTGGTTTCCGTAAAAAAAGCTATAAGAAAAAAAAATGGCTAATGAATGTGGCCAGAAAAGTGGATAAAAGAGCAAAAAGCTATAGCACTCAGTATAAACGATGTGAAGAGGAACTCAATAGCAGCTGGTTGTTTTAGCCTAAAAGACTCAGTTAAATCTAAATATGCTATTATAATAATAGATCCCGGAGTATTTATTCATATGAATCAAGCAAACTTAGATAATACAATTTTTATTATTCATGGTTCAAAATTTGATAGCAAAGAATACAAAAAAGAAATTAACAGTACTAATATCAATTTTCTTTGTATAGACTCTCCTGAAGAACTCAAGCCTTACTCCAACTACCTGTTTATTTTTGATGCCCAATTGCTTGAAAATGTTTCTTTTAATGAATGGAAGAAACACTTTTCTGACTGCATCAGCATTTCTGAACAATATCTGGAACTCAATAGCGACTTAATATTACCCATCGGATTCCCAAAAAATGAAACTCTTAAACTATTAAATTTTGCCTGCAGGCAATTGCTTTTACAACGTAAAGACAAACTACAGGCAGAGTTATCAAAAGCTGAAAATCAGCGTATTACCCAACTCAATAATATCAGCATTGCCTTATCTAAAGAAAATAACCTGGGTATCTTGCTGAGAAAAATTCTGCAGGAATCACAAAACTTGTCTGATTGTGATGCCGTATCACTCTATTTACTGGACAACGAAAGTAAGGAATTAGTCTTCAAGCTGGCTTATAACGACACTCTTGATTTGAAAATTGAAGAATTTCGTATGCCCCTGAGTCAGAAATCTATTTCAGGCTATGCTGCTATAAGTAATAGTGTCGTCGTCATTGACGATGCTTATCAGATCCCTGCATCAGCACCTTATCAGTTTAATTCAGCTCTTGATGAAGAGCATAATTACCGCAGTCAATCCATCCTTGCTGTACCTATATCCAATCATCGCAATGAAGTCATTGGAGTTTTGCAGTTTATCAACCGAAAAATCAACCGGGATATTAAGCTAACCACAGCAGAAATTACCAACAAGTCTGTTATTCCTTTTAGTTCAGGATTAAGTCACCTATTGCAGGCTCTGGCCAGTCAGGCGGCAATTTCTATTGACAATGCCATATTAATAGAAAACATTAATAACTTATTTGAGGGTTTCGTACAAGCTTCTGTTACTGCCATTGAACAACGAGATCCGACTACCAGTGGTCACTCTTTTAGAGTAGCCGACCTCACCACTACGCTGGCAAAACGCATTGTTACTTCTGAAAACCATGACTATAGGCAACTCAATTTTTCTGCTGATAAAATTCGTGAGATCCGTTATGCCTCTCTATTACATGATTTCGGCAAAGTCGGTGTACGTGAAAATGTATTGATCAAGTCAAAAAAACTTCCGGAAAATCGTCTGGATTTATTGCATTATCGTTTTGAACTGGAAAAAGAAAGGCTAAAACGCAAGGCTCTGGAACAGGAATTACATTTGCATCATAGTCATTCTCCAGTAGAAGATATTCACCTTATCCATAAAAAACTGCAGCAGGAAATCAACTTACTGGATAAATATTACCAGGCCATTATGGAAGCTAATGAACCCAGCATTTTACCCGATGGCAATTTCAAGCATTTACAAAATCTCAAGGACAGACCCTATACTGAATTAGACGGCCAGGCAGGCTTTCTTATCTCTGAAAGTGATTTTCTTTCTCTCTCAGTCAAACGAGGGAGTTTGACTAATTATGAACGGGAAGAAATCCAGTCACATGTTGTTCATACACTCAATTTTCTTAATCAAATCCCCTGGACAAGTGATTTATCTGAGATACCCACAATTGCTGCTGCCCATCATGAGAAACTCAATGGCAATGGCTATCCCTACTCTCTTTGTGCAGAACAAATATCAATCCCCTCACGAATGATGGCAATTTGTGATATTTATGATGCCCTGGTTGCCAAAGATCGCCCTTATAAACACGCTTTAAATATAGAAAAAGCACTGGCTATTATTGAATCAGAAGTTAATCAGGGACTACTGGATGAAGAAATATTCAAGGTTTTTATCAGTGAAAAAATCTATCAGGTCACTACTCATAAAGATTATAAACCTTCCATGAATACAGCCGAACCTATGAAGCAAGGCCATATTTGTGATATTAATCTGCATACCAAATAACTCTAAGTTTTATTTAGTCGTATAAGTATATACACCATCAAAATCATCAGGAGGATGATCAATATAACTCTGACAGCGTTCACTATACAATGCATATAATTTGCTCTCAGAATACAATTGTCCTAAGCGGTCAAAATGCTCTTTCGCCTGAAGAAACTGAGCCTGATGATAGCAGTCCAAAGCAATCATATAAGCATCTAATTGAGTCTTAAGGTCAGTGGTTGCCTGTCCTTCAGCCAGCACTTCATAAATACGGATACCTTCTTTTTTACCTTTGACCCGAACCTTATCCAGTTCTCTTACTACATAATCCTGCTGCAGCTGCTGCAGGGTAAATTCTGAAATAATAATATTGCTGCCATAAGGCTTATTCAAGCCTTCCAGTCTTGATGCCAGATTCACTGCATCACCGATGATAGTATAATCTGAGCGACCGCCTGACCCCATTTCACCCACAGTTGCTACACCCGTATTAATACCAATACCAATATCAATCGTTAGTTTATACTTTTCTAATAATAGTTTATTCACCTGTTTCAGTTGCTGTATTTGTTCAAGAGCCGATTGAATGGCAGCATCGGCATGATTAGCAACACTATGAGGGGCATTCCAATAGGCCATAATGGCATCACCGATAAATTTATCAACCGTACCCTGTGACTGCATAATACTATCAACCATGGGTGTCATATAGATATTAAGTACATCAATCAGTTTAGTCGGTGAAGCCAGCGCTTCAGAAATATTGGTAAAGCCCCGAATATCACTAAAGAAGATAGAAATTTCTTTTTCCTGTGCAATGAGCAAATCATCATTACCCTGCTTTAAAATATCATCCACAACAGCAGCAGACACCTTGCGCGTAAATTTATCCCGTATTATTTTTCTCTGTCTGCTTTCCATAAAATAATTGATTAAAGTTGAACTCATAGTCAAAATAACAATACTCAACAGAGGAAATAACATATTCAGTATTAATCCTTTTTGAAAGAGTAAATAATCAAAAAGTAAATAGACAGCATATAAGCTGCAGATCATTAACAGCATGACCAGGTGCGCAGGAAGAAAGCTAAAAATAATCGTTAGAATCAGACCAATGATTAAAATTGAAAAAGTAGTTGCTCCCTCCGCCCAATCCGGATTATGCAGATAATTCTGTTTTAACATATTTTCAATGGCAGTCGCATGAACTTCAATACCCGGCAAAGAATTATCAAAGGGCGTGGCTCGCAAGTCCATTAAACCAACTGAGGTCGCACCAAAAAGAATAATTTTATCTTTTACCAGAGCCGCATCAAACGTATTCGCAATGACATCCTTAGCACTGATATAAGTAAAACTTTTTTGCGGTCCCAGAAAATTTAAGGCCAGACGTGCATGACGATCAGTGGCTATCAGCAATGAACCATCCTGCTGAACCAGTTCCAGAGATGAAATACCTGTCGGTAAGTAATTAATATGAATTGAATCAACACCAGCCAGCAGGCGATACACTTCCATTGCCAGCGAGGTAAAGACCATTTCCTGATATTTAATCAGCAGCGGTACCCGACGGATCATCCCAGACTCATCCGGAATATTATTAAGAAAGCCATTAGACAGGGCATTATCCTGAAACTTTTCCAGATTAAGAGTAATCCCCTGTGCAATAGGCAAAAAATCTGTACCGGTAAAATTTTGTTCTGTGATATTGGCATTGATCATTGGAAATTGATCAGTATTTCTTTCATTCTGCAGATCAAAAATATAACCTACTACTGTTGGCGTCTGAGCAATACTATCAGCCATAATTTGATCATAATCAGGTAAGTCAGGCTCTGACAAAAGTTCTTTCTGTAATTCTCTCTGACGTTCTTTTTGCAATGTGAGCGATTGAAGAACATATTTAGGTGAGGATTTATCTTGTTCAGAAAAAAACACATCCATAGCAATCAAACCTGCACCTGCTGCAGATAAATTCTGCAGCATCCGCGCAATTTTATTTCTTTCCCATGGCCATTGCCCTAACGCCTCCAGACTTTCTTCATCAATCGTAACAATACGGATCGTTTCACTATCTGCCTGCTTGCCGCGGCTGATGAACATAAAGTCTCTGAGTCGATTATCTAAAGATTGATAACTATTAGGCAGAGTAATATAGACTCCGATAAAGGCAGCAATTAATAATAGATTAATCAATAAGTGGATAATGATTTTTTTTAGCATTATGTATGGCTAATCACTGGGATAAGGTATTTATATGAAATAAATTTCATTAAATTCCTAATAGCTCATATACAAAGAAAACTGTATGGCATTATCACCACTTTCTGTGGGATTTTCTGTCAGTTTGGAATCATTGCCGTCAAGCACATGAGCAAGATAGACACTGAGATTGGCAGTTTGTTTCCAGCGCCATACGGCACCAATGCCTGTTGAGGCCAGGGTGTCTGAATCCAGTTCATTGGGCAGTGGGTTCACACGCGAGGCATAACCGGCATCAATAAATCCCAGCACATTCATCTGGTTGTTCCATAGTGCCGGTGACCAGAGTTCGACACTGCCCTTAACACCATCATCACCACTGACTTCACGACTATCAAAACCACGCAGTTTGTCATGCATACCGCCCAGGCCAAATTGTTCACCTGAGATCAGCTCCTGATCAGCATATTGAAAATCCATCTGAGTCGATAAGCGATAGCCTTTCTTATACCAGTGATGAGTAAAACCCAGCTTGATTACATCCCAATCCGGAGTGGCATTATATCGACTCAAAGCATACTTCAGGTCATTATTATTACTACCCACTTCAAGATTATGTTCATATTGCAGATAAAACTCCAGGCTATGACTCAGATCTTTCCATTTGCCTTTATAGGCAATAGACAGGGGTGTAGAACGTACTTCAGTACTTAAGTCTTCCCTAACAAAAAAAACATTATTATCAAATAATCTATCATCCAGTCCAAACACCAGCTGATGGGTGTATTTTTTTGCATCCGCCATACGCGGTAAGTGCCACTCATATTTCGTGCCTAAGAAAGTACCTTTGCCTGACACATCAAAGCCGCCGGCCACTGTACCTGAATCCACATCCGAATAATAACCATAAAGCTGCCACACCCCCTGATAACGATACAGCGGTATTCTGTAGTTAATACCATATTGCTGCACTTCACTAAGATGATCAGGTGAAGTGGTATAGGTTAGTGATAATTCATGATCCTTGTCAAACAGATTGAGATTCTTATAGCCAAAACCCAGACGATAATCACCAGTATCATCAGACCCTGAATTGTCTAACCAACCGAACCAGGTGGCTGGTTTGCTGGCATTGACCATAATATCCGCATTGATCTCGTCGCCACTTTGATCATTCACTGAAAAGCGCACATTGATCTCTTTGGCGGCATTCATATTTCCCAGTTCGACTTGTTGAGCCACTCTGTCAAGATTGGGGGAGTATCCAGTTTGAAGCTCAGGGACACTGTTTAATATATTCTGTTTAGAAAAAAAACCACCTTGTTCTTCATCCAGATCTACTGCAATTTCATTCATTCTCAGGGGAATGACTGATATTTTAATCTGTGGATTATCCAGTGTCTGCGGAGCCAGTTTCACCTGATAGAAACCATAGCCTATTTCCCGCAACTTGTTTTGTAAAGTTTTAACCGCTTCCTGAATTAATATCAGAGTGACTGAATCTCCTGTATAAGGATGTAGCAGTACCTCTGTACTCTCTTTATCCAGAGGACTCTCACCAATAATTTCATAAGATTCAACCACAGTTGTTATCTCTTTAGCTTCTGCCAGCAAAGAGGATGGACAAAGGCTGAGTATCACAAGCAAAGGAAAAACCACTGGGCGGAAGATTAATTTTTTTACATTATAATTCATCAAACTTACTCACTAATTTCACAAATATTACCATTATCACGATAAGTGATATTATCAAAATCAGATAATATATTGATACGTCTTATCACTTTTTTATCTGCATCAGGCGGAAGAAATTCTTCTACTAAAAAACCCGGCACTGTAGTGACTCGATAGGCGCTATCAGCACCGATATAACCTGTTTCTCTACTGCCCAGATTCAATTGAACCAGCCTGTTTTCTGCTTTAATTTCACCGTATTTGACATTCAGATATAATCCGGGTCGACCGTCAATATCACGCGAACCAAACAAATAGAGTAAATCAATCTGCTCAGAGACTTCATCATCATCCGGTCTGGGACCAGTCTGAAATTTTTTCGGCATTCTTTTTATGAGTTTTGGAATTGAGTTTTTGTCCGCCAGAAAATAAGTTCTGCCTTCATTAACTCGTAAGATCCCTTTAGGATAGACAAAATCAACCGTTCCCTGCCATAAATAGAGATAAGTCGGATTAGTATAGGCTAAGTCAAAACCAGTACCACGGATACCAATACTGGATATGGGCGTGCTAATGGCATATTTATCACGATTAAGTTTACCAATTTTTCCAGTTAAAAAGCGCATACTACCTTTAATTAATTTAAGATCTGCCCGATTTTCTGCGGCTTTTTTAGGTTTGTACTGATAGTCATTAATTAAAAATTCACTATTGGCCTGTACGGTAGTTCGACTATCATCTTTAAAAACCACCAGCGCAAATGATTTATTGGCTGTCATTAAAGTATCACCCTTGTATAAAGGACTTTCTTTATAGAGTTCACGTAAATCATTGTGTTTGTTTTTTGCTGATACCTGTCCTTTTTTAACCAGTACCCGAGCTTTAACAACCGTATTCACTTTCATGATTTTGTTTTTATTCACCGCCTTTATTTTTTCATCTTCACAATGAGTATCACACAGATAACCGCTAAAATCAGCACCGCGTATATCAACATTGGCAACCGGAGTGGTGAGTTTCAGATCAGTGCTTTTCCCTTTAAGCTGCCCGGCAATGGCTCGTATACCGCCTTTGAGCAGTTGCAGATCAACCGTTTTTTTATTTTTTTCCATGGAAAGTACTTTAACCATAAACTCGGTATTTTCAATGAGTGAAATTTTTGTGCCGTCTATTAATTTTAAAATCGCTTTTGAATCATCTCCGATACTGATTAAGTCCCCTATTTCCAGTTTATCTCCCTGACCAAGTACCTTAATGGTATTATTCTCCAGGTTTAAGGAAACTACTCCTTTAGTCAATACCATTTCTCCAATCGGCTCAGCATAGACACTGCCCGCAGACCATAAACTCAGGTAGATGATCAGTAAAAAATACTGCCTGATATAGATAAACCATTTTCTGTTTTGATTAATTTTCACTGTATTATCTCATATTCTCATATCAAAGCTTCGAACAATGCAACACAATTTGATCTGAATCATCATCCTCTCCCTCAAGAGCAATAGGCAACGGCTCAGGAGTCGGCATCATTTCCGGTACCGGATCAAGCCATGATCCCGTTGGTATTATCAAGCCAGGCGGAGGCTCCACCGGTGGTTTAATTGGCGGTTTCACAGGAGGTTCAATCGGAGGCTCCACCGGTGGTTTAATTGGCGGTTTCACAGGAGGTTCAATCGGAGGCTCCACCGGTGGTTCAATGGGCAGTTCTATCGGTGGCTCTACCGGCGGTTCAATTGGCGGCTCCACGGGAGGCTCAATCGGTGGCTCAATTGGCGGCCTAACCGGAGGTCTAACTGGAGGTCTAACCGGTGGCTCAATTGGTGGTTCAACGGGAGGCTCTATCGGAGGTTCAACAGGAGGCTCTACCGGGGGTTCAACAGGAGGCTCTACCGGGGGTTCAACGGGAGGCTCTACCGGGGGTTCAACAGGCGGAGTTACCGGAGGAGGGATCACAGGATCTGCCGCACGAGTTAAAGTATAACCAAAAGTTGGTATAATACTCCCCGTATAAGTATTATTATTTGAGGTAATAGTAGCAAAGGTATTACTTATCGTCCCTGTACTGGTAAAAATATCATAAGTATCACCAGCAGCATCTCCTATATAAGCTGTATGAGCAATAGCCAGCTGTCCACCTAAAGTCACATTGCCCTGCACATTAATTAAGTCATAATCCGTACCTGCAGTTGTCTCACCTATTATTTCTGTCTGGGTGGTACTATTAGCTGCTAAAATTAAATTACCATTAATTGTCAGGATACCCGGTGACTGTCCGGGGGCAATAATGGCATTATCGATAGTGACATTACCCGCAAAAGTCCCGGTTCCCTGCAATTCACCGCCATCAAAGACTGAAATCGTTGTGCCATTGGTTACAGTAGAACCGGTTTGTAAATTCAGTATGCCGCCGGTCTGATTGAAATTGATAAATGATAGATTGCCGCCATTTTGTACGGTGGTTGTACCAGCTGTCTGGTTAAAGGTGGCAAATTGCAGATTTGCTCCATTTTGTACATTGAACGTGCCGGAATTGGTATAGGTACCGGTAAAAATGACATTGCCTGAATCATCAATCGTTGTGCTGGTCGCTGTATAATTATTACCATCAAGCGTAATAGTATTGCCGATTCCCGGGCCTAATTCTGAGGTGATTGCATTAAAGCTGAAAGTACCTGTTCCTGGAACAATGGCATTATTGAGATCAATCAGATTAGATGTCATTAACAAGTCTCCACTGCCCATTGTTATACTATCATGGAGAATAAGACTGCTGCCTGCCGTTTGTGGTGTCACAAAACTGAGATTCCTGGCACTGCCGGAGAAATTGATAGTGCTGCTACCAACAACGCCCGCTATATTACCACTATTAAGAGTCAGGTTATTCACATTAATATCAGCAGCTGCGAAAGAAGCGTCTATTGTTAAAGTGCCTGTACCTGCGGCCTCACCTATCACCAGAGTATCAGCAAAAAATTTTCCTAAATCTGCCACACTGACAAAATTACTGGTGGTGTTGCTGATTTTAAAATCACCATTTGCAATGTAAGGAGCCAGAGTGACTGTTCCTGAGGTAGTTCCAGTGGCATTAATAGAACTTGCACCTATAATATCAATGTAGCCCTGCTCTCCTACCTGAATATTAATATCACCCGATGTGCCGCTTGCAGCTGAGATTAGAGATTCCGAGCCTGCGCCGGAATTTAACCCGTCATCATGTAAAATTAGCCAGCCTGCTACCCTGATATCAATATTTCCTCCAGCAGAGACTATCTGGGAACCGATGGCACTTGCAGAGTTTAAACGTAAATTTCGGCCTGTACCAGGACCATCATTGGTGATATTAATAGCTCCTCCGTCAGAAACAATACTGCTCCCCTGATTGAGTTCAATTTGTCCCTGATGTGCAAGCAAATCAATTTGTCCACTATTTGAATCTAATGTAACAGAAGAATTGATATTCAGATTCCATTTGGTTTCTATATTAATGGGTGCCCCTCCCGCTGCCATTGGTATCGCATTAATATAAAATTGAGAATCTCCTGTATTGTTAATATAAAGACCGTTTAATCCGGCACCTGAGGTTTTTTCTAGGGTGACGCCACTACTAAAAAGCTCAACTTCCAGAGGAGTTCCAGCAGAACCAATAGTATCTCCGGCTCCTACAAAATCAATCAGATTGGTTTTAATTTTACCGGTGCCGCCAATGGTATTGCCTCCGGCATTCAATGTGACTTTAGTCTCTGCACTAATACCGCCATCCAATCCTGTAATATTATCATAAAATGCACCACTATTTACCAAAATATCAAATGCAGTCGTACTTCTAACATCTGCAGATGTTCCTGTACCAGTATCAATGAATAAGGTGTTAAATTGATCTGCAGCATTACCTAAGTCTATACTGCCCCCATTAGTTAATAAAACCAGAGAATCAGCTTTTACAAATCCACCGCCATCATTACTAATTACACTAGAGGGAGCCGAGGAGGCATTTAATATTAATTTAGCTGTTGTCGGACCAGTAATTGATCCAGCAGCATCCACAAAAAGATGGCCAGAACTTTTTATTTCTACATTCTGATCAGCTGAGATATTCACAGCAGAATTGATAGTCAAATTATTTATACTATTCTGTATGGTAATTAAACCTGTAGAGTCTGTTGACAAAGTAGCTAGATTATCAATGGGATTCAGATCTTTAAGAAAAATATTGCCTGTTCCAGTGGTTATTACAGTACCACCACCGGTTATTGTCACATTATCTGAGGAAATTAAACTGACATCCTTATCAGGATAAATACTATTATCAATAGCAGGTAAAATTAAATTACCATCATCCACTTGAACAAAAAGTTCCCCTGAATTAAACAGAGTAGCAATTGTTGCACTGCCGCTATTAATTGGTTGTTTAATAAAGACACCATTGACTGACGTAGCTCCATTACCAATATTAAGTATAGCTGTACCAGTGACAGCTTTTGTTAGCAAAGGATCAGCACTATCTATACCTATTTGACCACCACCATTGATAGTATTCAGATTAATCGCATCTGAACCAATAATACCACCACCATTTGCTGTATCAGAAGAAATGGTATTACCGCCAGCATCCAGTGTAATGCTACCACTGGTACCAACCCCCGTATTACCAGCACCATCATTGTAAATAGCAAAACTACCGCTATTTCTAATATCAATACTACCATTTGTACCACTAATAGCAGTGAGTTTTTGGAAATTGTTTCCAGCCGATGTTAAGGAAATAGTAGGAATATCATTACCCACTATTTTTAAAAGCGGTGCTGTAATAGCTGTACCTGCTTTTTGAGTAATAGCAGCATCATTAGTAGACATAGTTACAGAGTTATTTGCACTAGTACCTCCAATATAAATTGTACTATTATAGGTATAGAAAGAAGCAATTGTCCCCGCATTAACCAAGCCATCCGATGTATCTATATTAAAACCTACACCACCTCTCAAATTAATTGAAGCATATTCTGAGTAAATATTTGCAGAATTATCAACTGTTAGATTTCCACCTGAATATAGCTTAATAGAACCTGCCCCGGAGCCATTACCATAAGCCTTAACATTAGAGCTGACACTAAGAACACCTGGAGCATCTAAAAAAATTGAACTATTGCGTGAGATAATACTTCCATTAATACCAGTTGTTATATTTCCACCTGAATAAAGATAAACATCTCCAAAAACATCTATCACGTTATTAACAATAATCACCCCATCTGCATTAAAGGTTAAACTAGCATCTGTATTACTTGGGTTAGTATTAGCAACAATAGGGGATGAAACAGTAATATCACCATTCCCGGCACCAGCACCTGCTGTATTAATAATGACATTGGCACCAGCATCCAATGCAGTTATAATACTGGATGCCTGTATAACACTATCATCTCCCGCTCCCGGTGCAAATGTTTCATCCGTGTTTTCAACATTATTTCCTGGTAATTGAGTTATGTTTGAAGAGCCCGATCCTGAGATAACAATATTTGAAGGATCCAATAACCAGGTACCTCCATCACCATTCAGAGCCCCCAAATCCGGAATATGCTCACCCAGCTCTAAGTACTGTTTTCCAGAAGTTTCAACAAAACCACCATGACCACCATTCTGACCACCTCTGGCACTGATTGCGCCTTTACTATGGGTGACACCATTAGCCCAGACTATCACCTTACCACCATCACCATTATCGATGGCATCAGCTTTAACACTGCTATTCTTATCCACCCGGGTATTGGCGGCACTTTGAATCGTACCCTGCCCTTTATAATCACCACCCACCAGCACTTCACCACCACCGGTCTTTCCTGAAGCATCGATAACGGCATTAGTGACATCAACCGTGTTAGCCAGGATTTTTATATTGCCGCCCTGCTGTTCCCCTGTCGCAGCAATCACACCCGATGCCTTGGTCACACCCTGACTCTGAAGTGTAATGTCACCATTATCAGCAGTAATGACACTATTTTTTCCTGTCACTACTTCTGTATCAGCCACCAGACGGATCTTTCCGTCAGCGCCTCTGACCATGGTATTAGCCTGAATATTACCCTGATGATTCACCAGATCGGCAAATAAACCCACTGCGCCTTTTTCTGCAATCAATTCACCCAGATTCAATACCTGATCACCCGGTGCAGTGACTTTTAAACTAATACCCTCACTATCCAGACTGTTTAACGTGATTTCCCGACCGGCAGCCAATAATATTTGACCATTTTCCGCTTCAATAATACCTGAGTTAGTAATATCAGGAGAAATAAATACCACTTCTCCCCCCTTACCGGCACGGATATAGCCCTGATTTTCAATAGATCCTGAGCTGCCCTTAAAAGTAAAGTTTCCCTGTAAAAAATCCTGATTGCTAATATCTAAAGTAGAAGCAATAAGACCGGCAGTATCTACCGTGGAATGCTGCCCAAACACTATGCCATTAGGGTTAATGACAAAAACCCGACCATTGGATTGCAGATTACCCATTATGGCTGAAGGCGATTGCCCAACCACACGATTTAATACTGCACTACTGGCATTTTGCTGGATAAATTTGGTGCTTTCACCACGATTAATTGAAAATCCCTGCCAGTTGATAATGGCATTGGGACTATTGGTGATATGTAATGAAGAGGGATTCGGGCGGGAAATAGTGACATTGCCATGTACGACATCAGCACCAGTGGGATTGGCCTGAGCCGTCATCATACAAAGGCTGTTAACCACTGCAATTGCTAATAGGTGTTTTTTACAAGTTTTCATAATTAAGTCCCCGAGGACGGAGTCAAAAGTCATAAATACTGAGTTGTTTAAAATCAGTATTTATGATTTTTGACTCCACCCCCTTATCTACTCTGTTAAATACTCCCGCCAGAAATAAGCCAGTTTCTCAATATCCTGCCAGACTTTTTCCCGTGTGACAAAATCATCAAACACAGTTGACCAGCGTGATGCCTGAGGTTCCACCTTGGGACGAATAGTATGTAAGCCTGTTAAGCCATAGGCTGAATCATCTTCAAAGGTGACCTGTTCAACATGCTCAAAATCATGCTGATAAAAATCCTGTTGTATAAATGGATACAATGCCTGCATTGTGGTCTGAGGATTACCGGTCAGTGCATCATATTCAATAAAAAAAATCTTATCTCCCCAACCCCGGGTCATGGCATCACGTATGGCATTATAGGCTCTTCCTATGGGCTGCATATTGTCAATATAGAGTTTCACCCTGCCGATTGCCGTTTTTGCAGCCACAGCATCGACATTTTCCATTGGCGGCTGACTGGTCATGGAGGTTTCCCTGCTGCGCATTTCAAAAGAGGCAATCACATCGCGTAAATCCCTGACCGTCACCAGAATACGAATATTATCCCTGCCGATTAAAGCCTCAATCAACTCAATATGTTCCAGCCACAAACGGTTTTTATCAATAAAGATCACTGCATCACTATGTGCCATATAACCATTGAGCATACTGCGCAGCACATTGGTTTTTATTTTTTCACTCAGGTCTTTAGGTTGTGCCTTAAAGGCCTCATTATGATCCCATGAGTTTCTGATTTGTACCAGTGAAGCCAAAATACCGGAGGTCGGCGTGACATGAAAAGCTGGATTTTGTCCGAGGATGTTCATAAATAAAGTAGAACCACTACGCGGCAGACCTGAGACAAAAATAATCGGCTTGTTTACTTTAATATCACCCATGGTATGATTCTTTCTATTACATACTAACTAATAGCCTAATTCTACTATAAATTTTTCAATTTTACAATTTTACAAAATGAATATATTAATCCCCTGGAAGCCGTCAAAATGGCAGGAAATTGTTTTTTGTATCCGTTCAATACGGCGTAATTATCAGGATTTGGCAGAAATTATCATTATTTCTGAAAGCAATCCTGAGATTCCCGATACTCTTCATTTTCCTTATCCTGATATTACAGCAGCAGAAGCTTCTGATTACCGGCTTCGGGAACAGCATATTAACCAAAAAATTATTAGCTGTGCTGCTCAATCAGGGCTAAAAGAATTTATTGTGCAGGGAGACGATCAATATTGGTTAAAACCAATCAATGACGACTTTTTCAGACAGCCGCAGCCCTGGTTAAATCATGCAACGATTGAGCAGATTAATAATCGAAAAACACAGCTTTTAAAAGTAAAACAGGGATACTGGCATTGGGAACACTGTCTGATTGACACCTTACTTTGCCTGGAAAAAAATAACCAACCCTATATTAATTATACCGCCCATATGCCTATTCATTTAAGCATTGAAGAACTGGAAACAGCCAGAGATTTTTTTGGCGGCTGGAGCTTTCAACTGGAGTCAGGAGTCTACAATTTATCACAGCGTAAAACAGGTTTACAGATTGAAACAGGGAAGTTAAGAAAAGGAGTCTATGATAAAGAAACAGATTTATCTGATATCGATGAGTATTTATTTTTATCCCATGATGATAAAGGTTTAAGTCATCACTTAAAAGATTTTATTATTTCAAGATTCTATGTCTGAGCAGCATAGATTTAGAGATATTAAATTTCTACATAATGTTCCCACCTGTTAGCTTTTGATATCTTTTTTTTCCATGCTATAGTTATAGCAACTTCTCTTATCTAATATAAAATGGTTTTTATATGAACAAACAAAGAAAGTATGCCAGAGAAAAATATTCATTTTCCGTCGATCTTATCAGCGAAAACTTTACTGAAAATTGCCAACTGATCGATATTTCAGTCGGTGGATGTAAAGTTCGTGCATCACATAAAATTGACAAAGGCATTCCCGTTAAGCTCATCATTAAAAAATTTGGTCAGTTAGAAGGTAAAATTATCTGGAACTCTCATAGAAACATGGGTATCCGTTTCAGTGATGATCCCAATTCCGTAGGTGAATTGCTAATTGCACTCGCAACCTATGGGCCGGCCTAGTGAGAGCCTTCCGCCAAATGAAATTTTCTACTATTATTTTGCTAACCTATAAAAGCAAATATGGCAGTGGTCAATTTCATGTTTGATAAAGCCAATCCAATGAAAAATAAACAAAACCTTGAACTTCATCAGGAAATAAAACTGCTGAAAGAGACAATAGCAGCAATGAGAGATTCATTTCAGCAGGAAAAATTATTACAGGACAAGAACAGCAAAGAAAATCAGATCCAATCACGTAATAATATTCAACAGCTTGAACAGCAAATCATTCAAATGCGCCTGACCAATGAGGCACTTGAAATTTCAAAGGATGATATGGTGCAAAGTGCAATAAAAGATCTCAGTAATGAAAACCTTCAGTTGAAAAAACTGGTTACAAAAATGCGTGATTCTCATGAAAGCATTGAATTATCAAAGACAGAGTCAATCCAGAGTGCTATTACACAATTGAGCAATGAAAACCATCAGCTAAAAGAAACAATTTATAATATGCATAACCAGATTGATGAACTGGTTTTTTCCCAGGAAAAAGAACTAAGCAGTAAAAATCTCTTTTATAAAGATGAAAAAGAACAATTACAGCAAACCATTTATCAGATGAGATTAGAACTGGATAAACTCAGTAACTAACCAATTGGAAAGGCAGCTATTAATAATGGAATTACCCTATCAGAATTTAGAACAATCAGAACTGTTTTTACAGGTTTCAAAAAAAGTGGCCTGTTTTAAAAATTTAAAAGAACAACGTGATATTTTTGTAAAAATTGTTATGGAAATATTCAATATCGAAACAGCCAGTATTTTTTTAAATGACAAAAGCAGCAATGAACTCTACACCAGTCTGGATTATAACAACAAGACTCATGAATTACGTTTTTTAAATACAGAAGGAATTGCCGGACAAGTATTTACTTCCAATGAGAATCTGATTGTTAATAATGTTTCTACTGATCAGCGTTTTAATCCTGCTATTGATAAAAAAACCGGATTTACAACCCACTCCATTCTCTGTATGCCTATTCGCACACCGGGTGAAGAGGTGATAGGGGTTGTGGAGCTGATCAATAAAATTGATGGTGATTTTAACAATAACGATGTGCAGTTATTAGAAGGCATTGTGTCACAGGTCGCCATTTCTCTGCAAGGCGCTATAACCGTTGAAACACTCAGTGCTACGCGGCGTAAGGAAATGGACTTTCTGGATGTTGTTATTAATATGACTTCAGAGTTAAATCTGGGTAATTTATTACAAAAAGTAATGAGTGAAGCCGTTGATATGCTTAGTGCAGAGCGATCCACTCTGTTTTTAAACGATGAAAAAACCAATGAGCTATTTGCTCGCGTTGCCCAGGGGTCAGGTATTGGAGAAATACGCTTTCCCAATACGATTGGTATTGCAGGCACTGTTTTTCAAACCAGTCAGACCATTAATATCCCCTATGCCTATGCTGATCTGAGATTCAATCCGGCATTTGATAAACAAACCGGTTATTTTACCCGTTCCATCCTCTGTGTTCCTCTTATTAATATGGACGGAAAATGTATTGGTGTCACCCAGATACTGAACAAGCATGGCGGTCCTTTTACAGAAGAAGATGAATCCCGTCTCAGAGCATTTACTGCACAAATTGCCATCGCACTTGAAAATGCCAAATTATTTGATGATGTACAAAACATGCGTAATTACAATGAGAGTATATTAGAGAGCATGTCTTCCGGTGTTTTAACCATTGATGATAATGGTACTATTATTACTTGTAATGCAGCCGGATTAAGAATATTACAGGGCACTCAGCAAATAATTTTGGGCAGTGATGTAAACGAGATTTTTCAGCTGAATAATCACTGGATAATTGACAAGATTGAAAAGGTTGAAGAAACCCAGCAGGCAGACATCACCATGGACGGTTTACTGGAGTTTGATTCACCTTATGAAAATCTTTCCGTCAATGTCACTGTTTATCCATTGATCAGTATCGATGATGAAAAGCTGGGTTATATGCTGATGCTGGAAGATATCAGTGTCGAAAAACGCACCAAGGCTACCATGGCCAGATATATGGATCCGGTATTAGCTGATCAACTGCTTGAGTCAGGCACCAATGTGCTAGGTGGGTCAAGTATTGAGTCTACGGTACTTTTTTCTGATATTCGTGGTTTTACAACGATTACTGAACAATTGGGTGCGCAGGGTACTGTATCACTTTTAAATGAATATTTTACCATTATGGTCGATTGTATTGAACAGAATAATGGTATGCTGGATAAGTTTATCGGGGATGCTATTATGGCAGTATTTGGTATACCAAAGCCCCATGAAGATGATCCTGATCGTGCTCTGAAAACTGCAATTTCCATGTTACGCCGACTGGAAGAGTGGAATATTACACGTATTGCCCAGAAAAAACCAGCCATTGATATCGGTATTGGTTTAAATACCGGATACGTTGTTTCAGGCAATATCGGCTCACCCAACAGGATGGATTATACCATTATCGGGGATGGCGTTAATCTGGCCGCCCGTCTTGAAAGTGCCTGTAAGCAATACAATGCAAAAATCCTCATCAGTGAAAATACCAAAACTCAACTACAGGGTTCATATCGACTACGCAGCGTTGATGATGTCATTGTTAAAGGTAAAACAAAACCCGTTGAAGTGTTTGAAGTGCTGGATTTTTACAGCGATGCACAAATCCCTCACATGATGGAGGTCATCGGTTATTT
Source organism: gamma proteobacterium symbiont of Taylorina sp. (assembly GCA_025655455.1). Taxonomy (GTDB): domain Bacteria; phylum Pseudomonadota; class Gammaproteobacteria; order GRL18; family GRL18; genus GRL18. The sequence continues at coordinate 34,001 of JAHXIV010000016.1, forward strand.
TCAGGAAGCCAGAAAAAACTATAAAAATCAACAATGGGAACAATCCATATCATTATTTAACAAGGTATTGAAAATCTGCCCGTCCGATCAACTCTCTGACCAGTATATTAAGCGCTGTCTGGCTATGCAGAAAGAGGATCCAAAAGAAGACTGGGATGGCGTCTGGACTATGACGTCTAAATAATTTGCCCATTAATCATTTTAAGAACCGGACCCGAATGCTTTGTAATTTCAATGCGGCTGATTTTGCCATTAGCAATGGATATTTTATACAAACCCATCAGTTCACTATAAAGAATATGAGTAATAATGGCACGAATTACGCCCGAGTGAGCTACAATTAACAGGTGTTTACCATGATGTTCTTTTAACAGAGATTTCCAGCTTTGTACGACACGATTAATAAAATCTTCCAGCGGTTCACTACCCGCAGGACGATTATTAATGGGATCATGATAAAAAGCAGTAAATTCCTTTACATCAATCTCCTCTGCATTCTTTCCTTCCCAGGCACCAAAGCCGACCTCTTTGAGATCATCAATAAGTTGTAAAGGGATGTTATGCTTGCGGCTCACTTCCTGTGCAAAATCATGACAGCGGATCATCGGTGAGCTGATAATTTGATCCCATTGATCATAGTCACCCACAGAATCACGCATTTGCTGCCAGCCTTCTTCTGATAAGGGATGATCGATATTATGACCGCGGTACATCTTACCGCCAATAGGAGCACCATGTCGTATCAGATCAATAATCATCTTATTTTGTCAATGCCATAAACAGTTTAGGTAATTTTTCAGGTAATTGAGCCACTTTATCAATCACCATATATTGCTGACCGAAGATATCCTGTACATATTCATCCGCATGCGGATCCAGATTAATACAATAGGTATAAATACCGTCCTGATCCAGTTCCTGAACCGCCTTATGAGCATCCTGAATCAATAGTTTAGGATCAGAGACATCAATATCAGCAGGTTCACCATCCGTCAGCACTAACAAAATCTTTTTCTCACTTTTCTGATTTCCCAGATAGTGTGCTGCATGACGCAATGCTGCCCCCATACGGGTTGAGTAACCTGCCTCTATGGCTGCTAAACGAGATTTAACTTCATCATCCCAATGTTCACTATAACCCTTAATATGCTGATAACGAACTTCATGGCGCGTATTGGAAGAAAAACCGGCGATGGCAAATTTATCACCCAGATGTTCAATTGCATAGGATAAAAGAGCTACTGCTTCCTGACTTAATTGTAGAATTGTCTGCTCACTTCCCGCAGGCTTTTCATTTAACGATTGGGATAAATCCAGTAACAGCATAACAGCAATATCACGTCCATCATGTTTGTGGCTCATATTAATGCGGGGATCAGGATTGGCACCACTTTTATAATCAATTAAAGAACGAATTGCCGTATCTAAATCAAGCTCGCTACCGTCTTCCTGATAGCGAATACGCACATAGTGCTGTGGTTTCAACAAATCCAATAACTGCTTTAATTGCTTTGCCAGTATGGCATGCTTATCTAATAAGGCATCAATATCAGCAGCATTGCCCGGTGGATGCAGTGTTTCATACAAACTGACCCAGTCAGGTCGATATGATTTAGTACTATAATCCCATTCATGATAATGTCTGGGCGGCAGGCCACTATCTTCCTCATCCTCTTCTTTTTTAGATTGCTGTTTACGATCCTCAAACATATCCTCATCATCACTGAGCTCAATATAGATCCAGAGGTGACGATTTTCGTCACGATAGTCTATTTCCGTATCTTTAAAGTACATCTTTGCTAATTGATCGGTTTGGCGGCGTGTTTTTGCGATAAAAGAAATAGCAATAGAGGCCATCTCTGAAGTGCTGGATTCTCCCTCATGCATAGCGGCAAAGAAACGCTCGCGGCATTCCAATATATCGGCATTAGCATAACCATGATCAGGGTTTAAAATAGCATATGAGAGCATCGCTAAACGATGGCGAATACAAGACTCTACTTCATTATCACAGTCATCCTCGATGGGACGGGGGTGTAAGGAAATATAAATTGAACGCAGACCAGGATAGATGCGCATGGCCAGCAATTCCACTCGTGAATCTTCCAGTGCTTCAATTGCAACGCGTTGAAAAGGACTGAAATTATCGGCGATAATGGGGGTCGACCAGCGCTTATGAGCAACGATATGCGAAAGAATCGCACGGTAACGATCAATGCCTTTGGTGAGCACTTTTTTTGTCTTATCCATCTTGTCGTCTAAAACATCTGGAACACGCACCCCTAATTTATCAAAATAGGGAACCGGTTTACGCAACTCATCAAAACCGGTGGAATAAGGGATCATGTAGAATTTTGCATTCCATAAGGCTTTGAGATATAAACCAAGTTTTCGTTCATTATCAATAAATAATGTACCATGACGTTCACGCTGTAAAATGGCTTTACTGTCAGCAGATTGCAGAGAAAAATAATTTTCCTGGCGCTCTGGATGATCAGGATAATTACGCACACCATAATCAACCCAATTCTGCAGACCTTCAAGAGATAGCTGATTCAGTAAATAAGGTACATTAGCTAATAATAAGGGCAAACCAGGGCTGGGAAAAGTGGTATGATGACCATGAATCGACCCCGTGGTTTTTTCTGCCAAATCAAATAACATATCAATATATTTCTGAAATAATTCCTCGCTTCCCAACCGCCGGGCAGCTTCAGCAACAGAGTTTAAAAACGGAGGAATTGAATTTCCATTAGGCGAACGCGATAATTCCCATACAGCATTAGAAACAGTTTCTAAACAGCCTTCACCTAATATTTTGGCTACCTGCGGCATTTCTTCAAGATAGACCAGTACCGGTTCAAAACCACGGCCAATCATACAAACTAAAGAAGCACCTTTGAGATACTCTTTAATTCCCTGATCTGATAAAGATGAAAATGCTTCCAGCATACAGTCATCAAAGGTATCATCGAGTTGTTTAAAGCTGCACTTTAGTTGACTACGATATTGTTCTAATTGTTCTTGATCCATGCTATGTTATCCAAATATTTCTTAACTATTTATTATTGGCTGAAGGCTCTCAGCTATTACCTAGGAGCTTGTCCGAGAATAGGAGCCTAGTTCATATGCCTGAAATAACGCATTTTTAAGTGCTTGATTATCAGAAAAGTCAGCGATATCCATTTCATTTTTTGCAATATGAAGCAGCTGTTCAACAAGCTTATTTTCTTTCCACTGCTTTACATAACTGAGCATATTAAAAGAATCATCCTGTGTATATGCTATTGCCAGACCTTGAGGATTGCGAAAAAAAACATCACTGGATTCCATTATTTCATACAAATATGAATAGCAGTCAATTTCATGCTTGTTGGCAATCAGACGGTGAAAAGAGGTCGCTTCTTTCTGCTGGATATAAACATCCAGATCAATAGTAATTTCAGGCGTATAATGTTTGCCCTGAAAAGAAAAATCAACACTCACATCAATGCTGTTCATTTTAACTTTATCCACCAAAGACCGCATCAACTGCATGATTCAATGTACTGCGAATATCAGCATCATCGGTAATAGGTCTGACCAAAGCCATACGACAAGCATCAGCCTGACTTATTCCCTGATTCATCAGCTGTGCAGCATAAACCATTAAGCGGGTAGAAATACCCTCATCAAGACCATGGCCTTTTAAGTTTCTGGCTGATTCTGCAATCTTAACTAATTTAGCAGCAACCTCTAATTCAATATCCGCTTCTTTAGCCACAATTTCAGCCTCAGTTTTGGCACTGGGATAATCAAAATCCAGAGCAGTAAAACGCTGCTTGGTAGACTGTTTTAAATCTTTCATCAAACTTTGATAACCCGGATTATATGAAATCACCAATTGAAAATCAGGATGGGCATTAATTAGTTCACCCTTTTTATCCAAAGGCAGATTACGACGATGATCCGTTAATGGGTGAATAACCACTGTCGTATCCTGACGTGCTTCAACAATTTCATCTAAATAACAAATAGCACCAATACGTGCTGCAATCGTTAAGGGTCCGTCTAACCAACGGGTACCATCAGCATCCAGTAAATATCGACCCACCAGATCAGAGGCAGTCATATCTTCATTACAGGCAACTGTAATTAACGGCTTTTGTAATTTCCAGGCCATATGTTCAATAAAACGGGACTTTCCACAGCCTGTCGGCCCTTTAATCATCACAGGTAATCGACCCTTATAGGCTGCTTCATAAAGAGCAACTTCATTATCTTGTGCTTGATAAAAAGGCTCATCATTAATTAAGTATTGTTCAGTATTTACATCACTCATATTTATTTACCTATTGGTTTACGTTGCGTACTACGTGCTTAAATCATCTTTGTATACTAATCATTCATCATAGCATACAAAGATAATCTATTAGCCTTTCCACTTTCTACGGAAAAAAAAAGCCCCTGAAATCAGAGGCTTTTCTTGCGTCCCTCTATAAGAAATAGAGTCTAAATCATTACTTATTTATGGACACCTAACTTATCTCTCCAACCTGGGAAGATTGAATCAGCATCACCCGGGAATGACTCAAATGCACGAGCAAATTCTTTATGCTCTTTCGCAAATTCAATTGGGTCAGCACCTTCTTTCCAACAATCATAAGACTGACGTAAAGAGATTGCACCCGCAGCTGGAGAATCGATGTGACCGTAAGAACCACCACCAGAAGTATTGATTACATTACCGTGTCCTAAGTTCTCAAAGAAACCTGGAAGACGTAAAGCATTCATACCACCAGAAATAATTGGTGTAGTTGGCTTCATTCCACGCCATTCCTGATGATAGAAAGGTCCATCAGCACTATCACGCTCAATCATATAGGCAATAATTCTATCATCTTTTCCACCTTCCATCTTACCGTAACCCATAGTACCCACGTGGATACCAGAAGCTCCCATAAGACGAGACATCTTAGCAAGTACAAAAGCAGTATAACCACGAACCGATGAAGGTGAAGTGACTGCACCATGACCCGCACGGTGATAATGTAAATACTGGCTTGGGTATTGACGACGCGCAGTTGTTACCATACCTGGCCCACCGACATAGCCATCAACTAAGAATGCTAAACGTGGCGCATCTACACCAAATGTTTCCAGACCAAAGTCAGCACGAGCACACATTTCATTATGATCATCAGCAGTAATATTCATAGAGAAGATTTTAGCTTCACCAGTCTCGTCCTGAGCACGTCTCATGGCATCACGAACTAAAGGTAAAACTTTCTTCATAGGACAGAAAACCTGATTACCCTGAGGCTCATCATTTTTAATAAAATCACCACCTAACCAGAACTGGTAAGCTGCTTCTGCAAATGGCTCTGGACGTAAACCTAATTTAGGCTTAATGATCGTTCCGGCAATATAACCACCTTCAGAACGTGAACGACCCAATAAATTCCACATATCTGTAATATCTATTGAAGGACCGTCAAAAAGAGCTAACATAGCAGGTGGAACATAGAAATCCTGCATTTGAGCATCCTTAACATCACCCATACCCTGGTTATTACCAATAGCAAGAGTCAGGAAAGATACAATCATAGTACGACCATCAATGACATTGCGGTCAAACAGGTCATTAGGATAAGCAATTTTCATAACGCCTTCTGCTTCGTCTATTTCATAAACTAAAGCATCGAGGTTTTTTGTAAAATCATCAGTTGTAGAAACTTCAACATTAGTACCTGTTGATGATTCAGCTGCAAAGTGAGCCGCAGTTTCTAAATAACCACCAAAACCAGGCATAGGATGCATAGTATAAGCGACTAATACGTGGCCGCCATCGGCAATTAACTTATCTTCATCTAAACTTAAATCAGCATAGCGTGCGGATTGATCCATGAAAGAACTCCTGTTTTTTATCTGTTTGGTTTACTCATATTATATTTAGTCAATTATTTTACAAAAGCAACATAACTAAAAAAAAAATGAGACTTGATTCAGCTATTTATAAAATAGCCCGTATAAATCAGTAAACAGAATATACGTTCTTTATACTATAAAGTAAAACTTTATTTTTTGATAATTACCATAATAAATACCTTATAGTTGTTTTTTATCAACTTATTTATGATAAGCTACTTTTTATATTCTTTAGCTAGGGATTTCTATGAATTTAACCTTTCGACAACTTAAAGTCTTTGAAGCAGTTGCACGGCTGCTGAATTTTACCCGGGCAGCAAAAGAATTACACCTTTCACAACCTGCCGTTTCCATGCAAATCAAGCAGCTGGAAGAACAGGCAGATACCCCCTTAATTGAAAAACTGGGAAAAAAATTATATCTCACTGAAGTTGGACATGAGATGTATAACTACGCTCGCAGCACCATGCAGCAGTTACTTGATTTAGAAGAAACTATCGGGCAGATGAAGACTCTGCAGCAAGGTCATTTAAAAATTGCCGTTGCCAGCACTGCTAACCATTTTGTGATTCGACTTTTAGGCCGTTTTGCCAAGGTTCACCCTAAAATAAGTATCAGTCTTGATGTGACCAATCGCATCTCTCTATTGGATATACTGGACAGAAATGAATGTGATCTGGTGATTATGGGTCGCCCCCCTGTCAATTATAAACTCACTTCCGTCCCCTTTCTGGAAAATCCTCTGGTGGTTGTCTCACATCCTGAACATAAGATGGTTGGTAAAACTCAAGTTTCACTCAAGGATTTAGCAAAGCAGGAATTCGTGACCAGAGAATTAGGTTCTGGCACCCGTAGTGCGGTGGAACGTTTTTTTTCAGATCATAATATTGAATTTAAAACTAAAATGGATATGAGTAATAATCGTGCTATCAAGCACGCCGCTGAAGAAGATCTGGGGTTGGCCATTGTCTCATTACACACTTTAGAGCTGGAATTAAAGGCAAAAACACTGGAAATTATTAATGTAGAAGATTTTCCTATCTATCGACACTGGTATATCGTGCAGCGTGAAGGGAAACGCTTGTCACCTATTGCAACTGTATTTAAAGAGTATACTATGCAGGAAGCCAAAAAGGTCATGCAGGATTTTAATATGCCTTATGCTGCTCCCAAATGATAAAATCTACCAATCATGCTGAAATTTCTCACCATGGTGCTGTCAACGGTGTCACAGGCTCCTGTCATGAGCTTCATATAGACGACCACAATAGTATTCTTATCGACTGCGGCTTGTTTCAGGGGGCTGAGACTTCACCCAATGGCGCAGATCAGGCGCAGCTTGTCATTGATTTTTCAATAAAAACTGTTCAGGCTCTGGTAATTACTCACACCCATATTGATCATATCGGACGTATTCCATATTTATTAGCCGCTGGCTTTAAGGGATCCATCTATTGTTCAAAACCATCAGCATTGTTACTAGCAGAAGTTTTAGAAGATGCCGTAAAAATTGGTTTTACTAAAAATAAACAATTGATCAAACAGTTTATAAAACACATAAAATCATTATTAATCCCTTTAGATTATGGTGTGAAACAAACAATTCCCTTAATAAATAGTCAGCAGAAACTGTCAATAAAACTCAAACCTGCCGGACATATTCTCGGCTCTGCTTATATTGAATGCGACATAAGAAAACAAAATTCAGACAGACAAAAAATTATTTTTAGCGGTGATCTGGGTGCTCCTTATACTCCGTTGCTGGCAGCACCAAAATCACCCTATGGCTGTGATCAACTGGTGATCGAGAGCACCTATGGTGATAAAAATCATCAGGGGCGCAGGCATCGGCAAAGCCATCTCAAACAAATGGTTGAACATGCTGTAAACAATAGAGGGGTTATTTTAATCCCTGCTTTTAGTATTGGTCGTACCCAAGAATTACTTTATGAGCTGGAAAACCTGATAGCTCACTATCAGCATACTAAGATCTGGAAAGACATTGAAGTGATCGTTGATTCTCCTCTGGCCAGCAAATTTACTAAAAAATACCGCCAACTTTCTGATTATTGGGATGCCGAAGCAAAAAACAGGCGGCATCAGGGACGTCACCCGTTGAACTTTTCACAATTGATCACGATTAATGATCATAAAACACATTTACAGACGGTTGCATATTTAAAGAAAACAGCCCGACCAGCCATAGTAATAGCAGCTAGCGGTATGTGTACAGGTGGTCGTATTGTTAATTATTTAACAGCATTATTAGCAGATGAACGTACTGATATACTATTTACCGGTTATCAGGCTCAGGGAACTACAGGGCGAATAATTCAACAATATGGCAACCATCCGGCGGCTTATGTGCTGATTGAGCAAAAAAAATATCCCATTAATGCCCGTATAAGCACTTTAAGTGCTTATTCAGCCCATGCCGATCAAAGTAATTTACTGAACTTTGTTAAACGTATGAGAAAAAAACCTGCACAAATCCGTATTATCCATGGTGACAGGGAAGCAAAAATCGCTTTAAAAAACTTATTTCAAACTCAATTTTCCGGAATTGATGTTAGAATACCTGAAAAATAGTGGTAAGTGGTAAGTGGTAAGTGGTAAGTCAAAAAAGAATAAATAGAGAAAGGTTTTAAATCAATGATTATTCCTGTTATTTTATCAGGGGGCACCGGTTCACGTTTGTGGCCTATGTCTCGCGAGTTGAATCCAAAGCAGTTTTTATCACTTTGTGGTGAACAAACTATGCTGCAGGAGACGATGGCACGTTTAGAGGGTGTCACAGATTTAGCCGATCCCATTATTGTGTGTAATGAAGATCATCGCTTTATGGTGGCTCAGCAAATGAATGAGCTGGGCGTGAAAGTGGATAAAATTATTCTGGAACCTGTTGGTCGTAATACTGCACCCGCCATTGCCGCAGCAGCCGAATATATCCAGGAAAAAGAAGGGGCTGATGATGCTGTTATGCTGATTCTGGCAGCCGATCATATTATTCAGAATACAGAAGAATTTCATCGCGTCATTGAGGCTGGTTACCGTGTTGCAGAACAAGGTCAGTTAATTACTTTTGGTATTGTGCCAGATAAGGCAGAAACCGGTTATGGTTATATTAAACGTGCTGACTTTTTCTCTCAACAAGACAATGCCTACACAGTTGAACGCTTTGTTGAAAAACCTGATATAGAAACTGCACAGAAATATTTTAATAGTGGTGAATATTATTGGAATAGCGGTATGTTTATGTTTAAAACATCCACTATCCTGGAAGAGTTAAAGATATTATCACCAGAAATACACCAGGCAGTCAAAAAGGCTGTATCCGATGGTATCAAGGATCTGGATTTTTGTCGTTTAGATAAAGATTCATTTATCGCCTCTCCTTCAGATTCCATTGATTATGCTGTCATGGAAAAAACCAATAAAGCCGTTGTACTTCCCCTTGATGCCGACTGGAATGATGTCGGTGCCTGGTCTGCTCTTTGGGAAGTCAAAAAAAGAGATGAAAACGGCAATGTTTTTCATGGTGATATTCTGCATCATGACGTTTCTAATAGCTATATTCATGCCGATGAACGTATGGTGGCAGTTGTTGGTATTGATAATTGCGTGGTGGTTGAAACTGCCGATGCAGTACTGGTGGTTGATAAAGATCGTTCTCAGGATGTCAAGACTATTGTTAATCAACTCAAGGCTACAAGCCGTGAAGAAATCCTCTTGCACCAACGAGTTTATCGACCCTGGGGCAGTTATGAGACATTAGAAGAAACTGAACGTTTTAAAGTGAAACGCATTATTGTCAATCCCGGCGCTAAACTTTCTTTACAGATGCACCATCATCGTTCAGAACATTGGGTAGTAGTAAAGGGTACAGCCAAAATAGTCTGTGGAGATAAAGAATTTATACTCACTGAAGACCAATCCAATTATATTCCCTTAGGCACACAACATCGTCTGGAAAACCCTGGAGTCATTCCATTGGAAATTATTGAAGTTCAGACCGGTGCCTATTTAGGTGAAGATGATATCGTGAGATTTGATGATCACTATGGCCGTGTAGAATAATCACTATGTGATCAAATTTCAACAAGAATAACCCAATAATATTTGTTCCGGTTTCGTCCCTCAGCTGATATTTCAACAATTATTATTGCTAATGTTAATATGCATTATCTTTACTCAATACCTTTAAACTCCCAAAATAAACTTTGAGGCTATTGTCGCAGGAAAATAAAATCTCCCCCGTTATGCCCTGTTTTTCTGACATTTGAATACTCGGGCGTTTGATCCGCATTGAGGATGACCTTATCTCTTATACGGGAGAAGACTTCTTCTGCTTCTATTACACTTGATGTATCCTCTAATACATCAAGCAATGCCGCGGAAAAAACAGAATGATTATCTCTGCCGGAGTCAGTCACAGGCTCCAGGCCGCCCGAAGTGATAACCGTACGGGATTTTTTTTCCAGCAAACGTTTGATCAATGAAACTTTTTCTTCCGGACGGGTTAGTTTCACCGCAATACTTCTCACTAAGGTACCTGAGTAGCATGAGTCTGCAATAACCAGCACATGCCACGACTGTAATGCTTTTAAAGCATCGGTAATTTCAGCAGTAGAAATCCAGTTGGAAGTAAAATCACGTTCCGCATCAACCGGCAGCCAATAACCACGTTCAGAAGCCTTATCCAGCACCCCATGCCCCGCATAATAAATCAGCAGGTTGTCATTTTTCATTAATGTATTGCGAAACTCACCAATGGCTTTCAGCGTTTCATAACGGTTGGCATTAAGCAGTAACTTCACCTTAAAACCATAATTACGCTGCAGTACATCGGCCAGACTTTCAGCATCATTCACCGCTGTTTTTAACTGTTTCAAATGTTTATATTGGTTATTGCCAATAATCAGGGCGTAATAATTGCCATAGTTTAAACTTTTTAACACCTTATTTGAGATTTCCAGCTCTGTTTGCAGTTTTTTTCTAGAAACCTCATACGATGCAGCGGGAGATGAATTAATATTAAAGGTTTGATCAAGCAGAGATTTTTTACGCTGCTCATATTCAGACTGAGAAATAATATCCTGTTCTTTAAGTGATTTCAGCAGGTTCAATTGTTCAACAAATTTCTTTTGTTCAGGATTAATAGCCGTTCTTGCCTCCCTGAAAATAAGTGGTTTTTTAGGCTTAACCACAAATCTATCGGCTTTATACGATTTGCTGGTTATCGCTGGTTTTTCTATTATAGCTGTTTTTTCAAGCTGGGTTGGCTTTCTGGCTTTAGTTGCTTTAATTTTCTTTGTCGTGTGAAGTTTATTATTTCCGGGTAATTTATTTTGTACTGCCTGGAGTTTCTGCAAAAGCAATTTATCATCAGGAAAAATTAATAAGGCATTCTGATAGGCTTTAACTGCTTGTGGAAGTTTTTTTCGTTGTTCCAGAGTTTTCCCCAGAGCAATATGTAAATCATACTTTTTAGAATTTGAACGAATTAATCTCTGACAGGCATCCAGCTGATCATATTCTTCTCCATCACCATAAAGACAATCAGAGAAAGTCGGTGGATAGGTAGCATAGGCATTAGATTGCCATAGACAAAGCACCAGACCGGCAAGAACCAGCATCTGCCATTGAATTATAAAGTTCACATTAAAATGAGACATAATTTAAAACCATAATTTAGACACAGGGTATTTATATATTACTATATAGTCCATTTTCACTATTTTTTCCCCATTTTTTCAGATTTTTTGTGTATCATATACTAAAAAGAACAATATCCGGTGAAGATAATAATATTTTATGAAAACAACGATTAAAGATTTAATGCTCAGTAGTCAGGTCACATTTGGAACCAGTGGTGCACGCGGTTTGGTAAAAGATATGACGGATCAGGTCTGTTATGCCTATACACTCGGTTTTATCCAATATCTTAAAGACACACAGCAGTTAAATAATTCATCCTGCATTGTTTTAGCTGGTGATTTGCGAGATAGTACACCAGCTATTCTCAATGCCTGTGCCAGAGCCATTTTAGATAGTGGCATCAGGCCTGTTAATGCCGGGCTGGTTCCTACGCCGGCTGTGGCACTCTATGGTTTGGATTATCAATGCCCCGCTATTATGGTGACAGGCAGCCATATCCCGGATGATAGAAACGGGATAAAATTTTACAAACTGGCTGGTGAAATTTTAAAGGCTGATGAAATAATAATCAAAGCACAGAAAATTGATCTGCCAGATGAATTATTTAATTCCAGCGGACAGTTTGCAACTGTAACACAAAAATCTTTATCACAGGACAATGCTCTGCCTGAAATTGATCCGACAGCTGAAGAGAATTATAAAAAACGTTATCTTGATCTTTTCCCGGATAATGCTTTATCAGGGAAAAAAGTTGGTGTTTATCAGCACAGTGGTGTTGCTCGTAAAATAATCCCTGAGTTATTAGAGAAATTGGGGGCTGAAGTTATTCTATTAGGTTTTTCTAATTCATTTATCCCTGTCGATACAGAAGCAGTTCGTCAGGAAGACATTGACTTAGCACGGCAGTGGACAGCTGAATACAATCTCGATGCCATTGTCTCTACAGACGGTGATGCAGATCGACCTTTAATTTCTGATGAAAAAGGAGAATGGTTTAGAGGGGATATTGTGGGCATATTATGTGCTCAATACTTACATATTGATCATATCGTCACCCCCGTCAGTTCTAATACCTGTGTGGAAAAGTCCGGTTTATTTGCCGATGTCAAACGCAGCCGTATTGGTTCACCCTATGTTATTGAAGTCATGAATCATTATATTGAAGATCATTATGCCTCCATTGCAGGCTATGAGGCCAATGGTGGTTTTCTTCTGGCAAGTCCCATACAAAACCCACGCTGTGATAAAGATTGTCTGTTGACACCCTTGCCAACACGTGATGCTGTGGTTGTTTTGCTCACTTTACTGCATAGTGCAGCAGAAAAAAATATCCCTCTATCAAAATTATCAGCACAACTGCCGCAACGTTATACCTTTAGTAACCGGATTAAAAACTTTGCCGCAGAAAAAAGCCAGCAACTAATGGCAAGGTATACTCATGGACGGGAAGATGAGAATAAACAAGCCATTGAAGCTGATTTTCCACAGCTGCTTCAACAACTCGGGCAAGTCATTAATATCAATACTATTGACGGTGTGAGAATCACTTTTGCTAATGAAGCTATTATACATTTTCGACCGTCAGGCAATGCCCCGGAATTCCGCTGTTATAGTGAGTCAGATAGTGAAGAAAATGCTGTAGAAATTAATCAATTAGCCATGCAGGCTGTAATTTCTCAATAAGTCCGCGCAAAATCCCTCCCCTTTAAAGAGGGAAGGAACTTGATCGCATGGACTTATTGAGAATTACTGTATCGGATTTAATTTATAAGTGTAAAAAGTCACTTTATGTTTTTCCTTTAAGTACTATAGTTATTTTTTTTATTGCCGATAAAATCAAAGAATCACATTGTAAATTTAAAGCCAGGAACCCCCTATGTTCAATATTAGTATTAAAGCAAAACTATACACTCTATTAGCCATTGTCATAGGAATACTCCTGCTTTCATCCATGATGACCTATCGTTCAATAACCCCTATACAGAAAGAGTGGGACTTTTATCTTGACAATGTAGCCAAACGTCAGGGTTTATTAATGGATATTAAAGCCCAGTTCGGCTTTGGCGGCACCATACATAATTTTAAAAATTACATATTACGCGGTACAGAAAAATATTATGACCGTCTTGACAATGACTTTAGAAAACTCAATCAGGCTATTAATGCTTATTTAAATTTATCCGATATCAGCCATACTGAAAAACAGGCCTTAAACGATATAAAATCAGTTGTCGAGGCTTATAAAGCCCAAACAACGATTGCCCATCAATTAATTAATGACGGGAAAAAAGCTGAAGAAGTGGATACCATAGTTAAAGTCAATGATAACCCGGCTTTTAAAGCTTTTGTTGTATTAGATGAAGCCTACAATGAGTTAACCAGTACGGCATCAATCAATTTAACACAAGACATTGATACAACAATTTCCTCTGTCATATGGGCATCATTGATTCTAATTCTGATTATTGCCGCATCAATCTTTTTACTTACCAGAGTCATTGTCCGACGCCTGCATGATGTACAGCAGACATTACATGATATTGAAGACACTAATGATATCGGAATACGTCTTGAGACTGAACAAAATGACGAAATCAGTAATGTATTTAACTCCCTGAATAAGCTGCTGGACAGTTTTGGTATCATGATTAAAAATATTATCAGCGCTTCGGTAGAGGTGGGTATTGAATCTTCCAATCAGGCCGCTATTGTCGAACAAACAGTTAAAGGCGTTCATCAGCAAACTCAAAAAATCAGCCTGGCCACAGAATCCATGCAGCACATGAGTGAAACCGTACAAAATGTATCAATTAATGCGGAACAGGCGGTCTCAGCAGCTCAATTAGCTTCTGAGGGTATTGCAATCGGCAGCCAGCAAATGTCGAAAATGATTCAAACCATGACAAATTTAAGTCAGAGTATTGAATCAGCCAGTCAAACTATTTCACAATTAGAACAGGAAAGTCAGCAGATCAGTTCTGTTTTAGAGGTCATTCATGCAATATCGGAGCAAACTAATTTATTAGCTCTCAATGCAGCCATTGAGGCTGCACGGGCAGGTGAACAGGGTCGGGGTTTTGCCGTGGTCGCTGATGAAGTACGCGCTCTGGCTGCCCGGACAAAAGATTCGACCGATGAAATCAGGCAAATGATAGAACGCTTGCAAAATCAGGTAAAAAGCGCTGTAAAAGTCATGGACACCAGTCGACAAAATACCAGTGACAGCTCTATTCAGGCCAGTGAAACCGGCAGTACCCTGAATAAAGTTTCCAGTGATATTAGTGATATGTCTCAATCCATGAGCCAAATTGCCACCACATCAGGTGAGCAGTTTCAGGTTTCATTACAAATGGGAGAGTATATTACTGCCATTTCAGAAGTCGCTGTCAATACAGCTCAATTTGCAGATGACACACTCATTGCCACCGGACATATCGGAGAAAAAACAGAGCAGCTTCGTCAAGCAGCTACCCAGTTTAAAATTAATGACAATATCAGTCAGCTGGAGCAGGCAAAAGCAGCACATCTGGCCTGGAGAAGTAAATTAATGTCCTATCTCAGTGGCAAACTGACCATTGATAGTCAGCAATTAAATTCTCATCGGGACTGTATTTTAGGGCAATGGTATTACAACGAGGGCCTGCAGCAGTTTAGCCATATTCCTGAGATGAAAGAGCTGGAACCACCTCATGAAGCAATCCACCGGGTCATTCATGATGTGATAAAATTAAAGACTGATGGAAACAATGAAAAGGCCATGCAGGAATTTGAAAAAATCACTCCGCTTTCGCAACAGATTGTAACGATTATTGACCAGATTATTAATAAGATATAAACCCATAATCCAAATCATTGCCAAATAAATTATCGAGATATTAGTTAGAAAATGAAAATTTCTATTATATGGCGACTCATTGTTAGTTTTAGTATTTTAATTGCCCTTACCTCTTTTTTAGGTTGGAAAAACCTGAAGGTTATGAATGATCTGAGCTTTCAAACTAAACAAATGTATGAACATCCTTTTGTTGTCAGTAACCAGAGCCGTAACATTGCTATTAACATCCTTAAAGTCAGTAATTTATTTGAAAAAGCACTACGTAGTAAGAAACAGAGTGAAATCTTTATAATTGATGCTGAACTTAATATGGCGCTTAAAAATCTTCAGTCACATACTAAAACAATTGATAATGAATTGTTAGGTGATAGAACAGTTTTAAATTCATATTTAGACGGGTATGAAAACTGGATCGTGTCAGAGCAGAAATTATTGAGTCTATTAAAATCAGGAGAGTTTGATAAAGCACTATATACTTTCAATAATGAATATAGTCAAAATGAAAAAGCCATTTTAAAAAATATAACAGCATTAGGTCGCCATGCGGATGGATTTGCCAGGAAATTTTTTGATGCCAGTCAGTTAAATGTAAAAGATGCGATTTGGAGTTCTATTTTTATTTTAGGCATTATTAGTGTTTCAGCTATTATTTTTGTCTGGCTTATGATTATCTGGCTTATTCGACCAATTAAAGATCTTAAGTTTATTATAGAAAATATCGCTATTGGTGATACCTCACACCAGGTTTCTGGAATTTATCGTAGTGATGAGTTAGGCGACATTAGCCGTTCTATTGCTAATTTAAGCAAAAATATTGAATCTATCACCACTCATGCCCAGCATATTGCTGATGGTGATTATACGATAAAACTAACACCAAAGTCTGATAGAGATCAGTTAGCACTGGCCATGCAGACAATGACAAAAAATCTACGTGAAATATCAGAGCATAATAATAAAGTAGAATGGTTACAGCATGGTGCGGTGGATATTGCAAATGTATTAAGAGATGATAAGAGTCTTGATGAATTCAGTGAAAATCTCCTTAAAGTTATTGTTGAATATACATCAGCTCAAATGGGCACACTATACACTTATATTGAGAATTCATCTGAAAATTGTTTACAGTTAAATGCTACTTATGCCTGTCTGCGACAAAACAATTTAGACACAAATATTAAGATAGGTGATGGTATTGTAGGACAAGCGGCTAAGGAAGGAAAAATCATTGTATTAGAATCACTGCCTGAAGATTATATGCAGATTAAATCCAGCATAGGTCAACGTACTCCAGATAATTTAATTGTTATCCCCTTTTTATTTCAGGAACAATTGCGAGGAGTCATTGAGCTGGGATATTTTGGTAAAATCAATGTTCAAAGTATTGAGCTGTTAGAAAATATAAGAAAGAGTATCGGCATTGCTTATGAGAATATTTTTTCTAAAGTGAAACTCAATAATGCACTCAATGAGTCACAATCTATTTATAAAACATTACAGGCACAGGAAGAAGAGTTAAAAGTGACTAATGTACAATTAGTTAAACAAAGTTCAGAGTTAAAAAAGAGAGCAAGAGAGATCGAAGATTCAAGCAAATATAAGTCAGAATTTTTAGCCAATATGAGCCATGAACTTCGTACTCCACTCAATAGTTTACTGCTTCTTTCACAATCACTGGTCAATAATGATGAGAGTAACCTGAGTGAAGATGAAGTTGATTCGGTGCAAGTAATACATGATAGCGGTCAGCATTTACTCTCTTTAATTAATGATATATTAGATATTTCAAAAGTTGAAGCAGGTCAGATGGTTCTCCATAGTGAGTCTATTGAAGTCAGTGATCTTATCAATTCACTCAATCAACGCTTTGTTCATATGGCACAAGACAAAAATATTACCTTTGATTTTACTATAGAAGAGAACACACCTGCATATTTTTCCAGTGATCGAACAAAAGTTGAGCAAATATTGACCAACCTTATTGGTAACGCCATCAAATTTACCAGTGATGGCAGAGTATGTTTATCCATTGCTAAAGACAATCATAATCTTGTTTTCAAAGTTACTGATACGGGTATTGGAATAATAAAAGATAAACAGACAACAATTTTTGAGGCATTTAAACAAATTGATGGTTCAACGACAAGAAATTATGGCGGCACAGGTTTAGGGCTTTCTATTGTCACAAAATTTACACATTTACTAAAAGGTGATATTAGTATTGATAGTGATTTAGGACGAGGGAGTACTTTTACGCTAACAATACCCTATTTAACAGCAGCAGATATGAAATTTGACATAAAAAAAACAGAGAGGAAAAGAGATAATTACTTAACTGGCAATAAAGCCGGTTTGATCACCCGGAAACAAGAAATACCATCCATTAATTCTTCTGACTTAAACAATAAAACAGTACTAATCGTGGATGATGATATTCGTAATGTTTTTTCGTTAGCCACTATTCTTCGAAAAAACAAACTGAATGTTCAGTTAGCATCCACTGGTGAAAAGGCCTTAAATATTTTAACTAAAAAAGCAGATATTGATATTATACTTATGGATATTATGATGCCGGAGATGGATGGTTATGAAACTACACAAAAAATTCGCCGACAGGAAGCTTATCAAGAGATACCTATACTTGCTTTAACAGCCAATGCAATGAAAGGTGATAAAGAAAAATGTTTAGCATCAGGTGCTAATGATTATCTATCTAAACCAGTAGATATTAAGCAGTTGTTAGTCATGATGCAGAAGTGGTTATTAGAGCCTGGTGATATCAATTAATTATTTAAATTTTTAAACAATTAGGTACTTATATGGAGATATCCATTATGAATAGCAATATTTTCTTATCAAACAAACCATCATTACTCATTGTTGATGATGATGAAAGAAATCTTAAGACAACTCAAAAGGTTTTACAAAAACTGGATATCATTATACATACAGCTATTTCTGGAGAGGAAGCATTAACTCATATTATTAATACAAAATACTTTCTAATTCTAATGGATGTGCAAATGCCTGATATGGATGGTTTTGAGACACTCAGACTCATCCGAAGTCACGATGATTTTAAATATATTCCAGTCATTTTTTTAACAGCGATTAACAAGGAGGATAAATATGTTAAAAAAGGATATAAAGAAGGTGCTGTTGATTATATTTTCAAACCATTTAATGTGGAAATACTCATCAGTAAAATCAATATTTTTTTACAGATATATATTCAAAAACAAAGTATTTCTCAACACACACAACTCCTTGAAGAACTGGTACAAGATAGAATCAAAGCAGAAGATAAAGCATATAAAGCACAAGAGATTGCTGAGTATGCCAATCAATGTAAATCAGAATTTTTATCCAACATGAGTCATGAGTTGAGAACACCTCTCAATGCAATTCTTGGCTTTAGTCAGTTATTACAACTAAATGATGATAACCTTAATCAGGAACAACAAGCTAATGTAAATGAAATTTTATCAGCTGGTAAGCATTTATTGGGGCTTATTGATGAGATTTTAAATTTATCTCAAATTGAATCTGGAAAAATAGAAATATTAATAGAAGAGGTTGATCTTGATGATGTGCTGAAACAATGTTTGTCATTAATAAAACCTCAGATTGATAAACAGCAACTCGAATTAATCGATAACATTAGTAATAAAGAATATAGAATTCAAGCAGATTTTCTTCGCATAAAACAAGTTTTACTAAACCTTTTATCCAATGCAATAAAATATAATAGTGAGCACGGTCATATCATACTGGATAGTGAAATAATTAATACATCCAGGGAATCACAGGGCAAGCAAAGTCTACGAATTAGTGTGACCGATAAGGGTGATGGTTTATCAAAAGAGGATATTGCCAGATTATTTTCTCCCTTTGTTCGGTTCAATGTAAAAGTTCATATAGAAGGCACAGGAATCGGCCTGGTCATCACTAAAAAGTTGGTTGAGCTTATGGATGGAAGTATTGGCATCACCAGCGCTGTAGGAGAAGGCAGCACTTTTTGGGTTGAGTTGCCATTGAGCTGTAATAAGTAAAGTAATCAAATATAGCTAATGTGCCTCATCCCAATTATCACCAATCCCTGCTTCTACAATAAGTGGTACTTTAAGCTGAGCGGCATTGCTCATAATTGTAGTAATTTTTGCAACAGACTGCTCAAGTATCATTTCAGGCACTTCAAAAACCAGTTCATCATGCACTTGCATGGTCATCAGTATTCCCGCAAAGGGTGCGCCTGAAACGGCTTCATTGATCAGCCATTGATCCATATCCAGCATTGCCCGTTTAATAATATCTGCTGCACTACCCTGCATCGGGGCATTAATTGCACTGCGCTCTGCATATTGACGACGCTGGCCATTGCTTGAATTAATCTCAGGAATATAGAGTCGACGACCAAATACCGTTTCAACATAACCCTGTTCTTTTGCTAATTCACGCATACTATCCATATAGATTTTAACACCCGGATAACGATCGAAATAACGATTAATATAACCCTGTGCATCCCCACGGCTGATATCCAACTGTTTAGCCAGGCCAAAAGCTGACATACCATAAATCAGACCAAAGTTGATAGCTTTGGCACTACGCCTTTGTTCTATGCTAACCGATTCAACATCCACTGAAAAAACTTCTGCTGCAGTAGCCTTATGTACATCTATGCCTTGCTCAAAAGCATTGAGTAAGCCTGTATCTTCTGAAAGATGAGCCATAATACGTAATTCAATCTGAGAGTAATCTGCTGCAACAATTTTTTTACCCGGGGGAGCAATAAATGCCTGGCGTATTTTTCGTCCCTGCGCTGAACGAATGGGAATATTCTGCAAGTTGGGATCCGTCGATGATAAACGCCCCGTAACCGCCACAGCCTGATTATAAGAAGTATGTACCCGGCCGGTCTTTACATTTATCTGCAGCGGTAATTTATCAGTATAAGTTGATTTGAGTTTTGCCAGAGAACGATGTTCTAATATGAGCTTCGGCATCGGATAATCCAGTGCCAGCTCTTGCAAGACTGATTCAGCAGTTGAAGGCTGTCCTTTAGGTGTCTTTGATTTAACCGGCAATGCCATTTTTTCAAATAAAATATGTTGAATTTGCTTGGGTGATGCCATATTGAAAGTTTCATCAGCCATTGCAAATGCCTGTTTTTCAATCTCTTTTATTTTGTGTGCAATATCCTGACTTTGTTGTTGTAATAAAGCGGCATCAACTAAAACACCATTGCGTTCAATACGTGACAACACGGATAACAGCGGTAATTCCACTGTCTGAAATAGTTTTTTCAAACTCGCTTGTTTCTGTAGTTTTGGCCATAAGGTCTCATGCAAACGCAAGGTAATATCAGCATCTTCTGCAGCATAGGGAGCAGCCTGAGCGACGGACACTTCATCAAAACGTAATTGTTTAGCACCCTTGCCGGCAACCTCTTCATATTTTGTAGTTTGATAGGTCAGATATTTCAATGCCAGAGCATCCATATTATGCCGTGTTGCTGTACTGTCTAAAACATAGGATTCCAACATGGTATCAAAGGCAATCCCTTGTAAATCAACATCATGATTAAGCAACACATTTCGATCATACTTTAGATTTTGCCCTACTTTGGCTTTTTCAGGATTTTCAAGCAGAGGCTTCAGACGCAGCAGAATATCTTGTCGATCCAATTGCTCAGGACATTCCACATCTTTATGGATGAATGGAACATAGGCAGCCTGACCACTTTCAACAGCAAAGGAAACACCGACAATTTCTGCCTGCATAGAGTCCAGAGAGGTCGTTTCTGTATCAAAGGCAAAGAGTTCAGAGCATTGTAATTTCCTTTCCCAAAGATCAAAGGTTTGCCAATCTGTAATGGTGGTATAGTGACCTCTGGTATCATTTTGAGGTTGCGGATCTTCATCCATAAGTAAGTCTTGCTGCGTTCCTGCAAATTCTTTAGTCAGTAATTGTGATAACCATGTTTTAAATTCCAGTTCACTATATAATAATTTTAATTGTTCATTGTCCGCTGGAACTAAACACAACTGTGCAATGCTTTCATCCAGTTCAACATCCAGTTTAATAGTGACGAGTTGGTAGGAGAGTTTCAATTGTTCAAGCGAGTTACGCAGATTCTCCCCCACTTTTCCTTTAAATTGTTCTGCATGATTAATAATATTATCAACACTATGAAACTCTGACAACCATTTCACAGCTGTTTTAGGGCCAACTTTAGCTACTCCGGGCACATTATCAGAGGTATCACCAATTAAAGATAAATAGTCGATAATCTGCTCTGGATTAACACCAAATTTTTTATTAACTCCGGCAATATCCATAATTTGATTTTTCATGGTATCCACTAAAGAAACCTGCTCATTCACCAGTTGAGCCATATCCTTATCACCGGTAGAAATAATGACTTCAAGCCCCTGTTCTACAGCCTGGACAGCCAGAGTCCCAATCACATCATCCGCCTCCACACCCGGCACGGCAATTAAAGGAAAGCCCAGCGCCTTAATCAGCTGATGTAAAGGCTGAATCTGAGCGCGTAAATCATCCGGCATTGAGGGACGATTTGCCTTGTATTCAGCATACATTTCGTCGCGAAAGGTTTTTCCTTTTGCATCAAAGATCACCGCTACTCTTTGTGTTGGATAATCATTGAGTAAGCGTTTCAACATATTCACTACGCCATAAATTGCGCCAGTTGCAAGACCTTTGGAATTAGTTAATTCCGGCATAGCATGAAAAGCCCTGTACAGATAGGAAGATCCATCCACCAGCACCAGTTGCTTCTCTTTCGTATTGCTTTTTTTATTACTTGCTATTGATTGTATAGGCATTGACTGTACCAGCTTCCTTAGGGACTTGTTTTTCTGAAGGTGCTAAGCATAACACGAGCTGAGTTATTATATCTCTAGTTTATTTTCATCAACTTGAGCATGATTATTTTCCAGCAGTTTTAACCAACCATTACGTTTAAATTCAGCAGTAACCTTACTGGCACTTTCCGTGGTAATTCCCAATATATTCCCAATATCTTCACGTGTCGGCATATAAAAGGTATCATCCAGTGAATTTTTCGAAAGTAGAAGTAATAAGCGTGAGACTCGTGTTCTGATTTTTCCTGTTGACAATTGTGTTATCCAGAGATCAGCCATATTAAGCATTTTCTGCCAACGGGCGATTAATGCATTATGGATTCCAGGGCTGTTCTGCTGCAGCAGTGTGATAACAGAATGAGGAATGCGACAAAGCTGAACAGGATCAAGAGTAATTGCTTTATGCTCTGCCACTTGTGTATTCAAACTTTCAATACCCAGCAGTTCACCCTGACCTAAAATTCGTACAATTCTTAAATTTCCATCCGGCAGATATTGTACCAATTTGACCAGACCACTGCGAATAGTATAGACAAATTCCATATGATCACTTTGACCATAGACGATAGATCCGGGTTTATAACTGATGTCATCAATTGGCTGGTGTATTTGATCAAAATCTGACTTTTGTAAATCTGAAAATAAAACCAGATGACGAATTGCACAATTTTCGCAACGTTCAGCTCCCTTCCAGGCATTTCCAATTTGAGTGGTTTTCATAGTTTATTCATTATAATTGAAATTTTTCAATGTAATTTTATTTTTTTATAAATAGAATTACCTGAATTGTCTTTATTTTATGTTTTTTCACGTATAAACTGAACATAATAACAAAAATAACCAATAAAAATAATAAATGTATTAGCAATCCTACTATTTATGCCAATACTAAAAATTTAAATAATAATAAAACGCCCAATCTTTTTTGTTATGAGATTGGAAATATTTTATCAAAGGGGAAAAAGATGTCTTTCACAAAAAAGCGAGTAGCTTTCCTGGCCGGTATTTCTGCCAGCCTGTTAGGTTCACTATTTATCATCAACTCAGCTTCTGCTAACACCAAAGCCAATGACAAGTCTATTCATCATATTTCAGCCTCCGTCTGTAAAACCTGTCACAAGGAAACATATAAGCAATGGAAAGGTTCTATGCATGCCAATAGTACAGCATTTAACGATCCAATTCATGGTACATTTTATCGCAAAGTAGTTGGCGATCCCGGCAAAGAAGGCGTTAAAATGAAAAATGGCAAATACCCCGTTTGCCTTCAATGCCATGCGCCCAATGCTGCTAAGGATAAAGTCACTAAACTCGATTCCAAGCCAGCCTATGCCGAAGGTGTTAACTGTATTGCCTGTCATACTTTAAAAACCTTTAAGGGTACTAAGGGAAAAAATGGAAAACTGAATCTGGGTCTGAAAGCTTATGAATATACAGATAAAATTCAGGGAACCGGTCGTAATTCCAATCATCTGCTGTCTAATTTAACTGCTGGAGGAGATGAATTTGGTTTCACTGATGGCGATGATGATAAAAAGCCAAATCCGCATTTAGGAAAATCCGTCACTGTAGATGGTAAAGAGATTCCAGCTCTGCCAATGGAAAGTAACCCTAAGCAATTAAGAACCTCAGATGCCTGTATGGGTTGTCATGACAAGAGAAATAATAGTCATGGTGTGCCTCTTTGTGCAACGGGTGATGAATATATCTCCAGTAATGCCAAGGCTGATTGTCTTTCCTGCCATATGCCTACCACTGGTGGTAAATCAGATCATAGTATGGGTGGAGGACATAGTTTAGCCATGCTGCAGCGTTCAGTCGTCTTCTACATGGAAAGTAAAAAAGAAGGTAATATGATCAAGTCAGTAGTAACGATGCAAAATAAACAGCCGCATACCATGCCTACTGGCGCACCATTTAGAAATCTATACCTGAAAGTCACCGCCTATGATAAAACGGGTAATGTCGTTTGGGAAAATGCCAAGGGACATCCAGGTAAAACAGATAAAAAAGCATTCCTGAAATTGACCCTGGTGGATGCAGATGGTAAACCAACCGGACCACCGACTGCTAAGGGTCAGGGTAAAGATA
Source organism: gamma proteobacterium symbiont of Taylorina sp. (assembly GCA_025655455.1). GTDB lineage: Bacteria > Pseudomonadota > Gammaproteobacteria > GRL18 > GRL18 > GRL18. The sequence goes on from JAHXIV010000016.1 coordinate 58,379, forward strand.
CTCGCCTGAAAGCTTTTGAAAAACGTGATCTTAACTATGAGATTCCAGCCAAGGATGTGGTTTTAGTTCGTGCCGAGCTTTACTACAACCTTCTATGGCCTGGACTGGTTAAAAAGTTCAGTAAAAAAATCCCTGCAGATGTCACAGCCCCCAAGCTGATAGCAACATCTGAAAACGCTCTGTAAGCAAAGCAATCTTTGTAATACTTTTTACATGGATGCTTAAACAAATAGATTGCTCAGTACAATCTATTTGTTTAACGGATCAAAAACTTATTTATCGAGTGGGGTGATTATGTTTTTCTATCAATCGAAAAACAGTGCACGAGTGCCTGGTATATTATGTACCTTACTCTTTGCTGCCTGTTCAAATGGCTATGCAAATGTTGAAGAAATAGCAGCAATATCCTCAACCGCTGATCACTCTAAATTTGAAATTCTACAAAAGCAATTTGCCACCGGACCTGATGTAACCAAAGCCTGTTTAAGCTGTCATACTGAGGCTAGTACACAATTACATAAAACCAAACACTGGAACTGGACATTTACCAACCCAGATACAGGTCAGGAAGTGGGTAAAAAATCCATTATCAATAACTACTGCCTGGCAATTAATAAGAATTATGCCCGTTGCACCAGTTGTCATATCGGTTATGGCTGGAAGGACAAAAATTTCAACTTCACTTCACAGGAAAATGTAGACTGTCTGGTTTGCCACGACAGCACAGATACCTACAAAAAATTCCCTACTGCTGCAGGACATCCAAACTATAAGGATAAAGCTTTTCCAAAAGGTAGTAAAAAAATCTGGAAGGCACCGGATCTCTCTCTTATTGCACAAAGTGTAGGTAAGTCACGTCGCGAAAACTGTGGTGCCTGTCATTTCTATGGTGGTGGTGGAGATGGAGTCAAGCATGGTGATCTGGATTCTTCTATGACCAATCCTGACAAACAACTGGATGTTCATATGGGTGTTGACGGACTTAATTTTACCTGTAGTGAATGTCACACCAGCGATGGCCATGATGTCAAAGGAAGTCGTTATAACATCACCGCAAAGGATACCCATGGTATTGATATTCCGGGTCGTGATGATAATAGCCGTGCAAGCTGTGAATCCTGTCATGGCATGACTCCTCATCCTGAAACCATCAATAATAAAATTAATGATCATACCGATAAAGTAGCTTGTGTGACCTGTCATATTCCAACCTATGCTCGTGGTGGTGTCGCCACAAAAATGTGGTGGGACTGGTCAACAGCCGGTAAAAAAGATAGCGATGGCAAATTGATTAAAAAGAAAAATAAAAATGGACAGCTCACCTATCATACTAAAAAAGGGAGTTTTGAATGGGGTGAGAATCTGCTGCCTGAATATGACTGGCTATCCGGTAATATAAGGTACAAGCAGCTGAATGAAAAAATTGACCCCAATCGGGTAGTGGCCTTAAATACTTTCTCAGGCTCCTATGATGATCCGGATGCACGTATCTGGCCATTTAAAATTATGCGTGGTAAACAACCTTATGACAAGGGTAATAATACTCTGACATTACTACATTTATTTGGTAAAGAAAAGACAGCTTACTGGAAGTCTTATAACTGGAATAATGCAATTAAAGCTGCCATGGATGAGGCACAGGCGAACTATAGTGGTGAATACGGCTTTATAGAAACCACCTTACACTGGCCTCTGGCACACATGGTCGCCCCTAAGGAACAATCTTTGTCCTGCGGTGAATGTCATAGTAAGGAGGGACGACTGGCAAATTTGACTGACTTTTATCTGCCCGGTCGAGATAACAACAAATGGCTGGACATTATTGGCTGGCTGGCTGTTTTAGGCACTCTGGGCGGTGTGTCTCTACATGGAGTAATACGTTTTTTCTTTTCCAGAAAGAAGATTGCAAAAAAAAGGAGCAACCAATAATGTCCCGGGTAATAATGTATAACGGATTTGAACGTTTCTGGCATTGGAGTTTATCTGTATTAATACTGATATTGTTAGTCACCGGCTTTAATATTCATGGTACTTATCAGATTTTTACCTTCGAACAGGCTGTTGATATCCATATTATCTGCTCCTGGCTGCTGATGGGCTTACTGGTCTTTGTTATATTCTGGCATATGACTACTGGAGAATGGAAACAATACATCCCCTCCAGTACTAATAAGTTGATAGCAATGATGAAGTACTATGCAATTGATATTTTTATGGGTGGCGGACATCCCCACCACAAAACTCGTCAGTCAAAACTCAACCCCATGCAGCGGCTGGCTTATCTGTTTCTGCATGTTGCAATTACACCAGTCGTCTGGATAAGTGGTCTGCTTTATCTATATTACCCCTACTGGGACAGTTTTGGTTTAGCAGGCTTGAGTTTAGGTACTATTGCCATGATTCACACGGCTGCTGCATTTGCAGTCATTGCTTTTTTAATTGTCCACCTCTATCTGGCTCTGACCACCAGTAAAGAACCACTGGGTTATCTTAAAGCCATGATTCATGGATATGAAAACGAATAACAGTATCTTTCACAACAACTATATTATAACAAGCAATGGAGTATCCAATGAATTGGTCAAAACAGACCCGTTTGAATTTACTGACTTTCAGTGCGTTTCTTTTATTCAGTCAGTCAACTATAGCAGCAAAAGTAACTCTTGACTCCTCTAGCTGGGGAGCAGAAGAGGGAAAAGCCTGTGTTGAATGTCATTCAAAATCTTCCGCAGGTCTGACTCATCAATGGAAAAACAGTGCTCATGCTCAAGCCAATGTGAATTGTCTGGATTGCCATCAGGCCTATGAAGATGATGCGGATGCCATGGAACATGAGGGTAGTGTAATCGCCACCATTGTTTCTCCAAAAGATTGTGGACGCTGTCATACAGCAGAATTGAAGCAGCAGCAGGGTTCTGTACATACCAAGGCGGTTTCTGTCATCAAAAACCGAATGCCGGCACTTGCCGAACACTTTGGCAGTCTTTCTATAAATGATGCCGGCTGTGCAAAATGTCATGGTTCAGAAGTTAAGGTGAGAGGTGATGGAACTCTTGATCCAACTACCTGGCCAAATAGCGGCATTGGTCGTATCAACCCCGATGGTTCTAAAGGTTCCTGCTCAGCCTGTCATGGACGTCACCAGTTTTCCAAAGCACAGGCACGTGAGCCTGCTGCCTGTACATACTGCCATTCTGGCCCTGATTCTCCTGATAAATCGATCTATGAAACCTCTAAGCACGGTATGATGTATGAAGCCCATAAGGGAGAAATGAATATGGGTAGTGATAGCTGGATTGCGGGCAAGGATTACTCAGCAGCACCAACCTGTGTCAGCTGTCACATGGGTGCAGCAGGTAAAATGAAATCCACTCATGATGTGGGTATGCGTGATTCTTGGAATCTCAATGAAGCCGTGTCAACACAACAATATCTGGTAATTTTTGACGATGGTGAAAAACGTGAATTATCAGGTTCAGATCCGATTCCCCGTAAAGGTGAAAGTATTTCTAAAATGGATGGCAGTATGGCTAAGGTCAAAGCAGTCGCTTCCCCAAAACGTCGTCGTAGTGCAATGGCAAAAACCTGTCTTGAATGTCATAGTAAAAACTTTGCCAATAATGCTTTGCGGCAATTTGATGAGGTTGTAGAGTTATATAATGAAAAATATGGCAAGCCGGCACGAAATATTATGCAGGCTCTTTATGCTGAAAATCTTCTAACACCTTTGCCTTTTGATGAACCTCTGGAAATCTCCTACTGGAACCTTTGGCATAAAGGTGGAACCCGTGCTCGTCATGGTGCCGCTATGGGCAGCCCAAGTAATACCTGGAAAGGTATGGCTGATGTCGGCAGCCTATTTTACGGCAAGTTTCTTATTCAGGTGCTTGCAGTTGCCGGTCAGGAAAAAGGGGATGCATTGATCAAAAAATATATCAATGAATCAGAACATCATCAGTGGTTAAATCACCCTGATAAATCCAATCCAATTTTGGGTTATGGCAAAGGAAGCAGTGATGAAGATTGATCGTTTCCTGCCGACCTTTATTACCCGGCATGTATTATTCGCCCTGATTTTTGGAGGGGTTTGTGGTATTGGTTTTATTTTGTTTCTAATTGAATTTGATCACTATACCAGTACTGAAGAATTTTGTACTTCCTGTCATTCAATGGAACTGGCTGCAGAGCCTTATCGAAATTCCAGCCACTACAAACCAGAATCCGGAGTACGGGCAAGTTGTGGGGACTGCCATGTATCTGAAGGTGTGTTATCTGCTACCTGGGATCATTTTATGGGCAGTAAGGATCTCTATAAGCAAATCTTTGGCCATGATTATGATGATCCGGTTGTTAATGCATTACGTTTGCCGAAAGCCGCTTTTGATGCGCGCAAATGGTTCAAAAAAAGAGATTCTGCCACCTGTAAGAAATGTCATGTGAAAGAAGCAATCTATGGTTCCAGAACCGATACCTTACAGATACATCTGGAAGACGCTAAAGACAAAACCTGTATCGAGTGTCATTACAATCTGGTTCATCGTATAATTCCTGATGAAAAGGTCTTTAAGCAGGACAAATGGAATGCCATGATAGAAGAAGAATTTGGCCTGGAAAAGGGATCTGCAAAGAAAATTCTGGATGATTAAATTAAACTGGCTTTGGAAGCTCCAGGCCCATAATTGAGAAAGTATTATGTTATTAGCCTTAGGTTGTAACACAATGCGCGAAGGCGTTATTGTAACGATTATATTTTTTATTGCAGGCATTTTGGTTATTCTTGCCGGCGCAAATATTGTACCTGCAATGTGGCATTTGAATCATATTGTCGTATTTGCAGGTTTTTTATTGTTATTACTTGCCCCGATAGTGCTGGTTTCTACATTTTTGCTCTCAGTACTGCCCAAAGCTAAAGAAAGAATGGATGAATGCGAGCACTAGGCTGTAAGACAATAAAAGACGGGATTATCACTGCAATTATTTTTTTTATAACCGGTCTTAGTCTGTTTCTGTCAGGATTTTTGGTAATACCCGAACTTTGGTATCTTCCTCACATTATCATTACAGCAGGTATAATAATTTTAATCATGGTGCCGGTTATACTGCTGGCGACTTATCTGAAAAACCATCATTGATTCAATGTTGACAGCTATCCAGGCGCTGATTTACTTTAGGGATCATAATGGCAATAAATGTTGCTAAAACGATCATCAAGGCAAAGCTGATGGCAAAGAAACCAGTATAAATAAAGATCACCGGCAGAATTGATTCATAGCTTATAAATCGAGCAACAACTTCCAGTGAAGTACCAGCAAATAACAATATTGCAGATATCATAATTGATTTTTTCATTACATCGCAAGCTGATTTAATCATGATGGCTTCCTTTATTAAAGATAACACACCATCTATATTAACAAATACTTATATAATAGTCAACGAAAACTACGGGTAAACCCTAGGCCATCCTGGTTTTTGATAAGCCATATGAAAGCAAAGCAGCAATAAAAACAAGCCAATAATTTCGTAGTCCCTACTGCATTAATATTGATCTTATTTGTTAATATTATTACTCACTATGAGTATACATTTTCAGGCTGTAAATTTAGAGCCTTCAGCCACCATCATTTGTAGTAACATAAAAATAGCTTTAAATCATTTGTGTCAATTTTTTATTACTCAAGAGTTTTATATGTTTATTTTATACAAATTAAGATGAAGCACATGATTTAGTATATAATATTCAAACTATTTTATTTACTGACAGCTCCAGGACACATAATGAATAAAAACTATTTTTTGATATTGCTAAGTACTGCGTTCATTAATTTTTCACTCTTTTCTTTTTCTGCAGCAGCAGAAGATGTGTCGGCAAATGAAGAAGAGAAGGTTAAGCCGGATGATGATAAGGACAACCCTCTTGAAAACGTTGATATTAATATCATTAAACGCGATGGTAAAACCATTGAAACTCATAGTGTCAGAGGCATTGTTTATAAAGTAAAAATTACACCCAGCAGCGGTCCTGCATATTATCTTTATGACACTGATGGTAATGGTTCACTGGAAACACGTTCTAATAGAGAGATTAGTGAGACAACAGTTCAGCAATGGAAAATCTTTCAGTGGTAATATTACCTGTTTTGCAGCTGGAACCCCGATTTTAAATCACATCAATGTCTATTTCTAACACCAGCATTCAACTTGCCAGACATCTTGAAAAAATCACTCTCTGGAGCGGCCAGTTAATCGCCTGGCTTACTTTACTAATGGTCTTCGTGACTTTCTCTATTGTTATTTTACGTTATGGTTTTCAAACCGGCTGGATTGCCATGCAGGAATCTGTCGTTTATATGCATGCTCTGGTTTTCTTAATCGGTATTCCCTATACCCTGAAGTATGATGGCCATGTGCGGGTCGATATATTTTATTCTAAAATGAGTCCCCGTGGAAAAGCCCTGGTTAATTTACTGGGCACTCTTTTGTTGTTATTTCCCGTCACCCTTTTTATCGCCTGGAGCAGCTGGGATTTTGTTATTGCTTCCTGGGAAATGGGAGAGGAATCTGGTGAAGCCGGGGGATTACCCGGGGTTTATCTACTCAAATCCAGTATTTTATTAATGACTCTATTGCTATTTATTCAGGGAATAAGTCATTGCTTATTCAATATCTCCTATTTGATGAAACCTTCCAATTTTCAGAAAGTCTCTGATAATCGAGACCATCTCTGATGTCAGCAATCATGCCGCTATTACTTTTTATCAGCATTTGTCTGGTATTGTTAATTGGCTATCCCGTTGCATTATCTCTGGGTGGAACCGCTCTGTTTTTTGCCGCTATTGGTCTATTAACTGAAACTTTTGATATGACCTTTTTATATGCCCTGCCCAATCGTATTTATGGCATTATGACTAATCAAACCCTGATTGCAGTTCCTCTGTTTGTTTTTATGGGTGTTATGCTGGAACGATCCAAAGTGGCTGAAGACTTACTCGGCACCATGGCTGATTTATTCGGTTCCTTAAAAAGTGGATTAGGCATATCGGTAATTCTGGTTGGTATGCTGCTAGCAGCCAGTACCGGCATTGTAGGTGCAACAGTGGTGACAATGGGCTTGCTCTCACTGCCTATTATGCTTAAACGGGGTTATCATCCCAGTATCGCCACCGGGACTATTTGTGCAGCCGGAACTTTAGGACAGATTATCCCTCCCTCTATTATCTTAATCTTATTAGGAGAAGTACTTTCAGCTGCTTATCAGCAGGCACAATTAAATATGGGGATTTTTGCTCCTGAAACATTATCCGTCGGTGATTTATTTGTCGGGGCTCTAATACCCGGTTTATTACTAGTACTTGGCTATATCTTATACCTGCTTTTTATTGGTTTCACTCGCAGCGATTTAATTCCTCAGAAATTACAAACTAATAACAATGATTCAAATTCTATTTTAATAAGAAGCCTCAAAGCACTGCTTCCTCCATTATTACTAATGACTTCTGTGCTGGGTTCAATCCTGAGCGGTGCAGCAACACCAACAGAGGCTGCTGCTGTCGGTGCTGTCGGCGCAACAATTCTGGCTGGATTTAAAAAACAGCTTTCCTTATCCGTACTGACAAAAGTAGTTCGATCCACCACTCAAGTCACCAGTATGATATTTTTTATCTTTATTGGTGCCGCTATTTTTTCTCTGGTCTTCAGAGGCTTTGGCGGAGACGAATTGATCGAAGAATTTCTAACCGGTATTGCAGAAAATGATCCTGACAGCTTCTTTACTGCTATATTCCCGGGAGGTGTGTTTGGCCCTATGCTGATTGTGATGCTGGTGATGTTTTTATTAGGTTTTATTCTGGATTTTATTGAAATTACTTTTGTCGTGGTACCGATTATTGCTCCGGTATTACTCACATTGGGGGTCGATCCAATCTGGCTTGGGATTATGATCGCGATCAATCTTCAAACTTCTTTTCTAACACCTCCCTTTGGCTTTGCATTATTTTACCTGCGTGGTGTAGCACCCGATACAGTTAAAACCACAGATATTTATAAAGGCATTATTCCCTTTATCCTGATCCAGTTATTAATGCTGTCAGCCCTTGCCTACTGGCCTCAACTGGCCACCTGGCTGCCCGGAATTGTGTTTAGTTAATTAAACCATTTTTGCAATAACACATCGATTTCGACCTTGATCTTTAGCCTGATAAAGCGCTTTATCAGCCCGTTCAAAAGCACTTTCAAGTGTATCATGTTCTACAAATATGGTGATACCACAAGAAATAGTGACCTTAATTTCATTTTCATCATGCTGAATTTTCAGTTTTTCTACCGCAGCACGAACTTTTTCTGCAATTTTAAAACCACCGCCAAGGCTGGTTTCGGGCATCAGAGTCACAAATTCTTCACCACCAAAACGAAAGATAAAATCAGTTTCGCGCAAAGAGTTACGTAACATATTGGCAACACTTTTTAAGGCTTCATCACCTGCCTGATGGCCATAGTTATCATTCACTGATTTGAACAGATCAATATCCCAAACCATGATTAATAAGGTATTATTGTATCGTTTCCAGCGTGCATATTCCTGCTTGAGCCTCTGATCATAGGCAAGACGGTTGGGCAATTGAGTCAATGGGTCAATCAGTGCTCTGTTTTGTGATTCCAATACATCTTCACGTAAGCGATCACTTTCTAATTCTAAATTTTTCAGCTTTTCTGAAAGTTGACTATTTTGTGCTTCTACACGTGTAACCCGTTCATCCTCTTTCATACGATGATTGTCTAAATGTGAAACAATTTGATCCAGATAGACCTGTATTGTAGATTCAAGATCTTCCAGATTCTTCACAGATGCTACTGAGTGCCCGATACTCTTCACTTGCTCTTTAACAACATTATCAAGAGCCACTCCATCCTGATAAGATTGCTGATTCTCCTGAAAATTATTTTGTAAAAACTGATCAACTTCTTGCAGCCGTCCACTTAAATTCTTTAAAAATAGTTCAAATTCTCGTTGTTCCTGCTGAACATTACCATACATTTTGCTAATCAGAGCTGCAATTGATTTCAATGCTTTTGGTAATTGTTTTGTACTGACGCCCTGAGAGAAAGTTTCTTTAAGTTGTTCAGCTTTAACCTTTGTTGATTCTTCTAAAGGCAGGTATTCAATAAGACTGATTAACAGATTCTGGTATTCTTCATCACGACAATCATCTTTGATTCTATCCAGTGTAGAGGAATCAGCAACTCCGGCATCTTCAAGAATATCTTTGAGATCATCCAATAATACATGAATTTCCTTTGTTGGTTTTACGTCAAGAACTCTGTCCTTTAACTGCTCTTTTACTTTATCATCAAGATCCAGTCCATCAATAATAGAGTCAAGAACATTTTGCACAGTGAACACCACACTGCTCAATTGTTCCTGGTTTAATTGTACTATTTCATCTTCTTGAGATTGTTGCTCAACTATATCCACTAATTTCTTGTCATCTGTCGATGGCTGTTGGCTAGCTGATGGCTCCTGACCGACTGGCTGTTCTTTACTCGGTTTTTTCTTTGAAAATAGATGATTAAAAAAACCGCCCTGTTTGGAGCTATCCTTACTAATCTCTTTTTCATTATCTATAACAGCCTGACTGACTACTTCAGACAATAATTCAGTGAAACTTTGGATCAACTCATGTTGTTCAGGAGGTTTTTTTGCATTGACTCGTTTTATTAAGCTGAGTGATTTTTTTTCAGCTCTGCCCTGCAAAGCCATTTGTTTAATAATTTTAACCAGAAAACCAGCATCACCTGTAGGCTCTGATTTTTTCTGTCTGTCCAGTTTAATAATTTCTTTGGAAACGCTCTCAAGCACAAACTCGATAGTATTATTGTCCTTACCCTTTCTTATGGCAGTTCGTAACTGATTTAAACCCATATCCAGAGATTTGGTTTTTCCTTCTGCAGCAAGCGTCAGGCGTGAGATCGCCTGTTTAAACAAATCTTCCAGTTCCTGCCACTCTTTCTCACGACGTTCAAGCCTGTCAAGACCATCGTAGTATTTTTTCTTCCATTGAGCAGTATTTTCAGCCATATTAAGTTTGTAGAGTTAGTTTATTGAGTTGAATTAATAGCATAATAACACGTCACTCAGGGTCGGAGTCAAATTTAGGACTTTAGAAATTTATAATTTCGTTTACTACCTTAGAAATCTTGATTTCGTAAAGGTTGTTATCCTTTAGGGCAAAGTCATTATCCCAGTGGTTAGGAGACTTTAGGGAATTATTGCTCTACAACAGAACTCGTTCTATCCCACCATGTTTTACCTGTCCAAGAAATTGTTTCTGCCAGTCATCGCCTAAAATATTCTGACAGAGTTCCACAACAATATATTCCGGTATCAAGCCCGTTTCGCCACGATAACGATTTAATCCCTGCTGACATGCAGGACAGCTTGTCAGCAGTTTGATTTTCAGATCTTTTGATACCTGTTGCTGTATCGTTATTTCCTCAATATTTTTAGTCAGTTCTTCCTGTTTTCGAAAGCGTAATTGAGTGGAAATATCCGGTCTTGAAACTGCCAGTGTACCTGACTCACCACAGCAGCGATCAGATAAAATAACCTGTTCACCCAGGAGAGATTGAGCTACTTTTAAAGGCTGTGTCGTTTTAATCGGCGTATGACAGGGATCATGATAAATATAACCTGTATTAGAATCTCCTGCTGCATGAGAAATATTATAACCTTTTTCTGCCAGATATTCATGAATATCCAGTAAGCGGCAATCCGGAAATATTTTTTGAAATTGATAATGTAATAGTTGATCCATACAGGTGCCGCAGGAGACCAGAACCGTTTTAATATCCATATAATTCAGAGTATTGGCAATACGATGAAACAGAACCTGATTTTCTGTAGAAATTTCATTGCCTTTTGCTTCCTCACCCCCTGCCGTTTGCGGATAACCACAGCATAAGTAGCCAGGAGGCAAGACCGTCTGTACACCAGCATGATATAACATCGCCAGTGTCGCTAAGCCCACCTGACTATATAAACGTTCTGAACCACAGCCGGGGAAATAAAAGACGCTTTCCTGTTCTTCATCCGCCAAATTATTCAACTTATTCACATCACGCAGGATAGGAATAATAGTGCTGTCTTCAATGCCCAGCAACTGACGGGCTGTTTGCGATGGTATATCAGCAGGCATCGGCTTTTTAACAAAATTAATCACCTGTTCCTTGACCAGCATCTTGCCATGCGTAATACGAGGCTGTCGTCCCTTAGGATTCAAACCCAGATATTTTGCAAATTGATGTCCCAGTCGCTGACCTTTATACGACCATTCTATCATCAACTTACGCATCACCTTGATAGTGGTTGGGTCCGTGACATTCAGGAATGCCATGGCAGCTTTGTTCACCAGAGAAAATCGTTTTTGCTTACGATTACGCAAAATAGTACGCATTTTAATGGAGACATCACCAAAATCAATATTGACCGGACAGGGACTCAGGCATTTATGACAAACTGTGCAATGATCAGCCACATCATTCATTTCATCAAAATGACGTATTGAGATACCCCGTCTTGTCTGCTCCTCATAAAGAAACGCTTCCATAATCAGACCTGTACCCAGAATCTTGTTACGTGGTGAATACAGTAAATTGGCTCTTGGAATATGTGTGCTGCAAACTGATTTGCACTTACCGCAACGCAGACAATCTTTAATTTCATGATTCAGCAAGCCCAATTCACTGGCTTCCAGAATCAGTGCTTCCTGCTGCAGTAACTGCAAGGAAGGAGTATACGCATTTTCCAGACCTGAACCGGATATTAATTTACCGGGATTAAAATGATTATGCGGATCAACCTGCTCTTTATAAGCTTTAAAGGCAGACAGTACAGGATCACTCAAAAACTTTAATTTAGTAATACCGATACCATGCTCACCGGAAATCACACCATCGAGTGACTCCGCTAGTGCCATGATTTCTTCCACTATTTTTTCAGCTGTGTGCAGCATCTCATAGTCATTGGAATGTACCGGGATATTAGTGTGTACATTACCGTCCCCCGCATGCATATGAGTGGCGACAAATAAACGACCAGAACGAAAATCCGTATGAATTTTATCCAGATGTTCATTAATATCAGATAAATTCAAACCACGAAATAAATCTTTCAATGGTTTTTCAACTTCGGTTCGATAAGAAATGCACAGAATACGTCGTTGCAATAATTCAAAGAAAGTATCAGTCTTGTTAACTTTTTCTTCATCATCAGAAAGCACAGCATAAGCTGAGGACAATTCATCTGGAGTTTTTCCCTCAGAGTCATCAACTGCTGTATCAAGATGATCTAATAGCAAACTCCAACGAGTTTTTACTTCATGAATCAGCTTTAATGCCGCGCTTCTTTTGTCCTGAAGAATATGCTGAGTTTCTTCAGATCCTTCAAATTCAGGGCTGTCAGAACTGATTTGCAGATCAGTGTGTAAATATTGGCTTACTGCGGATACTATTTTTATTTTATTCTTAATCGATTGAATAATATTGATACGTTCAATACCCAGCGTATATTCTGCAAGACGGCTCAGAGGGATAACCACATCTTCATTAATTTTAAATGCATTGGTATGAGCGGCAATAGCGGCAGTACGTGATCTATCCAGCCAGAAAAATTTCCTCGCCTCCAAACTGGTTGCAATAAATCCTTCTGCATCACGCAGATTAGCCAACTGCACAATTTTAGAAGCCGCCTGAGACACCGATTGCTCATTATCAGATGCAATATCTGCTAATAACACCATTTTGGGTAATTCAATTCTTGGAGATTTGGTTGAATAGTCGACCGCTTTAATATAACGCTCATCCAGATGTTCCAAACCCGCTAAAACCACATCATCCAGGGTCTTGATAGTGTCAATTGTTTCCACGATAGCAGGCACAGAAAGACTCATATCTGCACCAAAAAATTCCATACAAACCGTGCGAATATGCTGCGGCATTTTATATAAAACAAAAACAGCAGAGGTGATGACACCATCACAACCTTCTTTCTGAACACCCGGCAAGCCGCCAAGAAACTTGTTGGTGACATCTTTTCCCAAACCCTGTTTACGCAGATCTTTACCGGGTATCTCCAGAATATTTTCTGATTCCACATCCTTGCCGTTAACAGCAAAACGTGTGATCTTAAAACGAACAGTTTCTACTTCATGAATTTTACCCAGATTATGATCCAGACGTTCCACCAGCATCCATCTGGCATCTGGGGTTACCATTTTCCAGGACAATAAATTATCCAGAGTGGTGCCCCACATTACCGCTTTTTTACCCCCGGCATTCATAGCAATATTACCGCCAATACAGGAAGCATCCTGAGAGGTGGGATCGACCGCAAACACCAGTCCCTGTAATTCTGCAGCATCAGACACACGGCGAGTAACCACACCAACACCCGTTGCAATGGTCGCCACTGATAACTCATTAAGACCCTTCTCAGTTTGGCAGACAATGTTTTGCTTCACCACCGATCCAAGACTATCCAGCTTTTCAGTATTGATCACCACCGCATTTGAAGTTAAGGGTACTGCACCTCCGGTATAGCCGGTTCCACCTCCGCGGGGAATAATAGCCAGGCCTAATTCAATACAAGTTTTCACCAGTATCTGAATTTCTTCTTCACTATCAGGGGTTAAAACAACAAAAGGGAATTCAACACGCCAGTCACTGGCATCTGTCACATGACTGACACGAGACAGACCATCAAAGCAGATATTATCTTTGCGGGTAATTTTAACTAATTTTTTATATACCTTACGACGTTTAATTTCACTTTCAATCAACCAGCCTTTAAATTCTCTGACTGCTTTCTCTGCACTGGATAATAATTCCAGTACGGATTGGTTGCCATCAGCACGCAGACGGATTTGTGCCAGGCGATGATTCAAAGCCTCAAGCAAAGCATCCCGGCGTTTAGGATTTTCAATAAGGTCATCTTCAATAAAAGGATTTCTGGAAACCACCCAGATGTCACCCAATACCTCAAATAACATTCTTGCAGAACGGCCTGTCACACGTTTGGAACGTAATGTATTTAAAACATCCCAGGCTTTTTCTCCCAGGAAACGAATAATAATTTCACGATCAGAAAAAGAGGTATAATTATAAGGAATTTCACGAATATTAGTCAGCATGGCTCATTGTAACAATTTAGGAACGTGAGCGAAATAATTTAAGACCAACAAGTGTTATTAATACAAACTTTAATCGCCAGGAGTTTGGCTATCTATTTTTTTATTCCCTCAATTGCAAAAAATAAATCTAATTCTTTTGAGGCTGGCCCTAAATTTTTGGTAATATTATAATCAGCTAAAACAATTCTGCTTGTTCCTTCAAAACCAATTCGATAACCACCCCATGGATCTTTACCCTCACCAATATATTGAATATTAATGGAAATTGGTTTAGTCACACCATGTAAAGTAAAATCACCTTTAACAATTCCAGTACCATCTTTATTTTGAGTAAAGGAAGTACTAATAAACCTGGCCTGAGGGTATTTGTCTACTTCGAGCAGATCTTTTCCACGTATATGCTTATCTCTTAAGGCATGATTACTGTCTACACTTTTAGTTTCTATGAACACTTCGATTTTAGAGGCTTCAGGTTTATTTTTATCATAATTAAATCTGCCATCAAAATCGTTAAAGCGTCCCCATAACCAGCTATAACCTAAATGGGAAATTTTAAATTGTATTGAAGCATGCATTCCTTTTTTATCAATAATATAATCACCTGCTTTTACATTAGCAGTCATAAATATCAGAATACAAAGTGTTAAAGATGCTATTTTCATTAAATTTTCTCCTGCAATAAAAATTACTTAAAATATTTTCAGGGTTTCAACATGCGTACCAATGTCATATCTTTATTGATAAAATGATGCTTCAAAGCGACTATAAAATGTAATAAAAAAAGAACAACTAGTCCATAATATAGTATTTTTGATAATCATTTGTCTATTAGAATAGTAGATAATTTTCTATTAAACAAGATGGAGAACCTAAAACACCTGCTGAATTACAACAACACCCGGGTTTACAATGCACTCTCCTGTTGTTAGCTAAGAATCCCTCATCCATTGATGAAATTTTTCAACCCAGCGCAAAAGCTTTTCCGGCTTGTGATTTTTTTTCCAGTTTCCGGCAACATATTTATTGGCTTCTGCCAGTGTCGGATAAATATGAATAGTCCCGAGTATTTTGTTTAATCCTAAATTATATTTCATGGCAGTCACAAACTCTATAATCAGCTCACCTGCATGTTCACCGGCTATGGTAACACCCAGTATTTTATCTTTTCCGGGTACAGTTAAAACTTTAATTTTACCCTCAGCAGTGCCATCCGCAATTGAACGGTCTAAATCATCAATACCATAACTTGTGACTTCATAAGCTATATTCTGAGCCTGTGCTTCCTGCTCATTCAAACCCACACGGGCAATTTCAGGATCGGTAAAAGTCGCCCAGGGGATTACCGAATAATCGACACGAAATTTTTTAAAGCTTCCAAACAAAGAATTAACTGAAGCATACCAGGCCTGATGTGCTGCCGTATGAGTAAACTGATAGGGGCCGGTCACATCACCTACGGCATAGATATTAGGATAATTGGTTTGCAAAAATTCATTCGTTTCAATGGTATTATTTTTGCGCAGTGGAATATTTAACTGCTCAAGTCCAAAGTCACTAATATTTGCACTGCGTCCTAATGCAATTAGCAGCTGATCAAATTCTATACGGACAGGTTCACCTTCTGTTTCACACAAAAGATATTTCCTATTGTTCTCTATAATAATTTCTTTGGCTGCATGTTTTAACTTGAATTGGATACTATCTCTTTGAAAGGAAGCCATCACCAAAGCTGAAAATTCTGGATCTTCACGAGGCATGATCCGCTCACCCCGTTGTACCTGTGTGACTTTTGAACCTAGGCGGGCAAAGGCCTGAGCAAGTTCACAACCTATTGGTCCCGCACCTAATATAAGCAGACGTTCAGGTAATTCCCGACATTGCCAGAGATTATCAGAGGTCAGATAGTCAATATTTTCCAGCCCCGGCATGTGCGGAACAAAAGGTCTGGCTCCTGTTGCAATAATAATATTTTTTGTAGTCAGTATTTGACCATTCACTTCAACTGTATAGGGAGAAATGATTTTTGCTTCCCCCTGAATAACGTTCACACCCAATTGACTATAACGATCAATAGAATCATGTGGTTCAATTTCTTTAATCACCTGCTGTACCCGATCCATCACATCTGCAAAATCAAATTCAGCCTGTGCAGATTTGATCCCCAGTTTTTCAGCATGCTTCATTTGATGTAATAATTTAGCTGATTTAATTAAAGCTTTGGAGGGCACACAGCCTGTATTCAGACAATCACCACCCATTTTATGTTTTTCAATCAGAGTCACTTTAGCTTTGACTGCAGCAGCAATATAGGCACTGACCAACCCCCCTGAACCTGCACCAATAACGATAATATTATGCTCAAATTCTGTTGGTTTTTTAAAGCCCTTATATACTTTTCTGGCCTGTAGAATCTCAATTAATTTTTTAGAAAATAGAGGAAACAATCCCAGTAGGGAAAATGAAAATATCAATGAGGGAGAAAGGATCCCCTGCAAAGAGTCAATATGAGCAATTTGTGTACCGGCGTTAATAAATACCGCAGTACCTGCCAGCATGCCAATCTGACTCACCAGCATAAAAGTTAAAACTTTCATCCGTGTGAGTCCCATCAGCAGATTAATCACAAAGAAGGGAAACAACGGCACAAGTCGCAAAGTAAACAAATAAAAGGCACCTTCTTTCTCTATACCCTGATTAATTGATTTTAACTGTACTGCAAATTTTTCCTGTATCCAGTTGCGCAATAAAAAACGTGATACCAGAAAGGCCAGAGTTGCACCAAGAGTTGATGCAAATGAAACCACAATCAGTCCGGTGAGATTTCCGAATAGAGCACCAGCAATAAGAGTCATTATGACTGCACCGGGAAGAGACAGAGCAGTAATAAGAACATAGCTTAGAAAAAAAACGGTCAGTGTTTTAAGTGGATATGATCGATAATAGTCATCAATTAAAGCCTGATTTGATTTAATTGCTTCAAGCGCTAAATAACTACTAACATCGTAGTAAATAAACAGGCATACACAAACAGCCATCAGCAATAACAGCACTAGTCTGGAAGTAATTTTATTACTTTTCATTAATAAGATCCGACCTTTTTAATCATCATAATAGATGGTATTTCAAACCTGAGAAAACTGATAAAGTTTTTGATGCGTTGTTTCAGGCTATTTTCCACTATTGGTGAATTTTTTTCTACCAAATTCACATCCCCATCATGAAAGTCACAAAGTTCTGTATTTGACTGAGATGTCTTATCCATTTTAGCTGTTGCCAGATGCTGTTTTTTTTCCAATGCCCTTTTTTTTCGTATTTTTGCTCTCTCCTCTTTATTTTGATCGTATATCTCTGAAGCATTACGCATCACTAATGAATATGATTTAAAATGTGTTTGCCCGGCATGCAAAGGCATAGTACTTCCAATTGTTCTTGTTGAGCCTGAATATCGAGGTGTGCTGCACATCCTGCTTCTCCAAAAAATTGAGGTAAAGTTCATCTATCTCTTAACACATAAGGCCATTATATATAATACCAGCATACAAAAGTGTGACAGAAAGATTAAACAAATGTAATATAAAAAAGTTTAAGATCCATTGCAATAATTATTTCCAGGAGCTACATTTAATAGTAACTCAAAAAAATGCTCTTTTTGACTAAGAGGTTGTCCGAAAATAAGGAACGAAAATGCAGGCAATTGAATCAACAGTTATTTCATGTCCATACTGTGGTGAATCCTTTGAAACCACAATCGATATTTCAGCCGGCCGGCAAACCTATATAGAGGATTGTTATGTATGCTGCAGGCCAATTACAATTGACATTAAAACCAATGATCAAGGTGAGATTTCTTACATTGATGCAAGACACGAAAATGAATAATATTCTTGAAAACACGACTCCTGATGATATTATTACATTCTGGTATTCGCCCAGAGTAAAACAACAATGGTTTAAATCAACCACTGAACTGGATAAAGAAATACATGACAAATACTGCCTGTTATGGAAGCAGGCTGCTTCAGGTGAGCTGGATAGCTGGGCAGTCAGTGCTGCGGGCAGCTTATCTCTGGCAATTATTCTCGACCAATTCCCTCTTAATATGTTTCGCGGACAGGCTAAAAGTTTTTCTACTGAAAAAAAAGCCATCAATATAAGTAAAGCAGCCATATCAAAGAGCCTGGATGAACAACTGACTATAGAACAGAAAGTATTTCTTTATATACCGCTAATGCATAGTGAAGAGATATCCATTCAAAACCAGTCAGTTGAATTATTTAAACACACAGGTCTGGAGTCAAACCTGCGCTTTGCCCGACACCATAGAAGTATTATTGAACGCTTTGGCAGATTTCCACACCGGAACAGTGTATTAGATAGAAAAAGCAGCAGCGAGGAGATAAGCTATCTACATTCAAAAGAAGCTTTTCTTGGTTAGACTATTATCTGACATATCCAGGCCATGAAACAATTCAATAAATCCAATTATATTTATACACCTTTATTTTGTGAAGAAAATATCTGGCATCTTGCTCAGTCACTAATTGATGACGGGATCAAAAGTAACAATATTCATATTTTATTTCTTACTAATAAAATGATGCAGATTGCTATTTTTAACCAGCTATCCGCTGGATTAGAGGAGCCTGTTATTTGGGACTATCATGTGATATTAATGGCTAAGTTTGATCATACAGATTTCATATTTGATTTTGACAGCAGACTTGAGTTTCCCTGTACCCTGGAAGATTACTTTAAAAAAAGTTTACCTACTAATATTAATATAGACTACACAAGTAAATTAAGAGTAATTCCCTCAAGCATTTATTTACAGAGATTTGATTCGGACAGAAGCCATATGCTGGGTATTATTCCTCAGGCACAATTTCCTGATTATCCAGCAATTATTTCTATGGCTGAGAATAAGATAAAGCTCCTCAATTTATTCAATAGCAACAATGAAATTGAAAATACTTATGAGTTGAACCCGCGCTATTCAACAGGCACTTTTTGATTCTTTAAAAAAGATCGGTGAATTGGCCATTCATCTTTGAGTTCAAATTTATCTTTTAAGCGATTTAGTGAACGATCGGTCATAACATGATAAGTGCCATTAACCACAAGCGTTCCATCATTTTCTGGTAGTTTTGTTTTAATGACGGTACTTTCTCCGGGAGACAGACGGTTGTCAGACCAGACAAACATGACAGGCTGCCAGATAATAGTTCGTTTAAATTCAATAGACTCTAATACAGTTTCCTGAGCCATTTTATCAAGCCAGATAAAATCCAATACAATAAATCGATCCGGATCACCCGTCGGAGCTTTGTGACCGGCACCACTATTAGTAATGGTAATTGCCAGATGATCCAATTCTTTCTTTGCTTTAAAAGTGAATACATTTTGTAATTGTCTGTTGGAATAACCACCCGGCCAGAGATGTTTTTTTCCTTCTCTGGATGGGAAACCACTCATTAATGGTCGATTGACTACAGGCATATGACAATCCTGACAGATATAACCTCTTGCAGCCCAAACGCCCCGATTTGATTCCATTCCGGTACTACAAATTCCTTCATTCATCAAAGCAAAGGATTTGCTGGGAACCTCATGGCATCGCTGACATAAACTTTTACTGAAAAACTCATCAGCATAAGCAACCGGATGGGGAGCATTCATATCCTTTTTTTTGTATGAACCATAAATCACACCATCTTTTACATGACAGCTGGCACAGGTGACTCCTTCCTGTTGTAGTTCCGCATCAAAATCAGGATTGATCGTACTTTTTAAATCATTATATTGGCCTGATTCAGAAGATAAAATAATTGGTGATTGGTTTTCTAACGGGGTATGACAGACTAAGCAGGTTGGATCACCATCATCTTTCTTATGGTAGGCGGTAAAAAAAGGATCAGTATAGGCTTTGGCATGTAATGAGGTTTTCCATTCCCGGTAAATTTCAGTGTGACAAACACCACAGTCTTTTGCTTTTAGAGAAACAAGTCCCTCAGGTATTTCCTGATAAGGAATAAATTGCGCTGTTTTTTGTGTTAACTCATATATTTCTGATGGATTAAAAAATGTAACAGTCATCAGACCGAAGATAATAAAGAATACACTATAGAGTAACCATTTTTTCATACAATCAGGACTTACTTAAAATTAAATAAAGAGGATTCTTTGGCTGTGGATAGCTATCTATTATAATCATTTCCGAAAATTTTGTTCAGATAACTTAGAGTGATTCAACTGTATACCGACTTATCTGAGTGAAAATTTCTCCCGGTTTTAGAGTTATAGTATCTTTTGCCGCATTGGTAGTTTCTACACAGAGCATATTTTTATAGCCATCCTCACCCATATCACCGAAGGCTTCACCCTTTTCAGCCCATGGATTCCAAATTACTGTACTATTGCTGCCTTGCCTGGCAATGCGGATACGTCTTTTTAGTTCTTCATCAACGATAACTATGTCTTCAGGGCAATCAAGGTAGATTCGATCAATTTCATGTCCAATAGTTATTGCTCCCTGTTGGTGCTGGCGTGTGTTTCCCACAACCTTGTCGATATATTCCTTTCCCTCTAATCCTTTGACCCTAACCCTGGATATATCACCTACATTAAAGTAGGTATGTAATGCCTGGGTAATGGTGAATGCTGTTTCCCCCTGATTATGTGTGGTTAGCGCCATTTCCAATGTTTCTCCCATAGTGATCGACAAGGTTAATTCTGCTTGATGGGGCCAGTTTTTCTGCTGTTCCTCTCCCGGTTCAAAAATCATGGTAATGCGTGTTGCATCCCTTAGCCGGCTTGTTTCTAATATCTGCCATTCAAGATTACGAGCAAATCCATGGCCAGGTAGCGAGGTGTTTTCAGGGTGGGGACCGAACCACGGCCAGCAAACAGGAGATCCACCACGTAATGATTTACCACTTTTAAATTGAGCCTGTGGGGATAACCATACCACAGGGGACTGATCCTTAGGTGTCCAGAATAGCAACTGTGCTCCCTGACGTGCAATCTCCATTGTTCCTTCTGATGACTCCACTCGTGCCACTAGAGCCCCTTGATCATTATTAACAAACTCTATCAAACCTGGGATTGAAAACTTCTCATTCAAAATTTTGGAATCGCACATAATATTCTCTCTTTGTAGTGATTAAATCAGATATAGCAATGCCCAGGGAGGACAGAGCAATGAAATACAAGCGGCATCCAATGCCATAACGCACTTATTGACTCAAAACAGCTTTCCTTCGCGACGACTTCTATTCTCGGACAGGCTCCTGGTCAATAATATAGACTATATTAGCTAGAATAAACACAAATTAGAAGAAGTACATCCCCTCATATCTAAATGTGTCAATTAATTCTTGATTTTTAGTGTCACCTTCAGCCTTTGTTTTGTACTTTGTTAAAACCCGCCTATTTTTATTGCTTTCCCCCGTACAGCATACTGCTTCTATTCAACGTCATTGATTAATTAATACATCTAAAGTGATTTTATACAATTTCTTCCAGCTTCCTTTGCCATATAAAGCGCTTCATCACATCTTTTAAATAAAATTATTGACGTATCCTTTTCCCTATGCTCTGTTACTCCAAAACTTATAGTTATCTTACCTGCTATTGGGTGTTCTAAACTTTCTATTTTTTTTCTTAACAAGTCTGAAGTTTTTATTGCATCCTCGAGAGTAGTCTCTGCAAAGAGAATCACAAACTCTTCTCCACCCCATCGAGCAAATATATCAGTTTTTCGAATATTTCTCTTTAATGTATCTGCAATCATAACAAGAACCTCATCACCAATTAAATGTCCATAATTGTCATTGAATTCTTTAAAGTGATCAATATCTAATATTGCAATTGATAATGGTTCGCTATATCTCTCTTTTCTAAGAAGTTCATAGCTGAAAACTTCTTCAAATTTATTTCTATTGTAAACTCCTGTTAGACCATCAATATAAGCTTTTTTTTCTGCATCATTTTTTTCAATTGTTATTTTGGTGATATCTGTAAGAGATACAAGATATAAATTTGAATTATTATTAATAATTACAGTATTGATATAATAATGTTTATCTTTTAACAAACCATCAGTTATCGTTACAATTCTTTTAGCTTCATCTGTATTTTTTAAAAGTTCATAAAAAAGTCTTCCTGCTTTTGCAGGATCAGATTTCATTATATTAGCATCTATTGAATTAATTAAACTATTATGTTTAAAAATATCAAATAATGTTTGATACCTTTTAAGGAAATCTTCAATTATTTCTATTTCAAAAAAGTCTAAGAAAGAATTATTGACAAACGAGATGTTATTGAAATCGGTAACAATCAGCATATTTTTTTCAGAATCAATAATATTTTGCAGTATATTCTTTTGCTCCTGAAGTTCTGCATGTTGCATCTTGTTAACTTTTTCCAGCAAAATATTTTTTGAAATCTTATTGATTTTACTCATTAGTGTTTTAATTGGTACAGGTTTTAAAATGTAAGCATCCACTTGTAACTCTATCGCTTCAAATAAAAAACTGGTTTCATTGTGGGCAGTAGTAAAAACTATTGGTATATCAGGAGCTGTTTCCATTATCGCTTTTGCCATGTCAATACCATTCATATGAGGCATTTTTATATCTGACACGACAATATCTATTGAGAGCTTTTTAAAAAGTTCCAGACCCGCTTCTCCATCATCAGCAACATAAAGTTCTTTTGCACACCTGTTTAGTGTTTTTGTATATCCTTCCCGAACTTTTTTATCATCTTCTACATACAGTATTTTTGCTGTTTTTAGATATTTATAGGTCATTTGTTATCCTAAATCGATAATAAAATTTGTACCACCACCACTATTTAGCACACTGATTTTTCCATTCATATTACCCTCAATAATCATTTTAGACATATAAAGTCCCATACCTGTTCCTTTGCCTTGTTCTTTTGTTGTGTAATATGGCTCAAATATTCTTGTTATGAGATCATCAGGTATCCCGGCACCATTATCTTTAATGGTTACTTTGTTATCCTTCAAAGAGATATCAATTATGCCATCCTTTTGTTTTGTTTCTAGTATTGCATCTTTTGCATTTGAAATCAGATTCATGATCACTTGCTGAAATTCACTATTAAATCCATCAACAATAAAATCATTACCTGTAACCATTAGTGTAATACCATAGTTTTTTAAATGGGCAGATTGCATAATGACACTTTTTTCAATAGCTTCTTTTACACTAAAGGCTGTTTTCTCTTTATCTATTCTAAAAAAGTTTCTAAAGTCATCTATGGTTTTACTCATATACTGTAAAGTGTCTGTCTGATGAACAATAAATTTATCTAAAAACTCTTTATCAATTAATCCATCCTCATAATCAAATTCAAGATTTTCAATATTGACATTCAAGGCATCCAGAGGCTGCCTCCATTGGTGAGCAATGGAGCCGACCATCTCTCCCATGGCCGTAAGTTTACTTTGCTGAATAAGAATCTGCTCCTGTTTCATCCGTTTGGAAACTTCTTCAATGACTTGCTGTTCAAGTTCATGATTTAATTTGTATAGTTCCTCCTTTTGTTTTTTTAGCAGAATATTTGCTGCTCTTATGGAATTGATCATACTATTCATTGTACTTGCCAGCATAAAAATTTCTGAAGAGCCTATAGTTGGGATAAATTCAATGGGAATGCCATCCTTATCAATATGACTTATCACGCTAACAATATCTGAGATTGGTTTTAAAACGAAGTGACGTATGGTGAGAAAAAGTAATATAATAAATAATAGAGAAATTGTAATTGTTTTTATCAAGGTTACTGTGACTATATAATTGAGTTCCTTATTTATAAAACGATCAGAGCTATAAATTGCAATAGTACCTAGATTACTCCCTGAAGGAGTAGTAATATCATATTTGTCAGAGTAATATGATTGCTCTAGTTGCTTGATCTGTTCACTGTTTTCAGGATCAAAATCAATAACATTCCAGTTGCTATCTCGGATTTTTCCACTTATATAAGAACTGGTGCCTGTAATTTTACCCATATTATAATTTTGCACGATAATAGCAAAAATATCTTTATGCCCCATATCACTAAGTACTAATTTTTCATATTCATTGATAGAGTATGATTCAATATAATTAGCAACATTTTTTTGCAGAGAAATGATAGTAAGCTTTGAGCTATATTTCATCTCTTGTATGATCTTTTCTTTTGTCTCTATATATGTATGAGTCAAATGCAGTGATATTATCATAATAATCGTTGAGATAATGATTATCCCCAGGATTGAAAATAACGACGGCTTGGAGTTTTTCATCGTCAACACTCACTTTATAAAATTTTTTACTTCACAATACCAAGAACATTTCTTTTTATTATCGGAAGTTTCTGTGCAATATTAGCTGTAGATATTGCAAGAACAGGCAGTTGCAGATTTTTCTCCACTTTATTTCCGTTTAAATGCTTATTCATGACATTAACGGCTTCTTCTCCCATTAAGTAAGGTTGCTGCATTGCCGCACCCACAATGGTGCCATTTGGAATAAAATCCAAAAAAACAGGTTCCGCATCAAAACATATCAAAAAAATATCATCTTTTTTACCTGCATCTTTTATAGCATCTAAAGCCCCCTGATATCTATCTGAACCCTGAAGCCAAAGAGCTCTTAAATCAGAATTTTTCTCAATAAGTTCTATAGAGAAATCATAAGTCTCTTGATATGAAAAACTTACTTGCTGTCTAAGCCCTGCAGCTTTTATCCCTGCTTCATTCATAGCTTTCATAAATCCTGCAGTTCTGGCTTTACCATTGGCTCTTTTTTGTGGAATTGCAACAATACCGACACTACCATCTCTGTCCCATCCCTGCTCTTTCATTTTTTTTGCAAGCACTTTTCCGATCTTATAAGCACCCTCTTTATTATTGGAAGAGATATAAGAGATATATTCACCACTATCTGTGCCAATATCCGATATAACCACAGGAATATCGGCTTTTTTTGCTAACTTTAATAAGGTCACAGCAGTTGATGAGTTTATTGGAGAGATAATAATTCCAGAAGGCTTATCTCTAATGACTTTTATTATATTCTCTAATTCTGTTTTTTTATTATTATCTGAACTATAAACTTCAACATCATAGCTCTTTGAGCTTGCTGCACCTGTTATACCCCGAGCCATAATATCCCAAAATGGGATTCTGATATCTGAAACAATATAGGCCAACTTTTTATTAGCTTGTTCTTTAGCTGATACTTCTGTGCTTTCCATCGCCCTGGTTTCTAAAAACGAAAAAAAGATAATAAATAGAATCATCGTTATTGTAAAAAATGAGAGGTGACTTGCCATGACTCTTATTTTATTCATTGTTTATTGCCTCAATTATTATCTATAAAGTCCCGTTATCCTGGCTGCTTCATTTTTTTCTAAATCGATATCTACTGGTATCACCACATCACAATACCTTTTTAAATTATTGAATACTTAGGCTATATCGTAAGCTCTCTCCATATCTATGATAAAACAAGCACCATCACCACTATTTAGTACACTGATTTTTCCACCCATATTATTCTCAATAATCATTTTAGACATATAAAGTCCCATGCCTGTTCCCTTACCTTGCTCTTTTGTTGTGTAGTATGGCTCAAAAATCCTTTCTATACTGGCAGCAGGTATTCCCCCTCCATTATCTCTAATTATTATTTTGCCATCTGTCAAAGAGATATCTATTGCTCCGTCCTTTTGTTTACTTTGTATTATTGCATCTTTTGCATTGGAGATTAAATTCATTACTGCCTGTTGAAATTCATTTTCAAAGCTGTTAATAATGATATCTTCACCATGAACACTAAGGCTTATACCATGTTTGTTTAATTCTGACATTTGAATATTAATACTATTTTCAATAGCCTTTTTTACACTAAAATTGGCTTTTTGTTTATCTATTCTAAAAAAGTTCCTAAAGTTATCTATGGTTTTACTCATATACTGTAAAGTGTCTGTCTGATGAACAATGAATTTATCTAAAAATTCTTTATCTATTAATCCATCCTCATAATCAAACTCAAGATTTTCAATGTTGACATTCAAGGAATTCAGAGGCTGTCTCCACTGGTGAGCAATGGAGCCGATCATCTCACCCATAGCTGCGAGTTTAGTTTGTTGCTGCAGCAAACGATCTCTTTCCCTGATTTCTTTTTGTTGTTTCTTATCTTTTGTGATATCTTCAATATTTGCAATAACAATAATTTTATCGCCTTCAAATTCAACACCAAAACTAATTCGAATGGGAAAAATTCTTCCATCTTTATGTTTTCCCTCAAGTTCAACACGGCTGCCAACAACTCCTACAGACTCTTTTGTAGTCATAAAATGAGAAGATGATTTTTTATGTTGTTTAATAAAATGCATAGGTATGATGTTGTGAAGAGATTTTTTCTTTAGCATTTCATGTTTTGAATACCCAAACATCTCTTCAGCACTTTTGTTGAAGATAGTTACCAGCTGCTTCTCGTTTATAGCAATAATAGCATTTTTATTTGATTCTATTACAGTGTTGGAAAACTTTTCTCTTTGTTTCAATTGCTCATTTAATTGTTCTAGCTCTTCTTTTAACCTTATGGGTTCTTTAGAAAATAGAAAGGCAAATGGTATCGATAGAATCAAAACAGAAAACATAACAATAAGCAAATCATTGAACTGCTTGTTGATCCGATTTTCCATATAAAACAGCTTTGGTTTTATTATGATTTTTAATAGATCGTTATTGCTGAAATTCAATTTTTCAGTATAGATTTCTTTATCCTTATAGCGGTCATTAGCCAATATTTTTTCAGCTATGCTACTAAACTGATTCTTTATATTGTAAGTATTCTTAAGATACTTATTCCAGCACTGTTCACTATCTGGATGAGCTATAAAATCTCCATCTTTATCTATTAAATAGATATCATAAAGTGAAGCTTTAGAGAATTCTTCCAATAACTCTTTCATAAAAATATTGATGATTAAGATACCAACCTTTTCATCCTCCTTAAATATTGGGGTACCAACTCTGAGAACTGGCTTTATTGGTTTTTCTATTTCCCCTCTTTCTATATTTAAATCAATTTTTGAATACCAAAACTCATTATTTTTTTTTCTTATAACATCTTTAAAATAATATCTATGAGATTTATTTTGCAATCTGCTTTGAGATACCAAAAAAGGTTTGGAATCATACTTATCTCTGTCTACTCTGATTTTTTCAAAACCATTTACATCAATATAACGAAGCTGCATAATATTAGATGATGAGCCGGCAATTGCTAAAAATAAATCTTTCATATGTATGTGCTCATCGATACCAGTATCAATATATCTTTGAAATAATTCAGAAACTTTTAATGCTTTTAGTTTCAACTCTATATACTTTATCTGATAATTAAAAAACGCTTTCTTCTCCTTATATTTTTGAACAGCATTATCAATATTTGTAATTTCTAAATTTGATTTATTTATATTATAAATACTAAAAATAACAATACTTATTAAAACGATTCCATAAATGATAAAACCAATTAACAGATTATTTTTAAAGGACATCTTTTACTCTTCATCTTTAGAAATAAATATCCACATTTAGGCATGGAATGGTTATGCCTATCAATCGGGCACATGTTACAACCCTATCTTGAGTTGGAACACAATTCAAGCATAAAAAGTAAAATATGAGCTGATTTAAGGTTCTTCAAATTAATACCTTTCTATTAATTATGAAAACACTAACACATATGTATGCTGGACTTATAAATAGTGATGATTTCAATAAAAAATGCCCTCGAAGCAGATGCAGATGATTTACGAAAGGTCGCAATATCCTCTTTCCTTTATGACGAAAGCTTTAAACCTAAAAATTCAACTTCTGGTGAACCGCCAGGGCATGATGTACTTGAGCAACATGTACAATGGATTAAAGCACATGATTATTTTAAATGTGTAGTTGATAGTAATATTGTTGGTGGTTGCATTGTAATAAAATACTTATCTCATCTTGAACTCTTTGGAATTTTTTTACACCAAAACTATATTAAAAAAGGGATTGGCAGCAATTTTCTTCAAATATCATAGCGTTATATCCTGACAGTTTAATCTGGCTCCTTGAAACTCCAGATTATGCAAAACAAAATCATAAATTTTATGAACGTAATGGTTTTATTGTGAGTAATTATTCTACGCCACAAGCAGATCCAGGGTTTGGTTTTATTACATATAAAAAACAGCCAAATCGAAAAGCGGAGGTTTCTCTCCCCCCGCCTCCACAATACCCTACCCGTTAAATCACGTGGTTTCATCTTTTGCTGCAAACTCACCTTCAGGCCAGGCCTAATAGGATGTTCTTGTACATCGGCTCATTAGCTTTCTCCAGACAACGCCTCACGGATTTTTCCTTGCTATCAGCTAGTCGTTCTCGTTAAAATGATTTAAATTCACTTTATGAAATTTGTTCCAGTCCTGAAGCAATGAAATACTGGGACACTATACCGCACGAAAGCTTATCGACAACAACTCAGGCTTTTCATAAAATGAATACTTTATGGCTTAATAATCAAGGAATATCATGGGGCATAGCACTGAAGAAAACAAATGAACTTATCGGTCATTTTGGATTACATAGCTGGGGTGCGACTAAAGACCAAACGCAATTAGGTTACATAATTAAGCAAAAATATTGGGGGAAAGGTCTGGGAAGTGAAATACTAAGTTCGGTAATAACTTTTTGTTTTAAAGAAAAATGACTTGAATATAAACAATAAATACTACGACACTAATATATACGAGCTTGTTAATAACAATGCGTAACAGATTATAAGAAAACAATAATTCACAAATTAGAAATTAAAATACATGAACAAGTACTGGAGTAAATTAGTAAAAGCTTTAAATCCATATGAACCTGGGGAGCAACCTCAAGATCAACAATATTTAAAACTTAATACCAATGAAAACCCCTTCCCACCCTCAAATATCGTAATCGCAAAAATTAAGGAAAATGTTACTGAATCGCTTCGGTTATACCCTGATCCAGATGCTAATAAATTAAAAACTGCTCTTGCTGACTATTACAATATTAATTGTGATTATATTTTCTTGGGAAATGGTTCTGATGAAGTGTTGGCTTTTTCATTTCTGTCTTTTTTCAAAAATAAATCTTCAATATCTTTTCCTGATATCACATACAGTTTCTACCCTGTATATTGCGATATTTTTGAAATTGAATCTGAAACGTTTTCTTTAAATGATCAACTTGAAATAGATACTAAAAATATTTCTTCTAAAACCGAAGGGATAATTTTTCCGAATCCAAACGCTCCCACTGGTATTTTTTTAGACACCAGGGAAATAGAAAAACTACTAGTGAGGTTTCCTGATATCGTTGTTATTGTAGACGAGGCGTATATTGATTTTGGCGGAAAGACCAGCATACCATTGACTCAGAAATATGATAACTTATTAGTGATTCAAACATTATCAAAATCGCGCTCATTAGCTGGGTTGCGAGTTGGGTTTGCAATTGGCCATCCCAATTTAATACAAGCTTTAAACCGAGTTAAAAACTCGTTTAATTCTTATCCTCTTGATATGCTTGCAATAGAGGGTGGCGCAGCCGCTATTCAGGATAAAAAATATTTTACGTATTGCTGTAATGACATAATAGAGTCAAGAGAGTGGGTAAGAAACAAGCTGATTTCTATGTCATTTAATGTGCTTCCTTCTAAAGCTAATTTTTTGTTCGTTTCACATTCGTTATATGATGCCAGTAAACTCTATATCGAGTTAAAGAAAAAAGGTATTCTGGTACGTCATTTCAATAAACCGAACATTAATCACTACCTTAGAATAAGCATAGGAAAAAAAGAAGATATGGAACTTTTTTTAAAAGCTCTAAGATCAATTATCGAGGTATATTTCGTATAACAATACGTTCATGGAACCTTCTACAGCAGACTCTTGCTTTTTAATGCCCATAACCAAATAATTCAGAATGACTTCCACACCGCACCAAGATTAATTCATTCTCCTGCTCATCAATATCCCAAATCAACAGAAAATCTGGCTGTACATGACATTCCATGTGAGGCTTCCATTCACCTACTAATTGGTGAGGTTTATATTGTTCCGGTACTTTTTCATTATTCACTAAATAAGTTTGAATAATTTGTTTTAGCAAACCTGTATTTTTCTTGGGATCTCTAATAGCCTTTTTTAAATCTTTCTTAAATTGGTTTTTAACTCTGGTACTAAGCGTCACGAGAAACCTCATCAAACAAATCATCGACATTTTGATAAACATCATCAGTCGGTTTATCTGACATGGCTTTAAGTGTTGTTTTATTTGGTACCTTTAATTCAACGGGAAATTCATGGCGAAGCGACACCTGTGTTAAAAATAAGCGGATAGCTTCACCCATCGACATACCTATTTCTGATAAGACTGTTTCAGCATTATGTTTAAGGTCAGAACTAACCCGAGCACGAACAACATCATCTTTAGTTATAGCCATAACATACTCCTATTTTTAATCACACTTATATTGTAGCACAAATTGGCTACATTACATTATTATTGTGAACAATTATTCATAATCGAGTGGTAAACCTATCAGGGATGCTCTCAACCATTTACCTACCCGACCACATACAGAGACTGCCCTTTTCCCCTGTGAGGCACTTTCCAGCCCTCCCGGCATTAATGCTCGCAAAAAACCACAGACCTCACTCATAGGTCGATAATAAAACAGGTAAAATTTTGAGAGCATGGATCGATAGAAGGCAACAATCCTGCTAAAGAACACCCGGGGGTCGAATATATATTAAAAAATGCCTGAAAAAATTCTTTAACAAGCTTCCCAAACATTTTCTAAGTTATACTGCTCGGAAGATAGAAAAATAAAAGTGAATAAATTACATGAACTTGGCCTACAGGATGAAACTATACGGCATTTATATCCAAACCGAGGCAGGCTATGAATCAGTGACCAACTTATTTTCCACATTAGGAACTTATCACCATGAGTATGTACAGAGAATTTATCAAAATATATTCCTGTGTGTACTTTATTGTGTACTTTTAATAAACTAATGGAAATAAAAAGATGCACTTTGGGAGTAAAGTTCTTCTTTAAATAGTTGATTGTTTTAGGATTAAAAATGGTGAGCCTGGACAGACTCGAACTGTCGACCTGCCGATTATGAGTTATATGCTCTAGTATAAAAGTGTGATATAGATCTCATTAAACAGCTGATTTTCCTATAATATTCAAGAAAAAATCTTACAAAATCTATTCCAGCCATTCTAAAACAACCTTAATATGTGTTCAACTTGTCACGATATTGACACGGTATAGGCACCGTATATCTCAAAAATAATCACTCCATATGATTATTCAATTATATAACTAGCTTTATAAAATCTGTTCAAACTTCAGGAAAAGCCAATTTTGATATTTTCTCTTTTAATGGCTTAAGTCGTTTTTGA
Organism: gamma proteobacterium symbiont of Taylorina sp.; assembly: GCA_025655455.1. Classification (GTDB taxonomy): domain Bacteria; phylum Pseudomonadota; class Gammaproteobacteria; order GRL18; family GRL18; genus GRL18. Next base: position 90,083 of record JAHXIV010000016.1, read on the forward strand.
CTCGCTGAGTCGGGTGATAAATAACCGGGTAATGCCTCAATAAATTGCTCATCATTTATCAATTGAGACAACTTATCCTGTATAAATTTTCTCAGTTCAGGAGTTGTATCATAGATTTCAGTTTGCAATTCTGATCGACCATCAATAACACTAATAATATCTTCAAGATCATGACTAGACCAAAAGTCATTATTTCCTCTGGTTGCAAATGCTTCTAATTTTGTGCCTATAAAATAAGGAGCAGAAATATGATAAACACGCATACCATCCAGAACAGTCGATGTTTTATATTTAATTGTATCTTTATACCAGGGATTACCAAAACCTAATATTTTTTCATCAGTTGGCATCAAATCCAGGATCAACCCATTTTTCTCCCAACGACAAATCACTTCTTGATTTTCATAAAAACCAAGATTTTTTAATTGATCACATGCCTGATAATATTCTACTAGGGAAATAACTTCAATAAGCATATCAACATCAATGGTGTAACGAACTTCAGGAGCAGCTTTGTCTGTTAATAGCAATTCAGTAGCACAACCCCCAACTAAGACGGTTTGCTCTAGAATAGGCTCAATTTCATGGCAGACCATTGCTAGTAATTGTAGATTACTCAACTGATGTTTACCCTATTTCACTTTTCAATAATTTTTGTGCAATATTTATTTCACGTTTACGACCACTACGTAAAATATCTAATAGCACTAAAAATCGATACAATTGATCATCATTTTTTATAGCAAATGGAACACTCTTATAAAGTGGTTTGAACTCAATCCCCCTTTCCTCTCCATCAGGATCAGGCCAAACAGGGGGCAACTCTTGAGAAGCAAATTGATCTGCAATAAATGGTGCTGCATAAGCTGTTTTAATACCTCTTGTTGGCTGACCTAATTCAGCAGGAAAACAGTATTTAAAACCATGAAGTAAAAACTCCTTAATAGCATATTTCACAGGTACTAGTTCAGCATCCAAGAAACCTGATTTATGATTACGTTTAAGAGATGCATTTATTTCTCCAACACTGATCCCGAGTTCACTAGCCAATTCACGCTGATTCCATGATTGGTTAGCAATAAGCTTGGATAATAATTTTAAAACAACCAAAATATCTTGTGCCTTCATATAAAAACCACCAATTATTCATAGTTCATGAAACATGAACAAATAATATAATAAAAAATGACTTATTACTATTTTTTATTGTGAATAGATTTTAGATGCATTAAAAACCCCTAATAAAAAAGAGAACATAATCTATCATTAATTGGTCATGGAAGAGATTAATTAATAATTATTTTTCCGCTTGGACACTTTCTTGCCGTATAAGTATTTTCCAATACTGGAGTTTTATTAATGAACAGGTATCACAAATAAAGAGATTCATTCTTGTTCAGGAAACTTAAATCCTCTTTCCTTTAGCTGATTTACCATATTTTTTCTGGCAATATCTTCCATATTTTGAGACATCAGGCGAGAGCTATCAACACCTTTATCATTTAACCATTTTAACGTCTCTTCAATGGTCTTTTTTAAATGCTCTGCCACTTCACCAATGCTGATTTCACCGTTCAGGTATTCTACTAAAATCAGCCCTGTTGTTAACTTATTTTGTATTTCTTCTGTTGTTTGGCTGTGGACTAGCCAATCATCTACTGCTAGTTGAATATTCATAAGATTTCTAACTCAAATGTTGTATATATATTACTAGTATATAGTGTGCTGACGATATTTTCAAAATACTAATCTAACCCTACAAATAAGATATTAGAAATACTAAATATAGCAAGTTTGTAGTGCGCTATTTAGCCAAAATGATTTCAATCACACCTTATTTGTTGTACAAGTATCATTTATTATTGTATTTTCTAATAAACTCATCAAATAAAGAGGGATCTGGATGCAAAGGAAAAGATTGTTTCTGAATGAACGCTTACCTTTAAGCGGTTTAATTCATGTGAGTGGGATTAATTGGCGATTATAAATATTGGTTAAAATTAATCAATAAGTTAGCCTGCTTAAATTGCTTCAATTTCTAATAATAAAGGATATGGTATTCTTTTAGTTAGAATGATGTTTCGAAGAAATGCTTGTAACCAATAAGAAAGTTCACACTTCTTAAGTGCATCAGAAAGCACATCAAAGGATTTACCATCATGAGGTAAAGCAACCCAGTTTTCTTGGGGTATATGTGAATATTTTAGTAGACCCTTAGAATTTAATTGAAAGCTTCTTTTAAATCTATAATTCATAATACTAAAATGGGAAAAGCATGATTCAGACTCTAGTTGTGTAAAACACCTCTTAGAAAGTCTCAACCTATCGTTAATAATCTGATTGACTGGCACTTCCAAAATTAAATCAAATTTTGTTTTTTCAAAGCCAATGGTGAGATTAGAATTCCTGTAACGAATGTGAAAGTTGCACTCACTTTTCACATTCTTGAATGTTGAAAATAGATCACACACGGTCATTTTACCTTCATTCACTTCAACTACTTCATTGTGTGAAAGTACATGATTTGAAAAATTAATTTCCGTTGGGGGATAGTTAACTAAATATCTTTTCTTTCGACTATCTACAATCACCCCGCCACTAAACTCAATCTTGGCCGAACTCTCATTCTGTGAGCAGGTAATCCCCTTGGAAAATATCTTCTCTAAAGATAAATCCTGATTATCTAATTCATAAAAAGGTATTTCATAGAAGTCAATATGCTCTGCTCCATGAATACTATTATTAAGATCAACACGAACCGACTCAACACCAAGTACGCTTGCTATCATCCCCACTAAACCAAGTGAATCTTTTTTATTAATTCCTAGAATCATTGACCTGAAATCTGCAATACTCTTTCCAAAGATACTTGAAGACACCCAATACCCAGCGCTGTTTGAGAGAAATAAAGAAAATCCATTCGCGAAGCAACTCTCTATTTGATAAAATGACGTAACTTTTTGAGTTGTCAAATTCTGATCTCTACTTATCAACTCATATAAATCAGGTCCAAAGCCTTCTGTGATACAAATAATTTCAATTGTATTTTTGTTAACCTCAATATGCTCTTGCTTTGGAACCGGAGTGCTCAAATGTGTGTTATGCTTAAGGTAGATAATTAACTGTTGTGATATACGATCTATAAACTCAGGATTTGAGAGTTTCTTTTTACTTCTATTTTTTAGGCATCCTTCATTCCTTCGAATTAAGCTCTTGGCATTCTCTTCCGTTTTTCTTTGTCTTAAAGGAAATTTATGTTCTAGAGCATTTAGCTCTATTTCTGAAAGAAGTGATTGAGAGAATGGGAAATTTCGAAGTTTATTTTTACCCGTACCTTGTTTGAAGGTAATCTGAGATTGTTCACAATTCAATTTTTCCTGGACTTCAGCACTAAGAGTTCTCCATATTTTTTCGAAGTCATCACCAAGAGGGTTCTTATGCAGATTCTCAGAAGATATTTTATCAAACGCCCACATGAGTTTAATGTAGGGTTCATAGAACGAGCGAGCTTCCATATCTTCTACAGCTAGAATTTGTTGAACTGCATAGCATATTACCAGGCTCAATCCTCTGTCATCACGTTTCCATATTTGTGATGTGGTCTAATGGATTTGTACAGTCTAGTTAAGTAAGATCAACTTAACAGGAGACTGAGAAATGAGTAAAAGGAAAAAATATACAAA
>JAHXIV010000042.1:0-60931 GCA_025655455.1 gamma proteobacterium symbiont of Taylorina sp.
GATGTACGGACTACTCAAATTTATACTCATGTATTAAAACAAGGTGCTAATGCTGTAAAAAGTCCATTGAATGATATTTTTATATAGAACGTCAGCTCTTGAGAAAAGTAATTAAAATTTGTCCAACAGAGTAATGTCACTATGGCAGTCATAGATGTTTTTGTGTATTTCTTCAGTATAGATATTAGATATTATTTAATCACTTTTTATAATGTCCCCTTTTTCAGAATGTAAAGCAGTATTAGAACTCTCTAAAATTCGGAAAAGGGACGGAACCGGACAATTTTTGATACGAGGTATGTCAGTATGATTATTTTGAACTAACTACAATTTTATGGAGAAATAAAACCTGGAGTAATTCATATAATTAATAATATACCAGTATAAAGCACCAGCAAAAACAATCCTAAAGTTACCTACACTCTAAAATAAAATATCTTAAAAAGTATACTTGGTGATAAAATACCGATATTTAGAAAAATGTTTACCTGAATGTTTACCTAAAATTCATCTATAGTCTTTTAGGTAAATAAAACAAACCATAACCTACTGATATTAAAGTTATTATACTCAACTCTCTTTTATAGATGACTTCCATAAAAAGAAAAAAGCGTGTCCTGTTAACATAAATCCGATAGTTTTCAGCATGACAGGAATACTGACATAATCCATTAAAGTTCCTGCTGCAATAAGATAAATTGCAAAAGAAATCAGTACCTTAGCTATATTAAATTCTTTTTGCTTTTCCTGTTCATGCTTTTCAGCATTTATAATCATTTCTCTTATCTTACTCATAAATTTCCTGTTTTTAATCCCTATAAATTTAAACGACAATGATAGCCATAGACAGGAATATAGTCAATGATCTAAAGCATAGTAAAAGCTACATAGTTAAAAAAATGATCTGCATCATCATACTCACTACTTGAGAGTGCTTGATCAAAATAGCGTAGTCAATATCCCAATTGCCCCATAAAAACGGCGGTAAATATGATGCAGGTCATAATAATTATTTTTTTAAAATGATAGTCTGACAGTGATGTTAATTTTTTTGGAGTAAAAGACATGTTAAATAAAATAAATCACCTGTTTTCTTTTTTCCTACTTACTTTTATTTTGTTTTTTTCTCTATCTTCAGCCTATTCAGCTGATCAATTAGTTGTGACTGTCGATGGTAATAATGTCAATCTTGACTGGTCAGCAATGCCGAATGCACAATCCACTACCCTTTATGTTGCACTATCTGATCATAAAGGAGGTATAGACGTCAATACCTTGGGATTCGCTAATATGGGTAAAAAAACAAGCCTCTATGCACCTGGCTTGCCCAGCGGCTTGATTATCTACTCCGCAATAATAGCCCATACCAGTCATCAGGGGGATGTTGCTTCCAATATTGCGCAGTTTATGCCCTTTGGAGGCAGTGTCACCTACCCTGAAAGCGATGGTGTATTGATGCAAATAGACGACCCAAAGGGAATAGGGTCTATTTCTCTTATTGGAACAAGCAATACGGATGGTTCAGATAATGTGATATCTAAAATCACAGGAAATAATAATTCTGGTTCATTTGTAATGTATTTAACCGATAACAAACCTGCTTCATATGTAGAAGAGGGCTTTACGCTTAACTTTATTTACAGTGCAGATAATAGTGTTGATGCTGAGTTTGTTTGGAATGAGAAGCGAATTCAAATCAATAAAACTTCAACTGATATGTATTACCGCGCTGATAGTCAAGAACAGGGTATATGTAAGGGTAGCGCTGATGAGTACTTAAGTTCTATAGATAATCGAATTTCAGCTGATTCCAGGGAAGAATCTCGTATACAGGATATTGAGTATGATCGCATTATAGAAAAATATGAGCAGATAAAATTATTATTAATGGCCACAGCCATATCATCTTCTCAAAATGATGCTGATTACGATTTGAAAGGCTATTTAGATAAAACAAACAAAATAAGTCAAATGCAAATATTAATCATATCGAGTCAAGCTTCATATTCCCAGATAAAAGAAGAAATCAGGCAAAAATATCTGAATAGATACAACAAACAGTGTAAAGAAGATGATACACCCAGCTCTGACATTTCAATCACAACACCTGATAATACTATTATCACTATTGATACTTCCTGTCCTATTCCAGCAGGAGCAGAAATATCAGAACAAGAAGATCGCTATCTTGTTATAAAATATTTATTAAATGGAAATTACGTGGGCTCCTATCAAACATGGCGTCCTGAAGACAATGGAGAATATCACCTGATAGCTGAACAATGCTATAACGCCAGTGGTCAATGGCATGGCTGGAGTATTCAATATTTTGATAATAATAATATGCAATTTGCCGAACATTACCAAAATGGTCAATTAGATGGTCGCAGCTATGCTTTTTTTGAAGATGAAGAAGTCAGGTATGATAATTTCTGGAGCAATGGTGAAAAACTTTATTATTATAAATATGATGAAGCAGGGGAACTACAGGTATATTGGACGAGGGAGAACGGAAGCACATATTACTAACACAACAGGGGGCGGGGTCAAAAAAAGTCAATCAATATATTGATTGATTGATACCGAGCCAGGTTAACCTCAGTCCCTATTTGACTCCTATCCCATTAAACATCACAAACCACAGCAGTCAATTCAGGCTCAGGACTATCCAGCCGCATAGCAGTTAACCGGCCGCCCCAGAGACAGCCGGTATCCAGAGCATAAACATTGGGATGGCTGGTTTGACCAAAAAGTGTTGACCAGTGACCAAAAATGATTCTATCATTACGACTTTTTCTGCCAGGCACTTCATACCAGGGGATATTGCCCTTCTTTTGTGAGCCAATCACCCCTTTATCCTTAAAGTTTAATTTTCCTTTCGGTTTGCAATAACGCATACGGGTAAAACAATTGGTAATAAAACGTAATCTATCCCAGCCTTTAAGATTTTTTGCCCACTTTGCCGGTTGATTACCAAACATATTAGCCATAAATTCTGGAAAGTCATTACCCTGTAGAATGGCTTCCACTTCATTGGCACACTTTTTAGCTTTTTTTAAAGTCCATTGCGGTGGCAGACCAGCATGAACCATCGCATAATTCAGCTGACTATCATGATAAAACAGGGGGCGATGACGTAACCAGCCAAGAAGTTCCTCTCTATCAGGCGCAGCAAGAATATTATACAGGGTATGATGCTTTGCCTTAGTATTTCCTTCTGACAGAGCCAATAAAGTCAGATCATGATTACCCAGAACACAAATTGCACTATCCCCCAGACTCTTGATATAGCGCAGCGTTGCTAAAGATTTATCACCACGATTGACTAAATCACCGGCAAACCAGAGTATATCTTTGTCAGGATCAAATGAAATTTTGTCCAATAATACCTGCAAAGAGTCAAAACAACCCTGAATATCACCGATGGCATAAGTGGCCATTATTGTATGCCTTTTCTATTAATACAAATGTGCTGTGATCTTAGCATGGATAGTTAATATAATTCATTATTTTGTGCATATGACAACGGAATTCAGGATTATGCGATCATCAGTATAGACACTAAATTGATAATTTTTGATTTTTTTAAAGATCTCTATAATATGATGCAGTATAGTTTGTGTAAGCCCGGGAGCCGTCAGCAAATAAGACAGGGGTAAAGTTTTATGTTTGATAAGAGCCTGTCAGAGAATAGGATGTAAATTCACGGACGTATCCTGATTTAGCATTAAAATGGAATAAATACATTCATCATGAATACTGAAATGCCAGTTGAGCTGCAAGCCGGCGCACAGCAAACGCTTAAGACTTTTCTTAACACTATTCAAGATACAGAAATGTCTGCACTGAACGACAATCACTTGCAGCAATGGTTAAAAGTATTACTCTGCAGTAATTTTGTCACTCGCCAGCTTATCCATCAAAAACAAGCCATTGTCGACCAGTGGATAGCCGGTGATTATTTTAGAGCTTTTGCAAAAAATGAAATGGCAGAGAAACTGAATAAATATTTGCAGGACATTATAACAGAAGAACAATTATTACAGGTATTACGTCATTTTCGTCAACAACAAATGGTGAGAATTTGCTGGCGTGATATTAATGATCTGGCAGATTTAGATGAAGTCATGCAGGAATTAAGTGAACTGGCAGATAGTTCTATTATCTGTGCCTTAAACTGGCTGGACAGACAGCAGCAAAAAGATTTTGGCACACCTCTGGACAAACTGGGACAGCTTATACCATTAATAGTCATTGGCATGGGGAAATTAGGTGCACGTGAACTTAATTTTTCATCCGATATTGATTTGATCTTTGCTTTTTCAGAACATGGTGAAACTGTTAATGGCTCACATATTATCAGCCACAATGAGTATTTTATTAAATTGGGACAAAGTCTGATTAAGGCATTGAATTTAACCACTCAGGATGGTTTTGTTTTTCGTGTTGATATGCGTTTGCGTCCATTTGGACAAAGCGGCCCTCTGGTAATGACTTTTGATGCCCTGGAAAATTATTATGCCACCCATGGTCGTGACTGGGAACGTTATGCCATGATTAAGGCACGGGCAATCACCGGTAGTAAAACTGATCAAAACACGATTCATAACTTACTCAAACCTTTTATCTATCGTCGTTATACTGATTTTGGGGTCTTTGAGTCTCTGCGTGGAATGAAATCTATGCTTGCCCGGGAGGTGACACAAAAGAAAAAAGAACACAATATTAAGCTCGGTACCGGAGGCATTCGTGAAATTGAATTTCTGGCACAGACTTTTCAATTACTCAAGGGTGGACACAATCCCAATTTACAGGATCGGCGGGTTAAAAAAATACTGACCTACCTTGGAAGTGAGCAATCACTACTGCCAGAGAGTGCAGCAGATTTATTAGAAAGTTACAATTTTTTACGTAAGACAGAACATCGTCTACAGCAGGTTGATGATAAACAAACGCATAATTTACCAGAAAATAATTATCATTGTGCCCGGATAGCCTATGGTATGGGCTATGCTGACTGGAATTCTTTTCTATTTAAACTGCAAAGCATCAGGGATAAGGTACAACGTCACTTTGAGCAATCCTTTCATATACCCCATATTACAGAGAGTGAAGATATCAGTGATGATATGAAGACTATCTGGCAAGCCCGAATCGATGAAAAGGAAGCCGCCATGATACTCAATCAGTGCGGTTACCGGGATGGTTTTGCTATTATTCATTTATTGACGGCTTTTAAAAATTCCCATCGTTATCATAAAATATCCCGTGAAGGTAACCTGCGCCTGGACAGGCTCATGCCCCTGCTGTTAAATGCAGTGGCTCTGGTAGATGATAGTGAAACTGCATTTAAAAGAATTCTGGATGTTATTGAGAGTATTTGCCGCCGCTCTGTTTATATTGCTTTATTGGTAGAAAATCCCCTTGCCCTATCACAACTGGTCAAGCTATGTGCCGCCAGCTCATGGATAGCACGTCTATTAAGACGCTTTCCAGTATTGTTTGATGAATTATTAGATGCCAGAGTTTTATATGCTCCCTTACAATATGAACAATTATTCCAAAAGCTGAAAGCTAAAATGGCAACTGTACCAAGCAATGATTTAGAACGGACAATGGAGGGTTTACATTATTTTAAACAAAGTCACTCACTAAGAATTGCCGCTGCAGATGTTGTTCATACTATATCTGTAATGAAAGTAAGTGATTACTTAAGCTGGCTGGCCGAAGCAATTTTACACTTTGCTTTACAAACGGCATGGCATAATCTGACAATGCGCTACGGCTATCCTCAGGAGTCATTAACAAATAAAGAGTCCTCAACCTGTAAGGAGCCTTCAACTGATAAAACTTCCCCCTATGGCTTTGCTATCATTGGTTTTGGTAAAATGGGCGGTATTGAACTAGGCTATCGTTCTGATTTGGATTTAGTCTTTATCTTTGCTGATTGTTTTAGTGGAGGTATAACTGATGCTGCAAAGCCTATTGATAATTTACAGTTTTATTCTAAACTCTCCCTGCGAATCATGCATATTCTTCAAACTCAATCCCATTCGGGAATTTTATATGAGGCTGATATGAGACTCAGACCTAATGGTCACTCCGGTTTGATCACCACTTCATTAAAGGCATTTAGAAACTATGAGATGGAAAAAGCATGGACATGGGAACATCAGGCATTAGTTCGTGCTCGTTTTATTGCCGGTGATAAGGGGCTGAGCAAAGATTTTGTCAGAGTTCGCAAGGAGGTATTAGGTCAGTACCGTCAGCCAGAACAACTAAAAAAACAAGTCTGTGAAATGCGCAAAAAAATGCATGAGTCCCTATTAAGCAAAAGAAAGAAACTGGTTACAAAGAAAGGCTGTTTTGATCTCAAATACGATTCTGGTGGAATTGCAGATATTGAATTTATAGTACAGTATCTGGTACTTAAAAATTCACATAATTATCCACAATTATTAAACTGGACTGACAATATACGAATTTTAGAAACCCTGGCTCAAACTGCTTTATTAGCAGAATCTGTAGTAGAAGATTTGATCCGGTTTTATCAGAATTATAGAGAACGTTGCCATCATTTAAGCCTGCAGGAAGTCCCATGCATTGTTGCAGAACATAAATTTAGAAAGAATCGTAAAAAAATTCAACAACATTGGCAACAGATAATGGAGTGAAGCTTCATCATAGTGTAAAATGCCATGTTTCTTCTTTTATTAAGAATAATTTTAAGAACAAGATTGAGGTAATTGCTTATGACAATGGATGACAAAGACGGCGTCATCTGGTTTGATGGTGAAATGGTGCCCTGGCGTGATGCAAAAGTCCATGTGTTAACCCATACATTACATTATGGCATGGGTGTTTTTGAAGGTGAAAGAGCCTACCATACAGAAAAAGGGGCTGCTATTTTTCGTTTGCAGGAACATACTGACAGACTATTTCGCTCAGCGCATATATTAAATATGCCTATGCCCTTTGATAAAGAAACTATCAATGAGGCAACTAAAGCAGTAGTAGCACAAAATAATCTGGATTCCGCCTACATTCGCCCCATGGCATTTTATGGTAGTGAAGGAATGGGTTTACGTGCGGATAATTTAAAAGTGCATGTCATGATTGCAGCCTGGGAGTGGGGTGCCTATCTGGGCGCTGAAAGTCTGGAAAAAGGGATTCGAATTCGAACCTCTTCTTTCACTCGCCATCATGTCAATATTACCATGTGTAAGGCTAAAGCTAATGGTAACTATATGAATTCCATGCTGGCTCTGCAGGAAGCTTTAACCGATGGCTATGATGAAGCATTGTTATTAGATGTAGATGGATTTGTGGCAGAAGGCAGTGGAGAAAATATTTTTATTGTACGTAATGGTAATATTTACACACCGGATTTGACCTCAGCTCTGGAGGGCATCACCCGTGATACCATTTTCCTGATGGCTGCTGAATTGGGCTATGAAATCAAAGAAAAGCGTATTACCCGTGATGAAGTATATACTGCAGATGAGGCTTTTTTTACCGGCTCAGCTGCTGAAGTCACACCAATTCGTGAGCTGGACAACCGTCAGATAGGTGATGGCGGTCGAGGACCAATCACAGAAAAGCTGCAAACCATGTATTTTGATCAGGTTCATGGACGCCGTGAACAAAATCCTCAATGGCAGACTTTAGTGAGGTGAGATTAAGTGTTAGGTGTTAAGTGAGAAATATTAAAAAAACAGGAAGACTAATGCAAAAAGAAAATACTGAAGAACTATTAACCCCTAATACGGGCAATCATTATGAGCTTAAAGAATCTGAATTACCTGCTCATTGTCCTATGCCGGGAATGAGTCAATGGAATTCACATCCTAAAGTCTATCTGCCTATTAAAGAAAACGGCGGTACAACCACTTGTCCTTATTGTAGTGCCATATATAGCCTGAAAGAGTGAAACCCAGTTCTATAGCTTCACAAACAGAATCTTTAGATACCCCCTCTTTAGAGAAAGCTTCGCCGCCTAAAAAAATTCTCATCATCGGCCCCTCATGGGTGGGCGATATGATTATGGCTCAGAGTTTGTTTCTGCTGCTTAAAAAGCAAAACCCCGCAACACAAATAGATGTGCTGGCACCACCTTGGAGTGCAGCACTGCTGGAGCGCATGCCGGAAGTAAGTCATATTATTGAGATGCCTTTTGGACATGGTCAGTTGCAATTAAAAGGTCGTTATCAATTGGCCTGTTCCTTACGCCGGACACATTATGATCAGGCCATTCTACTACCTAATTCTTTAAAATCAGCCTTAATCCCTTTCTGGGCTCACATACCAAAACGCAGTGGATTTATCGGTGAAATGCGTTATGGTTTATTGAATGATTGTCGTAAATTGGATAAATCAGTATTAACGATGACGATACAGCGATTTGCAGCTCTGGCCTATGCAAACTCAGAGATGAATAATATTGATAATACGCTGTTAAAAAATATCCCTGTACCAGCTCTGAAAGTTGCTTGTGACAAAGTCAGTCTGGCTCTTGAACAATTTCATCTCAATACGGAAAAGCCTGTTCTCAGCCTTTGTCCCGGAGCTGAATATGGCCCGGCCAAACAATGGCCGGCAAAGCATTATGCTGCGCTGGCACAGCAGAAAATAGAGCAAGGCTGGCAGGTATGGATTTTTGGATCAGAGAAAGATAAAACCATTGCCGAAGAGATTAAAACCAGGACAAACAATCAGGCAGCTAATTTATGCGGCAAAACAGAGCTGGCGGAAGCGATTGACTTAATGTCTGTCAGTCAAATGGTGGTTAGTAATGATTCAGGTTTGATGCACATGGCAGCGGCTTTAAGTGTCGATGTGGTCGGTATCTATGGCTCCAGTGATCCAAAATTTACTCCTCCACTGGGCAAGCAGAGTAAAATCGTGAACTTAAATCTACACTGCAGTCCCTGCTTTAAAAGAAACTGTCCTTACGGACATACCGATTGTCTGGAAAAATTAGAACCTGAATTAGTGATTAAAACCATGGAATCCTTCCCTTGAAAAAAAAGGACTTAAACAAAAACATATTGATCATTAAAACCTCTTCTCTGGGTGATATCATACATACCCTTCCTGCACTGAGTGATGCTAAAACAGCTCTTGAAAATATCCGGTTTGACTGGATTGTAGAAGAAAATTTTGCTGAAATCCCTCACTGGCATCCCGCAGTTAGAAATGTTATTCCAGTAGCTATTCGACGCTGGCGTAAAAATATACTGAAAACTATCCGCTCTGGTGAGTGGCGACAATTTAAGCAGGATTTGCAGCAGCAAAATTATGATGCAGTGATTGATGCCCAGGGCTTATTAAAAAGTGCCTGGATAACATATCTGGCTAATGGCAAAAGCTATGGTCTGGATAAAAACTCTGCCAGAGAATCAATGGCATGCTATTTTTATCAACATCCTCTAACAATCTCCAAAAACAAACATGCAGTAGAACGTATTAGAGAGCTTTTTGCAAAAAGTCTTAATTACTCTTTAAAAGACCTGCCCCTTGATTATGGACTCTATAATAATTTAATCCATCAGAAAAACAATCAGACCAAAGATTCAAAACAGATTTTATTTCTACATGGCACAACCTGGTCAACAAAACACTGGCCTGAGTCATACTGGGACGAACTGGCCAGACTACTCATAGATCAGGCCTGTCATATTGTTTTACCCTGGGGAAATAAAATAGAATATCAAAGAGCACTAAGAATAAAAGAACACTGTCAACAACCATCTCAGGTACTGGTTTTAAAAAAAATGAATCTCAATGAATTGGTAAAAGAGATCATCAATGTTGATGCTGTAGTTGCTGTTGACACAGGACTGGCACATCTATGCGCTGCTTTAGATAAACCAACCATTGCTCTATATGGACCAACCAGCCCCGGATTAACAGGTACCTATGGTAAAAATCAACAGCATATCAAAGCAGCAATATCATGCTCCCCTTGTTTTAAAAAACAATGCAATAAAATCAAAAATAATATTAATCCGGAATGTTATACTGACATTACACCTGAAAAAGTTTTGAGTTTTCTGGACTTAGGACAAAGCAAATGAAGTTAGCTTTTGTATTGTTTAAATATTTCCCCTATGGTGGTTTAGAACGGGACTTTTTGCGTATAGCAAAAATATGTCAAACTCGGGGACATGAAATCTTTGTGTATAGCTTTATCTGGGAAGGTGATGTACCACAAGGGTTTAATCTAACGTTAGTTCCCGTTAAAGGCATTACCAACCACCAGCGTATCAGTAATTTTTCAAATACATTATCTCAACTCTTGTTAGAAGCAAAGAAGGCTGATAGATTTGATCTACTGATTGGCTTCAATAAAATGAAAGACCTCGATCTATACTATGCAGCTGATCCCTGCTATGAGGCCAAGGTACGTGAACAACATGGCAAACTCTATCGCTTAGGCAATCGCTATAAAATCTTTCAGGCTATGGAAGAAGCTGTTTTTGCTATTGATAAAAATGTAGAACTGCTGTTTATCTCTGAAATACAAATGGAGAACTTCAAAAAAATCTATCATACACCAGATAAATATTTTCACTCACTACCACCGGGTGTTGATCGCTCACGTATCCGTCCAGATAATGCTGATAAAATTCGCAGTAAAATGCGTCAGATCCTATCATTAAAAGAAGATGAAAACTTATTACTGATGATTGGCACAGGTTATAAGCGAAAAGGGGTTGACCGGGCAATGCAGGCCTTAGCCAGTCTGCCTGAACCACTAAAAAGTAAAACTTATTTATTAGTAGCTGGTGAAGATAAAATCAAGAAATATAAAGCTCTGGCAAAAAAACTGGGAATTGAAAATCAGGTTCATCTGCCGGGAGCCAGAGATGATGTGCCTGAATTGTTATTAGCCAGTGATTTATTTATGCATCCGGCACGTCATGAGAATACCGGAACCGTATTATTAGAGGCAATAGCTGCAGGCATTCCACAGATCATCAGCGGTGTTTGCGGCTATGCCTTTCATATTGAAGCTGCCCAGGCCGGAAAGGTATTATCCGAACCCTTTCAACAGGTACAATATAATCAGGTGTTATTGGATATGCTGACTTCAGACCACTGGCAGCAATGGCATAACAATGCTCTGCACTATATGCGCAATAGTGATATCTTCAGTATGCCCGACAAGGTATCTGATATTATTGAAGCAACAGGCAAACAGCGTTCTATTGCTAATATTTATAAAAATATTCAATAAAATGCCCGAATCAATCAGAACGATTACATTACAGGCTCTGCAAGAAGCAAGCTTTACAATGACTTTGCCAGTTCAAATCAGTTTTAATCAGCAGGTGGTTCTATGCCATAAATTACTGCGTATAGTGCCAGCCAAACGATTGGTCTTTTCAGGACTATTGCTTAGTAAAAAAAAGGTTGATAAAGAGGGGCTTGATAAAAAAGTAATTATCAAGCTTTTTATTCACTCAAGCAGGGCAAAAAAACATTGGCAACGAGAATGTGCCGGTGCAAAATTACTCAGTGACAAGCAAATTCTCTCCCCAGATATTATTACACAGGGATTTTCAGATGAAGGTATTTACTATCTTATTTTTCCTTTTATTGAGGGGCAGAATCTAGCACAATTCTGGAAAAAAAATCCTCCAAATAAAAAAGAACAAAAACTTAAGGAATTGATGCCTGTTATAGAAAAACATCATCGTGCAGGTCTGACACATCAGGATTTACATTATGCAAACTTTTTGCTTTCCAGCAATCACTCTATTTATACTTTAGATGGTGAAGAAGTTAAAGTTTCTACTGCACCATTAGCTAAGGAAACACGTCTAAAAAATCTGGCTTTGTTTTTAGCCCAGACCTTTGACTTAAACCAGTCAATCAGCTGCACATTACTGCAGGAGTATATTTCTTTAACTTCTTTAACACTGGAAAAGCCCCTGTGTAAACAATTCTGGCAATGGATCAAAATTTATCAACAACAACGTATTGTTCAATATTTAAAAAAGATGCTAAGAGAATGCACAGAGGTTATTTTTAATACAAGCTCTCAGGGATACACCTTATGTCGCAGAGAATCCCATACTCCAGCTATACAACACTTACTGGAACAGCCAGAACAATTTTTTCAGGATAAAAATTCAGTTTACTTAAAGCAGGGCAATACCTGCACCGTTAAGTCTGTTCTGCTTGATAATGAACGTTATGTGATAAAGCGCTACAATCCTAAAGGTCTGCTATATGAGTTAAAACACAAGGGACAAATGTCCAGAGCCAGAAGATCCTGGAACAATGCCCATTTGCTGAGATTTATTGGCATTTTGACACCTGAACCAGTTGCCCTGATAGAACAACAACCTGAATTAGGAAAACGCTGCAGTTATTTTATCTGTAAATTTCAGGCAGGGCAGACCAGCTGGGACTTCTTCTCTGATAAAGAACCACCCAACAAAACATTAGTCGCAGATAAACTACTATCAATACTCAAACGTCTCAGCGAATATAAAATTACTCATGGTGATCTTAAAGGCAGTAATTTCCTCATTCATCATAATCAGGTCTGGCTGCTGGATCTGGATGCCATGGTTCAACACAAATTTAACTGGACTTTTAATAAAAAATGGCAACGTGATAAACGCCGTTTTTTAAAAAACTGGGATAAGAAAAAAACCTATACCCCCTGGAAGAAACATTTTAATCATTACTTACCTTAATTAGCTGGATTACTTTACCTATGTCTATTACAAAGCATTTATTTTTTCTTGTTGTTATTTCCTCATTAAGTGCTTGTGCTTCACTCAATAAAGAAGAATGTCAGCAGGCTGACTGGTATGATATTGGTTATCATGACGGAAAATCAGGCTATAAGGTATCACGTCTTTCCGATCACCGTCAGGCATGTGCTGAACATCATATTTACCCTGATAAAATGCGCTACAAGCAAGGATACAATTTAGGTCTGATTCATTATTGTACACCTGAAAATGCTTTACAGACGGGTCTTGCTGGAAACACCTATCAAGGTATATGTCCACATGAAGCAGAAAAAAGTTTTTTAAAAAAATACTATCAGGGAAAAGCCATTTATGATCTTAGTAATGAAATCGATAAACATCACAGTCGAATTTCTTCGGTAGAATATATTTTAAAACGAGATAAAAAGAAAAATAAACTGACAACAGCAGAAATCAGAGCATATAAAAATGAACTCATAGAATTGAAAATTAGAATTGAAGAAAAGCAAAAGCATCTTTACTATATGAAAGGCAAAGCAGATAGTTCTTTATACAATTGAATAATGTCTATAATTTAAAAATGAACAAAATCATCTATGACTGCAACAGTGATATGTAGTGATACAACGGACTTTTTGCTAACGACACTAATCAGCCGCACGGCTTTTTGTGTCGGCTGAATTAGCCTTGTTGGATGCCTTTCTTCCTCCGAAGAGAGCCAATTCAAAAACTTTAAAAAAGCAATCAACATCGGTGTAGCCGATATGCCTCAGCCATTGGCACTGGTCTTCTACCCGAGCTAGAATATTTTCCTTCTTGTCCAAGCGTCTATAGTATTTATCAGCAATCGAATCCCGGTTTGCAGTGGTGTTGGATTTGCTATGAAAGTGATGCAGATGGTCAATGAAAAAGTCATCAAACAGTTCTTCTCCGGCTTGGGTGATAGAGGCCACGTGTTCCAGATTCAGAAATACGCCGCCGGGCGTGAGAAGATCGAATATCTCGGAGTAAAGCTCACGTTTTCGTTCGTTAGGCTGGTGGTGGATGGCGAATCCAGACACCACTATGTCAAAGGAGCCAAGTGGGTTTGTGACATCGAGCCATTGAGGGGAAGCGAAATCCCCCTTCACGACAATCGCTTTAGGAAACGTCTCAACTTTCTTGCGAGCAGCATCTAGCATCGGGTCGGAAAAATCTACAAACAGACCGTTTGAAGACGGGAATCGATTGAGGAGAAAATGTCCAAGAATTCCGTTGCCGCATCCAAGATCAAGGATATGCTTTGGTGATGCACACCAGAGATCAACAATCTTACCGATCACAGCAAGTTGCAGATCGGCTCCAGGGATAGTTCCACGTACACCGTTAAGATAGACTTCGGTAAGTTCTGGGTTTTGCCACTCGCTCTTCTGCTCCATTATCTCTCCTTACGCCTGCTTTCTCTGTTCATGTGCATATTTTGGTTGGCTTTCTTTAATCTAAGTTGGACAGCTCATCTTCAAGATGTTTTATCTTGTTTTTCTCTTCTTCAATTTTTTCTTGGTATTTACGAACTTTATCTATTTTTCCATATTCTTTAGCTTCCTTGAGATCGGATTCATATTCTACAATCTCGTTATTAGCTTCTTCTATTTCTTCGACCAAATCTTCCTTGAGACCTTTATCAGTACAATGCTCCTTCGCATTTTCCAATGATCTTGTTAATCCATTGACTTTACCTTTATTCCCTTTTTCCTGAGCAATCTTAAGTTGTCTTTCAATTTCGCAATATTTCTTTTCACAACCTTTTAAATTGTCACAATCAGATGAAGCGAAGACTGAAACAGATATTGAAACAAATAGTACACTAATTGATGCAACGGTTAAAAATAATGCTGTTACTTGTTTGGTCATAATTTACTTCCTTTTCCTTGTTAAGCTCTCACGTTTGCATCAATTTTAAAGTAGTCGTTCCACTGAACTTTCTGGCATGGGATACCTTTATCTTCAGCTAAATCTTTATAAGAATCCCCTGAATTGTTCTATTTTGCCGATTTCTCTATCATTAGGCAAGGGAATTACTCATTAGTTAAAATGCTGCTTTTTATTAAATAGGGTCACGAAGATAGGTTAAGAGAGGAATAACGTAAAAGTTATTCGGTGTGTGATGTTATGTTAAATACTCATTCCTTTGAACTTCCATTCGGGAATATTTCTAATAATTAACATAATCCAGTACCAGATCCATTTTGTATAGAGAATATTTTTATTTTTCTGCTGTGCTCTGTAAATATCAATGGCCACTTCTTCAGGCTGAGCAGTCAGTTTTTCAGGCAATTCCATGTCTTTAGTCATACTGGTCGCCACAAATCCGGGATTAACCGTCATTACATGGACTTGTGAACTATACAACCGATTTCTCAGGCCGGAAAGATAGGCTGTCAACGCTGCTTTGGCAGAACCGTAAGTATAATTACTCTTACGACCTCTATCTCCAGCCACTGAACTGATAGCCACCATAAAACCGCTTTTTCTCTTTTCAAAATCATCGGCGATGATATTAAACAAACTGACCACGCCCGTATAATTGCTATTAATAATAAGCTGAGCCTCATTAAAATCAGTCTGAGATTTTTCCTGATCGCCAAGATAACCAACAGCACAAATAACACCCAAGGGTTTTTCCTCAAGTTGCTCATAAAACAAGGAATGACTCTTATAGTTCAGAATATCCAATTCAACTGTTTTAACCTTCCTTTGACTTCTGACTATAATGTCATTGGCAAATTCTTTTAATTCATCTGCATTTCTGGCAGCCAGATAGAGATCATAGCCATGCTTGGCATATTCTCTGGCAGTTGCTTTGGCTATATCACTGCGGGCACCAATAATTAAAACATAACTCATGATTTTCCCCGGATTAGATTTCAACTCGCTTGGATTGTAATGACTGAAATTTTATGTCCATTTTATGCTCTTTTCTAAATTTTCTAAACGTTTCTATCTGTGGATAGCCCTGCTCAAAAACTGCTTTACTCACCCTGACATCTTTGCTCAGATAGATACGTCCCTTATATTGCAGAACGATTTCATCTAACTTATCCAGCAATTCAAAAAGACCGCTCTCTATTTTAAAATCCAGAGCCAGGCTATAGCCTTCCATAGGAAAAGAAAGATAATTCTCATTGGCCGGACCATAAAGTTTGAGTATTGCCAGAAAAGAACCTTTGCCGGAAGCAGCAATTGTTTTCAAAACAGCTTGTAATCCTTCATAACTCATTTCTTTGGGTATAATAAACTGATATTGTGTAAATCCCTTTCTGCCATAAATTCGATTCCAGTGTCCGATTGCATCCAGTGGATAGAAAAAAGTATCAATGTCTACTTTTTGTCTGGAGATTCGCTGTTTCACTTTTCCATAATAAAGCCGGTTAAACGCACGTACACTCCAGTTATTTAAGGCAAAACCAGGAAAATCAAACGGAATAGAGAATTTCTCCGCAGGAGTATAATCCAGTTGCCCGTCATCCCTGAAATCCCCCGTCATTAACAGACACCGGCCAAGACTATCACCCTTTGCAAGACAATCAATCCATGCCACAGAATAGGGTGAGCCCCTGTATTCTTCAAAGGCTGCAAAAGTTTCTTTTAAATTCTGAGTTTTAATCGTTGTCTGATTAATATATTGGGAGTTGATTTTTTTCAGGATGAGTTTTGCATTAAGAATAATACCAGTCAACCCCATCCCCCCACAGGTAGCCTTAAAAAGCTCCGGTATCAATTTTTTAGAGCAAGTCACAATCTGTCCATCAGTAAGCATAATTTCAAATTCTTCAACGCACTCACTGAAACAACCTTCAATATGATGATTTTTACCATGTACATCTGAGGCAATAGCACCACCCACTGTAATTAACTTAGTCCCGGGTGTCACCTTAAGAAACCATCCTCTGGGAACAAAGGAGTTTAGTATTTCCGCAAGAAGCACACCTGACTGGACATGTAATATGCCTTTTTTCTCATCAAAATTAATAAAATAATCATGCATTTTCATATGAATAATGCTCTCACTTAAAGCACTATCACCATAGCTTCTACCATTACCATAGGGAATAATTTCACCTTGTGAGTCAATAACAGGCACCAGTTGTTCCTCACTCTCAAAGGGATAAACAATATTATTAACAATAGGATAACGCCCCCAACTCTTAAGACTCATAAAGTGATTCCCTTTTGAAGTGCAAGGCAGGCATTAATAAATAATCCAGGCAAACGAACTGATCCAGCCTAATAATATTAATTGCATAAAATGATCACTGAGAACAATTCGGGTCGGTGAACCGCTATTATTTTCAACCAGAGCCATTTGTAAATAACGCAGAACACCAACTATCACAAAAATAGCCGTAAGATAGAGATATTCACTTTGTACTCGCTCAATAATTTCCGATGTAGTGGTATAAATAGTATAAGCAACAATAACAACAGAGGCCATAATCATCATAGCACTATCCAGAAATGGTAAATTATAACCATCAATAACTTTACGCATTTTTTTCCCTGTTTCCAGATAAATGACAACATCATCCCTGCGCTTGGCCAAAGCCATAAAAAGAGCCAGCAGAAAGGTCATAATAACAATCCACATGGAAAGATGGATACCACTCACGGCAGAACCAACAAAGAGGCGAATGACAAAGCCAGTGGCGATAATAGTAACATCCAGAATCGCAATATGTTTAAGATAGAGGCTGTAAGCAATATTCATCAACACATAGCATGCAAGAATCACTGTTGCCTGAATAGAAAGAAGTGTCATCAGGAAAAATCCCGCGACAAACAACAGCATCATAATTATAATTGCCTGTGGCTTACCAATAAGCCCTGATGCTAAAGGACGATTCTTTTTTTGGGGATGCTGTCTATCTTCTTCAATGTCATAGTAGTCATTGAAAATATAGATCGCACTGGCTGAGATTGAAAAAGCAATAAAAGCAATAAAAGTAGTAAATAACAGCTCAGTTTCAGTAATTTTTAATGCGAAAAAAAGTGGCATGAATATAAAGAGATTTTTTATATATTGATGCGGCCGCATGAGCTGAATAATGGCAGATAGTTTCAATATAATTTCTCTTTTGTTATATTTTTTCTTATATTATACTAAACTGAGACATTGAATAAAATCATAAATAATGACAATCAGACCATGCGCTTAGAATTAAGCAAAAATTTTGCTCAACTATGGGGAAAAAAAGATCCTTTTACTGAAGCAGAAAAACTCCAGGGAGAAGTCTTTCGTGCTTTAGAAGCACGTAGAACACTCCGATTTAGGTTGCATAATCAAAGCTATTTCATAAAAATTCACCGCGGCATCGGCTGGTTTGAAATTATTGAAAATCTGTTGCGTTTACGTTTACCTGTTCTTGGTGCAAAAAATGAATATCTGGCTATTAAAAAACTTGAAGAACTGCATATAGATACTATGCACATTGCCGGGTATGCTCTTAAAGGTGTCAATCCGGCTCAACAACAATCCTTTATTATTACCGAAGACCTGATTAATACCATCAGTCTGGAAGATTTTTGTGCTAACTGGAATGAGATACCCCCAGCTTTCAAACTGAAACAAACTCTTATCAGCAAGCTGGCCTCTATTAGTCGTACCCTGCATGAGAATGGCATCAATCACAGAGATTATTATCTCTGTCACTTCCTTTTAGATAAAAGTTTTTTATATAAAAAGCTGAAGAATAACTCTCAAGACCTGAACAATCAACAATTTAAAGTATCACTCATTGATTTACATCGTGCACAAATACGCAATCAGACGCCGGAGCGATGGCGGGTAAAAGACATTGCCAGTCTCTATTTTTCTGCCATGCACATCGGCATGACACAACGGGATTTTTTACGCTTTATGAAAATTTATCATCAGACTTCATTACATGATATTTATAAACAACATTATGACTTTTGGGAAAAAGTGAAACAACAGGGACACAAACTATGGAAAAGAAAGCAGCGTAAAGGAGATGCTATATAGTGGATCTCTGGTCAAAAAAACTATTTTGGCATATTATGCCTGAATATAGAGATACAAGTTTGGGGAAGCTGTTTAAGAATTTTAATAATGCCTATCATTACGAGGGAGAATTTGTTGATGGTAATGTTTATAAGGTCTTAATTGATAATAAAATTTATTATCTGAAAAAATATTCAAGGTTCAAAAGAATCCTGCCACGCTATTTTAGTTTTAGCAAGGTAAAAAGAGAGTGGAAAAATCTACTCTGGTTTCAAAAAATTGGGATTCCTGTTGCTAAAGTGGTGGCCTACGGACAGGAAACTCAAGGTGTAGTGGTTCAAAGAGGACTGCTGATTACAGAAGAATTGCAAGATTGTTATGATTTAAGCTATATTGTTAATAACAGGCCATCACTTATTAAACAAGCTGACTGGATTGCAGAAGTGAGTCATCAACTGGCTTGCATTGCCAGAAGATTACATACACATCACTTTGCTCATAATGATTTTAAATGGCGTAATATTATGGTTGATATTAAGGCAAAAAGCCCTAAAATCTATCTCATTGATTGTCCTGCAGGCATGAAATGGTATCAACCATTTTTAGGCTATCGAATTATTAAAGATCTGGCCTGTCTGGATAAACTGGCTAAATATCATCTCAGTCAAAGCCGAAGAATGGCATTCTATAAAGATTATACACAATGTAAAAAACTAACATCCACACACAAAAAACAAATACGACAGATTTTAAAATTTTTTCATAATCGCGAATAACAGGTTTTATGATGCTTAATGGTTTGCAACTTTATCTATTGAAACGGGATGTCAGCGTTCCATTTCAAATCAATATTACCACCGATAATTTTCTTACCGGTATTGGCACTATCCTTGAGTGTGTTGAAGTCTTACGTTTATCTCCACAAAGAAAAATAGTCTGCAAGGCTGAATTTCAGGGACAAGTAGTGGTGGCTAAGCTGTTTTTACATCCTGACAAGGCAAAAAAAGATCAGGCAACAGAACTTTCAAGTTATGAAGATTTAATCAAAGCTCAAATCAACACACCAAAAAGACTGAGCTATGGCACACTCAATGAGTCTGGTTTTTATGTTTTATATGAATATATCGCTGATACCAGTGCCCTGGAAAAGCATATCTCTTTAAGGCCGGATGAACATTCTTTAAAGCGCATTAAAGATCTAATGCCTGTTATTGCACAAATGCATAATAGCAGAATTCAACAAATTGATATCCACCTGAATAATTTTGTATTAAACAAAACCCTCCAGTCTATTTGTATTGATTGTGGTGATATTGCAGGCCTACCTTCCTCAGCGGAAGATCGCCTGATACAAATACATAAAAATCTGGCCCATATCTTTTCACAATTACCCATCATTTATGATCAATCTATTAAAGATTTTCTTATGTCGTATCAGCTTGGAACCGTCTTAAGCAAGAAACTTTCTCATTCTGTTATCTGCCGTGAAATCAATCAGTGGAGACAATTGAGAATACAAACCGTGCTTGATGAAGCCTCTGGAAACGGCAGAAAATTTATCTATAAGAAAAACCGGCTGGAATTACAAATTTATAATAAAGAATTTTCCAATACACACTGGCAAACATTTTATCAGCAACTGGATAAACTGGTAGAAAATTCTCCCCGCTTAAAATCAGGCAAAACCACTACGGTTGCTCTGGCTCAATGCGGCAACACAAAAGTTGTCATAAAACATTATCATACTAAGGGTTTACTGCATTGGCTAAGAAGTTTCCAGCAATCTGATCCTGCCTGGAAAAGCTGGAAAAATGCTCATCAACTGATGGCATTAGGGATTAAAACACCAAAACCAATCGCCATTATAGTACAACACTCAGAGCAATTAAAAAACCAGGCTTTTTACCTCAGTGAATATGAACCTTCAGAAGATGCACTACTGCAATATAATAAAAAAACCAGCATTTCAAAAGAGCACCTGGATGATTTTGAACAACTTTTCTATTGTATGATCGCATCAAGAATGAGTCATGGTGAACTAAAGGCTGATAATATTCTATTAACTAAAGAGGGGCTGTCTCTTGTTGATTTAGACTGCATGAATTTCTATTCTCCTCTGACACAAGGGACAAAGAAAAAATCAACCGGATTTAAAAAAGCATTGCGTAAAGATTTACAGCAATTTATGAAAAGTTGGCCATTAAATTCAACCATGTACCAGCAATTTAAACAATTATTAAAACAATTACCTGAAAAACCAGCTTGTTAGAGGTACTTGCAAAACTCCAGATTGCTTGATCTTTACCTCCCCCTTCAAAAAAGGGTGAAGCTGAGCAGTTTTGCAAGTACCTTGTTAATTTTATATTACTCAATAGAAATACTTGTTAAAATGTTTCGTTATTTTTAATCAATCAACAAATTCTATACTAAGAAGGACATATCAGTGCCGCTGATCACGCTCGGGCTTTCAGGCTCTCTTAATCATGATCCCTCTGCCGCTCTTTTTATTGATGGCAAACTGGTAGCTGCTGCAGAGGAAGAGCGTTTTATCCGGGATAAACATGCCAAAGGCAAGATGCCTGTTGAAGCGACAAAGTTTTGTCTTGAATATGCAGGTATTACAGTTGCTGACATTGATATTGTTGCTGTACCCTATGCTGAAATTAATCTGTCCACACCTGCTCGCTGGCATTATGCCAAACGCTACTGGTATGCCCCTGATCGAGCTTTGGATGCTTTATTTAACGGCAATCGTCGTTATCGTCGCTATATCGGACGTATTAAAGCAATGTGTGAATCACTTGGCATTAACTGGTCCAAAATTCAATTCAAATCAGTTGAACATCATCTGGCTCACGCCAGCAGTGCCTATCATTTAAGCGGCTTTAAAGAAAAAACAGCGATTATGGGCATTGACGGCAAGGGTGAATATGCCACGACATTTTTCGGCTATGGTGAAAATGGTAAAATTCATAAAATTAAAGAATTTTATGATCCAGATTCTCTGGGTGGTGTCTATGGCGCAATGACTGAATACCTGGGTTTTGAAATGCTCGATGGTGAATTCAAGGTCATGGGAATGGCACCCTATGGTAACCCGGATAAATATGATTTTTCACGCTTAATTTCTCTTGAAGAGAAAGCTGATGGTCTTAGTTTTAAGGTCAATACCGATCTGGTCAATGTCATTGGTACACGACGCTATAAAGAAGAGGGCAGGGGATATTATTTTTCACCTGAATTAATTGACTGGCTGGGACCAAAACGTCAGGGTGATGAAATTGATGATCCCTATATTGACTATGCCGCCTCTATGCAGAAACTTTTTGAAGAAATTTCTCTGCAGTTAATGGATTATTATCTGGGTGATATTATTGCAGAAACAGGAAAAATTGCATTCGCCGGTGGTGCCGCCCTCAATGTTAAATTAAATCAGAAAATCATTGCCCGTGAAGAAGTCAAAGAGTTATTTGTCCAGCCTGCTGCATCGGATGCAGGTACTGCCATTGGCGCAGCTTCCTATGTTATTGCTGCCCGGGGTATTGAGCTGGAAAAAATGGAGCATGTCTTCCTGGGACCTGAATTTAGTAATGAGCAATGTATAGCCGCCTGTCAGACTTATCGGATAGAAGGCCAGGCAAATACTGCTCAAAACACAGTTCACTTTAAAAAAATTGATAATGTCCCCAAACAAATAGCGCAAATTCTGGCTGATGGCAATCCTGTCTCCTGGTTTCAGGGACGTATGGAATTTGGCCCCAGAGCATTGGGAGGTCGCAGCATTTTAGGTTGTCCCAGTGTGCCGGGTGTTGCCGATCGCATCAATGAACAAATCAAGTTTCGTGAACGCTGGCGTCCGTTTTGTCCCAGTATGCTGGATACAGTGGCACCTGTTATGTTGAAAACTGATCATCCCGCACCGTTTATGACATTTACCTTTGAAGTAAATGACGGCTGGGCTGAACGGGTTCCTGAGGTTGTACATGAGGACGGTACCGCCAGAGCACATGCAGTAAAAGAAGCCATTAATCCTCGTTATTATGCTTTATTAAAGGAAGTCGAAACATTAACAGGCAATGGTGTGGTATTGAATACCTCACTCAATCGTCGTGGTGAACCTGTGGTCTGTACACCGCAAGACGCACTGAATATGTTTTATGGATCTGATTTACAATATCTGATTATGCAGGACATTCTGGTGACAAAATAGTAATAATAATTTACAGACATTGAGCATAAAGAAAAGTACCTTTTATACAATATCAGATCAATCTTTTATTTTAAAAACCAGAGCAACATCATTTTTTTTATTTTTAAAGCTCTTTAATAATATTAAATTATCATCATGTTCCAGTGCACTCAACATAATCGTATTTTTATGTTTAACCCACAATAAAAGGTATGAAAAATTATTATCTTTAAGGTACTCAATGTCAAATTGATCATAACTTTCATAGAAGCGTTTCTTCTCTAACTTACATTTTTGCTTAGTATAATAACTAAGCCGTTTCTCATTACAGGCAATTCTATCATCGGGTTTGATATATTGAGTTAACCATTCTCCACTTTGCTGCATTGGAAATTTTTTTGTTCCAATTTTAATAATGCTATCAAGAAATTGGATTGCAATAAATAGACTGAGAGTAAGCAACCATATTTTCTTTTTCTGCTGGCTTAAACGGGACATTGCATAATCTAAATACTGCACAAAAACTAGTCCAATTAATAATAATAATAAAACAGTATATCGTGTTGAGACAAACAATCTGCTGGTAATAAAAATAAGCAATATGAGTAATGCAATTGAGGAAAAATAATAAATAACATGAGACTCTTTCTTAATATTGACCCAGCCTTTATAGCTGCCGGTTAACCATATTCCAAAATAAACAAGATTGAAGTTATTGATGAGCTTGAATATGAGCATAGTCAATAAACCAGAGCCAATTATTAAGTGACTATAAGCTTCAGAATATTTGAATGGCAGGACATATTTAACAAAATTATCCGCTGCTAAATTAAAATTGCCAAAAATTTCATTTGCTGAAAAATAAACAATTTGGCTTGGAAGGTTATTAAAAATAATATATTGTAATTGCCTGGAAAATAGAATAACAATAATGGACATAAGACCAACAGAATAAAAAACAGAATTAAGTGCTAGTATTTTTTTTATTCTTTCAGCAATAGAATTGTTCTGGATGAATAGAAAATAAAATGGTGCAAGGACTGCAAATACAACCGCCTCAATTCTAAATAATGTCGCTGTAAATATACAACACTGCCATAACAGAGCATTTACTTTTTTATGATTTTGAAAATATAGAATAAATTGATAAATTGCCATTAAACTAAAGGCCCAAAATCCATATTCTCTCCATATATCTCCTTTATAGTCATTTAAGGTCACAAAGGTAAGAATAAAAAGCATTGCAACCCATAGTCGAGCCCCATCAAATGCAATTTTTGAATAGAGTTTTACAAATATAACACTAATAATTGTTTCAAAAACTATAGTTAGAAAATATGCGGAATTTTCAAGGCTAAAGCCAGTGAGCTGATGAATGAATGCAATAACAAAGGAATAAAAAGGCCATCCCCAAACTTTAAAGGCGGCACTAATACCACCATCAAGAAATGCCTTGGCAATATCTATGTATAAAATAGCATCACGGGAAATAATATCTCTGGATATGAATAACCATAACGAGATAAGCACGCTTAAGAAAGCTGTAGTTACATATATATGTCTTTCAACCATTTCTATAATTGTTTTGAACATCTAGGATTCCCACCTCTGTTTCAGATTTTGGCAAGTCTGTAAAAAATCTTGTTGGAAATTTTTTTTATGGATACCGCATTGGCTAAGGTAACCTTGCTCAATTAACTGGTTGTTTTTCACTAGCCGTATATCTTCAGGAAGTCTAAAAATGTGCTTTAAATTCCTGATACGTTTAAAGTGGCTCAATGAAGAACAACTAATACTCATATCTGAAATATCTATTAAACCAAATTTTTTCTCAGGGGTGACAATAATATTACCAAAATGGGCTGAACGGAAGAATATGCCTTTAGCATGTAATTCTGCCAAAAACCCCCCTAATCTAAGTAGAAACTCATCTTCAATTGACTTAGATTGCAGAAACTCTCTGACAGTGAGGCCATCCAGTTGTTGATAATGGACAGCTGTTCGTTTGATACTATTAATCTTGTACAAATCAATCAATGTGACGGTTGGAATATTGAGCTGCTTTAAGCGTTTGGCATTTTTAGCAAAACGCCGTGCAGGGGAATAAAGAGTAGCTTGTGAAATAAATCGCTTAACTCGAAATAGCTTGATAATGGAATGATCAACCAGCTCTAATACTTTTTTTCCATACTCATCATCAGCTAAAACAATAGAGCTTTGTGTGAGTTCATTAAACTCTGTTAGGCTAATCTTACGCATTGAGTGGCTATTATTCTATATCTGTTGATTATAAAAGCATTAATTTTCCCATAAACAGCATAATAAATCAGCAAAAAACTCTCTAAAAAATTATACCCGTTATTGTACAATTGATACATGGAAACTTTATTAAATAATAGAGGTGTAGTTTGTTTATGAAAAAGCACATAAAAAAATAAGTTTGATGGTTTTTAAAAAATCTAAAAGCAACTGCGATACAGAGTAATCACACTGAAAAATTTAATATTGGTGTTATAAAAATCAATATTGGAATCAGAATCATAAAAGCAATATAATAGGAAAATTATAATTATTAAAACATCTTTATCTTTTTGTTGACAGAAAATTGTATCAATTATAATTAAAGACAATCTAGCTTTGTTTCTTTTCGGGAATAAACAATGATATTAGTAAAAAACAAAATACAGAAACTCTTTTTCCTTTTAGATCGATACCGAATATCAGCTTTAGGAATTTGTTTAGGTCTTCTCTTTTTTTCTGCATCAATGACACCCTCACTAATACCAAGATCTGCGCTTGTACAAGGCGTGTTAGGTGGAATAGTGATGGCTCTTGGTTATCTCCTGGCTATTATCATGATCGGAACCTGGAGATATATTCAACTCCCAAATTTTACCAATAGTCTTCGTAAGGCAATAAGTGGATTACTTTTCTTAGTCAGTTTTTCAATATTTTTATTGGCACTTTTCAATTTACGTGGCAGTCAGAATGAGCTTCGAGCTTTAATGACTATGAAACCCCTTGAAGCAAACCATGAGGTTGTTGTAGTTGGGGTAGTATTTGTGTCGTTTCTTACTCTCTTCCTGCTTGGTCGGTTTATTGCGACAATTACGATATTTCTACGAAATAGGATCCATGGCCGGGTTCAGCCACGCCTGTCACTGGTAATCAGTCTTTTACTGGTTACTACTATTAGTTGGAATCTTGGTAATGGTGTGATTGCACGTACCATACTTAACACTGCAGATGATGCATTTCGTGAAGTTGACTCAAGAATTGATATTGAATTACCAGTGCCCTCTGACAACTTGCGCTCTGGAAGTACATCTTCACTTATACCCTGGGAAACCTTAGGGGCTCAGGGTCGTAAATTCATAGCAGGGGGTCGCTCTATTGAAGAAATCTCCGAATTTAATGGAAGCAAGCCTGCAAAAAAACCAATCCGGGTTTATGCTGGACTTAATTCGGGTAAAAACATAAAGGAACGTGCCAATCTTGTTCTTGAGGAAATGAAACGTGTAGGTGTTTTTGACCGATCGTTTATAGTCATCGTTACGCCAACTGGCACAGGTTGGATCGATCCAGCAGCTGTTGATCCATTTGAAATAATGCATCTCGGTGATACGGCAATTGTCGGAATGCAGTATTCTTATTTGATGAGCCCTTTGGCTTTGCTGGTAGAGCCTGATCTGGTTCCAGAATCTGCAAAAATTCTTTTTGATACTATTTATAAGTATTGGAGACAATTACCTGATAACTCGCGTTCCCGGCTTTATCTTTATGGACTCAGCCTTGGTTCCTACGGCTCAGAGAAAGCATTATCACCGCTTAAAATGGTCGACAATCCAATTAGCGGCATTCTCTGGTCGGGGCCAACATTTATGAATCCTATCTGGAATAATTTAACTAAAAATCGCAATCCCGGTTCATCTGCATGGTTACCACAAATTGACGACGGTCGATTGGCACGTTTTACAAATCAGCAGAATACACTTGATAAAGCCGTAAGTGCATGTTCGCGGATGCGCCTGGTCTATCTACAGTATGCCAGCGATCCCATAACCTTTTTTGAAGTTGCCTCAGCATTCAGGCCACCAGAGTGGATGGCTGATGATCGTGCTCCCGATGTATTCGTCAAATTACGTTGGTACCCTCTGATAACAATGCTTCAACAGGCAGTAGACATGCTTATTGCTACCGAAGTGCCTAAAGGGTTTGGCCATGTATTTTCTGCTGAACATTATATTAATGCATGGTTTGCACTGACTGATCCAAAAGATTGGCAAGTTGAGGATACTGAACGTTTAAAAAATTCGTTTCGCTAATGCTCTTAGTCTGCTGCAAAAATTATAATTGTGCAGAAGAGAGAGAATCTCAACTTACTATTAGCAGGCAAAATATTGGGATGCATATTTGAAATCAATGAGTATACTAAAATGGAGTTTTTTTGTGATGTTGACTCTTTCACCACCATTACACGCAAAAGAATGCGTCATTCTTTTGCATGGCTTAGCCAGAAATGATAACTCATTAAAAAAGCTTGAACTTGTCCTAAAAAACAAAGATTATCATACTGTTAATTATAATTATCCATCAACAATGTATCATGTTGCTAAATTAGCAGAAGACACAATATCTGATGCATTATCACGATGTATAAAGGGGAGTAAGATAAACTTTGTAACTCATTCAATGGGTGGTATTCTTGTTCGTCAGTATTTAAGTACAAAATCAATAGAAAATATGGGGCGTGTAGTAATGCTTGGCCCTCCTAATCAAGGAAGTCAGGTTGTTGATACTTTGAAAAATATACCTGGCTTTAAGCTCATGAATGGTCCAGCAGGTATGCAACTTGGTACGGGAAAAATGGATATTCCAAGGAAACTTGGAACAGCCAATTTTGATGTAGGCATCATCGCAGGCTCTCGCAGTATAAACCTGGTTTTATCTGCCATGCTACCAAATCCAGATGATGGCAAGGTATCCGTAGAAAATACAAAACTTGAAGGCATGAAAGATCACATTACCTTACCAGTGACTCACCCTTTTATGATGAAAAATGATGTTGTTATTAATCAGGTTGTACATTATCTTAAATATGGCAAGTTTAAACGAAGAAAAATATCCATTTAAAATATTGGTTGCTGTGGATACAGTTTGTAAATCATCTTTCTTTATTTTAATCATTCAGCCGACACGGAAAAGCATCCCTTAATGCTTCAATAACAACAAGTGCAGCAGGCTTAGAAAGTTCGGTTGTTTTTCTTGATGCATACTGCATATAAATATCTCTATACTGACTGGAAGTTTTTCCATTGGGTAAACATATTTTTGGGGCAATAGCTGCTTTAACCTGCAATCGTGTAGACTCTTCTACACCACTGATAAAGCCTGAACAATATGTTTGTCTCTGCCTGCCTGTGCTCGTCATATAGCTTGATGAACAGGTAGTCAAGAGTTTTTGAGCCGTCATTTGTTGTGGAAAATGGCTTTCCCGGGTACTTTTTTCATCAGCAAAGACAATGTTTACAAGAGTAAACACACATAAAACATAAAAAATAATTTTCATAGCTATCTCCGATTTTTGGTTATGTGTTTCTTATTTTATACGCTCTGATAAAGATCGACCGGTGCTTTTAAAAAAAACATTATTGTTGCTATTTCCAACCATAATCGCTTCAATTACCGGTTCATACACAGGAAGATCTGAAACCCACTCAACAATAAAATTAGCACCTGAACCACCGCGTGTATCTTTCATTTCAATCAGTATTTCAGTTGATTGTAATGGTTTTAAAAGCATTGGCTTCTTATAGTAATTCTGAAGCTGCTTGCCTTCTGTATCATAATATCATGCTGAAGTCAGTGTAATATTGTTTTTTGGATCTGAATTTCGAATACTTAAGGTAGCTTCCAATAACCAAGGCTCTCCTGATGAGCGATTAATATGTGAATATATTGGTACATAAACTGTCTGTGAATTTATAATGTTGATAGTCTGGCTTCCCAAACCATAGCGGTTGGTAAAAGAAAAAGCTCGATTATTATCTTCTAACTCATTAATTCTAGCTGTGTTATAAATTAAAGCAAACAATAGAGCTAAAAAAATGAGTGCAGGTATAAATACTGAGAATAGTGATCGTTTCTTATTTGGTTGTTCCATATTACTTCCTTAATTCGTAGCAGTTTAGTTTTATACTGAATTATTTTCATGACTTTTATTACGAATGGTGATCAAATAAGCTCACAACCACTATGACCTATTTGGATAATGCCATGTAGATACCTAATTATTGCATAAAATAAAATTAACTACATTTTCTTTCCTGATATGTATAGGATCAGATTAAATACTTTAACTGTAGAATAAATTGTTTGTTATGCACATTAACAGACGGTCAGTCCCTGTTGAGCTCATCTCTACTGAGGGTTTGTACTGCATCAGAAACAAGCACAAAAAAACAATATAAACGGTTTTTAAAAACATTCCAAGTTTTGAGAATTATTTAATTAAAGACGGCATTATTTTGCTTAAGTACTGGTTTGAAGGCAGTATGGAAGAACAAACCCGTCGCTTTGAGAGTCGTATTGAAGATCTTCGTAAACATTGGAAACAAAATCCAATGGATTTAGAATCTCATCGTCGCTGGTATGATTACTCACGCACTAAAGTTCGTATGTTCGAGGCCTCTAACACTCAATGGGCTACAAGGAACTGAATTACCCTTATAAATGGGTTCCTTTAAAATATTAATACCTAGCTTATGAGCTACTGTATTATACAATAGTCTTGGAATATTTAATTGAACCATGTCTATTGTTTTAACTGTTTCTTCTGTATACTTTTTATGTAGTCTTTAGAAAAAATATTACTTGGACAATTTTAAGTTGCATAGAAGGTTGCAATACGATGAGGAAAATAAAATGTCGTTGACTGGAATTTGGGTTTTTGAGGTTTCCGGAATTTATGGATGGGAACGTATTTCTACAGTATTTTTAGAAAAAGGACGTTATCTTGGTGGCGGAGCCATTATGTTTAGTAAAGGCACCTACGTTCGTGATGGTAAGAAGATCAAGATTGAAATTGATGTCACCCAGCACGGTGAAAAACAGACTATTTTTGGTGAAAAACGAAAACACTTTTCCACGACTATGACTGGTAAGAAGAGTGGAGATACAATTACAGGACTCGCTCGTCTTAAAGGATCCCATTCAACAACAGCTGAGTACCATTTTCGTTTAAATAGATTAGCAGATATACCAAAACTTCCCAAAGCGGCAAAAAAATAAGCCTGTGAGTAATAATACATAGAAACCTTATCTCTGTAGTTTTGTATTAAAATTTTT
This sequence comes from gamma proteobacterium symbiont of Taylorina sp., assembly GCA_025655455.1. Lineage (GTDB taxonomy): Bacteria > Pseudomonadota > Gammaproteobacteria > GRL18 > GRL18 > GRL18. The sequence goes on from JAHXIV010000042.1 coordinate 30,269, forward strand.
TCTCCAAGGACGTTATATTACTATGCAGGAAATTCAGTTTTTTGGACTCTATTTTCCACCGCTGCTAGTCGCAATCTTTTTGGGTTTTATCCTGGCACGAATTCTGGTGAAAGTTCTGAATCGTCTTAGTGGTAATATACCTTGTTGCGGTGCTTTCGTCTCCCTTACTTTAACGATTACTCTTAGCAGTACGGTTTTCTACATAATGTATCTCTGATTTAAAAATTCTTACTGGACAAAACAATGGACACGAATCGTAAACGAAAAATAGTCAGTATTTTACTTCTTCTGATTTCTATTATAGCAGTCTTAACTGCTTATTACCGATATGTCAGCACACCCTGGACCCGTCATGGCGAAGTGCAGGCAGACATTATCAAAGTTGCACCGCGAATCAGCGGAATGGTCAATAAGATAATGATAAAAGATAATCAGGCGGTAAAACAAGACGATGTCTTATTTATCATCGATCCTGAACCCTTCCAACTTGAAGTTGAAAAAGCTAAAGTCGGTCTTAAACAGACCCAACTTGAAATTAAACAACTCAGAGCCAGTGTTATTGTGGCACGCAAGGAATTACTACAGGCAACAGAAAACCTGCAATACAACAGAAAAAATGCTGCACGTATTGAGAAACTACGCACCTCTGACAGCATTTCTCAGGATATGGCTGATCGTTCCCGCAAGAGTCTGGCAGTTGCCGTTGCAGAAGAAAAACGCGCAGAAGCTAATTTACTCAAAGCAGAAGCGGCTCTGGGCGATCAAAAGGAAGAACATGTTCTAATCCAGGCAGCCCGGATTAAACTTAGATTTGCTGAACTGGATCTCAGCTATACCCAGGTAAAATCAGTTGTTGACGGTTATGTGGTTAAGGTTAACATCGCTGCTGGCGATTATGGCAAAAAGGGGATTCCTCTGGTCGCCGTCGTAGATGAAAACAGCCTGCGTATCTCTGCAATGTTTCGGGAAAATCAACTGCATAATATTGCGGTTGGAGATACAGTTGAGGTCGTGTTAATGTCAGCACCAGGGGAAAAACTGCACGGACAAGTCAGCAGCCTCGGGACTGCCATTGCACCACCTGAAACAATTCAGGCAAATGCGCTGATTCCCAGTATTCCTGCAATCTTTGACTGGATCCGTCTGCCACAACGAGTGCCCGTGAATATCAAACTGGAAACGGGACAAAATACTGCTCATATGATACCGGGTATGACCGCTTCTGTTACTGTACGTCGCTGAGATTTTATCGATGTCCAAAGCTATCTTGATTCAGTTATTCTCAGCTCTCAGGCTCAGTCTTGCCGCTGTTTGCTCCATCTATATTGCAATGAGTATTGGCCTGGAAAATCCCTATTGGGCCCCTGTTACAGTACTGGTTATTGAAGCGGGTTTTCAGGGTGCAGTGCAACAGCGCATCAGGGATCGGATATGGGGAACAATACTGGGAGTTATTACTGGACTTTCAGTTTTGTTTATTGCAGGTGATATGCGTTTTGTCCTGATTGCCTTAAGCTTCTCACTGGTCACTCTGACAAGCTATTTGAGTCTTGAATACCGTAATCAATTATTGCTCTGGCGCTGGACTGCACTGACTATCATGCTGATGATCGTTATTGGTTTGAGTTTTGATTATGATACATTTTTTATGACAAACTTAAGCCGTATCTGGAGTATTCTTGTGGGAATTTCAGTGGCATGGGTGTTTCATGTCCTGTTTTTTCCCCTGGCTTCAGCAGTCGGCATTTTTTCTACATTAAAAAAAATTATTGCTTTGCTGCGCTCCATATCCCCTGATACTGATGTAAATAGTAAAGTCACTGCATTGTCAGGATTTTATGTCCTGATGGGAGAATTATCTCCTTTAATTGCTTCTCATGCCTTAGAAAAATATGGGACAACTTTGCGTGCCAGACAAGCTCAAAGTATAGTTGATGCCCTGGAAATCATAGGTGAACAAATCATTACCGAAGACAGCAAGACACCAGAATTTGTTAGCTCTGTGTTAAATATTCTGGACTCCATCAATCCATTTGTTATCACCAGTCTGCAAACAACAGGCAATCAGCTACAAATGCTTTGCGCTGAAGTTTCAACTGATATTCCCGTTAAGCTGCTGCATGCAACCCAAACTATGGGACAAGAACTGGCTACTATGGATATGTCAGTGGATATTAATAAAGATCAGCGAGTAAAAGTCGAATCGCGGGTCTATTTTTTTGATGCCTGGTATGACGATACATTTACCAATGCCTATAAATCACTGGTTATTGGTATAGGCACGAGCACCGGACTCTGGTTATGGAGTGAAGTTGACTGGCCTGGAGGACTATTTTTAGTGGTTCTTATCATGATCATTGGCCAGTTTACTGCATTTAGCCACATTTTTTCTATCAAGGCTTTGGGGATCCTGGTGATTTTGAGTCTGATTATAACCAATCTACTGATGATTTTTATTATTCCTCTTTTTGATGCATCGGGTTCATTTTTTACCTGGCTATTTTTAATTCACCTGTTCTTTACATGGTTTGCATTTTCATCAAATAAAAAACTGGCCTTTGCTGCATTGCTCCTGCTTATGTTGATTAATCTGTTTGTTAATGGCTATGTAGCAACACCTTATGCGATGCAGATCACTTTAACTTATAGCTGGGGAGTGCTCGGTGGTCTGACTCTTGGCCTTATAACAGCATCTTTGGTAAAACCTGCTTCAGCTCATCAACTGCTGCAAAAACAAAAGATCGCTTTTTCTGATGAAATATCCCAATTAGAATCAGCCTCAGAAACTGAACGACAAAACCTGCTCATTTCACTTCGCTATCGCGCACATATGCTAACGGTATGGTGGCGTGACTTATCTGAAGTCAGTGTTCAGCAGATGGAATCACAATCTATTCTGGATTTGATAAGACAACTCCCGAGTTATAGACTAAAATAGTTATGCATAGTAATAATCTAACTGATAAAATATTGCTTGCATGTGCTACTCTCTTATAACCTGTTTCATCAGCTTAAATCATTAACAATATCAGGAAAATGGTAATCGGATTATGGAATTTATAGAAAACACATTGGCATTCCAGTCTTTTTTTACAGTGACTCTGGCCATTTTAGTTTTATTTATCGGCAAAGGACTCAATTTGCGTTATGCCGTATTACGTGATTTCAATATTCCTGAACCGGTGGTGGGCGGTTTATTGTTTTCCATTATTTTTGCCATTGTGCATTTTAGTATTGGCATTACTATTGAGTTTGATTTGGCTGCAAGGGATATTATGCTGGTCTATTTTTTTACCACTATCGGCTTGAATTCCAATGTAATGGATCTGGTGAAAGGCGGCAAGCCACTGATTGTTTTGTTGTTTGCTACGGCTCTTTATATGGTGATACAAAATGTAGTGGGTATTTCGGTGGCTTCTCTATTTGGACTGGAACCTGTGGTAGGCATGCTCGGCGGCACTGTTTCACTGATTGGCGGACATGGTACTGCAATTGCCTGGGCTCCAACTTTTGCAGAAAAATTCGGTATCCATAATGCCATGGAGATTGCGATAGCCTGTGCCACCTTTGGATTAATTTTAGCCAGTTTAATGGGAGGACCGATTGCCAGTTTCCTGATAAAAAAACATAATCTCACCACTAATCAATCAGATAACCTGGATGTTGGTATTGCTTATGATGATAAAAATGCCAAAATTGATTATTTTTCTTTTTTACATGCTGTTTTGGCTATTCATATCAGTGTAATTATTGGTTTGTTTCTGAATGAATTACTTGAGGAAGCAGGTTTAAAATTGCCTTTATTTGTTACCTGCTTATTTGCAGGTATTCTTATCAGTAGTTTTATTACTCCAAAAGCGGCGAAAAAATTCACCTGGCTTGACTGGAAAGCTAAGAATACGGCAATGGCACTGATTGCTGACATTTCACTGGGCATTTTTCTGGCAATGTCATTAATGAGTATGCAGTTATGGGTAATACTCGAACTTGCCGGGCCTATTCTGGCCATTATTACAGCACAATTTGTTGTAGCTATTTCTGTTACGCTGTTTGTTATTTATAATATAATGGGACGTTCCTATGATGCCGCAGTGGTTTGTTCTGGTTTCGGAGGTATTTCTCTGGGATCAACAGCTACTGCTATGGCCAATATGACTGCTGTAACTCAGCGTTACGGCCCTTCACATCTGGCCTTTGTTATTGTTCCTCTGGTGTGTGCGTTTTTTGTTGATTTAATCAATGTGGTTTTAATACAGTCTCTGATTAGCTACTTCAGTTAGTGCAAGGTCATTAATATGCTTTCAAATCAAACACAAAGAAAATATATTGCTTATTTTATTGTCGTGCTGCTACTGACTTTCCTTCCTTTTTCAGTAATAGCAGACTCTTATGATGTACTCATAGGACATGAAGATGAACCTGCAGTTAAGGGCAGCAAGTTTATCCCTTATGCGTTTTATAATGAAAATACAGAAACCGCCATTGCCGGTACCTATTTTGCTCAGGGCTATATTCAGCCACAAGTGAATATTGTCACTAATGCTTTTTACAGCACCAATAACAGCCATAATTTTTTCTATTATATTTCAGACTTGCAAATGCCCTTTAATGATCGAATATTTCTGGATGTGATTGGTTTTAATAGTGAATGGGGAGAACTGGACTCTTACCGTGATGGCAATCCTGATTTCACTCATGAACGTGCTGGAAGCAATGATTCGGATAAGGATAACTTTATTCAAAGTGAAGGCAGTGATAATTTATTTCGACTGGATTTTCGTTATTTATTACCCATTGGCCACGGCAAAGGAAAACCTATACATAAATATGTGGTGAGAAAAAACGGCTTATTGGTTTCAGGCAGTGAATCAGGGGCAGACTCCTGGAATCCTTTATCCAGTGGCCGTACTTTTTTTGAGTTTAAACTATTCAACCGGGAACAGGATCTAAAAGATAATGCTAACAATAAAGTACAATTAAAAACAACCGCTTTTACTTTAGGTCTGGAATACGATAATACTGATTACTGGCGTAATCCAACTCATGGCTCAAAACAAAGCATTCTGGTTTCCAGGGACTGGGGAATGAATGATGAAGATGGTGCGCCATGGACAACAATAGAAGCAGAATATTCTAAATTCTTTAGTCTGGGTGAATCATCATCGGCATATCAACGAGTCATTGCTTTTAATGCCTGGTGGATTGATACGCCAACCTGGGATGATTCCAGTACCTACAATGGTAAAGAAATATTTCATCGACCACCCACTTATCAAGGGGCAACACTGGGAGGCCTGGATCGACAACGAGCCTTTCCTTCTGCTCGATTTAATGATCGTTCTGCCGTAAACTACTCACTGGAATATCGACATATGAATAAATGGAATCCTTTTCCAAAAATTCCTTTGATTAAAAGCTTGCGTATTCCCTGGTGGCAATGGGTGGGATTTGTTGAGGCCGGCAGGGTGAATGATGAGTGGGATATGGATGAACTACATAATGACATGAAATGGACAGTGGGTGGCGGTGTAAGAATCATGGTGGAAGGGGTTATAGTACGAATTGATATGGGAACCTCAGAAGAAGACACTGGATTACAAATGTTTATCGGTCAGACTTTTTAGTGCCCCTTAAAAATCTTCGATTTTTTAGGGGCACTTATGATTTTTTTATCTCAGCAAATTTATAAGATTAAAGTAAACTTATGATTTTTTTATCTCAGCATATTTATAAGATTAAAGTAAACTTATGATTTTTTTATCTCAGCATATTTATAAGATTAAAGTGAACTTATGATCTTTTTATCTCAACAAATTTATAAAATTAATGCAAATAGTCATAAAATATAATTAAAGGACATAATCATGCCATCCACTTTTATTAAAACTACCTGCTGTATTGGCTTAGTCAGCATTTCGGGTTTTTCATTTTCCCTGGAGCCAATTCCCACAGAGGATGGTTTTAGTGGCTATATTAATCTGGGCATTGTAGGAATCAAGGGTGAAAGTACTATGGTTGCCGGCAATAGCCTCGGTGATATTGGTCAGAGAACGATTAATTCTTTAACTGATGGTCCAGATTCTGAAAGTGATTCAATGGCATTAGTCAATGGTGAACTTTCCTATACATTTGCAGCATCTAGAACACAGGTCTATTTTGGTAATAATCTGGAAGATTTTATTCAGTTTGATTTTTCAACCTTATTAGGTGTACGCCATGAACTTGCAGATAAAAGTCTGATTGCTGCCAGTTACGTATTCTCAGCTGTTCCAACAGAAGTCTGGAAAGATCCTTATCTCACCAATCAACGCCGTTCTACAACTGATCGTAAATCAAACGGTTTGCGCCTTGAATGGGATAAAATAGCCGGAACCCATTTAGGTATACAATATACCTATCGTGATGTTGAACTGGACGATGAATTGAGTGGTCAAGCTTTAGGATTAACGACCACTGATATGGACTTATTAGATCGGAATGGCAATATTCATAGTATCGAATTTCGTTATAAATTAAATATGGGTAATGGTCACTCTTTACAGCCAAACTTCAGTTATATTGATCGTAATATGGATGGTCGTGCAATGAGAAGTGATACATGGGCACTAGGACTGACACATATTTATAACTCAGAGCAATATTCTTTTATTACTAATTTAGACTGGGCTGATGCTGATTATGATAAGGAAAATCCTATCTACAACAAAACTCGTAATGATGATCGCCTGGGCGGGACATTTACTGCGGTTTACAAAAAGCCTTTTGGTTATAAGGACTGGAATCTGTTAGCTAATATTGTTTATTACGATTCTGACTCCAATATCGACTTTTATAATACCAGTATCAAGTTTTTCAGTGTGAGTACTTTGTATCGATTTTAGTTAATAGATATAAGTCCTCAGCAAATAAAATTATGCCGCTGTCGCTTTGCAAACCTTTTTTACGAAAGAAGAAATTGCAAATAAGACAGCTGAACAATTTTATGTTTAATAAGAGATATAGATGAAATGTATAGCATTAGAGGGAATACGATTAAAATGATGAATTCTCAATTGTTTAGATCAGGTCTGGGCTTGTGTTTAATGTTTATCACCTTCATGGTGTTTGCATCAGACGTTGATATTGCATCAAAAGTAGAATCTCCCGACTGGTTACAAGTTAATTTAGGATTATTTGGCGGCCTGGCACTCTTTCTTGCAGGTTTACAACTCCTGTCGGAGGGAATGAAAAAAGCAGCCGGTCAGGCAATGACCACGGTATTAGCAAAACTAACCACTAACCGGTTTATGGGAGCGGTGACAGGGGCTTTTGTGACCGGCATACTCAACTCATCTACTGTAACCACCTTGCTGGTGGTTGGTTTTATCTCCGGTGGTATGATGACTCTGGCTCAGTCTGTCGGAGTCATTATGGGAGCCAATATTGGCAGCACCGTGACGGCTCAGTTACTGGCATTTAACCTTTCTGCTTATTCACTGGGACCCGTTGCTATTGGCTTTTTTATGCTTTTTACGGCCAAACGAGACAAGACAAAATATTATGGCATGATGATTATGGGCATTGGCCTGGTCTTTTATGGTATGGGGTTGATGAGTGAGGCAATGGTGCCCCTGCGCAGCTATGAGCCCTTTATTGAAATATTAAAAGAGCTTGAACATCCTCTGGCAGGTATTCTTGCAGGAGCGGTATTTACTGCAATTGTACAGTCATCTGCTGCAACGGTGGGCATTGCTATTGCCATGGCTAGTGAGGGCTTACTGGGATTATCTGCAGGCATTGCTTTAGCCCTGGGTGCAAATATTGGTACAGCAGTAACAACAGCCATTATGGGGGTGCTCAGCAGCAAATCTGTGGATGCAGTGAGAGCATCGGTTGTTCATGTGAGTTTTAATGTTATCGGAGTCCTTATCTGGCTGCCGTTTATTGGCTTGCTGGTTGATACTGCAGTCTGGTTATCACCTTCCAGCCCTGAATTAGAGGGAATGGCTCGAGCTGCCTCAGAAGTTCCACGTCAGATAGCCAATGCAAATACCTTCTTCAATATTATTAATACCGTGTTATTTATTGGTTTTACCACCTGGTTTGCCCGTATGGCAGAATGGTTAATTGCTGATAAAGCTCCCCCAAAAGGGATTATTATCGAGCCTAAGTATCTGGATGAAAACCTGTTAATCACCCCCAATATTGCACTGCAGCAAGTGCGTCTGGAACTGGCCAGACTGGGTAACATTTCCATGGAAATGTTGCGGGACATTGCACCTGCGTTTCAAGAACGGGATTTACCAAGTGTCAGGGAAATTGCTAAACGTTATAATGAAGTCGAAATTTTAGAGGCAGAAATTCTCAGATATCTTACCTTACTGCGCCAGAATACTCTTTCTGAGGAAGATAGTCGAGAATTCCAGGCGATTATGATGGCGGTAGATAATTTTGAGAGTTTAACTGGAATTATAGAAAGCAATCTAGTCTCTTTGGCTGAAAAAGTAGTGGCTTTAGATTCAAAAACAAGTGAAAAAACAAGGGCTATGATGGTTGAGGTGTATAGTTCTGTTTTGAAATCAGTTGAACAAACGGTGCAGGCAATAAAGGAAAAGGATGAACTGGCGGCTGAGTCTGTACTAATGCTGAAAGAACCCATTAGACAACAATCTGAGCTCATCTTAAGCCGCAAAGCAGATCGACTGGCAAATAATGAAAGCGACTATCTTGCATTGATCAGGCTTGAAATGTCATTTGTGGAAAATATGCGACATATTTATTCCTTATCCAGACGTATTGCCAAGGTAGTATTACCTTCTGTGCTGGCACAACGAGAATAAAACTGGCTCTTCAAATTATTATCAGCTTAATATGATCAGTTCTTATTCAAAAAAACTTTCTGCCAATGAGGATTCTAATGGATGGCAAATATAAATCAAAGTCAAGCTGCACGCCCCTGGGAGAAATCATTCCAAAAACTGCTTGAGCCAGTGGATGAGTTTATCCATGATGAGGCCTCCGGAGGCATACTCCTTATGGTCTGTGCCATCCTGGCCATGGTGATGGCCAATACAGGGCTGGCCAGTCTCTATGAAAGTGTACTCCACACCAGACTCACAATTGATTTAGGTAATTACACCATCAGTCATACCATACATCATTGGATTAATGATGGTTTGATGGCTCTGTTCTTTTTTGTGGTAGGTCTTGAAATTAAGCGTGAGGTTCTGGTGGGCGAACTTGCTGATTTTCGCCAGGCTGTCCTGCCTATTGCTGCAGCCATGGGAGGTGCTATAGTCCCGGCCTTATTCTTTTTTGGCATAAACAGCAGTGGTGATGCCGCAAATGGCTGGGCTATTCCTATGGCAACTGATATTGCCTTTGCGCTTGGTGTGTTAATTCTGCTTGGCAACCGTGTCCCAAAAGCCTTACTGGGAATGCTGCTTGCTATTGCCATTGTTGATGATCTCATTGCAGTACTGATAATTGCCTTCTTTTACACCAGCACCATTGTTTGGGGGGCCTTATTATTAGTTGGCCTCTCATTTGCGCTGCTTATCTGTTTTAATTTCCTGGGGATCCGCAGCCCACTTCCTTATCTCATTGTGGGTGCTGTGATGTGGCTTGCCATGATGGAGTCTGGTGTCCATGCCACTCTTGCCGGAGTACTCACTGCAGTCACAATTCCAGCCAAATCAAAATCTCTGGCACCCATGTTTAGTCAACAGATCCGTAAACTGCTTGACCGTTTTGACAAAATTCATGAGAGTGACAAGGGTATTATGGACAATACGGAACAACAGGTCGTACTCAGGGGCATGGAAAATAATGTGCGATTGCTGGAGTCTCCACTACAACGCTTGGAACATGGACTGCATATCTGGGTTGCGTTTTTTGTATTACCAATTTTTGCCCTGGCCAATGCGGGCATCCCGATAGAGTTTTCCAGCTTGCCGCAAACCCTGTCCCACCCGGTTACTTTGGGTATTATAGTGGGTCTTGTTATAGGTAAATTTATTGGTATCTCTCTGACAAGCTTTCTTGTGATAAAAAGCGGTATTAGCCGTTTGCCGGAAGGAGTTAGCTACCATCATATTGGCGGACTGGCTCTTCTTGCCGGTATCGGTTTTACCATGTCAATCTTTATCGGTGAACTGGCTTATAGTACGCAGGAAACCTACCTGCTCTATGCCAAAACAGGGGTAATTATTGCCTCATTATTGGCAGGAGTCATTGGTGCAAGCTGGCTCTATCTTGCTGGAAACAAGAGTGCTTAGATTTCAGGCTCTCATAAAATATGAAATTATCCACTGTCTTATATGAGAGATTTAATTTTCTCATAGCGACAGCGGCAAACTTCAAGTTGGCTGGCGGCTCCTGGCTTCATTTATCAAAATTTAATCTTCCAGCCACTGAAGCGTTCTCTTTTCAAGAAAGTCATAAAATGGGTTATATCTCAATCTCAACATCCAGTCAAGCGGGATTTTTCATAAGAACCATCATCCAATAAACTTACCGTTGTTATTTTGCCACAGGATAAGTTAGAGCATGAAACAAAAACTCTAACTAAAAACATTATCACCTGTCAATAAGACAGTGGGCAGGTTTATGTTTGCTGAGAATGGATTGTTGAAAACCCCATAGGTATAATGTAGTACTTGTATTCGCACTTTAAGTCAGTAAGACTCTATCAATCAGATAATGTTAAAGGTAAATATAAAGAGATTATGAATATATTGATAAAATGCTATTCAGTTCTTCTATTTATGCAGTTTTTATCAGGCTGTGTAAGCCAGTCAAAGATTGATAATATTTCATTGCCAGACAATTCATCTAAAATCCCGCACTCTTATCAATTCAATCAAAAAGAAAGAGGGGATATTAGTTTTTTTATCTCATTTTCCGGTGGTGGAACCCGTGCTTCAGCATTTTCATATGGCGTCCTGGAAGCACTACGGGACTCAATGATTGTTTCAGCTAACGGTACTAAAAGTTTACTATCCGAAGTAGATTTCATCAGCTCAGTTTCTGGTGGTAGCTTCACAGCTGCATATTATGGTCTGTATGGCAATCAAATATTTGAGGACTATGAAGATGTTTTCTTAAAACAGAATGTCCAGAGTGTACTTATTAGTGAAATCCTAAACCCACTAAACTGGCTAAAGTTTATCGGTAGTGGTTTTAATCGTTCTGAATTAGCGATTAATTATTATGATAAATACATCTTTGACGGTAAAACATTCACTGATTTTAAAAGTGATATGCCTTTTATACAAATTAATGCAACGGATTTAAGCGCGGGTCAGCCTTTTATTTTCAGACAAGAATACTTTAACTTATTGTGTTCTGATTTATCAACTTTTCCAGTTTCAAGAGCAGTAGCAGCCTCATCAGCAGTACCCATTGCATTTGCTCCCATTACTTTAAAAAATTATCATGGCTGCCATGAAGCCGAAATATTTGGAGACATGATAAAAATTCAACATCAGGATAATAATCGAACAGAACAAATAAAAAGCGGCCTACTACGTTATATTGAGAAAGATTATATTGATTATGTTCATCTGGTCGATGGTGGCGTTGCTGATAATTTAGGCGTTCGAGTACTTTATGATACAGCGAATATAATTAGTAGTGTACCAAAGCTATCAGAAAAGTTATATTCTAACCCCCCGAAATACTTAGTATTGCTCCTTGTTAATGCCGCTGTATCGCCAAAGAAACGGATGGATAAAAACCCTAGAGAACCTGCAATATTAGATCAACTTAATGCCGTTTCCACAACACAAATTAATCGCTATAATATTGAAAGCATCCAGTTGTTAAAAGATTCATTACAGATATGGGCATCCGAATTATCAATAATAGCAGGGTTTGAAGTTAAACCCTTTTTTATCCAGATTGATTTTAACGGCATACGAGATAAACAAAGAAATCGTCTGCTTAATATGATTTCAACCAGTCTGGCATTACCTGATGAACAAGTAGATGAGTTGCGTCAGGTAGCGAGAGAATTATTAAATGAGTCCCCGGAATTTCAACGATTACTCACTGAGTTTAATTCACAATCTGGCACACCTCAAATGACTATTGAATAAAATTTATGTAAACCTCCAGCTCTGCTGAAGGAAGGACAATACAAATTTGACAGGATGCTGTACCTGTATATAATGTTGAAACACCCGATAATGGTGCAGATTGGCAATTGCGCCTTCAGGTTCAGTTCTTGTGTCCAAACTTTTCTCAACTTTCATGGTCTGGTGGCCTCTGGCTTTATGAAGTGGCTTCGCCTGAATTGGGTATGCTGAACCTCAGAATCAGCCAGCTAAAGATGTTTTAGCCGATGCTTATAAATTACGTTCTGGAATACCTGATGGAGCATCAACAAAAAAACTCTCTAAAAAATTATACCCGCTATTTCTTTTTTTAATATATTTTTACTCTAATCCTCTTTCTCTTTGCTAACCAGCTATAAAGTTTGACAACAAACGGATTTACATCAAAAGTAAAATAAACCACATCAATTCCCTTATGTTTATCTTTTTTTCTAAAACCCATTAACCGGTTTATACGTCTTAAACCTTTATTAAAAAATTTAACATCTAAATAAGGCAGCTTTATATCACTATTTTTTGAAACCCAATAAACTTTAACACCATTTTTTAATCCTTCCTCTAAGTGTTCCAGGAGCTCAGATTTAAGATCAGACCATGGTATATTACCACTAAATAATAATATATTTTTATCTGCATCAGGGTAACGCCCAAAATACTTACTTTGATTTAATCTGATTAACTGATTTGTGCCTGTAATATTTTTAAATGCCCCCTGATGCTCATGTTTTAGATAAGTTCCGGGGTGCATACCAATTTCACCACCATTTTTAATAATTCTACGGGCAAGATCAGTATCCTCAAAATATCCTCTACCATAGATTGAATCAAAACCACCTAAAGCAATAAAAACACTACGTCTTACAAGAAAAGCAAAGCCCGAAAGTGAATAGCTTTGAATAAAACCTCGATGCTGATCATATTGATGCAGTTTTTTTCCAGAAAAAACATCTCCATTGACATTCAGCGCAGCAAGAACTTTATATTTATCCATAGATACAATTAATGCTGAGATAAAATCATCTTCTGCAAGGGTATCCGAGTTGAGTACCAGAACATACTCAGAGGAGGCCTGCGATATTCCATAATTAACACCTGCTCCAAACCCCAGATTAATTAATGAATGGTGAATGTGCAAATTGGGAAAATCAAGTAAATTCAACATATCAGTGGTATCAGATGCAGACTTATCATTATGGATATAAACATGACCAATCATATGAGCTATATGTTCATAAATCGATTCAATACATCTTTTGGTTGCCTCTTTGGCATTATAAACAGGGATAATTATATCCACTTTTTTATCTGACGTGTTCATTCTGGATTATATAAAATAAAGGTGATAAACTTCTCAATCGTGAACAAAAACTATAGACCCAACTAATCAATGAAATTTTCCATTATTATTCCAACCTATAATTATGGGCATTTAATTAGCCGGGCAATCAATTCAATACCTGATAATAAGAATATTGAAATTATTATTATTGATGACGGCTCAACTGATGATACCAGACATATCGTTGAGCAACTTTCTCAGCAACGCAATAATGTTCATTATACTCTAAAAAATAATTCTGGTGCAGCGTCTGCAAGAAATAAAGGCATTGAAACCTCAACAGGAGACTATATCCTCTTTTTAGACGCTGATGATGAACTCCTCCCCGACCTTTTTACTGAAATAAGTAACCTGGTAACAGTCAATACAGAATTACTTATTGGAGGTCATCTATCCATTGAAAGTGCATCATCTAATAATAAAGCCAAAATAAAACAGCATTTAACCCATCCTGTCCCTGATAAAAAAAATGCTGATAAGCCGAATGAAAAGTTTGATCAGTTTTATGCCTATTTAAAGAAAGAAATACCTATTATGCACGGTGCTTTTATCGTAAAAAAAGAAATTATGCAAAAATATCATTACCATGAAGATTTTAAGTCAGGAGAAGATATTCCTGTTTTTGCACATTTAATAGCTAGCTGTAAAATCACATTTTCAGAAAAAATTTTTTTAAAATTAAATAAACATAATGATAGTCTAAGACATAACCCCGAACATGCCATAGCTGCAGGTTTAAAAATTGTTGACTGCATATTTGATAAAACAATTCTTTCTGAAAAGATGATGAGACTCAAAGACTGGTACTTTGCCAAACGTTGTTTATCTCTATTTAGAACATGTTATCTCAGCAATAATTGCTATCAGGCAAGGCAATATTATTTTATGGCAATAAAAAAACAGCCTGCCTGTATTTTTAAACTCTCTTATTTACGTAAATTTATACGTTGTCTTTTCTAAATTATCCAGCTTTTATCTAATTATTAAGCAGTGCCATTATGGCTTTAGAAACCTGTTCATGCCCTGATGGATTCATGTGCTCATCCAAATTAAAATAATTATTTTGTTTAAGAATTAATGATAAATCAATAGTGCTGATTTTTTTTGCAGAAATGCCCGTGCTATGATTCTCTATCCTTTTTTTGAGTGCGTTAATGAATAAATTATCATTTTTATTATAGCCATTTATTTCAACAATAATCAATTCGACATCACTCAGATCAACACTGGGTTTTGCAATAGCATTTAAAAACACACTGACTTCATTAGCAGACTCATCAGCCGGGTTTATAGTAGTTTTTTCCTTATCCTCAAAAAATTCTGCCTTAATTCCCTTACGTAACATTGAAATCAGATTTCGGGTATGTTTGCCAAAGTAATAGTCTATTTTTTTCAAGTGTTTTTCCTGTATGGCATTATATTTTTGTTGTGACATAACATTGAGTTTGTCATTATTTTCAGAAAAAGCTGTATTTTCATAAAAATCATTATCACAATACTGGATAATAAGATATTTCATATTACTGGTATTTATTCGCTCCAACATCTTCATTTCACGAACAGTACCATAAGATGAAATTGCAGCATTAAGTACACTTTTATTACTTTTTCTTTCAACTAAGTGACTGAAACCGGAATCCCTGGAAACCCCCCACCCCATAGCATGAGAATCACCAACAACGATAACTTCCGGTGCAAGCAGCGATACACCATCATCTCTTAAGCCAATTTTATTAATAGCGTAATTTATATCAAACTCCCTATTTTTAATATGACAATTTCCAGGCTTTAATGTATAACTGAGGCTTTGATCATAGACTGCACATTGGGGAAGGTATTGAATGATTTTTCTATCTCTTTTGGCATAATATTTTTGAAAAGAGCTTAATAGATTACCTTGCAGAAGAGAACTATTATTCATTAAAAAACTACTGACTATTTCCAGTAGTACTATGGTGAACAGAATAAGGAAAATGATATATATGAGTGTAAAAATTCTGTTTTTATTCACTTCATTCATAATGTGAAAATCCATACTAAAGGGGTGCTGAGCCTTTTTATATACCTGTTAAAATAAGGTATAGATAAAAGGTGCCACTGCTGAACCCTGCGCTAATACCAAAAGAGCCCCCAATAAGACCATGACGATAATGATTGGTAAAAGCCAGAATTTCTTTCTAATTTTCAAAAATTTCCATAAATCACTGATTAGTTCTAACATTAAAAAGGGTTCTCCATATTATTATTATCCTCGTTGCGTTGAATATAATAACTATTTGATATTTGTTTTTTCTTCATAGGATCAAAACCAAAAAGACCAGCAACAAATCCTATAGGAACAAGCATAAAATAATAGATAATAAATAACAATATCCTGCTATTAATGAAGCCCAGAAATAATGAAAATTTTAACCATAAACGATGTACAGGACGTAATGATCGAGGAACAAGTAATGCTGAAAAAACAAATAGACTTGCAATAATATAGGGGACTTTTGAGAAAGCTAAGCCATAGATCCAGGGGAACAAGAAAGCAAATAGAAACAGGATCATTACCGCCATGATAAATGCAAACTGGCGTATTTCTTTTATTGAGGTTTTTTTATTCATATCCATATCTGGCTTATATTAATCAAGGACAAATTCTTGCTGCCAATCCTGTGTACCTTTAAAAGTTTCTTGTTCAGATTTAATTAAAACGTAGTTTTCCAGCACCAGTATGTCCATTTCAGTACGCATAAAACACCGGTAAGCATCTTCAGGAGTACAGACAATTGGTTCACCACGAACATTAAATGAAGTATTAATCAGAACAGAACAATCAGTCAAATTCTTGAATGCTTGTAATAGTTGATGATAACGTGGATTTGTCTGCTGGTGAACCGTTTGAATTCTTGCAGAATTATCCACGTGTGTAATAGCAGGCAGGGTAGAGCGCAGCTGTTTTAATTTATCCATTCCTTTTTTATTATCATCATGACTTATCAGTAAAGAAGAATTAAGCTGTGCAACCATTAACATGTAGGGACTGTCTTTTGCGTGTTCAAAGTAATGATGAACATCTTCTGCCAGAACTGATGGCGCAAAGGGTCTAAATGATTCCCTATATTTAATTTTCAGATTCATAGTAGTTTGCATGTCTGAGTTTCTGGGATCGCCAAGGATAGAACGCCCCCCTAAAGCTCTGGGACCAAACTCCATACGCCCCTGAAACCACCCCATTACTTTACCCTGATTTAGATATTCTGCCAGTAAGGGATAAAGCTCTACATCATTATGGATATGATAAGGAGCAGAAATAGAATCAAAATAAACTTTAATTTGATCGTGACTAAACTCAGGACCCAGGTAACTACCTTGCATGAGATCTTTATTATTATCTTTAGTCTCAATTTTTTGTTTATAGTGTTGATGCCAAAGAGCTAAAGCACAACCAATAGCACCACCCGCATCTCCTGCTGCTGGCTGGATCCAAATATCCTTAAATGGGCTTTTACGTAGTAATTCACCATTTGCCACACAATTTAGAGCGACACCACCCGCTAAACAGAGATAATCATTGTTACTGGTTTTATGAATGTGCCTGACCATTTTTAATAAAATTTCTTCAGTCACAAATTGAATAGAACGTGCTATATCCATCTCTTTTTGAGAGATATCTGTTTCAGCCTGCCTTGGCGGGGCTCCGAATAGTCGATCAAAATATTTACTGGTCATGGTCAGGCCAGTGGTATAATTAAAGTATTTCATATTTAAATGAAATGAGCCATCATCTTTAACATCTATAATGTGTTCAAGTATCCGATCTTTATAGACAGGTTCTCCATAAGGAGCAAGTCCCATGAGTTTGTATTCACCTGAATTAACTTTAAAACCACAGTAGTAGGTAAATGCCGAATAAAGCAGCCCCAGAGAATGGGGAAAGTTAATTTCCCAGACAGGGGTTAAATTATTTTTTTCACCTTGCCATAAACTGGTTGTTGCCCACTCACCAACACCATCAATACACAACACAGCAGCTTTATTGTACGGCGACGGAAAAAATGCTGAGGCAGCATGAGATTGGTGATGTTCCGCAAACTTTAGCTTAATCGTTTTATTTTTATCATTTAAAAACCGTGCAAACTCCGTGCGTAAAACTTTTTTTAGATAAAGTTTCTCTTTAAGCCAGATCGGCATCGCCGTAACAAAAGAACGAAAACCTTTTGGTACATCAGCAAGATAAGTTTCAAGCAGACGTTCAAATTTTAATAAGGGTTTATCATAGAAAACAACGTCACTGACATCATCTAAAGAAATGTCTGCACTATCCAGACAATATTGAATTGCTTTTTGCGGGAAAGAAGCATCATGTTTTTTGCGTGTAAAGCGCTCTTCCTGAGCTGCAGCTATAATTTTTCCCTGACAAAGAAGAGCTGCTGCACTATCATGATAATATGCCGAAATACCAAGAATATATTTAGGTATAGTATCTTCCATTATTTGTTGCCTAAACTATTTAAATTTTGTAGCAAGGTACTGTATCATATTGGTTATTGAAATAACAGTTTGCTTATTCTGCTTGAAACTGTTCTGAAAATTAGTAAGTTATCTCTCAAATAACACAATAAGTTCTACAAAATGATGCATTTATAAGAAATATGATATGATTCATCTTTTTGAAGACAAGTAAAATCATTGTGAATAGTACAAACAAACAATCAGGTCTGCAAGTCTATCTCCGCTTATTACAATATGTCAGACCACACTGGAAAGTATTTTTAATCAGTATCTTTGGATACCTGCTTTACTCCAGTTCACAACCTTTACTTGCAACCATTGCAGGTTGGTTAGCTGATGCAGTTTATACTCGTGAACCCAGTGCAGTTTACTTACTCCCACTGTCATTGCTGGGAATATACTTTTTACGTGGTCTTGGCAGTTTTATCGGTAATTATTTTCTTGCCAAAGTTTCTTTATCTATTGTGCGTACCATGCGTAATGATTTATTTGATAAGCTGGTTTTATTACCTAATAGTTTTTATGAACAAAACAATTCAGGTCATCTGATTTCCCTCATCACATTCAATGTCACTCAGGTGACCGGTGCAGCCACAGATGCTGTAAAAGTGATCATTCGTGAAGGCATTGCTGTCATTGCTTTACTGGGTTATTTGCTTTATCTGAACTGGCAACTCTCCTTTGCTTTTTTTGCAGTCGCACCTTTAATCGCCTTTGTCGTTACCTATGCCAGTAAACGCTTTAAAAAACTCAGTAAAAAAATCCAGGCTTCCATGGGTGATCTGACTCATGTTTCCTCAGAAGCAATTAATGGCTATAAAGAGGTCAAGAGTTTTGGCGGTCAGGATTATGAAAAAAATCGATTTCATATGGCCAGTGAAAATAACTACCTGCAAAACATTAAAATGGTCTTTACCTCCTCAATTAATACCCCTGTATTACAGATGATAGTCGCCCTGGCTCTGTCGTCATTAGTCTTCGTCGCTCTTTCTTTAATGGGCGAAATGGATCCGGCAGCATTTATCACTTATATTACTGCAGCAGGTTTGTTACCCAAACCCATCCGGCAATTAAGTGAAGTCAATGCTACTATTCAAAAGGGTATTGCCGCAGCAGAGAGTATTTTTGAATTATTGGATGAAGCACAGGAAAAAGATTCTGGTGCAACACAAATTAAATGTGCCAGAGGTCATCTTGAATTTAAAAATTTAACATTTAAATACCCTGGCACTGATAAAGAGATCATTAAAAATTTTAATCTAACCATACAGCCCGGGCAAAGTATTGCACTGGTTGGCCATTCCGGCAGCGGCAAGTCAACATTAGCTAATTTAATACCACGATTTTATGAAGTCTTAAAGGGAGAGATTCTACTCGATGGTCAGCCTTTGGATAGTTATTCTCTAACAGGCCTGCGCAATCAAATTTCATTTGTCACACAACAGGTGACATTATTTAATGATAGTATTGAAAATAATATAGCCTATGGTGCACTGAGCAATCACAGCCGGGAAGAAGTGATTCAGGCAGCAGAATCAGCCTATGCAATGGAATTTATACAGGATCAACCTAATGGCCTGGATACTCTGGTGGGGGAAGATGGCGTACTCTTGTCCGGTGGTCAACGTCAAAGACTGGCCATTGCCCGGGCTCTATTAAAAGATGCTCCTATTCTCATTTTAGATGAAGCCACATCCTCTCTTGATACCGAATCAGAGAAAAAAATTCAGGTTGCCCTGGATAATGTAATCCAGGGAAGAACCACTCTGGTGATAGCCCATCGACTATCAACCATAGAAAATGCAGATTTAATTGTGGTCATGGAACAAGGTATTATTGTTGAACAGGGAAGCCATCAGGAGTTATTAGCTCTGAGAGGTTACTATAGTCAGCTGCATAGTCGACAATTCAGCGATTAATATGATAAAAACTTTTTGTTAATATGCTACAATTCCTGTAATTTTTCAATACAGTCAAAAGAGTTAATATGGCTAAAAAAGCATTAATTACAGGAATTACCGGTCAGGATGGTGCCTATCTGGCTGAATTTTTATTAGCAAAAGGCTATGAAGTTCATGGCATAAAACGCCGTGCTTCTTCATTTAATACCGATAGAATTGATCATCTTTATCAAGATCCTCATGTCAATAATCAGCGTTTTATTTTGCACTATGGTGATCTCAGTGACTCAATGAACCTGGTTCGTATTATACAAAGTGTTCGTCCTGATGAAATTTATAATCTGGGTGCACAAAGTCATGTCGCAGTGTCTTTTGAAAGTCCCGAATATACAGCCGATACGGTAGGGATTGGTGCCTTACGTCTTTTAGAAGCCATTCGAATTTCCAGCCTGGAAAAAACCACTCGTTATTACCAGGCATCTACTTCTGAATTATTCGGTAAGGTTCAGGAAATCCCACAAAAAGAAAGCACACCTTTTTATCCCCGCTCTCCCTATGCAGCAGCAAAATTATATGCCTACTGGATCACTATAAACTATCGTGAAGCTTATGGCATCTATGCCTGTAATGGTATTTTATTCAACCATGAATCACCCGTTCGCGGAGAAACTTTTGTCACTCGCAAAATTACCCGAGCCATTGCCCGTATCAGTCTAGGACTTCAGGATTGTCTGTTTCTGGGTAATCTGGATGCAAAGCGGGACTGGGGTCATGCAAAAGATTATGTAGAAATGCAATGGCTTATGCTGCAGCAGAAGGAGCCGGAAGATTATTGTATTGCTACCGGTGTTCAATATTCAGTTCGAGACTTTGTTAATGCTGCAGCAAACGAATTAGACATCACTATAAACTGGACAGGTGAAGGAATCAAAGAAATAGGCACTATTGCTGATGCAGGTAACTCTGAATTACAATCTAAATTAAAACCAGGCCAGATAGTGGTGCAGGTCGATCCTCACTATTTTCGTCCTACGGAAGTTGAAACCCTGCTGGGTGATCCCTCCAAAGCAAAAGAAAAACTGGGCTGGGTTCCAAAAATAACACTGCAGGAAATGGTGGCAGAAATGGTCAGAGAAGACCTGTCCATTGCACAACGCGATGATCTTTGTAAAAAAGAAGGTTTTAAAACCTTTGATTATAATGAGTAAAAGAACATAGCAATGTTAGACAAACAATCCAGAATTTATGTAGCCGGGCATCGTGGTATGGTTGGTTCAGCAATTATCCGTCAGCTGACCACAGGTAGCATAAGTAATATTATTACCCGGACTCATGCTGAATTAGATCTATGTGAACAGTCTGCTGTGCGTGACTTTTTACAAACCGAAAAGCCTGATCATATTGTTTTAGCGGCAGCAAAAGTAGGGGGTATTCATGCAAATAATGAATACCCCGCCGAATTTATTTACCAGAACATGATGATGGAAGCTAATATTGTTCATGAAGCCTGGTTGGCAGGAGTTAATAAGCTATTATTTTTAGGCAGTTCCTGT
The DNA here is from genome assembly GCA_025655455.1 of gamma proteobacterium symbiont of Taylorina sp. Lineage (GTDB taxonomy): Bacteria > Pseudomonadota > Gammaproteobacteria > GRL18 > GRL18 > GRL18. The sequence goes on from JAHXIV010000042.1 coordinate 51,657, forward strand.
ATTTATCCTAAATTTGCCAGACAACCCATGAGTGAATCAGAACTATTAAGCGGTGTGCTTGAAGAAACCAATGAACCCTATGCCATAGCAAAAATAGCTGGAATCAAATTGTGTGAATCCTATAATCGTCAATACAATACTGATTACCGCTCCGTTATGCCAACCAATCTTTATGGTCCAGGGGATAATTATCATGGTATGAATAGTCATGTTGTTCCAGCCATGATTAAACGTTTTCATGAAGCCAAATTAAATCAGGCAAAGTCCGTTGAAGTCTGGGGAACCGGCAAAGTAAAGAGAGAATTTCTTCATGTGGATGATATGGCCGCTGCCAGTATCTTTGTCATGCAATTAAATAAAACCGAGTATCAATCCAATACCCAAGCCATGTTATCACACATAAATGTTGGTACAGGAGAGGATGTGACGATTGCAGAGCTGGCACAAGTCATAAAGGCTGTAGTAGGCTTTAAAGGGGAATTGTTTTTCAATGCAGATAAGCCCGAAGGTACACCCAGAAAATTATTAAACGTTTCCAGATTAAATGCCATGGGATGGACAGCAAAAATACCACTAACTGCAGGGATTAAAAATGCCTATAATGACTTTTTAAATCATAAACCTTCTAGTGTGAGTACCGGATAAAAGAAATAGGCTGGCTGCTCATAAGGGTGTTCTGCTAATAATGTCTGGATCACCTCTTTAATATTTTCATCCGCGCAGACCATTTCTACTTTATATTCAAGCAACTGCTTTAACTCTCCAACCTGACCAATAGCCGGATGACTCCCCAACATGGCACTAAATTGTCCCTGACCCTTTACTTCCCAGCAGCACTGTTCATAACAATCAGTTTTACCTGCCCCCTTGTCAAATAAAACCTGCTTGACTCGCTCATGAGCTGATTCTGGAACATAATAACTTAAAAAATACATTACTTAGAAGCCATTTTTTTCAAGAGATAAATTTCCAATTGCATCCACTGTGCATTGCCAATGAGGTGCTAACCAGGTTGTGGACACTTCTTCAACAATTAATGCTGGCCCTAAAATTTCTTGGCCACTCATTAATAACTCTCTTTGATAAACAGGGACTGTCTGTTCAACGCCATATATTTTTTTTTGTAATAGCATTTTTTTAGATAAGTGAATGTTGGGTGTGATTTCAGGCAAGTCAAGTTTTACAGGAACTGAACTCACCTTGATGCGGATATTGACTAACTCAACTGCATAATAATGTCTGTGTCCGTAACGTTTTTTATGTACTTTATGATATTTTTCCAGAGTATCATTAACATTAGTCCAGGGAACATTCAATGTATAGGTCTGACCAACATAACGTAAATCCACAGAGCAATTTGTACTAATCTCTGACTCATTAATTCCCTCTGATAATAATTCTGCAATACCTGTCTGTTCTATTTCTGAGAAATATTGATTAATCAAGTCTATATTGGCTGCACAAGCTTTGTCATTTATATCCAAAATTATATTAATTGTATGTGAAATATCTCTGCTATGAGGGGCAACAACCATACCAAAGGCAGATAAAACACCTGCATTAACAGGCACCATAATTTGAGTCATTTGTAAATTTTCTGCCAGAGCACAAACATGTAATCCTCCAGCACCTCCAAAGGGAACCAATACAAGCTCTTTCGGATCAATGCCGCGTTGAATAGACATGACTCGTAATGCCCGTGTCATATGCTCATTAGCCACCTGAATAATTCCTGCTGCTGTTTTTGATATAGAGTCGTCAACTGTTTTTAATAAAGAGTCCTCAACTGTTTTTGATAAAGGGTCATGTAATTGATCTGCAATTTCAGCCACAGCATTATATGCTGACATTTCATCCAGCTGCATACGTCCGCCCAGGAAACTATCTGCAGACAATCTTCCCAATACCATATTTGCATCAGTTACTGTAGCCAGCTGACCACCCTGACCATAACAAGCAGGGCCTGGACTTGCACCAGCGGATTGCGGACCCACTTGTAATATTCCTCCCTCATCTACTCTGGCAATTGAACCGCCTCCTGCACCAATGGTATGCATATCAACCATTGAAATAGCGACCGGATAATCACCAATTGATCCTTCGCTGGTTAATTGTAATTCACCTTCTATTAATGCCACATCTGTAGAGGTTCCCCCCATATCAAAAGTTAATAAGTTTTTTTGTTCAATCACTTCTGATAAATGCTGCAACCTGTAATCAGCAATATATTTTGCCCCGGCCAGACCACCCGCAGGGCCTGATAACAACATACGCACAGCATTTTGGGCAGCTTGAGCAGCAGCAATAGTTCCTCCGGAACTTTGCATTACCGCTAAGGGTGCTGGCTCTACCGCCTGACTCAGACGTGTTAAATAACCCTGCACCAGTGGACCCACCCAGGCATTTAACCAGGTTGCAATACCACGTTCATATTCTTTATATTCAGGCAGTACCTGTGATGATCGGGATATAAACAAGTCTGGAAAATACTTGCGTAGATTTAACTCCAGACGCTTTTCATCAGTATCATTGAGAAAAGAGAAAATAAAATTAATTGCTACAGCGTCTGGTTCATGCTGCTTTATAAATTTTATCAATTCCTGCAATTCATTTTCTGAAAATGATGTTAATATTTCCCCATCAGCAGCAACACGACTATTCATTTCAAAACAAAGAGATTTTTCTACTGGTGGTTTTTCCGGTTTTGGGCTGAGATTATAGAGTTCTTTACGTGCCTGTCGACCAATCGTTAAAATATCACTTAAACCTGTATTACTAACATAGACAGTTTTAACTCCTTTTTTTTCCAAAACAGCATTAGTTGCTACAGTGGAGCCATGTACAATCGATAATTTATTTAAATAGGATTCAAGACCTAATTCTTTTATCCCCTGCAATATAGCCTGCTCAGGTGCATGGGGAGTTGATAATACTTTATGTATGATTAACTGACCATGTCTATAATAAACAAAGTCAGTAAATGTCCCACCGGTATCAACACCTAAGACATAAACCTTATCAAAATCAATTTTATCTAATGTCAACTTTGACACCCTCTTTTAGATCATTTGAAAGATAACTGACCAGTTGATCTTTTTCTGAAAGCCCTTCAATCACTTCTGCCATCAAATTATTTTTGTGTCCTATCATCACTGATCTTTTTTCCAATCGCCCTTCTTTTATAATATAAACTGCCCACTTTTTTCGCTCACCTGAATATTGATCAACAAATAATGCACTATTTGGTATTTGTAAAACCTTGTTTGCCTGCCAGAGAATAAAACGGGCTTCCAGACGAAATGCATCTCCAATATTAACAGCCATTGTTGTTTCTGAAATCAAGTCTGAACGAATACTAACGATTACTTTAACCCTCTGTTCTTCAACACCCAAAGCAGATATTTTTGTAAAACCTGAACTTTCAATTACTTTTATCTGACCATATAAGAGATTGTTACCACCCCAATTATCCAGCTCCACCAACATGTCTGGTTTTAATTTAATCGCAACTGATGATAATACCTCAACCTCAATTTCAAGGTGTTTAATATCTCCAATTTCCATCAGTAAATCACCTCTGTTAACCACACGCTCACTTTTTCCGAACAGTTTTAAAATCTTACCATTGCTCGTACTCAGCATTTTAAAACTTCTATGATCAAGTTCAGTATGACGAATATTTTCATAATCCAGTACTGACTGAGACATTTTGGTCAGATATTTTGAAAATATCCAGCCAAATTGAGAAGCCCTGTAAATCGCTTCTGCACGTCGTTTGTCCACTTTTGTAATATCTAATTCATGCTCTGATAAATTATTATTCTTATACAATTTATCTGCACGTTTAAAGCTGATCTCTGCCAGATCCTGATCAGCTTTTGCTGCAATACTAATTTCTCTGATAATATTTTCCATTTCCTGTGATGCTCCCAAGACTGCTTCAGCCTGGGCATGACTGCTGGGATCAAGAACAGAGGAGGGCAGGGGTTCCAGAATAATAAGAGTTTGCCCGATTTTTACATCATCTCCTGCTAATAAATCAAGCCGTTTCATATAGGCATCAATAGGGGCAGTTATTGTAAATCGTTCAACTACTCTTGTTTTTGCCTGCTCTGCAATAGTGACTTTCATAGGAGCATAAGCAGCTTGAACACTATCTACAATGATTGACTTGTTTTGTATAGTTATTAACACTAATATGCATAGAGTAATAATAATTAACCATAGTGATTTTGATTTAAAATATAAGTTCATCTATTACTCCTTTATTTTCAAAACAGTCACTAAGTCTATCCGATTTAACTTATACCAGACTAATAAGCCGGAAATTACAGCCGAAAAGCCAACCACTAAAATTGATAAAGTATAGGTTGAATAGTTAATGACAAATGGAATACGAAATAATTCCTGCTGCAAGCCAAGAATAAAGCCATAACTCATCCAATAACCAATAAACAAACCCAGAGGAATTGCAAAAAGAGTAATTAATGCTAATTCACCCAGTAAGATATATGCCACTTCTCCCTTAGTATAACCAAGCACTCTTAAACTAGCGAGTTCTCTACTTCTTTCTGCCAAACTAATTCTGGCATTATTATAAATGACACCAAAGGCAATGATAATAGACAATACACTCACAAAACTGATATAGATCAACATAAACTCACCCACTGTTTTATTAAAACTTTCTATAGCAGCCTCTTTTTCTACAACCGCCAATACATTAGGGAATTGTTTTAATAAAGACTGAACACTTTTCAGGCTGTCATTTTCTATAGATAAATAAGCACCTGAAACCAAGCTGCCTTCTGATATCAAATTATTCAGGGTTTTAATATTCATATAGCCTGACACTCCAATATATTGTTGCGTGGTACCAACTATTTGTACCGACTTTGTCTGTCGTGTACCCTGCAGAAATTCAATACTAATCCAGTCACCTGATTTAACTGCTAATTTTTTTGCTAAAAAGTCAGTTAACAAGAGTCCGTTATCAGGAATTTTAATCACTCTATTTTTTGTATCCAGAATTCTATGTAAAGTATTATCTTTATCATAAGCCACAATGCTGCTATGAAATTGTTTTGAACCTGCTGTCATTTTTACAGAAGCTGTTCTATAGGGTTCTACCTTCAAAACTCCTGACAAGCTTTCTAACTCATATAGCACTTTCCTTGAAGCCGGGTTTAATAAACTAATACTGAGATCTTCCCGTTGAGATATTTTAAATTCAGTCTCAATCATTGCATCCATAGCATCAATAAAAAAGGTTCCTACGATCATGATTGCAACCGCAAATGCTGTGCCGCACACCGACAAAATAGACTTGATTGGATGTCCGGAAAAATAACGCAGCACCATACGATCGGCTTGACACAAAAATATTTTCAAACCTGTTGTTTCAAGAAAACTGACCTGATATTGTGTTGGTACTTCCGGTCTCATTGCTTCTGCTGGTTGTAATTTTAATGCCTTATTAATTGAAAACCAGCTACCTGATAAAGCACAAACCAAAGTGATGATACAACTATAAATAATGACTTCAGTTTGAAAATGATAATCCAGGTATGGGAAACGGTAATACTCTCCATATAAGCCAGCTAACTTATGAGCCAAAAAAATGCCTGATAAACTCCCTGCTATTAAGCCAATCATAACCACTAAAAAAATTAATTGACTATAGTGAACTGCAATCATAATATCGCTATATCCAAAAGCCTTAAGAGTAGCAATAATATCTCTTTGACTGCTAATAATACGTCCAAGCGCCAGATTTAATAAAAAAATAGAAACACCTAAAAAAATTATAGAAAAACTACTACCCATATTGGCAAGTTGTTTAAATTCCTCTGATAAAAAGTGATGCGATACCTGTCTTTCTCTTTTATAGCTTCCAAGACCACCATAAGCTTTCAACATATTATCCAGCTGTTTTATAATGAGGTCAGGTTTTGCATTTTCTGATAACTTTATTGACAAGTTATTAAATGATGACTGCATATCATAGACAGCCTCTAATTCTTTTTGCTGCATCCATACAATAGCATAACGTGAGAAATCCGGAATAATTGAGCCGGGTGCTATTTGATAAATATATTCCGGTGAAAGAGCAATACCCACTATTTTCAGAGTAGTTTTCTGTCCATTGACGATAATACTTATCTGATCTCCCGGATATATTTTATGTGCTTCTGCAAATGCTTCACTGATCATCACTTCATTAAAATTATTTTTTTCCGGCAATCTTCCCTGACTGATATAGACTCTATTAAGGGAATTTTTCAGATTATTTGAGTTTAACGTCACCAACTGTCCCTGTATAGAGTCATTAATATTTTTAATATTAATTCTAATAGGTGCTTTAATACGTTGATCAACTTTTATAATACCCGGAATATTTTTAATTCGTTCTACAAGACTGGCTGGTGCACGTTTTAATGAAACAAATAAATCAGCAAAACCATATTCCTGATAATAATGTATTCGTGTTTTTTGCAAGGATGCCAACGTACTATAAGACATTATAACAGTGGATAAACCCGATGCAATAACCAGGGCTATTGCCAGAACCTGACCTTTTATCAGCCATAATTCACGAAATAATTTATGATTCAGTGCTGTCATTACCAGTTTAATTCATCAGCTGCTTTACGCTGTTTATTATGATTAATTTTACTAATCTGTCCATCGTTGAGAACTATTACGCGGTGTGCCATTGCCGAAATTGCAGCATTATGAGTAATAATTGTTGTACTGGTACCCAGTTCACGGTTGACAGTTTCTAAACATTTTAAAACAGAGATACCCGTTTCTATATCTAAAGCACCTGTTGGTTCATCACAAAGCAGTACAGAAGGATTTTTAGCAATTGCTCTGGCAATTGCTACTCTTTGCTGTTCTCCACCAGATAATTGTGCTGGAAAATGATTGAGGCGATGTGTTAAACCGACCAATTCCAAAGCCTGTTCTGCCCGCATTGGTTGCTTCACTATTTCTGTCACCACTGTGACATTTTCTAATGCAGTCAAACTGGGAATAAGGTTATAGAATTGAAAAACAAAGCCTACATGATAACGCCGATAATCTGTCAATTGTTCTTCAGTAGCATGACTAAGTTCCAGACCTTTATAAAATACTTTTCCCTTAGAAGGTATATCAAGACCACCAAGAATATTCAAAAGAGTAGATTTTCCACTACCGGACATGCCAAGAATCACAGTAAATTCATTTGCAAAAAGTTCCAGATCAACACCTCGCAGTGCATGGACTTCTACTTCTCCCATCTGATAGGTTCGGCTGATATTTTGAGTTTTGAAAATAATAGACATAAATATTAATCTAGCAGAAAAGCAGATTAATTGATAGGATTGTTACAGGGCAGGGCAGGGGATTGAGAAATAATTCCTAAGATAGCCGTCAGCTAATAAAACTTTACCGCTGTCTATCGTTTTGCAAACATAATTATATTGCAAATAAGACAGGGCTAAAGTTTTATATTTTATAAGAGATTATTTAAAATTTAAATGCTGCATTGACATAATAATAACGACCAGGTTCATTTATTTTCATCACATCACCATAGCCATCTGTGAGTAAAATTAAATCCTGATAGGTATTATTTACGGCATAATCCTTATCAAAGATATTATCAATACCTCCTGTTAATTCAAAGTTTTTATTTAGATCATGGCTCAGTTTTAAGTTCATCACAGCATAGCTGTCAATTTCCTGCTCACCATTATCTTCATCATAATTTTTCCAGGTATCTGCAGCAATCACTTCCATTTTTCCCGTAGTGCTTGGCATAAATTCATAATTAAGAGCCAGGTTCAGTTTGGCAGGTGGGATATTGGCTAAATCTTTATCCGTTTGCCCAGTTAGTGCTTCATCTTTCTTACCACGTTGATAAGCCAGACCAAAATCAAGATAAAGCTCATCAGTAAAAGAATATAGGCCGGTTATATCAAAACCATAAATAGTCGCATCTACATTTTCCTGCTTATTTTTCATCTTACTATCATTGTAATGGATATAGTCTTTTAACCAGCTATGAAATAATTTGGTTTTAACACTCAGATTGGTAAAATTATGTTCCACACCAAAATCTATCTCATAATTATCTATTTTATCCAGATCAGGTGTACCAGATTCCATACCATTGCTCATTTTCCAGTAAAGTTCTCTGGCATCCGGTACACGGGAGGACTTACCAAACCCTCCAAAGAAATTGGTTTCATCGGTAAATTTATAAGTACCCCGGGCAAAACCACTAAAATAATCGTAGTCATTACTTTGCTGGCTGCCATTTGGATCAATAGAAACATCATCATAACGACCACCAAGATTTATGGTAAAATTGTTATAACGTTTTTCTAACTCAGCAAAAATTGCCGTATTATCTGTATCCACATCATCAATACTGGCTTTACCACTAACACCGGCTTTAGCACCATAGCCAATATATTTTCCATCCCAGTTTCTCACACTGCTATCAATACCGATTATTCCTTCCATAGTACCATTGATATCAAAAGCATTTTTAACTTTGAAACCATCCATATCAGTACTTAATTTACTAATCACTTCATTCACAGCATTGGGGCCTGATGATAGTCTGTACTTGGTTGACATAGGATGTATCACATCAGAATGATAATATTGCAAGTCCAGTTTTTTTGAATAAGAACCCATATTTTTAATTGAATAATCCAGATTTAAAATATTTGAATCGTCATAGAGTGCATCCATTTTACTTGATGGATATAAAACATCATCACTTCTATTAGCAGTATAACTAATACCCATTTCATGATTATCAATTAAATTAAAGTAGAATTTACCCATGAAGGTTTTTTTATCATAAGCTTCCATATTTTTATTTGAATCTTTATATTGAACCATCGCAGCTGGCCCGGTTAAACCCAAATTCTCTATCTGATCATAAAAATTATCACCATTACCATCTTCATATTGATCACTGCTTTCACTTGAAAGACTCACCAAACCGCGAACTTTTTCATTACCTCCACTGAAACTCATTGCTTGTTTCTGGTAATTCCAGCTACCGAAGTTCACGCTGATTTCACCATGTAATTCTTCTTCCGGTTTTTTAGTAGTAACCTTCACTACACCACTGAGAGTACCAAAATTTTCCACATCATATGGACCTTCAATGATTTCAATACTTTCAATATTATTGGCTAGAACATGAGAAGTAGGGGGATCCATTCTATTAGGACAGGCACCATAAATTTTTGCATTATCTATAGTGATAT
>JAHXIV010000042.1:60941-73651 GCA_025655455.1 gamma proteobacterium symbiont of Taylorina sp.
TATTATCCTTATTTTGACCTCTAAGAATAATATCATTAGCGATACCGCTGCGGCGTATTAATGAAATAGTGGGCACTTTTTTTGTCAGTGCTTCAGCAACATCTGCTGATTTAATTTCCTGACCACTGACATCACTAATTGTTGTTCCTTCAATGGAGATAGAAGGAATCTCTTCTGCGGATACTTGTACTACAGTAATTGCTGAAATTACAGAAAGTGTTATAGCTGAGAGCCTTCGGCCAATAAACTTATTCTCTGTTCTGTTGCATACATATTTATCTGTAAATATGACAGTGGGCGAGTTTGTGTTTAAAAAAAGTTTGAAAAATTTCATTAAATCCAACCATATATAGTGTTAAAAAAGAACATATACTGCAATAACTATTCCTTTTTACTAATATAGTTATAATTCATAGACTTATAGAAATTAATAATAATTAAAATCAACAAATCTTAGGTTATATAACACAAATGTAGGCCATATAACCTAATTAATGATAATTTATTTTTCCAGTTCATGTAATATATTTTCAAGCAATTGAATTGCTTCCTCATCCATGTTTTTTGATAATTTTTTTAGCTCTCTTTCACCATCAATCAGTGGCTTTATTACTGCAGAAATTTTTTGCATATTACCTGGAATTGCAGACATTTGTTCAACCATATTTCCCAATGATGAGAGTGCTTGAACATCACCATTGGCAGCAGCATCAATCATCTTTGCTAAACCTGGAGCAGCAAATTTTGTATCTTCTTTTTTAATCGGCTTTGGTAATTGTGTTGAATCCTGCAATCCAACCAAAATTGCCAATACAATAGCTGCATCTTCTTCGTCTAATCCAATTAATATTTTTGTATTACGAGAACCTGCTAAAATTTTCCTTATTTTAGCAACAAGTATCAGCCAACCGTTATTTTCAGCGGCTATTAAAGCGGGTTCTAATTGAGGTAATAACATTTTATTTTGACAAGCCATCACTACACTATTAATCAACTGTGCATGAATCTGAGCAATTTGCTTTGTTTTTTCTGGTAATTTAGGCATTAAAAATTAAATATCAATATTACTAACGGATAAGGCATTGCTCTCGATAAACTCTCTGCGTGGTTCTACGTGATCACCCATTAGAGTTGTAAATATTTCATCTGCCGCAACAGCATCTTCAATTCTTACTTGTAATAAACGTCTTACTTCGAAATCTAATGTCGTTTCCCAAAGCTGTTCTGGATTCATTTCACCCAGTCCTTTGTATCGCTGAATGTGTTGACCACGTTTTGATTCATTAAATAACCATGCATGAGCTTCTTCGAAAGTATCTATCTGTACTTTCTTATCACCTCTTTGAACAAATGCCTTACCCACTGTTAATAAACCATCTAATTGTTCAGAAAATTCCATAATGGTTTTGTATTCACCTGAATAAAAAAATTCTTTTGGTATTAAGTAATTATGAGCAACACCATGACGCGTCTCAATCACAAGCAACCCTAATTCACCATCTGATTTTTCATTAAATTTAACAGCAAAACTGAGTGACGTATTTTTATCTCTATTAATCACTTGATTAATTTCTTCAATCCATTGATTTATTATTGATTGATCAGAAAATTCATCTACTTTTATTTTTCTAACTTCCATTAAACTATCGAGAAATTTTTTATTATAGCGACTGGATAGCCGATCTTTTATGGCGCTTACAACTAAGTGACTTTTGCTTAATTCTTCTAATGCTATACCACTAATCGCAGGTGCTCCTTCATCTGGATAAAGAGATGATTTATCTAATGCAACTTGCAGTAAATATTCATTTAACTCATTATCATCTTTGACATATTTTTCCTGCTTCCCTTTTTTTATTTTATACAAGGGAGGTTGAGCAATGTAAATATGACCATTTTCTACTAACTCTGGCATTTGTCTGTAAAAGAAAGTCAATAATAAAGTTCTGATATGTGATCCATCAACATCTGCATCTGTCATAATAATAATTCGATGGTAGCGCAATTTTTCAATATTAAATTCTTCTTTACCTATCCCGGTTCCCATAGCAGTAATTAATGTACCTACTTCAGCAGAAGAAAGCATTTTATCAAAGCGTGCCTTTTCAACATTCAAAATTTTACCCTTTAAAGGAAGGATTGCTTGTGTCTTTCTATCTCTTCCCTGTTTAGCAGAACCACCAGCCGAGTCACCCTCTACCAAAAATAATTCTGATAAGGCCGGATCTTTTTCCTGACAATCTGCTAATTTTCCAGGTAAACCTGCTATATCTAAAGCACCTTTTCTTCTTGTCATTTCACGTGCTTTTCTCGCAGCATTCCTGGCTCTTGCTGCTTCAATTATTTTAGAAGAGATCACTTTTGAATCTGCTGGATTTTCATCTAGAAATTCTTGAAGTTTTTCTCCCATCACTGATTCAACAACACTTTTCACTTCTGATGAAACAAGTTTATCTTTAGTTTGAGATGAAAATTTAGGATCAGGCACTTTAATAGAAAGTACAGCTGTTAATCCTTCTCTACAATCATCTCCTGTAGTAGCCACTTTTTCTTTTTTAGCCATACCATTCTGATCAATATATTGATTTAATGTACGGGTTAAAGCAGAACGAAAACCGGCTAGATGAGTTCCTCCATCTCTTTGTGGAATATTATTGGTATAGCAGGTGATATTTTCCTGATAAGTATCATTCCATTGAAGTGCTACTTCAACATTAATATTATCTTTCTCATGTGAAAAATAAATAATATTATTATGTAATGAGCTTTTATTACGGTTTAAATGTTCAACAAATGATTTAATCCCACCAACATATTCAAATTTGTCATGCTTATCTACATTTCGTTCATCTGCTAATGTAATACAAATACCTGAATTTAAAAATGAAAGTTCTCTCAATCGTTTTGCTAAAATATCATAGTGGTATTCTAGATCACCTCCAAATGTTTCATCACTTGGTAAAAAATATATTTCTGTTCCTGTTGTTTCCGTTTCACCAATTTCTTTCATGTCAGTTACTGGTTCACCCATCTCATAAAACTGTTGATGAATTTTACCTTCTCTATGGATTGTCATAGTAAGTTTTTTTGACAAAGCATTAACAACAGAAACACCTACTCCATGTAATCCCCCAGATACTTTGTAAGAATTATCATCAAATTTTCCACCGGCATGTAACACAGTTAATATAACTTCAGCCGCTGAACGTCCTTCTTCTTCATGATAGTCTACTGGAATTCCCCGTCCATCATCTTTAACACTGACACCGCCATTACTATGAATAATAACATTTATATTGGAACAATATCCTGCAAGTGCTTCATCAATAGAGTTATCTACTACTTCAAATACCATATGATGTAAACCTGTCCCATCATCTGTATCACCAATATACATTCCTGGCCTTTTTCTAACTGCATCAAGACCTTTTAGTACTTTAATATTTGACGAATTGTAAGTGTTCTCATCACTCATGATACTATAACTCCACTTTCTTTTAAATCTATTAAATGTTTACAGGTTGTCCATTATACTCGATCATGAAAAATTCATCCTCTTGTTTTTCCATTATATTAATTATGTTTCACGTGAAACAATTTTGCATTTTCTTCTATAAAATGATATTTTCTTTTATTAGTGGTAGTTGCAAATACCTGAGTGTTAATATCTTTTAAAATCATAAATAATTTATTAAGATTAGAATCATCAAGTTCACTATCCATATCATCTAGTAATAATAAACTATGTCCTTCTGAGTTATGATTAATTTTTAAAAATTGAAATTGAGAGAGTATCAAACAAATAATAATTATTTTTTTTTGACCACGAGATAAAATATCATTAGCTGGCTGATTATTGTAGTTAATAATAATATCCGCTCTATGAGAACCATATCTTGTATATCCAACAGACAGATCATAAGACAATTTATTATCTATATACTCTTCATAGCTAAGATTGTTTGACCAACCTTGATAAAAATTAATACTGATATTATTTGAAAGACTTTCAGAAAAAACCTTTAAAAAATTAAAAAAAAAGTTTTTAATTGACTGAAGTTGATTTTTTCTATATCTAGTTAATTTATTGTTATATAAAATCAGTTGTGGTTTCCAACAATTAAGATCATACAATTTATTTACTGATAATCTATCAAGTCCAGTATTGTCATTTTTTAATTTTTTTAAAATTTTATTTCTATTATCTAGAATTTTCTTATAGGAATTCCAAGAGTCAATAAATTCATGTTCCACGTGAAACACACCCCAATCCAAAAATTTACGACGAACACTTGGACCAGAATCAAGTAAATTAAAACTTTCAGGACATATTAATCCTAATAAAACAAGATTAGAAATTTGAGATAAAGAGAATATTTTTTTTTGATTTAAATGGATTAATGGTTGCAATGAATCCTTAGTGCGTTTAATACCAATAGTAAAAGAATTATTATGAGGTTTAGAAATATTAGAAGAGTTAAATTTAGAAAAGATAGTACACTCATTAGAATCAGAATTAATAAAACTTTTATATTTATTATTTCTAAAAATTCTACTTCTTAATAGAAAATAAATAGACTCAAGAATAGTTGTTTTTCCAGATCCATTAGTACCATGAATAATATTAAAAGTTGGTATAGCTTGTAAAGAGAAATCCTTGAGGTTACGAGCGTTATAAATATTGATAAAATCAAGAGGCATGATTATTAAAGTCTCATAGGCATCACTACATATTTTGAAGTGATATCAGTAAGACCAGTTATAAGGCAACTACTATTTGAATCAGTTAATTTAAGAGAAACCTGATCTTCATCTATTGCATTTAATGCATCTATAAGATAATTTACATTGAAACCAATAATAAAATTTTCGCCATGGTAATCGATAGAAACACATTCCTCACCTTCCTCTTGCTCAGGATTATGAACAAGAGCAACAAGATTATTTTCAGAAAATTCTAGTCGTACAGCTCTAAATTTTTCAGTAGATAAAACAGAAATTCGTGAGAGTGCTTGTTTAAGTAAAACTCTATCGACAATAATAGTTTTACTGCAAAGTTCAATAGGGGGAATCACTCTTTGGTAATCAGGAAAGCGTCCGTCAACAAGTTTTGAAGTAAATTTTAAATTATTAAATATAATATTTAGATGATTAGTCGATAAAGAAATATTTATAATATCATCACTATCATCAAGTAATCGATTTAATTCAGAAATAGCTTTTCTAGGTACAATGATTTGTTGAGTCGTATCCTTTGGAATATTAATTAAATTAGAAAGTTGATTTGTAAAAGAATAAGCTAATCGATGACCATCAGTAGAAATTGTTCTTAGCTCATTATTAAATATTTCAAATAATAATCCATTTAAATAGTAACGAACATCCTGATTAGCCATAGAAAACTGAGTATTTTCAATAACTAATTTTAAGTGTTTTTGTGGTATTGAAAATTCAGATAAAGAACTCATAGGGTCAAGGTTAGGAAAACCATCAACAGAGAGTGTTGATAAAATGAACCGGCCACTTTTAGATCTAAGAACTAGTTTATTTTCTTTAAGTTCAAAATTTAATAATACACCTTGATCAATATTTTTACATATATCAAAAAACTTTTTTGCCGGCACTGTAAAAGAACAATTTAAGTTAACATCAATATTATAATTAGCAGTAATTTCAACCTCCAAATCACTTGCAGTAATTAAAATAACTCCATCTTTAATTTGAATAAGAAAATTTGATAAAATTGCAAGAGAAGGTCTACTATCTATTACACCGATTACTGAGTGTAAAATAGGTAATAAAACATCAATATTAATCGTAAATTTCATTTTCAAAATCCTTGAAAAAAGAGTTACTAATAAATTTTTTAAGAAGTTAAATGACGATGAAGGAATATATAATCTTCTTCAATAACTATCTGTTCTCGTCTAAGTTCTTCTATTTTTCTACAGGCATATAAAACAGTGGTATGATCCCTGCCACCAAAAGCATCACCTATTTCAGGCAGGCTATGATTAGTTAAATGTTTAGTCAGAGCCATTGCTATTTGTCTGGGTCGTGTAATTGAACGAGTACGACGTTTAGAGTGCAGATCTGCTACACGAATTTTATAATACTCAGCTACAATTTTTTGAATATTCTCAATAGAAACCTGCTTATCTTGTAGAGTGATTAAATCATGAAGTGCAAGTTTAGCAAATTCTACTGATATTTTTTTTCCCTGAAAATGTGCTGTAGCAATCACTCTCCTTAAGGCACCTTCCAATTCACGAATATTTGAACGTATTCTTTGTGCAATAAAAAAAGCTACATCCTGAGGTAAATCAATATTAGCCTGAGTAGCTTTTGACATTAAAATTGCAACGCGGGTTTCTGTATCGGGTAAATCAATGGCAACTGTTAAACCCCAGCCAAATCTGGATTTTAATCGATCCTCAAGACCTGAAACTTCCTTAGGAAAAATATCACATGTCATGATAATTTGTTTTTGACCTTCCAGAAGAGTATTAAAGGTATGAAAAAATTCTTCCTGGGTACGTTCTTTGCCAGCAAAAAACTGAATATCATCAATTAACAAAACATCAACGGTACGATAGAAATTTTTGAATTTTTCAATATTTTTATTTTGTAGTGCTGTTATCATTTGTTGAACAAACCGTTCTGAATGCAAGTAAATAACTTTAGAACCAGGATTTTCGGATACAATAATATTACCTAAAGCATGAATTAAATGAGTTTTACCAAGCCCGACACCACCATAAATAAGAAAAGGATTATAATTATTATTGTTACCATTTTTACTAATAGTTTCAACGATTTGTAACGCAGCTGCACGAGCCAACATATTACACTTACCTTCAACAAATGTATCAAAAGTCATATCTTTACTCAGAGCAGATTGATAATTAGTAAAATTACCATCAGAATTATGAGTACTTTTTTTATTAAAGGATGTAGGTATAGTATTGGAAGATATTGTAGAAAAGGTATGATTTGTAATTTCTTCTGTAGCAGTATTAGAAAGTTTTAAATCAATAATATTTTTTTTCTTAGAGTCTTTACAACTATCTTGCTGTTTTTTTACACTCCCTACCTGTAAATCAACTGATATTAGATTGTCGGACAATTTTGAGATAATACTCGATATATTAGATAAAAATCTTTTTTTTACAAAATCTGCAACAAATTTATTAGGTGCAAATAAAATCAGATCCGTTTCTGATAATAGTTGCGCCTGAAGAGGAAGCACCCATATTTTATAATCCTGAGCAGAAACCTCTTTTTCCAGAGTTACTAAACATTGTTGCCAAATATTAAATTTCATAGAAACTATATATAAAAATTAGGAAATAAGAAATAACTTAGAAAAACAAAAAAATCTGAAGCTTTTTTCTTAAAAAAAATGGAAGTTTTATCCGAAATATTTTCTAAAATACCTTGTGGATAAATCTGTATAAAACCTATTAATTAACTGAATATGGATTGTTAATAAGTTACCCTATTGTATAACAGAAAATATTAATTAACAATTTATCCACAAATAAATAACAAAAAACAATATACTTTTAAAACATTTAACAAATTGTTTATAAAAGAAATATTATACTTATAAACAGAAAATACTGAAGCTAATAATAATAATTAATAAATATATATAAATTATATTATTAAAAGACTGAATCACTTAAAAACAGCAAAATTAAATTTCAGATATATAATTCTTGTTTTTATAAAGAATTATTTATAAATAGAAAATAAATTTAATGGTTGACTAAATAATAAATAAATTTTATAATATCCGGCTCAATAAAAGCTTTTAAGCTTATTATTATTTTGTGATAAATAATTAAATTATATATTTTATAATAAGAGTAAATTTCAATGAAAAGAACTTTCCAACCAAGTAATCTGAAACGTAAACGTACACATGGTTTTCGTGCACGTATGGCAACCAAGGCAGGTAGAAAAATTTTAAATGCTCGCCGTGCAAAAGGGCGTCATCAAATCGCAGTTTAATTATTTCCAAAAATTACGGTAAAAAAGAGCTATCTTTAAGCAATATTATGACGCCTAAAGTACTTGTTTTCATGAAGAAAGCCAGGCAATAAAATGTTACCTGATAATAAACTTTCTAATAAAAAATTTGCTCGACAGCTTAGACTTCTCCTACCATCAGATTTTACTTTTGTTTTTAATCGGCCAATACGTTCATCTGATAAAATATTAACGATACTAGTTAAAGAAAATCCTAAACAGAGGCAAGCTCGATTAGGATTAGCTATTGCTAAAAAGTCAGTTAAAACAGCCGTTCATAGAAATCGTATTAAACGCCTTTCCAGAGAATTCTTTCGTCTTAACAAAAAAAAAATTGCTCAGGCAGATTATATTATTTTAGTCCGCCCGGGTATTGATAAATTTGATAATCAGATAATAACTCAATCGTTAGCAAAACAATTTAATTATTTAAGAAAAAAATTGTTATCTTAAGGATTGTAAGTTACCTAAAAAGTTATAATCTGTTAAAATTCCATCTTTTAAAGTCAAGGGTTGTGAAAATTGAATGCTTTACAAAGCTTTATTCAAAATACTTTAAAAAAGATGGTATTAATTGTTATAAAAGCATATCAATACCTGATTAGCCCTGTATTAGGCAATAATTGTCGTTATCTACCCACTTGCTCTTGTTATACTCATACAGCGATAGAACGTTTTGGAGTATTCAAAGGCAGTTTTATGGGATTAAAAAGGCTATTAAGATGCCATCCTTTTCATCCTGGTGGACTTGATCCTGTTCCAGAAAAAAGAATAATCACCAATAATTAAAGTCAGAGATTTATAAATTCATATGGATACACAACGTTTAATTTTATTTGCTGCTTTTTTGTTAGTTTCAATGTCATTATGGCAGTCATGGAAAATACAAGTCAATCCACATTCAGTGGTAAGCAGCGAAAGTTCTGATATGTCAAATCAAAACAATGCAGTTTTAGATAAGAATGTAAAAAAACAATTAATAAATGATTTACCTTCTCTACCAGTTAACAATTCAGATGAAAACAAGGTAATAACTGCACCTTCTGCTGCTAAAAAAGTTAATAATGATCAGAGGATTCATGTTAAAACAGATGTTTTTGACATTCAAATTGATAGCATAGGTGGAGATATTAGAAGGGTAGCCTTATTAGATTATCCAGTTGATGTTAATAATGATCCCAGTCCTGTTATTATAATGAATGACAAAACCGGTTTGTTTTTTATTGGTCAAACGGGTTTATTAGTCTCATCGGAAGATAATAAATACGCGCCTGATCATAATGTTAAATATAAGATTGAACAGCTAACTTATGATCTTGAAGGTCAAAATGAGTTAATAGTTCCTTTAAAATGGGTTTCAGATGATGGCTTGTTTACTTTAATTAAAACTTACACATTCTATGCGGGTCAGTACAATATAAAAGTTAAGCATGAATTGATTAATAATTCTGACATGATCTGGCAGGGGCATCTTTATCGTCAATTACAAAGAACCAGCTTAGAACAAGCAAATATGTTTATTCAAACCTATACCGGTGCAATGATATCTAAAGAAGTTGATGGATTTGAAAAAATTAAATTTCCAGACATGCTGGAAGAAAATTTAAGTATGAGTAACACTGGTGGATGGATATCTATGATTCAACATTATTTTATGAGTGCCTGGATACCCTCTCAAACTAGTCAGGAAACATATTATACAAGAGTTAGTGATAGAAATAGTGCTGATCCGCATTACATAGTTGGTACAATTTCAGCACAGCAAAGCATTGATGCAAAAAGTAAAGCTGAGTTTATTGATTCATTGTTTATTGGTCCTAAATTACAATTAGTTATTAAGGATTTAGCTCCTGGATTAGACAATACAGTTGATTATGGTTTTTTATCAGTCATTGCTCATCCAATTTACTGGTTACTGGATAAAATTCAAAATGTTGTTAATAACTGGGGTTGGTCAATTATATTTTTAACCATTATTATTAAGGCTATTTTTTATAAATTATCAGAAACATCTTATAAATCAATGGCTCACATGAGAAAAGTATCGCCTAGATTAAAACAGATACAGGAACAACATAAGGATAATGCAGCAGAAAAAAATAAAGCAATGATGGAGTTGTATAAGAAAGAAAAAATAAATCCTCTTGGGGGTTGTTTACCTATCGTTGTTCAAATACCAGTATTTATTTCTTTATATTGGGTATTATTAGAAAGTGTTGAAATGCGTCAAGCAGATTTTATGTTGTGGTTAAATAATTTGTCAGCACCTGATCCGTATTATGTTTTACCGCTCATAATGGGTATTTCTATGTTTATACAACAAAAGTTGAATCCAGCACCCATGGATCCGGTACAGGCTAAAGTTATGATGATGCTTCCTATCATATTTACAGTCTTTTTTGCCTTCTTCCCATCAGGTCTGGTTTTATATTGGGTCGTGAATAATTTATTATCAATTAGTCAACAATGGTATATTACCAGAAAAATTGAGAATGGATGATTTAGATAAAAGCATCACTACCATTGCCGCATTAGCTACTGCCCCCGGTCGAGGGGGTATTGGCATTATTCGTTTATCAGGCCCATTGTCCCTTCATATTGCAGAAAAAGTCCTTAAATCCACACTAAAAGCGCGTTACGCACATTACTTACCTTTCTTTGATACATCGGATAATAATAATGAAGCTATTATTGATTCTGGTATAGCCCTTTATTTTCCAGCACCAAATTCATTTACTGGTGAAGATGTCATTGAATTACAAGGACATGGCGGGCCGGTAGTAATGGATATCTTATTACAAAGAGTGTTTTCTCTTGGAGCAAAACCAGCTAAACCGGGTGAATTTAGCGAAAGAGCATTTTTAAATGATAAGCTTGATCTGACTCAGGCGGAAGCTATTGCAGATTTAATTGATGCCAGTAGTGAACAAGCAGCACGTTCTGCCCTACGTTCATTACAAGGAGAATTTTCAAAGTTAATTCATGATCAGGTGGAAGTACTCACAAAATTACGTATATATGTTGAGGCTGCCATTGATTTTCCAGAAGAAGAAATTGATTTTTTATCGGATGGCAAAGTAGAAAAGGATACAAAAAATATTATCATTGATTTAAAGAAGATTTTATACAAGACAGAGCAGGGTTGTTTAATGCGT
This sequence comes from gamma proteobacterium symbiont of Taylorina sp., assembly GCA_025655455.1. Taxonomy (GTDB): domain Bacteria; phylum Pseudomonadota; class Gammaproteobacteria; order GRL18; family GRL18; genus GRL18. The sequence continues at coordinate 72,131 of JAHXIV010000042.1, forward strand.
GAGGGAATGACAGTTGCCATTGCTGGACAGCCTAATGCAGGAAAATCCAGTTTGCTCAATGCATTGTCAGGAAAAGAGTCAGCTATCGTAACAGATATTGCCGGAACAACCAGAGATGTGTTGAAAGAAGAAATTAATATTGATGGTATGCCATTACATATTATTGATACAGCAGGCTTACGTGAGAGTGATTGCAAGGTTGAACAAATAGGCATACAACGAGCCTGGGATGTTATTAAAAATGCAGATGAAGTTCTTCTGGTTGTAGATGAGACTAAAATAAAGGAGGCAGAGAATGATGAAATTAATCAACAATTACTAAATCAATTTCCTGAATCTATCAATATCACAATTATTCATAATAAAATCGATCAAATAGATGAAAAACCTTATATTGTAGAAGGTTTACATCGCACAGAAATTTATATCTCTGCAAAAAAAATACAAGGTATTGATTTATTAACCAGCCATTTAAAAAAATCAATGGGTTATCAAAGTGCAGGAGAGGGTACTTTTATGGCCAGAAGACGACACCTTGAAGCCATACAAAAAGCCATTTTATCTGTTGAAAATGGTCTAATTCAATTGCAAGATTATGCAGCAGGTGAATTATTAGCTGAAGAGTTGCGTCAGGCACAAAATTCATTATCAGAAATAACCGGTGAGTTTAGTTCAGATGATCTACTTGGAAAAATATTCACTAGTTTTTGTATTGGAAAATAAGTCCGAATTTTACCCCGTTTTATCCAGTCTAAAACACCTCTATAACCCGCATTAAATATAGTGTTATTGTATTATCTAGTTCAAAGGAGTACAATCGAAATCAAGAATTAGTGGTACTCCAATTGGTACTCTGGTAGTAGTTTCTAAATATTTGAGTACCAATTTAGTGAATTTTATTTATAAATCATAAAGCTATAAAAATAATATTTTTGAAGCTTGAGTACCACTCAATAGAAAACTAGTAAAATTCGGACATAAATTATGAGTTTAACTTCTACTGGTATCAAAGCACTAAAACCTAAAGATAAAAAGTATCGAGTTACTGATGGGCAAGGTTTAATGCTTGAGATTTCTCCTGCAGGAAAAAAGCGTTGGTTATATCGATATACTCAAAATGGTAAGAGAAAAACAATTAGTGTTGGGCATTATCCAGGTGTTTCATTGTCAGATGCCAGGATCGAAAGAGGGAAGATGGAAGGTGCCATCCAGAAAGGTAAAAGTCCTGGTAAGAAAAGATCATTCACTCTGAAAGAATTTGGAGAGGATTATTATAAAAACATAGTAGTTAAGGATAGAAAAAATCCAACAGGAATACATCGATATCTTTTAAGAGATATCTATCCGGCAATGGGTGAAAAAGAGTTAGATAAAATAACTACTGAGGATATTCTTTCAATTGTTGAGCGTAAAAAATTAAAAGGCTCTGATGCTGTAGCACTCGAGTTAAGAAATTTGATGAAACGTATTTTTGAATATGCAATTTCTCAACAGTTAGTCACTCATAACCCAGCTTTGGCC
>JAHXIV010000042.1:73661-90407 GCA_025655455.1 gamma proteobacterium symbiont of Taylorina sp.
CCATAGCACCAAAATATGTATTCAAATCTAAAAGTAGGGATAGGACACTTTCCCCGGATGAAATCAGAACCTATTTATTAGCTCTCTACCAGTCAAATATAAACAGAACCTATCAAATAGCCCTACACCTGATATTAATTACCCTGGTAAGAAAAGGTGAGTTAATTAAAGCCAGGTGGGAACATATTGAAGATGATGTCTGGAATATTCCAAAAGAGAATAGCAAAAATGGCATTCCTCATGCTGTTTATTTATCCACTCATGCAAAGAAGTTATTTAAAGAACTGAAAAAATTGGCGGGTGATTCTGACTGGGTGCTGCCAACTTCACATTATCAGTTAGATCAGCCTATAGCTGAGCCCACCCTTAATCATGCATTGAAGACCATTAATTTCGAAATACCACGTTTTACAATCCATGACAGCCGGAGAACGGCCAGCACCTTATTGCATGAAACCGGCTTTAGTAGTGACGTGATTGAGAAATCATTGAATCATCAGATAAAAGGGATCCGTGGTGTTTACAATAAAGCTGAGTATGCAGATCAAAGAAAAGAGATGTTGCAGTTTTGGGGTGATTATGTGCATGACTTAATGAATGAACAAAAAGTAATATTAGCTAATTTTGGCTAAACTGAACAAGTCAGGTAATAGGGTAGCTCCCGAACTTAACGATTTATCACCGTTTTTTACCTGGCTTTCTATTTTGTGATAATTGCCTTTGATAGGGTGAATTTATGAATTTTTTACAACCATCAAGCTATTCTCTTAGCGAGCTTATTGATAACTGGAAATTAAAATATCCACAATCTGAAATAATACCCAATACTATTTTTAACTTAGCATCTAATAATAAATTAATATTGCATACTAATAAAATATCATGGCCTTATAAAATATGGTGTTATAGGGAAATTTTTATAGATGAACTCATAGGGTTTTCAATTAAACTTGATTTATCACTTGTAGAAACTGGTGAGTTATCTATTTATGATGCCCAAATCACAAACTATTATGATGAATTAACCTCAGATGAAGTGAACATATTATCTAATGAACTTGAGCGGCTTTTGGACAATGAAGCTGTACATGAAGAAAAAAGTAAAAAGAAAGTTAAATGGGCACAACTTGAAAACTATGTGAAAGGTCATGTTACAAATGATGATTTTCTTACGTTCAATATTGATTTTTTTGAAAGAGTTAAAGGTGACCCTCTATTTAAAGGGTTTTACTGTCTGGAAAATATTGAGAGTTTAAGTGCAAATTTTAAAACTATAAAAATGGAATTTTTGGACGGGTATGAATCAGATGCTAAAACCTATATTGCAGATAAATTTAATATCCCAATTTATGAATATATTTCAAAAGAAACGGACTCCATAAAGCGATTAAAAAAAAGTGGCACACTTACAATGTGGTCAGAAGAAGAAATAGAGAGTGGGTTTAATTGTCCGTTAGAATATCCAGAGCAACAAGTACAAATAGATGAGTATACAAAAATAGATGAATCTGACATATACATTTTAAGAGCAGATAAAGAACAAGCTGAAAAATTTCTTAATAAATTAATTAAAGAAGATCATCAGAATGAAGAAAAGAAACAACAAGGGGAAAAAATATCTAAAATTAATCAAGATAGAATAATAGAACTAGATAACTATGTAGAATATATTTCTAATAGATTAAAAAAAGATGGTTTTAAATTGCCTGTCAATAATAAAGGAAAAGAAGTAATACCTTTAACTGGTGAAGAAGCATTAGCAGTTCTTTATAAGCGAAATGAAGTAATATTCAAAAAAATTAAAAATAGCTCTATTAGGGGTAAAGAATTCTGGAAAAAGTATCAAAATAAATATGAGCTAGCAAAAAATAGAGAGCTTCAAAAGGAATTTTATAAAAAAATACAAAAATTAATTTTATCCTATTAAATTAATAACTTAAACTACTATTCAGGGAGGGAATTCCCTCCCTGTAATTCCCACTACCTCCCTGACATCCTCATAAAACAAAACATAATATTCTAACCACGTTACCCAGAAAGCAAAGCGGAACAATGTGGTTTTATCTTATTCCATATTTTCCACTTTAAATAAAAGGAAAAGACATGGTTAAGATAATAAGACTTCCAAAAATCCTTGAGATTACCGGTCTCAGTAAAGGATCAATATACCTCAAAATGAAAAACAATGAGTTTCCCCAGTCTGTTGCATTGGGTCCCAACTCTACAGGCTGGATCGAATCTGAAGTTTCTGATTGGTTAAACAATCTTATGAAAAATCGTGATAACGAGGCTGCCTAAGATGATTGAAATACTAAGAATCCTATCCTGCATATCATATGCAGAATTCCTGCAAATCATGAATAAATCTGATGACTATTACACCAAAGATAAGTTTAAGAGTATGAAATCTGATCTTGCAGGTTTTTTGCTTGAAATTGATTCGAGCTTAATGGTTCGTTTTATTGATTTTGCATCTGATAAATATACAGGAGTTAGCGAATTATGAGTAACACAAGCCAGCAACCAAATCTATCAAATGCGGATTATCACGCTGAGTCAGCATATGGCAGCACTTCAGTAAAACAAGCTGAGGTTCCTGCTGTTTTACAATATCACCAGAACAACCCACAGGAATATAAAGATTGTTTTCGTATTGGTTCATTAATTCACACCTGCATTTTAGAACCTGAAAAGCTAAATGAAGAATATTTAACTGCTCCTAATATTGGCAAGCGTTCAAAAGCAGATCGTGAAAGCTGGGCTGATTGGTTCCTGGAGCATGGTGCTAATGATGTACCTGAAATTATTACAAAGCCTGCAGCCAATTGGTATGGAGAATTTCAGAAACAGACAGGGATATCTATTGTTACCCCTGATGAGCTAAGCAAGTTCATGCAGATGCTTCACTCAGTGCAATCCAACTCTGAAGCAGTAAGTTTGTTAAGTGGTGGTCGAGCTGAACAATCATTATTTTTTACGGATGATGAGACAGGAGTAAACCTTAAAGTTAGACCGGATCAACTTAATGATCAATTCTGCACGGACATTAAATCCACACGAAATGCCAAACCTCATGCATTTGCACGTTCAATAATGGATTTTGGTTATCACATTAGCCAGGCAATGTATTTGGATGGAATCAAACAAGTCACAGGTCGTGATGTTCAGTATCGATACATCGTAATTCAGAAAGATGCCCCTTACCTTTGTGTAGTTTATCAATTATCTGATGAGTCAGCAGAAATAGGTCGGGTGAAATACCGCGAACTACTCAGAAAACTTGCTGAATGTTTGGAGTCTGATCAATGGCCAGGCTTAGAAAACAATTTTGACTTATCACTTCCTGCATGGGCTTTAGACGATGGTGAGCAGATTACTTTTGAGGGAGTGACATTATGAGTGCAGCAGTTGCAGGGCAAGTGACCGGCTCCTATCGACAGGCATCAGAGTCAGAGTTTTTAGCTGCAGATGATTTGCCGGTTGATAGAGATATTTGTCTGACTATTGCCGGTGCCAGTATCGAAAAGGTGACTAGCCCAAATAACCGGGTCAAAGATATGGTTTGTTTATCATTTGAAAAGACGCCTAAAAAACTGGCTCTGAATCGTACCAATGGACGTTCTATAGCAAAAATAACCCGTTCCACTCAGGTTGAAGACTGGCCAGGTTCTCAAGTCTGCCTTTATAGAACGACAATTAAGGCATTTGGTGATCCGCAACTTCCTGCAATACGGGTGAGATTGCCAAAATGAACGCCACTGATTTAAGTCAAATTCTCCAGGCAAATGGATATCAAGTAAAAGGCTCTCGTAGTCAATGCCCAGGACATGGAGGAAAGGATTTAAACCTGTCCTTCAGTAATGGCCATGATGGAAAACTACTACTGACCTGCTTCAGTAATCATTGCACCATGGAAGATATTACCGGTGCTTTAGGACTGAAAGTATCTGATCTATTCCCTGCTAATGATTCGTTCAATAAAGCTGAATATCACCGTCAGAAATCACAATACCAAATAGATCAAGAGTGTATCTCTTCCTACAGGGTTATAGCTTTATTTGCTGGTGATGTGAAAAAGAGAAAGTGGTTATCACAAGATGATAGAGAACTGGCAAAACAGGCAATAAAAACAATTAATAAATATAACTTCACCCATGCACGTCATAAGCAACTAATGATTGAGCGGTCATTGGATACGGCTTATCAGCAATGGGCAAAGCTATCTACAGAACAAAAATACGAGAACAATTATATATGAATTTTCCAAAAGAAGTAATGGAGGCTGCAGGGTATCAACCTACACCTGAAAACATTGTTCAGACTTATGATTTCAATAAAAAAATGTTTAGTTTGGTACCAGCCACCAGTTTAACTGAAAAACAAACATTCTCACATTGGCAGATAAAAGATATTTTGGAAATAAATAACTTAGGTCATCTGTTTGGTGAACCAGCTGGGGGGAAGACCTTAATCGCTCTTGATATGGCCTTTTGTGTTGCAACTGGTACTGATTGGCATGGTCATAAAGTAAAACAGTCACAAGTAGTCTATTTAGCTGGTGAAGGATTTGGTGGTCTTTCCAGGCGGTTCAAGGGTCTTGAAAAGAAGTATGACATCAAAGCTGATAATTTGTTCATATCTCAAACACCTGCAGCATTGACAGAGTACAGAAGTGCCCAGGCAGTAAAGAATTCAATTGATGTTATTTGCCCGGGTGCTGAACTTATTATCATTGATACCTTAAACAGAAATTTTGGCGGTGATGAAAATTCCACTAAAGATATGACAATATTCGTGCAAAACATTGACCTTTATCTGAGGTCAAACAATGCAACGGTGTTAGTTGTTCATCATAGTGGCCATGGAAATAAAGATAGAAGTCGTGGCGCTTCATCACTTCACGCAGCTGTTGATGTTGAATATAAAATTAATAAAACAGACAACATCGTCACCATGAGCAATACCAAGGCAAAAGATATCGAACCGCCCCAGCCAATAGCATTCAAAATAAACTCCACTGAAATTGATTGGAAGGATGAGGAAGGTAATTTTATTAATGTTCCTACCATTGAACAAACTGAATATATTGAGCAGAAAAAAACACTGAAAATAAACCATAAAGAACAGATGCTTCTCAAGGCACTGAGAGAATCAACTGAAGTTCATGGCATTGATGCGACCTCAGAAATGAAAGGAAAGTTTGGTGGCTTGAAAGAAAAGAAAGTGATTTATTCTGCAACATGGAGGAAAACTGCTTATCCATTATTACCATTTAATGGTGATGATAATGATCGAAAAAAGATGATGGCAGCCAAACTTCAGGCCTTCAATCGCTGCAGAGATAAGTTACTTAATGAGGGAAAAATAGCCGGCTATGGTGATTATTATTGGGAGATTTTATGAACCATACAAACCATACAATTAACACAAATATACGCCTTGTATACTCTAAAAAAACCATACAAACCATATACCCCTCTTTAGAGGGGTATGGGGTGTATGGTTTTAGTATACGGGTAAGTAAAAGAGAAAAGATCAAAGAGAAAGAATTATGAACAAAATAGAATTGACTAAAAAACTGAAAGAAATTAGTAATCAGTATATTTGTACTGATACAAAAATAGGCGATGGAATAGAAGACTTTACCAACTGTCTGAATAATCCAGATTTAGCAGCTCATTTATTAAAAACTGAAATCTGTCCAGATGAAAGCGAACTGGATGTATTTTTACCTCAGTACGAAACAGCAGAGGCAATTATTTATTCCTATCAGGAAATGCATTATTCCCTGGAAGATATGGGGGTGATGGAAAAAATAGAACAACTTCCGTCAAATTTGACGGAAGTACCAGGCAAGGAAACAAATCAAATTGCTGCCGAACTTATGATGAGCGATATGTTCAGCACGTTGGTTAATTTATCCAAGACTATTCCTATCAGGAACGATAATGAAATTAAAGACGGATTATCCAGCGTATTAATTGGGTTATGTAAGTCTCTGGATAAAAACCAGATTCATTTTGACCATATTGAAGATGAGGCCAGATTGCATGGATTAATGACAATTGCCCTGATAATTGTATTTGATGGAAAGGTACCAGCTGAAGAGGTGACAATCCAATGAAAATTATTATTGATTCGATGATCACAATCACTGGAGCAAGTAGTTCTGAACTACAAAAAATTATTGAGGATAACAGGTACCCTAATCCTGCTATTGCCTCAGCTAAGAAAATGAAACGTAAATATCACTTTTTACCTGAGTACGTTTATACCTATGAGCAGAATGAAAGTGGAATAGTTGTTCCGGTTGGATACTTGGATGAACTATTAAAATTATTTCCTAATTGTACTATTGAAGATAAGCGGACAATTTGCCCGGCTTCTATTCCTTCCATGAATATCACTCTAAGAGATTATCAGGAACGAATCTTTGGCAAGGCTATCCAGTGTGACCAGGGAATAATGCAGGCAGACACAGGAGCCGGCAAAACCATCCTTGGATTGAGTGTTATACAGCACCGACAACAAAGAACTTTGATATTGACCCACAGCAAGAACCTTCAACAACAATGGTTTGATGAAATTAAAAACCTAATGGGCATAGATGCAGGCATTATTGGGGGTGGTAAGTGGGAGGAAAAGGATATAACTATTGGTATGCTGCAGACTTTAGCCAAGAACCCGGACAAGCTACTTGATTATGGCCTGGTGCTTGGAGATGAAATTCACCATATTGCAGCTCAATCATTTTATAAAGTGATAAACAAACTTTCCTGCAAGTATCGTTATGGCCTCACTGCTACTCCCCATAGAAATGATGGACTTCACGTTTTAATCAATCGATGCATTGGTCCCATCATTGACAAAACTACCCTTGAAGAGGTTCAAGCAGCTGGAGGAGTGCTGCCCGTCACTATTGCTAATGTAAGAACCGGTTTTTCATATCACCCTGACTCATGGAATGATTTCTTGAAGCTAATCACAAATGATAATGCTCGTAATGAACTCATTATTTCCCTGGCACGTAAAGCCTCTTACAGTATGCCAACTTTAATAATGGTTGATCGCATTGAACATGCAGAAAAATTATCTGAAATGGCTGGCATTGAGCATACGCTTATTCATGGCAAGTTAAAAAATAGGACTGAGCTGATGGATAGCATTACAGATAATAACCTGACCATTGGGACAACGGGGCTCTTAGGGGAAGGATTAAATATAACGGCCTGGACAACTCTTATTTTGGCTAACCCTATATCAAGCCGGGTGAAACTATTGCAGGCCATTGGCCGGGTAATGCGAACCGGAAATAACAAAACAAATTGTTATGTAGTCGATTTAATTGATCATTGTGGTTTTGGTATTGCCAGCTATAAAAAACGTCTGAAAATCTATCAGGAGAAGCAATACACATTGATTGAACGAGATTACAGTAAAAAATTAAAAGGAGCAGCTTAATATGAGTTCTACAAATAGAGGAGCCCAACGACATGCAGATGATTTTTATGTCACACCAAAATGGTGTACTGAATCATTACTGCCCCTGATCGATTGGACACAAATCAAAACTTTCCATGAACCATGTAAAGGTTCCGGTGCAATTTATAACCGTATCCAGTTAGATGATGAGAATAAATACTGGTCAGAGATCAGGTGTGGTCGTGATTATTTAAATGTTGATCATGAGCAAGTGGATATTATTATCACAAATCCACCTTATAAGCTGGCCAGGGAATTTATTGAAAAGGCATTAGGCCACGGTAAAACTGTGATCATGTTATTGAGACTTAATTTCCTTGAATCTCAAGGACGTTATGAATTTTGGCAGGCTAACCCACCTAGTCATATTATTACATTGTCTAAACGTCCCAGTTTTACAAATAAGGGTACTGATAGCACTGGGTATGCATGGTTTTGCTGGGGCGGTGAGAATGTTATTAAAGGCCATGCATTACAATGGATCAGGGAGTCTGTCTGATGGGTAAGATGCAGAGAAATAAAGGTGCAGCAGGTGAAAGAGAGGTGGCCAAAATACTCAATGAGGAGTTAGGTATTGAGTTAGTCCGGAACCTGGAACAAACACGCAATGGTGGCCATGATTTAATTGGATTAGATGGGTGGGCTATCGAAATTAAACGACAAGAACAATTGAGTATTAATACCTGGTGGAAACAAACTGTTGATCAAGCTGAAAGAATTGGAGAAAAGCCAGCTTTATTCTATCGGCAATCAAGAAAGCCATGGATGGTTATTGTAGATATTAGTGATGTTAATTCTAATAACTTTCCAGTAAAAAACAGGCATTCAATTCAAATGGATGTGCAATGCTTTTGCCAATTAGTAAGAGAGGATATGTAATGAAAACTGAATCTGTAGAGTTAAGCCAAAACGATAAAGAAGATTTTGAACAAAAGTTAACTGGACTAAGAGATCTTATTTTGACCATTACCAATGATGAAAATACAGCTGATGGAATGATTGAAAATATTATGGATATTATTTTTATACCGGAAGATGAGCCATTAATTCAAGTGGATGGGACTGCCAATAAAGAAGCTGTTATTGATTTAATGAGTAGTGAAACTTTTCAGCAGATAACCACTTTATCAAAAAATGATACTGATGGAATAAAAGCTGGCCTTTCAACAAGTATCTTTAATTTGTGCCTGGCTTTGGATGAAAAGGTTATTCACTTTGAAAGAGAGGAGGATAAAGCCACAATGCTGAAATTGTTGGGTACCTCTTTAATCGTTTTCTTTGATGGCCAGGTACCCACCCAGAAACTGCAAGCACAGTGAGGATAAAACCATGGGAAAAATAATTGAAATAAAAGGCCTGGAAGAAGTGCAGGCTATGATCAAGGATATGCCACGAATAGCTAAAATGACAATAGCTACCTCAATTAACCGAACAGCAACACATGCTAAATCTGTTACATCTCAAACGGTGAGGACTTTTACTACAGTAAAAGCCAGTTATGCCAAAGCAAGTATGAAAATACCAAGTAAAGCTTCAATGAATAAATTGAATTCTAAACTGGTTATTACAGGTGAGAGAATCCCATTGATTGGGTACCAGACCAGTAAAACAAAAAAGGGAATTAAAGCCAGAATATTTAAATTTGGAGCATTAACACTAAGGCCACATTCATTTTATGCAATCATGAAGAGTGGTCACAAAGGGGTGTTTTGGCGTGATAAAAAAGCTGATGGTAGCCTGGTTGGTAGGCTTGGGATAACAGAGCTGAAGGACTTATCTGTGCCAGAACTTGTGGATGATAATCGTGTCTGGGATGACTTGCAGGAGGATGCCAGTGAAACTCTGGATAAAGAGCTGGCAAAAAATCTGGCTTATTATATGGATAAGTATAAATGAAAAACTTTAGGTACTACCGGCCTATTTTATTGGTATACGGGTCCACATGCCCCGAAAACAATGCAGATTTCTACCTTTACAAGGGGCTTGATTGATGAACAGGAAAATTTCTAAGGGGGTTTATTTATGAACATTGATGCACCAGCAGTGCAGAAAGAATTTGCTAAAATAATTGGCGTATCTGCAGCTGCTGTGAATAATTATGTCACGAAAGGTATTTTAAAGAAAGGTGATACTTATCGTGTTTGGCTGTTAATTTACTGTGAACGTCAAAGGGAGGTAGCAGGTAATTATAATTCTGGTGGCGAGAAGCAAACTGATTTAACCCAGGCACGTATCAATGATCTGGAAGCCAGGTCTAAGCTGAATTACCTCAAGTACTATCGAGAAATTAAGGAGTTGGTACCACTTGAATATGCTTCAAATACTTTAATTGAGTGGGCAAAGCACGCTAATCAGGAGTACAACGGAGGCATAAAAAGATTAATTCAGCAAATAGAAAGCCGAAATTCCTGCATAATTGATAGAAAAGTTATTGAAGAATCAACAGAGGATATAATGGATAGGATCATAAAGTTTGCTGATGATAAAATTGCTCAGCTTGGTGAGGATGATCATTGAGAAAAAAGGTACTCCTGGCCTAGTACCCCCTTGCGGGTCCGACATGCCCCGAGAATTCACTAGTTTTAAAATTTTTGAAGTTGATTTCGTTTTCTTATAGAGAAAGCCATTGTTGGCATGGAGTTTGATTTTTAAATGTAATAGTTGTGTAGGTTTTTTCTGACATACAAGTATTAATTGGTATGATATTATTTAGATCACCTATAATTTCAAGAAAAATTATTATGGTCATAAAACAAGATAAAATTTCTGACATACTATTAAATGAGATCATGCAGTTGGAAGGCATATGAAACACTTACCAAGAAAAGAGGTAATTTATAAACAATTAGCAATAAGTGGTATACCGCTTGTTATTGCTATAATTTATGCAGCGTATGGATACTTATCTGTAGAGGAAGATAAAAGAACTATCACAACATTAATCAATTATTTTGCGGCTGGATTTTTCTTTATTATGTGGCTTGTCGGGCAATATTTAAGAACCGCAAAACAAATTGATGATTCGGCAAATTATGAAGTTCTTCAAGCTGGAATATCAGATGTAAAAGAATCAATCAGGCAGTTACACGCACTTCAGGGGCAAAAAGCTGAAAAGCCAGTAATAACTAATTCCTTACTAGCAGGTGCACAGAAAGCTATTAATGACGGGCACGTCTTAGCTGGTTTAATGCAGTCTGGTGTGGCATTTGAGCAAGCAATTATCACTAAAGCAGAAAAGCATGATTTTTACCGCGAACCAAGAACTCCTGTTTACAAAGCAATTCAAAGTTTAAGCAAAGTTATGAATAAAAACATCATCAATGAATTATTTGCTGTTTGGAAGCTTAGAAATCAATTAGTACATTTATCTCCAGAAGCAGCTAAAGAATTAGAGTCACGACCAGAGTTGTATAATTATTTTGAGTGGGCAATCTCCGAGCTAGAAAAATGAAAAATTAAAAAACACCCTATTAGCGACACCTCATACATTTAGGCATCCCCTACTTTGTGAATATTTGAAAATTAAAATGTGCCAGTTGGGTATGCGACATAAGCAATATTCATGAATTGTTAGGCTATATTTTAGTATAAGGTGTAGGTGTTTTCTTACTTACAAGAAATTATTATTGTGGTAATGGTTTAGTTAAAACTTGTCGATACCAGCCGTTATATCATTAGAATTATTGTTAGTTCAGTAGATAGCTCAAATTTCTGGCCAAATTAATGATGTATTTGATTGGAATAATAAAAGTGAAATTCATACTGGAGAGATACTTAATTTGCTTGGCAAAGCTATTAGCTTTAATATTAAAATGATACATAAAGTCATCAAGAAATAACTACCAAAAAAATTACAGTACAAAAACAAACTGGATAGAATTATGATTGAAGATATGGCATCTAAAATACATGAGCTACATGAGATACATAATTGTGGAAAAAAAATAGTTGGCCCAACAGAATATTTTTACATAGCATTACCATCAAGCGCAAAGGACAACACGTGGGCACAACTCCGTTTGTCAATGGTCTTATCTAAATCTATGTCCGGTGCTCGCACTTTAGTTACAATGATCCCTCTTCCAGAATCACCTCAGGCGAGCTTATCAGAGAGACAGAATACGCTAGTACGAATCATGTCTTTTCTTGATGATGAATTGATTGACTATATAGATCAAAACAATATCAGTATCAGAAGGAACCCTAAATTATATCATCATCTCGAAGCAGTAAATGACGCTGTATCAATTTCTAATATTTCTCAATTACACGATATAAGGACTATCAGGAACAGCATTTCTCATAATATAACCCCATCAACATTGTTATGGGATGACGTTTATAATGCTGCAGATGAGGTAGAAAATGCTTTAATTGAACTGGACATATTAACTTACAGAACAAATTTTGAATGTAAAGGAAAAGAGTTTACTGCAATGGAAAAATCTGGAGCTGAAGATGAAAAATATAACAGATACCTAAAGATACAAATACATCAAAACGATCAGCTGTATTGTGAGTACTCTTGGAAATACATTTACTTTTAAGTTTAGAACAAGATAATAACCGGAAAAATTTATTGACCTTAACCTTAAGACAACGAATTGAAACTTATACCGCGCATGGTGGTGCATGGAAGTATCTTGAAGAAGAATTAATAAAACATGGTTATAGTAAAAATTTTTCAGCATATTACGTGTCAGCAATACGCCGAAACAAATTATGTAAAGATCTCTCCGATAGAGCACTAATTATTTTTGATTACTTGGAAAAGACCAATGATGAAAATTATGCAATATCTCATATAAAGATACTATTCTTAAAATAAAAAATCATTAAAATCAAACTGTATTTAACTATGAGCTAGTTCTATAATCTGATATTCTCCCTTTGGTAGAGAAAACCATACTTACTCAATCTCTTTCTTCAGCTGCTCAGCTGTATCAATCATTTCATCAAACATCTTAGCTTTAATGTAGTTTTCTAACCATGGCTGAACCCAGTCAGGAAAGCCTCTACTTTTCCAATTGGAAACAGTGTTGTTATTTAATCCATTTATTTCGGCAAACTCTTTTTTATTAATTTTAGCTAGTTTTAATAGCTTATCAAATTCATTATTTTCCATAATACATCTCATAAAATACACTAATTACATATAAATATAACATTTTATATAGATTAAGTTAACTATTTTCTTGCGATAAAAACTACTCAGTGATACCATAAGTACACCAATAGTAGATTGTATGTAAATATAATATTGATATAGTGAGATTAAACGAGGATAATATTTATGCAAACACAACCCCAACAGACAGATCCGTCTATAAATCACACAAATAATCAAACCATCATCCTGAGTGATGATACTTTCCCCTGCTCAGATAAGCCCCGTTTTATTTCCCCTGATAATGCCAGGCAATTGGTAGAATCATTAAAACAATCCAGATCCAATAATCCAGTAAAAACAATACATGAACAAATCGGCTGGAAGAGAAAGCAAAAAGAAACACTCCTGCAGGATTTTAATCTATTAAAAAATATCACTGAATATGACTTTGATGTGACAGTTCAAGATTTTAAGGATTATTGTCATGCAAGAGGTGTTCTTCAAAAAATGGGTAATGAGAGTAGGTTTGACTTTACTGCTAATCATAAAGCCACCAAAGCAGAATTTTTTGTCCTATTTCGTTATGCAAAAGAATATCAAGGTTCTAGTTATAGGTTTACAAATAAAGAAATGGAAATTCATTGGGGAATTATTCTGGCAGCCAAAGGATCAATACAGGATTGCTGGGAAATTTATCAAAACAAGCTGTTGGAGAATGCAAATCATGAGTAATAATGATGTTATCAATTTCCCTGAAAAAAGCACCATCCGTTCAATTGAGCAAATAATTAAGGATAATGAAGAAAAAAAGAGGCAGGAACAAGCTGAAAAAGGAGTCCATCAGATATTCAATGCTGATGTTTCCCATGTGATTAATGTTGCACCTGGTGGAAGTTTTACAATTGTTATGGAATTAAAGGAGGGTAAGTCATGAGTAAAAATAAATATATTTGTGATCCTGACAGACATCATTCTAACCTATTGGGTTTGCTTTCTAACCAGATACATAAGAATAATGACATTGAATACTTGGAAGCACTTGAAGAAATGTCATCAGGCAATGTTGAAACAACGGCTTATACTATTCAGTCATTAGGTGAACTATTAGCACACTATTCAATTGCTAAAAATGGTGATATTGAATTTGATGATACTTTAGGCTGGCTCATTAACTATCTTGGCCAGTATATTGAGGCTTACAGTATGATTAATGGTAATGCCAGAGCTAGAATTATTGAATTACAGGAGGAGGGCAAATCATGATCAGGCCTAACAGTGAACAACTTAAAACCCTGCCTGAGCAATATTTTAATGTTCCTGATGGTGAAACTGGCAATCCAACAGCTTTATATATTGTTCTTGAACGAATGGAGTTAGTTATAGATAAGATACTTGATAGTGATGATGTTAGTTCAGAAGCATATTTTCTTCAAGGGCTGATATATCAGGCAAAATCAATAACCACTCATTTGGAAGGAATTGAATAGTCTGGAAAGTAACTATCATAGGTGGGCTTAAATCCAGGCTCACCTCAATTTTACGGTAAGTATCAAGGGTGTCATTTTAAATGATGCCCTTTTTAATTAACTGATAGATAGCTAGCTATAGAAATAAACAAAGCTAAAATTGATAGCCCTATAGGAATAGTGAATCTGTAGTATGACTGCTCTAACTCTGCTAAAACTGCTGACAGCAAAGGAAAGTTTACTGCATGGGAATCTTCACCAGTCTTAGAGGAAAAAAGATGAACCATGCTCCCATCATCTTTTTTATATCCATGCTTTTTATCTAAATGATAATAAAGCCTGCCAAAAACTATATCTGGGTCAAGGTTAAAGCTCTTTGCTATGGTTTTACAGTCAATTGGCACGTATATTTTCGAGCTTCTGGATGGTGCATTTTTATCGAAAGAGCAAAACTCTGAATAATAAGTATCATGAATCGCTTTAAGTAATAATCTGTTAGTTACGTTTTTGCTCATTATGTTCACACCATTTAGTTGAATAAAAATATAATAAACCAATTCCAGTATAAAATATGTAGGATTTATCTGACTTACTAATAATAGTGGATATGGTATGCTTTTATGTAGAGGCTAATTTATTGTTAATGAAAAAGAAGAATACCGACAACTTAAGCAAAGGAACAGATAAGTTTTTATCTGGTAGCTTAGGTTTAGACAGTATATCTATACCCAAAACTAAAAAAATAAGTCACTTTATTATTAGTTTACTCATTATAGTTTCCCTGTTTATAGGCTCATTTGCAGTAGTCTGGATTGCATCAACTGACTCACAAAGGGCTCAAACAGTTTTATTTTTTAAACAAGCACTTCAGGGTGATATAGATTTTTCCATACTACAGGACACCAAATTCCAAGCATTAGGGTATATCAATTGGCCATGGGATGAGGAAACAAAAATCAGTGATGAAAAAATAGAGCCACTTCAGAAACAAAAGATTACTACATTCTTTCAGTCATCCAGTAAGTACAAAAACTTATTTTCCTGTAGAAAACCTTCATCATTAAATGTTGATAAGATCAGAGTTTATCAATGGAAGGACTCAAAAGGTCAAACACATATGGGAGATCATTTTCCTAAAACAAATAATTATCATGATTTAACCATTAAGAATATTAATACTGACAGCTTTTTTAAATTAAAACTGGATAGTCGATATTCAAAACTTCCTCCTTTTGCTTCTGATCGAATGAAAAGAGATGTTGATCAAATCTATAAAATATTAACCCATGATATAGGTGTTTCCAAATTTAATCAGATTACTTTAAATCTCAAATTATTTGATGATAAAAATAGATTCAATACTTATAAAGCAAAAGTGGCTCCCGGCATGGGCACAGCTGGAGGATTTTATATTTCTCGAATTAATGAGGCCTCTGTTTATACTGGCAGGAATGATGACAGAATGTATGAGGTTACCAAACATGAAGCAACACATGCTATTGTTAATGGTGCATTTGGGAGAACACCTACCTGGCTAAATGAAGGACTTGCGGAATATTTTGAGGCACTTTCATTTAAAAATGGAATGACAAGAACTATTAAACCAGATAATAAGCATCTAAAGTTATTATCTAGAGCAGGAGTTCCCAGGCTAAAAGATCACTTTAATCTAACAAATGATGAATGGTATGCTGAATCTATAAAAAATAAGCATTATGCCCTTGCCTGGTCATTAGTTTATTTTATGATGTCATCAGACAAAAATAAGCAGTTCCTGAAATACATGCTTGATCATCTGGCTTATAACTACTGTAAACCTTTTAATGATATTGCATATATTAATGGGCATTATCCTGGTGGATTATCTGGATTTGAGATGAACTGGAGAAAGTGGCTGGTCAGCTCTAAAAGTGAACATAGATATTAAATAAAAAAGGAAATTTAATGCCAAGAAGAATGACATCGACTAAAAGTGGTACTCATCAAGCCTTAAAAAATTCTTCATTTGAAAGTATGGTGATTAGTTGGCTTATGCAGGATGGGTGGCAAGTTTTTACGCCTGTACTCGATAATGGGCACCAAACCGACATATTGATTTCTGATGGACCTAATTATCATCGAATACAAGTAAAAACGGTTGAAGCTGCTGGTGAGGATCATATAGTTGAAAATAAGTGGAAAGATAGTAATGTTGATGTCATTGTATATTTTGCTAGAAACTCAAATTGGGGATATGTAACTCCTGCCTTTAGCCAGAACAAAAGTAAACTTGATCATGATGGGCACCAAAGATTTGAACAAACAAAAAATGAATTTTTAAAAGCTTTTCATAAACTTTAGTTATATTCACAACCG
Organism: gamma proteobacterium symbiont of Taylorina sp.; assembly: GCA_025655455.1. GTDB lineage: Bacteria > Pseudomonadota > Gammaproteobacteria > GRL18 > GRL18 > GRL18. Next base: position 90,075 of record JAHXIV010000042.1, read on the forward strand.
CAGGATGCTTAAAGAATATGGATAAATTAAATACAGGTTGGAATCAACTAAATGGCAATATTAAGTCGTGTTCTTTGTGTGAAGGGCTGAATTCAGTAAAACTGGAAACTCTTAATGCTCCTGGTTATGGAGACATAAATTCAAAATTAGTTTTCATTGGCCAATCCCTTTGTGGTAAACCATGTATAAAATCACAGATACCTTTTACTGGTGGTTCTGGAAAATTACTTGACCAGGCATTTCAAAAAGCAGGTGATCGGGTAAAAACAGATCGACGAGATGCGATGGGCTTAGCACGGTTAAGCCGTTCAGGAGAACTGACAGGTGTTTGGG
>JAHXIV010000048.1:0-21950 GCA_025655455.1 gamma proteobacterium symbiont of Taylorina sp.
TGTCAGTGGCATTCGGCCGCTCCGCTGCAGATTCTGCCCTTAATGGTCAGGTCATTCCAGCAGACAAGCTGAATAAGATTGCGGGATAAAAAAGACGTTCGGAATGATGTTGTGGATAGTGCTGGAAAAACGTGCTTCACAGCGAGGTGTTATGTTTCAGGGGACGCTTCAAGGGCATCCATGCCCCGCTTAGTGAAAACATCCATGTTTTCACAAACCCCTGAAACATAACACTCCACTCCAAATCACTCGACATCATTCCTCTCTGAGGGTGAAAAGAGCAAGAGATAAGAACAAAAAGGGGTCGGAGTCAATATCATTTGACTCCGACCCCTTTTACATTCTAAAACTGAATGCTTTCTGTATCTGAACAAATATCAGAAGAAGCCTCACAGACTTTATAGCTATAGTTGCCTTTAACAACAAAACTATCGCCATAGTCACCAGTATTTTCCATTGTTCCAGGTGCTGCTTCATTACAGCATCTTTTGAGTGTGGGATCATTTCTATCTCCTGATTAAAATACAGAAATTAGAGTTTGTCTGATCTGGAATAATTTGTGAATGTTGGTTTTATTTGACGTTTACGAATTTCCTATCCTTTTAGAATAGAAATTTTATTTGACTTCAATTTCCGCATTAGATCTTAAATCATTAAAATAATCATTAAGTTTAACTTTAATTATTTCCTGACGAATTCTTTTTTCGACATTAGAAAATGCTGGTGGAGATAATTCTCTTTTATCATCTAAACTAATAATATGCCATCCAAATTGAGTTTTTGTTAGTTGGGCACTAATTTCTCCATTAGATAATTTAGAAACTGTTTTAAAAAAAGAAGGGCTCATATCCTCAGAAGTTAACCATCCCAGTTCACCCCCTTTTTCAGAAGAAACTTTATCCTTAGATTTTGTTTTTGCATTTTCTAAAAAATCAGCACCATTATTTATTTGTCCAAGGATACTGCTTGCCTCCTCTTCAGTTGCAAATAATATATGTTTAACTTTATACTTAACGGTCTTAGGCTGGTTTAAATATTTACTTTCATAATGAGTCATTATGACATCTTTACCAAGGTCAAATTCAGACACAAGCTTAACCAGATATTGTTTAGTAATATATGATTCCGTTACTAATTTCACCATTTTAGTTATTTGTTCCGATTGATCAAAACCTTCTTTATGAATTTGATCTAAAAGCAGTTGTTGGTTAATAAGTAAATCTACAATTTGCTTCTTTTTTTTGCCCTTTAACGTAGATAAATCCAATTTACCTGAATTGTCTAAATAATTTTCTGATGAAATTTCTGTACCATTAACTACTGCCAGGATGGTTTTATTGTTTTCAGCAATTACTGATGAAGTTATTAGTATTAGAGTTAAAGACACCAAAATTATAGTATTTTTTACCATTATTATTTTCTTTGTTATACAAGCCTATAAACAATGTGGAGGATGAGTTGTGGATACTAAAAATATATAGATATTAAATTCACAATAAAATAAAAGTTTAACTAAAGAACCTCTTTTCTATTTTTTGAGCAAAATAAAACTAAAAGGAGGTTCTTTAGACTCTTTTATTGGATAAGTGGAACTTGAGTTATTGGATCTCTTAGCACAGGAACAAAGTTTGGCATAATTGGTGCTATTATATGGTTGAGCCATATTAGGATTAGTGAGATTGTAAACTGCAGTCTGAGTCTCAAGTGCCGATGGCATAATCGTAGTATAGAGATCAGCAATCATTGGTACTAACTGCTGAGAAGGCCATGCAATGTAGCCTACAAGCTCATCAAAGTCTCCGGTAGCAGTAAATGGTGTAGGCATACTAGCTACTGAGTATAAAGGCACATTGATACAAACTTCATTTCCAAGGCCAAGACCTCCGGCTAGCCCAGCATCTCCCTTGGCAGTGATTTTTACATTTGCTCCCAAAGTCCAGCCTGCACCAAGTTCTCCTTCTGCTCCAATCTTACCTTCAAGTCCAATGCCCAGATCAAAACATAATTCAGTTGTTAACTCTATATAGTCAGTGGTTACTTCGATATAAAGATAATCCAGCTCAGCCTTAAGATCTGAGTCCATAGTAGTCATCTGATCACTCAAATTTACTTCCATAGTATCCATCTGATCACTCAAATTTACTTCCATAGTAGTCATTTGAGCGCTCAAGTCATCTTTGCTCTTTTGAATCTGAATTTTCATATCATCTAAAGCACCTCGGATAAGCCTTAACTGTACCGGTATGGACTGCTCTGAAGGATTAGGTGGTGGAACTGCAAAGGCAATGACCGAAAAAAGAAAGGAAAAAAAAGTTATTATTAAAACAGTAGGCAAAATTATCAGGGATCTGCAACCTGTTATTTTATTGTTACTCATGATAACACCCCGTATTATTTAAAAGTTCAAATTGAACGAAATACAGGCAACCCAGCTATCTTAATTGCTTAAGACCTTTGGCTTTCCGTCTCCGCTAGGAAAAGAGGGGTAGGCTTTTTCTGAAAGTGAATAAATATTCAAACTACCCTTTCACTTATACACCTATAATTTATAATGTCTATTGTACTTTAGTACTAATTTACAGGTCTATTGATATAAATCAACTCAGGGAAATAGTACGTGGTAAGTGGTAAGTAACTGAAGTTTTCAAGAAATAAAAAAATGTAGGGCGGAAGAGCGTAGCGTCATCCGCCATGGAAGTTGATAATCACTTGATAAATGTCGGATTACGCTGCGCTTTTCCAACCTACAAAAAAGACTTGGGCATTAAATGAGGATTTGCCCTACAATTGGCAAACACTATTAAAATACTTTCCCTAATATACGTGGTATAAAAATTTTCCAGGAAACTTCAGGTAAATAAGAGCTAAATGCTTTTAACTTAGCACTTCATACCTTAAAAGGTATAGCTTTCTATAATTTTTTGATAGGTTCCATCTTTCTTTATTGCCGCTAAACCCTGATTAAATTTTTCAATAATAGTTTTACTTTGCTTATTTTCCTTTGGTACAGCAATATAAAGATGTCTGGAAGCCAGCGGCTTCGGAAGAAAACGAAACTTGCTTCTATTACTACCCATAAAGGTTTTAAGTTCATACAATGCCAGGCGTTTATCGGCAACCACGACATCCAGTTGACCTTTTTGTAGAGCAATTAAATTTTGTGTCAATCGACTAGCCTGAAACTTTAGTATTTTTGCGTCTGCCATAAACTTTTCATCATAAGCATAGTCTTTCAATATCCCCACCAGCAAACCGTGTAAATCATTAAGCGAATGATATTCCAGCTGATTATTAGTGCTTGTCATTAAAACAATATTATTTTTCATATAGGGCTGACTATAAAGTAATTTTTCCTGACGTAATTTATTTTTCCATATCGCACCAACCACTTCATAAGCCCCCATTTCAGAACCCTGCAAGGCTTTTTCCCATTTTTCAATGGTTAAATTCATTTTATATCCGGAACGTGCAAAAGCTTCTTTAACAATATTCATGGCCAGACCATTATCAGCTAGAGCATTGTCCACATAAGGCGGCCAGATATTAGCCACAACACTGATATCCTGAGCTTGAATCTGGATATTGAAGGTACAGATTAAAAATACAATAATAGCACTTAATTTTTTCATTTTATGAATTCCTGGTTATTTTTTGTAAAGCTGAGGATGATTATACAGAAAAATTCTATTAATTAAATTTTATAGCTTATAATCCTGTATAGTACTATATTGATCGGATAATGGTTTCCTGTTTGAATAAAATTTGAATAAAAGATGAGTTCATGAGATGAGTAGGCAATTATTTCTCTTTATTTTTATTACCTTTATGAGTCTGAGCAGCACAGTTTATTCTGCATCAATCAGACAGTGCAGACAAGCTGATGGAACTATTCTATTCACCAATAAAAGCTGCTCCATAGCAAAACGTTCTTTTCCAGTTGTCTTTAATAATGCTTATATTAATAAGACAGCTTATAGAAAGAAACCACCTTTTAGACATAGCAATTTTATTCGCTTACAAAATAAAATGATTAATGCCCGCACAGCAGAAAGTATGGAAGAACATGCCCGAACTATTATGGATTCAATATTATCCTATACAAAAAATGGGCAGATCAATAAAGCATATGACATGGTCGCTTCCAGCTATGCAAAGATATCAGTGCATTTGAAAAAAAAGCAATGGGAACAACAGGCTATTGCTGAACATATAGTCAAAATACAGGGTTTATTTGAAGAAGTGTTAATTAGTCAGCCCACAATTTCAACAGCTATTGCGTTCAATGACGTGGTTCAGACTGCATGGGAAAATTATTCTAAGTGAATTTAAAGACTTCAAATTCCCAGCAATCATTATCAATAGTTAAAATAATACAGGAAGGGCCACCTTTATTTCTGGTATATCCGGCAGCTCCGGGATTCACAACCACTTGTTCTGTATGTTCTTTATCTATCAGCTGAATATGAGTATGACCATAAATAACCAGCCTGGCGTCCATATGTGCTGCTCTTAAGTCATCATGTAAAGGTTTCTGCATATCATGCTTGTGACCATGTTCAATGGCAATTTTTCCACCTGGCAATAATAATTCACTCTGCTCAGGTAAATTTTTGACAATATCCCAGTCTTTGACTTCCCAGAGATAAGGCTTATCATTATTGCCTGCAACAGCAATAACATGGTCTGATTTCGGCTGTATTGCATCCAGTACGGTTCTATTACCAATATCACCTGCATGTATGGCCAGATCACAATATTTAATCAGATCAATGATTCGTTCATCCAGATCATCATGTGTATCGGATAAAATGGCAATCTTACATCGTGTTAAATAAGTGAAATCTACTTGTTTATTGAGCTGCATGTGCTTTCCTTAGCCGTACCTGATTACTTATCAGTTCCTTCAGCATTATTTTCCTTATTGCCGGCAGCTTCCTTTTCTTTAAGCATATCATCACGCATCACTTCATCACCCATCACCTCAGGATCATAACGAGGATCATTGAAGCTGGCGTATTCCATCTCGGCTTCATGACGAGCTTTCCAGATTTCTTGACGCTCCTCAGAACGTTGCTTAACAACATCTTCTCTTAATTCAATCGTTTTTTCACCAAATAAAACCTGGCGTAAAAAACGATAACCAAATTCTAATAAAGCCACATCATCATTTTCAATTTTATTATAAGTCTCATCATCAACAATATAAACTGACTTAAAATTAGGGCTGCTTATGAAGCGCATAAAACGGTCTAAATCATATGTCGCCATAAATAATATCTGCAGACTTTCAGGAGAAGGCTTTCCAACTGACGGACCTGCTGATTTCTTCTTCAACATCAGACGGATCCAGTCTAAATTATATTTATCATATTCTTCAACCTGTTGATTTTTACGATATTCTCCCAGAGTCATTTCTATTGTTTCCGGAAGGAAATTTTCTTCCTCATGCCCCTTACAATGTTCTTCTTCAATACGAAAATAGCTTTGTTCATCCGTCTTGGCTTCTGTATGTTTAACACCCATCAAACCAAAAGGATAATAACGACAGGCAGCAGGGCGATCGTCATAAACACTGCAGCCTTTCTCTGTCATTAATAAACAATGCTTATCTTCATTGGTTTTTAGTTTAACACCAATAATTCCATCGCTATCCACCTCCCATGGCACAGTATGTTCTGCAAGAAATTCCCCGGAAGTCATTTTTAGATGTTGTTTCAAACGAATCACATCATAGGGAGCCAACATCACATCAGCCTGTTTACAACAGGCATTAAAACAGGATACTCCAGGATGGCAGGCAAATTTGGTTCGATGATCTTCGGTTAAAATTTCCGGGACAAATGAACTTTCATAGGGGAGATGTGAAACGTCTGGCTTAGCCATATTGAGTACCTTGCTTATGTAACGATTAATCTAATAACTACTGGATAAATTTCGGATGGGCATTTTACTATATTATTATAGACTTGTCAGCAACCTTCTAAACAACAAGTTAGTCACCCCAATTTTCTCCATAGTAATGAGTAATCTCTTCATCTTTTTTAATATTTTTTATAGCCATCACAGTAAAATCATCATAATAAGCTGCATTGGCCTGATTATGATGGTTAATATACTTAAAATCATCCAGAACCTGATACCCCCTGTCCTCTTCCATCCATAGAACATAGGCACCGTCTTTTTTAGCCGGCCTTGTTTTAAATTTACCAATGAGTTCAGCTTTACCAATGTCACGGGAAGCAAATAGTCCCCTGCCATGAATTTCACTCTCTTTCACATAAACTGGTGGAATTGATATATTTTGATCATTATTCATAATTGTTCAGTATTTACTCTTGTCAATAATAAACCTGCCACTGTCTTATTTGCAGGTGAAGATGTTTGCAAAACGACAGCGGGCAACTTTATTGGCTGAGGACTCTTTATTGGCTGAGGACTCTTTTTTATCTAAATGCCGGGTTTTACTGCAATCAAGGTTGCTCGTCTCGGAGCAGGATAGCCTTCAATCGTTTTAGTTTGATCGTCAGGATCAAGAAAGTCCTTAAGTGATTCATAATTCATCCATTGAGTAGTGTGTTGTTCTTCAATAGAAGTTTGATTGATATCAACGACTTTAATCTGTTCAAATCCACAGCGCTGCATCCATTGTATCAGGGTTTCGACGGTTGGTAAAAACCATACATTGCGCATTTTAGCATAGCGACCATCAGGTACCAGTGATTCACCTTTTTCTCCTTCAATAATCAGAGTTTCCAATACCAGTTCTCCCCCCTTACGCAAGGTGTTTTTCAATTGCAGCAGGTGATCCATCGGTGATCTACGATGATAAAAGACCCCCATAGAAAAAACAGTGTCAAAAGCATTAAGTGATTTAGGTAGTTGCTCAATACCCATGGGCAATAAGTACACCGGATAAGCAGAGGAAGTACCACTCAGGTGTTTAATGGCCTGAAACTGCATCAAAAAAAGCCAGGAGGGATCAATCCCTATTACCAGTCTGGCACCGGCACCCAGCATGCGCCAGCAGTGATAACCATTACCACAGCCGACATCTAAAACCATGCGATTTTTAAGTGGTGAAAGATATTGCTTTATACGATTCCATTTCCAGTCAGAATGCCACTCTGTATCTATTAACAGTTCATTAATCTGATAAGGGCCTTTGCGCCAGGGCTTTAATGCTTTTAAAGAAGCTTCTAAATTCTGAATATTAATTTCAGGATCAATATTGATCTGTATATTATCAATATCAAAATCAATAATAGATGATTTTATTTCCGGCAGTTGCTGTAATGCTTTCTGCCATCGATCATAGTCTCCATGTCTGTCAAAGGGTATTTGCTCCAGCTCCTGCGGCAAAGATTCTGACCACTTTTCCAGCGCTGTATTCTGCATTAATTGATAAAGAGAAGCATAATCGAACAGACTGACAAAGCTCATTATTTTATAGCCACAAGAGAAGCAAAATTAAAACACTGAAACCATTGTTCTGTCTGCCTGAATCCAATTTTTTCAAGACGATCTTTATGTTGTTCCAGGGTTTCAGGTATGAGTACATTTTCGAGTGTTTGTCGTTTCTGGCTGATTTCCAGTTGACTATAACCATTGGCTTTTTTAAAAAAATAATGCATATCAATCAGCAGCTGTTGCTGAGATTTATGAGTGTAATTCAGTTTTTCAGAGAGAATAAGAATACCACCCTTATTCATCGCCTGAAAAATATTTTTTAACAATACCGCACGTTTTTCAGGTGCAATAAACTGCAGGGTAAAATTCATCACGACAACAGAAGCATTAGACATTTTTATATGACTGATGTCATCACAAATAAACTCAACAGACTGGTTCAAATGCAGATTACTTTGTTGCAATAACTGTTGAGCTTTTGCAAGCATTGCTGATGAGTTATCTACTGCAATAATATGTTTTGTTTCATCTTCTATAGCTTTTGCCATAGAAAATGCAGATGCTCCTAACGAACAACCCAGATCATAACAGCGACTATTACTTTGAAAAAACTCCGCAGACAAAATTCCCGTCATAGCAACAATACTGGCATAACCCGGTACTGAGCGATTAATCATATCTGGAAAGACATTGGCTACTTTTTCATCAAAGTTAAAATCAACCAGTTGTTCCAGAGGCTGAGCATAAAGAGTATCTGAGGTCATTCTTTTCTTTTGTTAGAAACGTAAATTGCTTTAAAAGCCCATAATACAATACTTATATAAAAAAGAAAAATAGGTATAAGGAAAGTATGAAACAGCTGAATTAGAGCATATAAATAATCTGGCTGCTGATCTCCAAAGCTCAGAAGAGATTTAAACTTGCACGAATATCAGCCACAGTAATAAACAATTTATCAGGTAAATCCTGGAAGGGTGTAAATCCAAATTTCTTATAAAAGCCCATGGCACCCTCTTTTGCATCAACAATAACCTACAGCATCTTCAGCAGGTGAAATATTATTTCCTAATTTTTATGACTGCCGTCGCAGAATGGAATATCGCCAGATTTTCCGCACCGGCAAAGATAAAGTTGTTGACTGGTTTTAGCCGTAAATTCAAAAGGTTCTTTATCAGTTTCCTTATGACTGCCGTCACAATAGGGTGCTGTTTTGGTTAGGCCACATTGACAAATATAAATCGTATCACCTGCCATGACATCCAGAATCATTGGCTGACCTTTTGAGTACATAGAGAATCCTCTGACTAGTTCATTGTCTTTTAATAATAGCTTATATTATCGTCCGCAGCATAATTTTTTGTAAAATTTATTCATCATGGGCTTGGTAAATAGACCTGGTACATTGAAAATTTGACGTGTTCTGCGGAAGATGGTAAATTTTTGTATTCATTGTTTTCATAAAAACAGACGCTTCTTTATGGAGCTTTTTGTTCAGTTCCAAGGTAACTTCTATTGCAAATCAAACTCAGAAATATCAGTAAAAATTATCTGGAAGCCGGGCAGCAGCATACCATCCTTGATGGCATTAATGTCACGATTGATAAAGGGGAAGTTATTGCTCTGGTGGGTCCCAGCGGCTCTGGAAAAACAACTTTGCTGAATTTGATTTCAGGTATTGATGAAGCAGATTCAGGTGAGGTGCTAATCTATGATAATAATGATTTGTTGAACATTAGTGCTATGAACGATGAGCAAAAAACCATGTATCGTCGTCATTCTATCGGTTTTATTTTCCAGTTTTTTAATTTAATTCCAACATTGACTGTATTAGAAAATATTCAATTCCCTCTGGAGTTATGCAGTAAGCTAGATAAAAATGCGACTAAAAAGATAAGCACGTTATTGCAAAGGCTATCCATTGAACATAAACAACACCAATACCCGGAATGTTTATCGGGAGGTGAGCAGCAGCGGGTAGCCATTGCCCGAGCCATTATTCATCAACCGCAAATTTTACTGGCTGATGAGCCAACGGGTAATCTGGATGATGAAACCGGGCAACGGGTCATGAATATTTTGCTGGCGTTGACCAAAGAGTACCGGATGACGATGTTAATCGTGACGCATAGCCAGGATGTGGCCGGCCGTGCTGATCGAATTTTATCTTTAAAAAATGGCCATCTGGTGGAAAAAGCATCTTGAGAAAAAATAGAAGGCTGCTATTTCGTTCCAGCTGGCGCTACTATTTAAAACGTCCACTGCATTTATTATTTTCTGTGTTAGGGATTGCTCTGGGTGTGGCGCTTGTTGTGGGAATAGATATGGCGAGTGAGAGTGCTCGTCAGGGATTTTCATTATCGACCCAATCGATGGCGGGAAGGGCCAGTCATCGTATTATCAGTGCTGAGCATGTATTGCCGGAATCAATTTATGCTCAATTGAGAAATGAGCTTGGCCTGAGAAAAGTGACGCCCTTAATTACACAAACGGTACAGTTTAATGTTCCTGCTGACAATACCCGGCCAAACAATAAGCAGGAGAAAAAAAATCATCGGATTGATGTGAAACTCATTGGTATTGATCCTTTTAGTGAAGCTGAAATACGAGGCTGGCAGCAGGGAATGATGGAGTCTCTATCTGCTGATAGTTTACAAGACTTATTGACTGAAACGAATACGGTATTGGTGGAAAGTACTTTCCTGGAACAATATCATCTGCATGTGGGCGATCAGATTTCATTGATGCTCACTAATCAAGAACAGGTACCAGACCATCAACTATTGATCATTGGCTCTTTTAATGCACCAGAGGCCTATCGGGCACAATTAAAAAACTGGCTGATAAGTGATATCAGCAGCGTGCAGGCGTTATTAAATTTTAACGGGACGCTCAGCCAGATTGATCTGCTGCTGGATACTGAAAATGAGTTTAAAATTGAGTCAATCAAACGGCTTTTACCTGAAGGTGTTCAGTTGCTTAAACTGGATGAACATAGCAAAGCTATTGCTCGTCTCAGTCAGTCATTTGAATTAAATCTGACCGCTTTAAGCCTTTTAGGTCTGCTGGTGGCGATGTTTTTAATTTATAACACGATGATGTTTTCAGTGGTGCAGCGAAGAGATTTACTGGCCAGGATGAGAGTGATTGGGGTGAGTCGTAAAGAGCTGTTTCGTTTAGTACTTGTTGAAGCTTTTTTCATTGCTGTTCTGGCAACCTCCATTGGAGTCATTATGGGCATCGGACTGGCACATATTTTACTCTATTTTGTGACCCGCACTATTAACGATCTCTACTATGTTATACAAGTGACTCAATTGCACTGGAGTTATATGCTGGTGATTAAGGCATTTGCTCTTGGCGTGAGTGCTACACTGTTATCGGCTTTGATTCCAGCGTTTGAAGCGGCTTATACGCGTCCAGTCATGGCTTTACAACGCAGCAATCTGGAAAGAAAAATGTATCGTTGGAGTCGCTGGCTGGTTTTACCTGGTTTATTAATATGTCTGCTGACTTATCTATTGCTTCAGGTATCTGTTGAAGAACAGAATATTTCTATGATGCTTGGTTTTACCTCAGTGTTTATCTCAATTATTGCATTTATTTTTCTGCTGCCTTTCATCAGTCGTTATTTACTGGCTTTATTAGCCATAGTCATGAAACGCCTGTTTAATTTACCGGGAAAAATTGCGGTGAATAATATTGTGCGCTCATTCAGTCGCAGTATTGTGGCGATTGCAGCCTTAAGCATCTCAGTCTCTGCTGCACTGGGGATTGGGATTATGGTGGAAAGTTTTCGATTTACCGTAGATGACTGGTTATTGGGTTATCTTAAAGCGGATTATTTCATTGGCTCTGTGAATAATAGCCGCTCTTCTCAGGTGAAAGGTCTGGTGGAACCCTTTGACAAACAATTACTATCTGACCTGTCCCGGCTGTCTGGCATTAATTATATCAGCAGTGATCAGGAAGTACGTTTTTTTATTGATGGCCAATATCATCATTTGACTGTGCTTGATATTCCTGAAACAAGCTTTAGTGCTTTTCATTTTAAAGCAGTGAATACGGCTGTAGCACAAAAAGCCTGGCTGGATGAGGATGCGGTGATTATTTCAGAGCCTTATGCCTATCGACATGGTCTGTCAGTGGGTGATAAAGTTAATTTGCCTGTCAGTCAATCTGCTTCTGAATTACAAAAAAAACAGCTGTGGCAGGCTTTTACAGTGGTTGGGATTTATTATCACTATGGTTCTGAACAGGGTGTGATTAATATGAGTCGTGCCACCTATAATCGTCATTGGAATTCAAGAAAACTGAAAGCCCTGGGGCTTTATTTGTCAGATGAAGTTTTGCATGATCCAGGCAAACGAGATAGATTTGAAAAACAGTTGCAGATATTGATCAGCGGCAAGTCATTGCAGTTTATTTCCAGACAGGATTTGCATCAAAAATCACTGATTATTTTTGATCGAACATTTAAAATTACCAATGTGCTTAAATTACTGGTGATTTTTGTATCCTTCGTGGGTATTCTGACGGCTTTAATGGCCATTGAACTGGAACGCAGCAGAGAGTTTGCCATACTCCGTGCCACCGGGCTGACGGGGAAACAATTATCTCTCCTGGTTTATATTGAAACATTAACGATGGGGATTGTAGCGGCTATTTTAGCCATGCCGATGGGGATAATATTGGCCTATTTATTAATAGAAGTCATTAACTACCGTTCCTTTGGATGGTCTATGCAATTTATTCTGCCCTGGAAGGAATTTATCATGGCTGGTGGTCTGGCTATTTCAGCTGCTTTTCTGGCAGCGGTTTATCCTGCCTGGCGTTTGAGTAAAACCCGTCCTGCCTTGGCTTTGAGAGGGGAATAAGGGATGAAATCACAGTATTGGCGGTGTTTTATCAGGCTGTTATTTTGTTATTGTACATGTGCAGCGGCAACACCTTTGCCGATGAACTCCTTATCCATGAAGGGGATTTTAGGGCAGCAGACTGCCGTTCAGGAAAATCGTTTTAAACAGGCACTAGAGCCAAGGTTATTCCAGTTTCCTCAGGATCATCTGGCACACCAGGCTTATAAAACCGAGTGGTGGTATTTCTCAGGAAATATCAGTACAGATAGCTTGAATAAATCTTATAAGTCACGCAAGTTTGCTTATCAATTTACTTTATTTCGCTTTGCTCTGCAGCCTGAAAAATTATCACGGGAAAATTCTCAATGGCGTAGCAGTAATATCTATATGGCACATGTCGCATTGACTGATTTTGAAAATCAACAGTTTTATCAGCAGGAACGATTTAGCAGGGATGGCTTGTCACTGGCCGGGGTCGGAAAAAATGACCATGGCTTTTTGCAATTCTGGTTGAATGACTGGCAGCTAACATCATTGCTGTCGGATCAATTATTTCCTTTAAAGTTAACTGTCAATAATAAACAATTTGCATTGAATCTGCATCTTGAAGTGATTAAACCCCTTGTGCTACAGGGTGAACAGGGTTTAAGTCAAAAAAGCAGCCAGCAGGCCTCGTATTATTACTCCTATACGCGTCTGGCAAGCAAGGGGGATATAAGGATAGGAAAGAAGGTTTATGAGGTGTCTGGTGAGAGCTGGCTGGATCGTGAATGGTCAACCTCCAGTCTGGGTGAAGACCAGCAGGGCTGGGACTGGTTTGCACTGCATCTTGATGATGGTAGTGATTTGATGCTTTATCAGATGCGTAAAAAAGATGCTTTGAAAGACATTTATTCCAGTGGTATTCTAGTGGACTCAAAAGGTAAAAGTGAAGTATTACAGGCGCAGCAATTTCAACTCAGAGTGGATGAATTCTGGCGCAGTCCAGTGAGTCATATTCGCTATCCAGTTAAATGGGAGATTTTAATCCCTGAAAAAAATATCATACTGACAGTTTCTACTGCAATGAAACAGCAGGAATGGAGCAAAGCCGGGGGCTTTTCATTTAATTACTGGGAGGGTGGTATTGAAGTTAAGGGCATAAAAAATCAACAGCCAATATTGGGAAAAGGTTACCTTGAAATGACGGGCTATGATTGAACAATTTTATAACTTACAGATTTAAGATAGTCCTTTATTTATCAGTTAAGACTTTTAACGCTATTTTTACTTTGTCAAAATCATAAGCTTTGAGAGTTTTGAAAGAGTTGCTAGTTCACCAGTATAATCAGTATTGTTTAATAAAAGTTCCAGTTCATCCAGTCGCCTGGGTGCTGAAAGTTCTTAGTTTAATTGGTAAAACCTTGAAAGGCGTACTATAGTTTTGTTATTGTATTACCATTCATAAAGTTATTAATATTTTTGATGATACTGGTGCAAATTCACAAGTATCTCTTGACTGATGAAGACTAAACCATGAAAACAGCTTTATTTTTAATTTTATCTTTATGTTCCGGACTGCTTGTAGCCGAGGATTCAGCTCGTTATATTGAGCCCCCCTACAAGGAGCCTAAAGTAGTCTTCGATTTCTATCTCGATGATCCTGCCAAGATGAACACCGCCCTCTACTGGATTCGTTCACTGGTCAATCCACTGTCCGAATCACCCTATAACTTTGCACCGGAATTGATGGATATTAAAGTAGTGATTCATGGAACTGAAATTGTAACGGTAGCGAAGAAAAACTATACCAGGTATCGCCAGGTAGTTGAACGAATGCGCTACTATGCTTCACTCGGAGTAGAGTTTAAAGTATGCAATCTCGCTGCAACTGATTACGATTATCAAATCAAAGATTTTTACGAGTTTATCAATGTAGTTCCTTCTGCATTTACCGAGCTGGCCCACTGGCAGCAACAGGGATTTGCACTGATCATACCCAGAGTTTATCTGCGCACCCAGAGTATTAAAGACATTCGCTGAAGAAAGACAAAAAAAGAGCAACAGTTTGACAATCGCACTGCTACAAATAAAAAACCTGGTAAAACATTACCCCTCTGTTAAAGCGGTTAATGGTATTGATATTACTTTGAATAAGGGTATTTGCTTTGGTTTGTTGGGCCCTAACGGAGCAGGCAAAACCACAACTGTCGAAATTTTAGAAGGTATTAATCAGGCAACCTCAGGTGAAATATTATATAAAGGCCTGCCCTTAGGTGATCAGTTTCGTAAAGAAGCCGGTATTATGTTTCAATCAACGGCTTTACAGGATTTTATAACAGTACAAGAAACATTACAGATGTTCGCCAATTTTTATCCTCAACAGGCCGATTTGGACGAACTTATTCAACGCTGTAATCTGACACAATATCTCAACCAGGACAATCGCCAACTATCTGGAGGCCAACGTCAGCGCTTACTGCTGGCTATTGCACTGGTGAACAATCCGGATATTATTTTTCTTGATGAACCAACTACCGGACTGGATCCCCAGGCACGTCAAAACTTCTGGAAGCTGATTCATGAGATTAAAGCGGCAGGTAAAACTGTTGTACTGACCACGCATTATATGGAGGAAGCTTATACTCTATGCGATGAGATTGCGATTATGGATCATGGAAAAATCATTGCACAGGGGACACCAAAAGCTTTACTCGAAGCACATTTCAATGACGTGATATTACGCTTACCCGAAACTGAAATATCAGATTTAGACTGTTTACCCTTTATAATAAATAACAGGCAGGGGCATATTGAGATTACAACCAGCGATGTGAACGAAGTCGTGTCCACTTTGATAAAAAACAATATTTCACTTGCTAAATTACAGATAAGACAAAGAACCCTGGATGATTTATTTATAGAATTAACCGGTAAAGAATTAAGAGCTTAATCAGGAACATTATGTCGTTTAAACGTTTTTTATCCATATTATCAACACGCAACAAAGAGTTCCTTCGCGATCGTTCATCCTTAGGCTGGAATATACTTATGCCCGTTTTTATTGTTGCCGGTTTTGCTTTTGCATTCTCAGGTGATATTGGTAAAAAATTCAAGGTGGCTGTAATCAGTCAAGCCACTGCAACAACTCAATCAAAACAGTTTCTTGAATTTAAATATATCGATTTTTATTCAGTGGAGAAAATGCCAGCGGCTATTGCTCGCGCCATTACCAAGATACAGCGCCATCAGGTTGATATGCTAATAAATGCAGAAAAACAGCAATATTGGATAAATACAGAATCACCCAATGGTTATCTGCTTGAAAAGATTCTATCAGGCCTGAATCATAATAACTTTGAAAAGCAAACCGTCAGCGGAAAACAAATTCGTTATCTTGACTGGGTTATACCGGGCATTCTATCCATGAATATGATGTTTAGTGCATTATTTGGTGTTGGCTTTGTCATTGTTCGCTATCGAAAAAACGGCATGCTAAAACGACTGAAAGCAACACCTATCACTGCCTTTGAATATTTATCCGCACAGATTGTATCACGAATGATATTAATAATGGCTGTCACTACATTTGTATTTTATGGCACTAATCTATTTGTAGACTTTGTAATGTATGGCTCGCATTTTAACCTGTTTCTTGTATTTGCCCTCGGTGCTTTAAGCATGATTTGTCTTAGTTTGATTATTGCTGCACGGGTATCGAGCGAAGAAACAGCAGGCGGGCTGCTTAATTTAGTTAGCTGGCCGATGATGTTTTTATCCGGTGTCTGGTTCTCACTGGAAGGTGCCGCCCCCGCAATGCAGCTTATTGCAGAATTTTTGCCCTTGACACATGTAACAGCAGCTGCCCGTGCCATTATGATTGACGGTGCAGGCTTAATAGACATTAGTTATCATTTATTAGTATTAACAGCTCAAAGCATAATATTTTTATTTTTTGGATCCTGGTTTTTTAAATGGGATTAATAACAACAGTATGATTTTTCATTTTAATATACCTTACAATAACTCAGCCCAGAGATCATGTTCACTATTATCAATAATTTTTACATCCACAAAATCACCGGGATTAAGACTCATTGTTTGTCCCATAGGACTACCTTCTGCTACTGGTTGTGTGTCCGCTTCTTTATCAATAAAGACTAAACCATCAACCTCTGGAGCATCAGCCATACTTCTTGCTATAGCACCCTTATCATCAATAGAATCAACCATCACACGCATTGATTGTCCTACTTTTGCCTGCAGCTTATTAAAACTGATATCAGATTGGATTTCCATTAAGCGCTGCAGGCGTTCTTCTTTTAAAGATTCAGGCACTGCATTGGGTAAAGCATTAGCTGCAGCACCATCCACCGCAGAATATTTAAAAGCACCAATGCGATCAAATTGTATGGTTTTAGTGAATTCCAGCAAGTTCTCAAAGTCCGCTTCTGTTTCGCCGGGAAAGCCGACAATAAAAGTACTCCTTAATGTAATATCAGGGCAGATCTCACGCCAGCCGGAAATACGCTTAAGCATATTTTCTGTATTAGCAGGACGTTTCATCGCATTAAGTATTGCCGGAGAAGAATGCTGTAAAGGAATATCAAGATAGGGCAATATATTTCCTTCCGCCATCAAAGGGATTACATCATCCACATGAGGATAAGGATAAACATAGTGCATTCTAACCCAGGCATCCAGTTCACCCAGAGCCGCTGCTAATTCTTTAAAACGGGTTCGTATGGGTTTTCCCTGATGAAAACCTAATTGATACTTAGCATCCAAGCCATAAGCCGAAGTATCCTGAGACACAATCAGCAGCTCTTTCACACCGGCATGAAGCAGATTTTCTGCTTCCTGTAAAATATCACCCACTGGACGACTCACCAGCAAACCTCTTAAAGAAGGAATAATACAAAAACTGCAATGATGATTACACCCTTCTGAAATTTTCAAATAAGCATAATGTCTGGGTGTTAATTTAATACCTCCCTCAGGGATTAGGCTGCTATAGGAATCGTGCTGCGGGGGAAGATGCTGATGTACAGCATTCATCACCTCTTCCAAAGCATGAGGTCCTGTCACAGCCAGCACCTGTGGATGTGCCTGTTGTACAATATTCCCATTTCCACCCAGACATCCGGTCACAATGACTTTCCCATTTTCTGCCAGAGCTTCACCAATCGCATCCAGAGATTCTTCAATAGCAGCATCAATAAAACCACAGGTATTCACCACCACCAGGTCAGCATCCTGATAAGAATCGCCAATATCATAGCCTTCTACGCGCAAGCGTGTCAGAATTTGTTCTGAATCAACCAAAGCTTTAGGACAGCCTAAACTAATAAAGCCAATTTTTTTTGTCATTATTTAAACCTGATTTTTTTGAATTGTGAGCTTTTTCTCATTAAAAAATAATAGATTGTGTATTATAGCAATATAAAACGATTGAGGCTTATGCTATTATTATAACATTGATAATTTTCAAGCTGAAATAAACAGGAACTCTATGAAAAAACCACTATTTTTGATGCTGATAAGCACTATTACCCTTTCAACTTTTATTAGCGGGTGCAGCCGGGATTATACACCAGCGGTCAATGCCACTGGTGAAGAAATATTTAAAGGTGCCTGTATGGAATGTCATGAGGTAGTTGAAGGTAAAAGCAATGTATACTATGAATTAGACGAGGAAAACAAAAATATTGATTTTTTCTCTAAAAAAATCAGTTCCGGCAGCTTATTAATGCCTAAATTTCCCAATATAACTACTGATAAACTCACAGCAGTCAGCCAGTATGCACTCGATCATTCTATAAAAAAATAGGAGAACAATGATGGATATGAAAAAAGTATTAGGTTTTATGATATCAGACATCCCTATCTTTAATGAGCTGGACGACGCTGATACAGAGATCCTGCAGCAGTATTTGTTCCCTAAAGATCTGGAAATACTGGGGCTTGTTTGTAAAGAAGGTCAGCATGGCAGCTTTTTAAGTTTTGTTGCCAGCGGCAGACTTGAGGTCATCAAAACGCTCGATGACAAAGAAGTTACAATCGCAACACTTCAGGTTGGTGATACATTAGGAGAAATGGCTTTGATTGACGGACTAACCCGATCAGCCACAGTAAGAGCCAGTCAGCCTTCTACCATCCTGATCTTACGCAGGGATGATTTTAATAACCTGCTGGAAAAGCATCCGGACATCGGTATTAAAATACTAAAGGGCATTGCCCGGTTAATGAGCTTGAATCTAAGAAAAGCTTCAGCACAAATCACTGCCTATATGACAATAAGCCAGTAGAAATCCTGATTTGAAGTTCCAATCGGTATAATTCTATTTGCTGAATGCTCTTAACGATTAGTTCTTTTATTCTTTTTTCCACCAAATTTTCTTGCCATATGTTTGGTTTGACGATGACGTTTTTCTAATACTTTTTTCGTCTTGTCATTATTGCGTCTGGTACCGCGAAAAGGATTGGCACTATTATTAAATTCCAGTTGAATAGGGGTTGCTTCCAGTTTTAGCCATTTGCGGAATTGATTGACCAGATAACGTTTATACGCTTCCGGTATAAAATCGGTCTGATTACCATGAATCACTATAATCGGAGGATTTTTTCCACCCTGATGGGCATAGCGCAGCTTAATACGACGTCCCCGTGCCAGAGGGGGTTGGTGCATCTGCACGGCATCCTCCAGTAAGCTGGTCAACTTTGCCGCCTGATGTTGTTTCATTGCAGACTCATAGGCCTTATCAACTGAATCATACAACAAACCAACACCACTGCCATGCAGGGCAGAAATATAATGATATTTTGCGTAATCCAAATAAGGTAGTCTTCGTTCTAATTGTTCTTTAACAAGTTCCCTGCCGTCTTTACTCATCCCATCCCATTTATTGATGGCGACAATCAGAGCCCGGCCTTTATCGAGAACAAAACTTAATAAGTGAATATCCTGATCGGTTAATCCTTCATGAGCATCCAGCATTAAAATAACCACATTGGCCGACTCAATGGCCTGAAGAGCTTTAATAATAGAAAACTTTTCAATCGTTTCCTTTATCCGACTTTTACGCCTGACACCGGCTGTGTCAATAAAAGTATAACGTTGTCCATTACGCTCAAAAGGAATGAAAATGCTATCTCTGGTAGTACCGGGCATGTCAAAGGCTACGACTCTGTCTTCACCCATTAAACGATTAATTAAAGTAGACTTTCCGACATTGGGACGTCCGACAATAGCTAGTTTTATTCCGTCTTCAACTTTTTCTTCACTATCACTGATATCCGGTATTTGTGCTAATAACTCTTCCATCAACGGCGTCACACCATCACCATGAGAAGCAGAAATGGCATAAGGCTGTCCCAGACCTAAAGCATAAAAATCAGCTTCTACCAGGTCTTCATTCATTCCCTCTGATTTATTGACCAGAACAATAATTTCTTTACCCAATTGTCGTAAATTCTGGGCAATGGTTTGATCGTGTCCGCTAATACCACCTCTTCCATCCACCAGAAACAGGATAATATCAGCTTCCTGCATCGCCAGATAAACCTGTGACTGCATCAGGGTATCAATTCCTTCATCTTCCCCGCTAAGGCCGCCTGTATCAATGACAATATAAGGATGATCACCCACTTTACCATCACCATACTGACGATCACGGGTAACACCGGGCATATCAGCAACCAATGCATCTCTGGTTCTGGTTAAGCGATTAAAAAGTGTTGACTTACCAACATTAGGACGCCCAATCAGGGCAATAACAGGCTTCATATTCTATTTAAGTTCTTTAAATTCACTGGATCCGTAAGGCTGACAATTGACCGCCATTGCCGTAGATATAAACCATATTATTTTCGGCATTAACGATAGGCTGTACATGAAAACCATCAGCATCCACTTTTTTACGCCCCACTAAACTACCATCCAGTTGAGATAAAATATGAATATAGCCTTCATAATCACCAACCAGAATATACTCATCAATAGACACAGGAGCCGTCAGCTCACGGTGCGACAGCTTATCCTGTTTCCACAATAGATTGCCATTGACCCGATCAACTGCCCATAAATTACTATCTGAGTCAGTGACATAAATTTGACGTTCATCCGCAGCAATACCGGCATAAGATGACATTTCCTTAGACCACAATATTTTACCTTCCATTGCATTGATCGCAACAATACGCCCCTGATAAGACACGGCATATAGCACACGTCCGATTAATATCATTGCGCCATCAATATCAACCAGGCGCTCCAGATCAGAACGACCACTGGGTACTGCAGCATTGACTTCCCAGTAAAGACGACCATCTTTAATTATCACCGCAGTTATCTTGCCGCTATCAAATCCCGTAAACACAAGCTCCTGACCACCCAGAATCGGACTGCTGTTACCACGCAAAGTTAAGACAGGTACTCCCCTGTCATAGACCCATACTTGCTGACCCGCATCGGTATCCAGAGCATAGATTCGACCATCACCTGTACGGCTAAGGATAATTTCATTCTGGATTAAAGGGGCTGACAGCATCACACTACTCATTTGCTTTTGCCATTTGACACTACCATTTTCTGCATCCAGAGCAATAATTTCACCACGGTTATTACCGACGACCAGAAGCCCTTCCCCGGCACCAATACCACCGGTAATCATCATTTCCAGTTCCACCTGCCATTTGATAGTACCCGTTGTAATATCAGCCGCTGTTACCTGTCCTTCACGATCAACGGTGAAAATTTCATCACCAACAATAATGGGAACCAGATTAACCATGACTTCATCCACACCGACACCAACATTTCGACTCCAGACAGTGTTAACCTGTGCTGATTGCTCAATTGTTTCCAGTTCAGTGGGCGGTATGCTATTGTCATCACCGCTGAAAAATCCGCAAGCAGTCAGTGATAAACTGAAAAATACTAATAATAAAAGTCTGTACTTCATTATGAATTTCCTAAATCATTGCGTTTTACTTCTAATATCTGAGCATTGGCTCCGATGGCTGCATAGGCCTGGAGTGCCTGATCATAGGCAGCTTTTGCTTCATTAATACGATTGAGTGAAACAAGTATATCACCCTTAATTTCCATATAGCCGGCTTTAAAACTACCCATATCTACATCCAGTAATTTTAATGCTTCCTCATTTTTTCCCTCTGCGGACTGCAGAGTTGCAAGACGTATTCTGGCAATATGCTGCAAGGTTATAAAGCTGCTATTATTAATAATCCAATGATAATTTTTTTCTGCTTCTAATGGCTTGCCGGCTTCAACCAGCTTTTTAGCTTCTAATAAAGAGGCCAGAGCTGAATAGGGAGAACCTGCATAATCTGACTGGAGAACTTCAATACCTTTAACTATCGCCTGATCTGCACCTTCAGCAGAGTTAGCAGATACCGACTGTAAAATTTGGTCATATTGCATGGAGGCATTTTGCGCATTCATCGCCTTATTTGATTTCCATTGCTGTACGCCAATAATACTTCCTAAACCCACTACAACAGCAACAATAACCATCTTGTAATTCTCAATCCACCACTTTTTTATTGCTTCAACCTGTTGCTCTTCTGTTTCATAATTATCCATTTTTCTCTCCAATCTCTTATCTAACATAAAATTTGTCACTATCTTGCTTTGCTATAAAAAATGTAGCAAAGCGACAGCGGCAAAGTTTTATTTGCTGACGGCTC
>JAHXIV010000048.1:22050-85720 GCA_025655455.1 gamma proteobacterium symbiont of Taylorina sp.
ATTTGTCACTATCTTGCTTTGCTATAAAAAATGTAGCAAAGCGACAGCGGCAAAGTTTTATTTGCTGACGGCTCTTATCTAACATAAAATTATTAACTTAATTTGTTTAATAATTCAATTAATTGCTGCTGCGTTATCTGTTGCTGCTGTGCTGTATCATTATCTTTATCAGCCCGCAGGTATTTAATGGTCACAACATCATTATCCAGTTCATCATCACCTAAAATAATAGCTATTTTCGCCTGACTTTTATCCGCTTTTTTCATCTGACTTTTAAAGCTGCCGGCACCGCAAATAGTATAAACACGGATATTTCTAACTTCATTGCGAATTTGTTCAGTCAGAGCAAAACCTGCGTTTTGGGCACGTTCGCCCATCATCAGCATCACAATATGAGGATGCTTGAGGTGCTTCTTTATTTCTTCTTTTTCAAGCAGTTCAATCAGACGTTCCAACCCCATGGCAAAACCCACAGCCGGGATCTCACGACCACCTAATTGTTTAACCAGACCATCATACCGACCTCCGGCACAAACAGTTCCCTGAGCTCCAAGCTTATCAGTCACCCATTCAAAAACAGTCTTGCTATAATAATCCAGTCCACGAACCAGACGAGTATTAATTTCATAAGCAATTCCAACAGCATCCAGATAGGCACACAAACGAGTAAAGTGTTGTTGTGACTCCTCATCAAGATGATCCATCAGGCGTGGAGCCTGTTCAATCATTTCCTGCATTTTTGGATTTTTACTATCTAAAATTCGCAACGGATTACTTTCTAAACGACGTTGACTATCTTCATCGAGCAAGTCTTTATTCGCCTGCAGATAATTACTAAGTATTGTTTTATAACCGGCTCTTGATTCACTGGTTCCAAGAGAGTTGATCTGCAAATTAACTGATTTTTCCAAGCCCAGTATTTTCCAGAAACGTGCAGTCATAATAATTAACTCTGCGTCAATATCAGGACCATTAAGGCCAAAAACTTCTACACCTAATTGATAGAATTGCCTATAACGGCCTTTTTGTGGTCTCTCATGGCGAAACATAGGCCCCATATACCACAGCCTCTGTTGCTGATTGACCAGTATACCATTTTGTATTCCCGCACGTACACAAGCAGCTGTACCTTCCGGCCTTAAAGTCAGACTATCGCCATTACGATCGTCAAAAGTGTACATTTCTTTTTCAACAATATCGGTCACTTCCCCTATGGAACGTTTAAACAAGGCTGTTTTTTCTACAATAGGAAAACGAATTTCATCATAGTGGTAGGCAGCCATCAGCTGGCGTAGTTTTTCTTCTACCCATTGCCAGTAAGGGGTTTCATCAGGGAGGACATCATTCATTCCGCGAATAGACTGTATTTTCTCTGCCAAAATTATTCCTGTTTTCTAATTTAAAGAGCCTTTAGCCAAAAAAATTGGCATAAATTATTTTAAGTAACATAAAAATAGCTTTAAATCATTTGTGTCAATTTTTTGTTACTCAAGAGTGCCCACAGCCAAAAAAATTGGCACGAATTATTTTTAGTAACATTAAAATGGCTTAAAATCATTTGTGTCAATTTTTTGTTACTCAAGAGTTCTATATATATAAAATTTATTTTAATGTATAGCGGGCAATGCTATTTTCATTGATATAAGCACTCTGATCAAATAGCTGGTCATTGAAGGTGACTTTAACCTTACTGGCATTGCCAATAGTCACATTGTAGGGAAGTTTACCTGCAAGTCTTAATGTCTGCCCTGCTTTTTTTGTGCCTGATGATAATGTTTTATTATCCGCATCAACAATTTTAATCCATGAATTAATAGCGAATTCCAGTATTAACAGGTTGCCTGTTGATGAAGTATTTACAGCTGTAGTATTATCCGTACTTGTATTCTGCACAAAAGTTTCTTCAAGTTTCAGGGACTTATCAGACTGACCTGATACTTCAACATTTAAAGAGTTTTCAGCTGCCGGGACTGCAGGAACAGAATTCTCAATTTGTGATGAATTTTCAGTAGATAGAGAGTTTTCATCGGATAAGGTGTCATCAACGGATAAGGTGTCATCAACGGATAAAGAGTCATCAACAAGTGAAGAGTTAACAGCAGATGTGGTATCACCAATTAATATGCTTTCTTCACTGGAATTTTTAGTCACATCTAAAACATCATTAACAGAGTCTTGGGAGGTGTTATCTCTCATTATTTCTAATGATTTAGACTCATCAATAACAGGTAATAATAATTCTGCATCATTATCATTTTGACTATCCATTGTGATTGGTTTCGCAGGGGTATCAGGGTGTTCAGTTGATATTTTTTGATCCCCGGAAAACATTTCAATACCCAGAGAATGTTCCGACACGTACAACCACAATTGCCACGCGCCAAAAACGAATGCCACAAGCAGCAATAATTTCACAATCAATTTAAAAATAATATTATTTAAAGAGGATTTTTTAAGCTTTTTTTGTTTGGAAATTTTTAATTCCGGTTCCAGAGATTCTTTCCTACTGCCTTTTTTATAATCAGCAATTAAAGCTTCAGGCTGCAAAGCCATCAACCTTGCATAATTACGTATATACCCACAAACAAATGCGGGCACAGGAAGTTGAGTATAATCTTCACATTCGATGGCCAGAATAAACTTTTCATCCAAATGTAAATCTCGAGCAACGTCACTAATACTTAAGCTTTTTTCTTCACGAGCATGTTTTAATAAAAATCCAAAGCCATCTTCCCTGGAAGAAATGATATCTTTAAGTTCCTGTTGTCCGGTATTTTTCTGTTCCGAATCCTGTTGTAATTGTTTATCCAAAATCAATATTCCTGCCTGCCTTGATAAAACCACTTGGTTTCATCACTATCTGGAAACATACTCTTTAATTGTAATTGATAACTTGATATTATGTTCTTGTCCGGATGGGTGATATATTTCATGATATTCAGTCCTAACCACAAGCTATCAGCATCGTGAGCTGACATTTGATCAAAACGTTGAAAATAACTCCAGGCCAGCTGATATGTTTCCTGTCTATAATTAATTTTTGCCATACCCAGTAATGAATACGGCATATTTTTATCTTGTTTTAATGCCTTTCGATAGAAGCTTTCAGATAAGTCATAGTCATCATTTTTAAATGCACACCAGGCAGCACTTTGAAAGGCTAAAGCACGATCAGCATACAACGGATTGCCAATAACCATGTTAAATTTTTCAATCGCTTCATCATATTTTTTCTGATCACATAAAAAGGTAGCATAATTATTTAACAAAGTTGAATTATGGGGTGATAACTGTAAAGATTTATTAAAATGCTCATAAGCTGCTTCAGGTCGTTCCAGCTTGCCATACAATACCCCCAGATAATTGTGAGCCAGTGCATTATCGGAATCCTGATTCAGTGCTTTTTCCAACTTAAACAGAGCTCGATCATAACGCCCATTATCAATATAGCCTGCGCCTAATTGTGTATTTAAATTGGATGCTGCATTAGTTGACACCTGATCGGTCGAATATTGATTACTTAAGTTTTCTGATTCATCAAAATCATTTGCCCCTGAATTAAGCGGATTACTTTCACAGGCACTTAAGACAAGAGTCAATACTAATAAGATAAAATTTTTCATTTAGTTTATTTCCAGGATGCACATTTAAATCGATCTTCTGCTTTTATCAATCACTTTACCCGCTAATTGTCCACAAGCTGCATCAATATCTTCCCCACGAGTTTTTCTTACCATTGTCACATAACCGGATTGTTGTAAAATGTCCTTGAAACGATTGATTGCTTGTATTTTAGAACATTCATAACCGCTCTCAGGAAAAGGATTAAAAGGTATC
Organism: gamma proteobacterium symbiont of Taylorina sp.; assembly: GCA_025655455.1. Classification (GTDB taxonomy): domain Bacteria; phylum Pseudomonadota; class Gammaproteobacteria; order GRL18; family GRL18; genus GRL18. Next base: position 25,888 of record JAHXIV010000048.1, read on the forward strand.
AAGTTAATTTTACAGGGCATTTTCTTTAACAAAACTGCTAATTCACGAGCATTTTTTTCACTATCATTAATACCCGCTAACATAACATATTCAATAATGAACTGCTTCTTTTTTGTATTCCCATTAAAATAATATCGGCAAGCATCCAGGATTTCATGAATAGGATACTTTTTATTTAAAGGCACGATACTATCACGTACTTTATCATTGGGTGCATGTAATGACAGCGCCAGACTGACATCACACTCTTCTCTTAATCGTTTTAAAGCGGGTACTACCCCGGCTGTACTAATAGTCACCCGGCGTTTTGATAAACCATAGGCATGATCATCCAGCATCAGATGAACCGCTTCAACCACATTATCAAGGTTCAATAAGGGTTCACCCATTCCCATTAAAACCACATTGCTTATCTCTTTTTTTACGCCATTTTTTCTTGTCGGAAGCTTTTCAACACCTCCAGCGTTAGAATCTGCTGCAAGCTTTCTTAACTGACGATGCGCAATCCACAACTGAGCAATAATTTCATCTGCAGTCAAATTTCGGTTAAAACCCTGTTTTGCCGTTGAGCAAAAGCCGCAATCCAGAGCACAGCCTACTTGAGAAGAGATACAGAGCGTCCCTCTATTATCTTCCGGGATAAAAACTGTTTCAATGCTATTACCACTATCCAGACGCATTAACCATTTAATCGTCCCGTCACCTGCCTTTTGTTCCATGATAATTTCAGGTGCTTTTATTATCGCTATCTTTGCTAAATTAGCACGCAGCGTCTGACTGACATTAGACATCTGCTCAAAATTATCAACACCGTACTGATGAATCCATTTAAGGACTTGCACTGCCCGAAAGGGTTTTTCACCAATTTCAGTAAAAAATGCTTTCATATGAGCCAGATCATAACCTAAAAGATTAATTTTTTTAGTAGAGACCTTAGATATGACTGGTTTTTCAACAAAACTCATTGTTTTATAACAATCCTTGTTTTATAACAATCCCAAAAAGCTAGAAACAATAAACCCGCCATTATAAGTGGGTTTGCTCCAATTTGGTAACAATATTTCCAGCTATAAGGATATTAGTCAAGTTTTAACTTAACAGTCATCAAAGTTATTCTCGATCTTCAATCCAGGCCATTTGAATCGCTTCCAGAATTCTCTCTCCACAATGATCTTCAGTTTCTTCAAAATCATCCAGCTTTAATACCCAGGACATTAGATCAGGAAAACTGATAAATTGTGGATCAACCTGAGGATATAATTCATCCAGTTCAACGACAATCTCATGAATATCTGTCCATCTTAATCCCATAACCTATCCTCTCTTTAGCAAGCTTATTAATAAATTCATCAACTAAATTTGTCAATTAGTAATACTATATTCAGTATAAATTATTGTCAATTCATATAAGAATAATAAACTGTTATAATTCTAACAATATAATAACAACAGAGCAGAATATGCCCCTGCAGGAAAATTGTTTTATTCCCTTTAAAGAGTCTATTGATTCTTATGTTTTACCTGAGCAGTTTACATACCCCTTCTATTATCAACCACATCCCCTGTGTTTGTTGGCAGCAAAGGAATTACAAAACTATCTCAATACACAAAAAGAATGGCAGCATAATTTCGGCTTGACAGACAACAAAGAAACAGCCATAGGTAAGATGTTCGGAGTTTTACTGGTAAAAAATAATAATAATGAAATTGGCTATCTGGCGGCTTTTTCAGGCAAATTAGCAGATAGCAATCATCTTCCAAAATTTGTCCCTCCTGTATTTGATATGCTGGCTGATGATGGATTTTTTATCACTGAACAATTAGAGATTAATCGGCTAAATGATCAAATCGAAAACCTGCAGAAAAACCCACAGATTCTGGAATTCAATACTTCCTTATCTGCTGAAAGAGAATCTTCTATCCTGCAAATCAAAGAGCATAGAGAGAAGATAATTCAGGCACGAAAAGTTAGGAAGTCAAAAAGAATTTACGCTGCAGAAGAACTCAATACGATAGATTTTCTACAGCTTAAAGAGCAATTAAGCAGGCAAAGCATTCAAGAAAAAAATCAATTAAAAGACTTAAACCTGTACTGGAACAAGAGAACTAAAAAGGCTGAAGATAAATTGAATCAGCTTACTACTATAATCACTACTTTAAAAAACCAACGTAGCAAGTTGTCAGCATCCCTACAGCAAAAACTTTTTGATCAATATCTTTTTCTCAATCAAAAGGGGCTTGAAAAAAGTCTCTGTGATATTTTCAGTCAAACACCTCAGTTGGTGCCACCAGCAGGATCCGGAGAATGTGCTGCACCAAAATTATTACAATATGCTTTTCAACAGGATATGAAACCTTTAGCTATGGCTGAATTCTGGTGGGGAGCATCACCAAAATCAGAAATCAGAAAACATCAGAATTATTACGCTGCCTGTCATGGGAAGTGCCAGCCAATTTTAGGGCATATGCTTGAGGGAATTGCAATGGATGAAAATCCCTTATTGATCAATCCCGCTAAAGGAAAAATTATCGATATTGTATATGAAGATAAAGTCATGCTGGTCATCAATAAGCCTGCAGAATTTTTATCAGTACCCGGCAAGACTATAAAAGACTCTGTTTATCTGCGCATTAAGCAGAGTTACCCCGGAGCAACAGGTCCCTTAATCGTACACAGACTGGATATGTCTACATCGGGATTAATGTTGATTGCTTTAACTGGTGAAGCACATAAAAATCTGCAGAAACAATTCATTAAACGGTTAGTCAAAAAACGCTACGTTGCCCTGTTAGATGGTTCAGTAACCGCAGATGAAGGTGAAATAGACTTACCATTGCGCGTTGATTTAAATGACAGGCCTCGACAATTGGTCTGCTATGAGCATGGCAAGACGGCCAAAACCCAATGGAAAGTTATCCACAGAAAGAACAATCAAAGCAGAGTTTATTTCTATCCTATAACCGGACGTACTCACCAGTTACGGGTACACTCAGCTCACTTAAACGGTTTAAACACCCCTATTTTGGGTGATGATTTATATGGAAAAATAGCTGACCGCCTGCACCTGCATGCAGAATCTATAGAATTTAAGCATCCTGTTTCAAGACAATTATTACATTTTGAAATTGAAGCGGATTTTTAAATTAATTATTGCTTTGCCAAAAACTTCCGGCTATCCGATTAGATTTTTATATTCCGTGTTCTGGATGTATAAATAATACTTCCAGAAATTGTGACTTGCCCTTTTGAGGTTACAGGCATAATCTAAAACTCCAAATTAAAATGTAATACCATTATAGTATTACTATAGTGTGTTACAAATTTTATTTACTTTTAAATTTCTATCTTATTGATTACACTAATGATTTTCAGATACCATGTTGATCGTATACTTGGGAATTTCAATGACCAGATCTTCCTTTTCAACCACTGACTGGCAACTCAGACGAGAATCCGGTTCAACTCCCCAGGCTTTATCGAGATAATCTTCTTCCAGCTCTGTGGCTTCCTCAAGCGAGTCAAAACCTTCGCGGACAATGACATGACAGGTTGTACAGGCACAGGATTTCTCACAGGCATGCTCAATTTCAATATCATTTTCCAGAGCAGCGTCACAAATAGTGGTACCGGGTTCTACTTCAATCACTGCACCATCAGGACAGATTTCTTCATGGGGTAAGAATATTAATTGTGGCATAAACTATCTCGTGTTTTAGGTGCTTTATTTAAAATTGGGTTCTATAAATTAGTTACTAACTAATATCATCCACACTATGACCAGCCAGGGCAGTATTAATGCTGGCATCCATGCGTCGCTGTGCAAATTCTGCAGAGGCTTTATCGACTTGTTCAATTTTTAATTTAATTGCACGTTGATCTGCTCCCTGTGCAACCTGAATTAATTCATCAATACATTGACGAATTTCTGCTGCTTCATCAGTTGATAGTAATTTTTGTGCGTCTTCAGCCAGTGCTGAATTAAGTGCTTCGACTACCCTTTTAGCTTCAACCTGTTCTTCTCTGAGTTTGCGCGCATCAATATCATCCTGTGCATGACTAAATGAATCTTTCAGCATTGTCTCAATTTCATTGTCACTCAATCCAAAAGAAGGTTTAACCTGAATACTACTCTCAACCCCTGAGGTTTCTTCTCTGGCAGATACTGATAACAATCCATCAGCATCAATTTGAAAAGTCACTCGTATTCTGGCTGCACCTGCAACCATGGGAGGAATTCCGCGTAACTCAAAACGCGCCAGAGAACGACAATCACTAATGAGTTCGCGTTCCCCCTGTACCACATGAATAGCCATGGCTGTCTGACCATCTTTAAAGGTGGTAAATTCCTGAGCTCTGGCAACCGGTATCGTAGTATTACGATGAATCACTTTTTCAGTGAGCCCTCCCATAGTTTCCAAACCCAGCGATAAAGGCGTTATATCCAGCAATAACATGTCTTCATCTGTTTTATTACCCACCAGCACATCCGCCTGTCGGGCAGCACCAATGGCAACCACTTTATCTGGATCAATATTCACCAAAGGTTCAAGAGAAAAGAACTCTCCAACCATTTGCCGTACTAATGGTACTCGCGTTGAACCACCAACCATCACCACATCCTGAATATCAGATGTTTCAATGTCGGCATCACGCAAGGCACGACGACAGGAAACCAGTGTTTTTCTAACCAGAGCATTAAGCATCTTTTCAAATTGCTGCAAACTCAATTCAGAGTGCCAGTTTTTATCAGCAGGCAGTTCAATATGAATAGATGTACAATCCTGACTGCTTAAATTCTCTTTCGCTTGCCGTGCACAATCTAATACCTGGCGCTGTAAAGCCGCATCAGGATCAGTAATTTGTGCTTCGGACATCATCCAGTGTGCAATGACCTGATCAAAGTCATCACCACCCAGAGATGTATTTCCAGCAGTCGATAAAACTTCAAAAATTCCTTTGCTTAATTTAAGGATAGAAATATCAAAAGTACCTCCACCCAAATCATAAATAACATGAATACCTTCATTACCAGTATCGAGTCCGTATGCAACAGCAGCAGCCGTAGGCTCGTTAATCAGACGTAATACATTAAGTCCGGCTAATTTTGCAGCATCTTTTGTTGCCTGACGCTGTGCATCATCAAAATAGGCAGGTACGGTAATAACGACTCCCGTTAACTCACCGCCTAAGGCATTACAAGCCTGAATTTTAAGTTTTTTAAGAATTTCAGCAGAAACTTCAACGGCACTAACATTACCTGCAGCGGTATGAATACGCGGGACAACCGACCCTTCTTCCTCAATAAAGCGGTATACAGAATGTTCAGCAATATCATCAAGACCTCGTCCCATATAACGTTTAACTGAGATAATGGTATTGAGAGGATCATTGACAGCATTGGTTTTTGCCTGATGTCCTACTTCAGTCTGATAAGTATTTTCATTATCTGAGAGAGTATCGGGTAAAAATTGCACCACTGATGGTAATAAATGTTGTCCATTTTCATCAGCAATGGTTTCTGCTAAACCACTTCTGACTGTCGCTATCAGAGAATTGGTGGTACCCAAATCAATACCCACCGCTAATTTGTGCTGATGAGGTGCAGAGGATTGTCCAGGTTCTGAAATTTGTAATAATGCCATAATAAATTAAACTATTGCTGCTGTAGTTAGGGACTTAATATTGATTTGCAAGATCTTCTTCTCTATTGAGACATTCTTCCTGCAGACGATTCAAAAATTGCATTTTTAAAACTTGAGATTTTACTTGTTCTAATAATTTTTCTACTTCAGAATTGCTCTTATCAGACAGAATTTTTTGAAAGAGGTTTTCTAATTCAGTCACCAGCTCTTTAATTCGGGAATTAACATCATCTATAATTTCATCAAGAACAACTAGAGGATCATCAAAAGACTCAAGTTGTGATAGTTTTTCACGTAATTCCATCTGTTCCATCAGGAACATCGGATCCATTTTATTATCTTTCTCATTAAGTTCAATACCATGTAACAATAGTAAATAAATTGAACGTTTGAGCGGATCTTTTAGTGTTTCCAGTGCATCATTAACCTGAGCCGCCTTTTGTACTGATAAACGTCTTTCTAATGCAGAGCCATTGGCGTAGTTATCCGGGTGTATGCTTTTTTGTACTTCATGATAATTATTATTAAGAGCTTTCCTGTCAATATTAAAACTAACAGGCAAGGCTAAAAGACTAAAATAGTTATCTGTGGGAATCTGTTTTTGATTATTGGGCATAAGAGCTATTGCTAACAGGGATTGTCAAGTGGCAACTCGTGCCCGCTTTCTGGGTGTATTTATTCATTAAACGTTAAAGCTTTCTCCACAACCGCAGGAGTCTTTCACATTAGGATTATTAAACTTGAATCCCTCATTAAGGCCTTCGCGTCCATAGTCAAGCTCGGTTCCATCAATATAAATCAGACTTTTGGGATCAACCAGTATTCTAACACCCTTGTCTTCAAATATCTCATCATTTTCTTCAGTTTTATCTGCAAACTCAAGCACATAAGCCATGCCGGAACAACCATTAGTCTTTACACCCAAGCGTAAAGCTTCGCCTTTAGCACGATTTTCAATAAATTTAACAACATGTTCTGCTGCAGCATCCGTTAATGTAATAGCCATAAAGAGTCCTTAAACCAGTCAATAGTCCATTTTACTTAGGACTGTTTTTCTTTATAGTCTGTAATGGCTGCTTTAATTGCATCTTCAGCCAATACAGAGCAGTGGATTTTTACCGGAGGCAATGCCAGTTCTTCCGCAATGTCAGTATTTTTAATTTCACCGGCTTCTTCCAGTGTTTTGCCTTTAACCCATTCAGTCACCAGAGAACTGGATGCAATGGCGGAACCGCAGCCATAGGTTTTAAATTTGGCATCTTCAATCACACCTTGATCATCCACTTTGATCTGTAAACGCATCACATCACCACAAGCCGGAGCACCAACCATTCCGGTACCAACCCCCTTGTCATCATTTTCCATCGTGCCTACATTACGTGGATTTTCATAATGATCTAATACTTTATCGCTATATGCCATGTGATTAACCTCGAATTGATTCGCTATGACTAATTTTCTAGTTCTAGCCTAATAATACTATAACTCTATGAGTAAAAAATATTTTTCTAAAATTATTTATCAGCATATTTTCATATTACTTAAAATAATTCGTGCCAATTTTTTTGGCTGTGGGCACTTCTAATGTGCATTCCACTGGATAGTTGAGATATCAATACCGTCTTTATACATATCCCAAAGAGGAGAAAGCTGTCTTAACTTATCTACTTTTTCACTCACTAACTTTATCGTATAGTCTACATCTTCTTCTGTGGTAAAACGCCCAATACTAAAACGAATTGAACTATGTGCTAATTCATCATTACGACCGATTGCCCGCAGCACATAAGAAGGCTCTAAACTGGCGGAAGTACAGGCTGAACCGGAGGAAACAGCCAAAGAATCAATAGCCATTAATAAGGATTCACCTTCAACATAATTAAAACTCAGGTTAAGGTTCTGAACCACCCGTTTTTCCAAATCACCATTGATATAAAGTTCTTCCATTGATTGTAAACCATTCAGCAAACGATCACGCAAGGCTCGAATTCTCTGGTTTTCAGCAGCCATTTCTTGTTTAGCAATTTTAAAAGCTGTCCCCATACCAACGATCTGATGAGTCGCCAGAGTACCTGAACGCATACCACGTTCATGTCCACCACCATGAGTTTGTGCTTCAATACGAATTCTGGGTTTACGACGCACATAAAGCGCTCCAACACCCTTAGGGCCGTATACTTTATGGGCAGAAAGCGATAATAAGTCCACTTTCAACTTTTGCAGATCAATTTTAATTTTTCCAGCACTTTGTGCTGCATCGACATGAAAAACAATTTTTCTTGAGCGACACAGTTCACCAATCGCTTCAATATCCTGAATCACACCAATTTCATTATTAACATGCATAATAGAAACCAGAATAGTATCATCACGAATAGCGGCTTCAAGTTTGTCAACATCGATAAGGCCATCCTGTTCAGGATCAAGATAAGTCACTTCAAAACCTTCACGTTCCAGCTGGCGACAGGTATCTAAAACAGCCTTATGCTCTGTTTTTGATGTAATAATATGTTTACCACGCTTTGAATAGAAGTGAGCGGCACCTTTAATAGCCAGATTATCTGATTCAGTCGCACCTGATGTCCAGACAATTTCTTTTGCATCTGCATTGATCAATGCGGCAACATCAACACGAGCTTGTTCAATAGCACTCTCTGCATCCCAGCCATATTGATGAGAACGTGAGGCTGGATTACCAAAATTCCCATCCATAGTAAGATATTGACACATCACATCAGCAACACGCTGATCAACAGGAGTGGTTGCTGAATAATCCAGGTATATCGGTGAACTCATTAATAATTCCTATGATAAGTAAATATTTGCTCAGGACTGAATATTTCATCCCTTATTCATACTATTTTTACGCTATTTCTCTGCTATCAATCAGCCTGCTGGCATCCTGCCGCAAAGAAACTTCCTGAACGGCTTTCTTTTCAACCAGACTGCCTAAAGTAATACTGCTGAGAAAATCAAAAATCTGATCACTTAAATCACACCAGAGATCGTGAGTCAGACATCTTTCCTCATGTTGGCAATTACCCTTACGTCTGCAGCGGGTTGCGTCTACCGTTTCATCAACAGCAGCAATAATTTCAGCCACCGCAATTTCAGTTGCATTGCGGCTTAAACGGTAACCTCCACCAGGGCCTCTGGCACTATCCACTAAACTATTTTTTCTCAACTTGGAGAATAATTGTTCCAGATATGACAGTGAAATTTCCTGACGTTTAGAAATATCAGCTAATGTGATTGAACCATTTTCATAGTGGATTGCTAAATCCAGCATGGCTGTTACAGCATAACGCCCTTTTGTTGTCAACTTCATCAATATATTCCTATTATTTTTACGATATGGATAACTACATCATAAAAAACCCTAGTAATTTAGTCAAGTATTTTTTTAGTCTGTATTTTAATATTTTTATCAAAATGAACAATATGTACATTTTCTTCTGACTGGTTTGACGCTGAACTACTGCAAATATCCTGTGCCGGACAATCCTGATGTTCTTCCGTTGGTGTGATTTCACAAATATGAACTTCGGGGATGCTGATATCCGGAAATTCTGCATCAATAGAGCGAATGGCTGTACACATTTTATCCAGTTTAACATCCACCGAATGCATATGATCCAACATACAATTAATCGCATGAGCAACCGGATCAGGCATTTCACTTGAAGTGCCATAGGCATCAAAACCTATTTTCTTTGCCATATGCTCACGCTTCTTATCATTTGGATGCGGCTCTTGCTCTGGTTCTAATTCTGTTTTTTTCTTATTGGCAATCAAACGTCCTGGTACACCGACAACGGTACAGGTGCTGGGTACATCTTTTACAACCACCGCATTTGACCCCACACGGGCACCATCTGACAATGTAATAGGCCCTAAGACTTTAGCCCCTGCACCCACCACAACATCATTGCCTAAAGTGGGATGTCGCTTACCTTTATTCAAAGAAGTGCCGCCCAGAGTCACACCATGGTACAAAGTACAGTCATTACCAATAATCGTGGTTTCACCAATCACTACACCCATACCATGATCAATGAAAAAACGGCGACCAATCGTAGCACCGGGATGAATCTCTATACCCGTAAAAAGCCTGGCCACAGACGAGAAAAAACGCGCCAGCCAGCAAATGTTCCACTTCCATAAGCGATGATTCATGCGATAAAATATCATGGCATGCACACCAGGATAAGTGGTTAACACTTCAAAGTAATTTCGTGCAGCCGGGTCTCGTTCAAAGACACATTGAATATCTTCTTTTAGATGTACAAACATTTTATCAATTCTTTACCATTAGATACTTTAAAAACAATCACAAAGACCTCGCATTTTACTAGGATTCTAATCAAGTCTCAATCATTATATAAGAACAAACTGATTTAGTTTCAATTTATTTCGATGTTATTTTTTGGGTTTTGGTCAAAATGCCTCGTAAAATATTCACTTCATCCTCTGATAAACGCACTCGATTATAGATATGACGCAATTTGGACATAAGTTGCGGTGACTGTTTCACTTTTAGAAAATCAATATCAACCAGAGTTTGCTCAAGGTGTTGATAAAAACGTTGTACATTCTCACTTGAAGCATATTCAATTGAGCTATTAGCAGCAGCTGAATCATGACTGGCATGTGACATCATTACTTCATAACTTACAATCTGAACTGCCGAGGCTACATTCAGTGAACTATAATCAGGATTTGTGGGAATATTGATCAACTTATGGCATAAACCTGTCTCATCATTGGTTAAGCCTGTTCTTTCACGGCCAAAAACCAGGGCGACCTGTTGTTGTTTTGTTTCATCCGCCGTTAATAGTCCCGCTTCACGAGCATTAATAAATTCATGCTGGATTTTTCTCTCTCTGGCAGTTGTCCCTAAAACCAGATGACAGCCTGCTAAAGCTTCCTCAAAAGAATCACAGACAACTGCATTTGCTAGTAAATCAGAAGCTCCTGATGCCATTGCTGTTGCTTCATAATTTGGAAAACTCTTAGGTTGAACCAGATAAAGTCGTTTTAAGCCCATATTTTTCATCACACGAGCTGCTGCACCGATATTGCCCGGATGAGAAGTATTAATCATAACGATACGAATATTTTCTAAACTCATTTGAAACTCTATTATTGCTTTGAAAAAATATATATATTAAGTTTAACAATTATTAATGATATAATTAAACACTTATTTACTTTTTGTTTTTAAACCTGGAAAACACTGAACCCATTGTATAACAGTCCTGCTGTTATGGAGATTGACCAATGCATCCAATGCTCAATATTGCTGTTCGTGCAGCCCGTGCTGCCGGCACTGTTATTTACCGTTCTATGGACAAGGTGGATTCTTTAAAAGTCACCACCAAAGCCGCTAATGATTTTGTCAGTGATGTTGATCGCAAGGCAGAGCAAACCATTATTGAAACCATAAAAAAGGCCTATCCTGATCATTCAATCAAAGCTGAAGAAAATGGTGAACTGGATGGAAACCCTGACTTTCAATGGATAATTGATCCCCTGGATGGTACCACCAATTTTCTGCATAGCTTCCCTCAATTTGCAGTTTCTATTGCCTTTAAACAAAATGGCCGTTTGTCACAGGCTGTCGTGTTTAATCCCGTCAACCAGGAATTATTCACAGCCAGTCGCGGCGAAGGAGCCATGCTCAATGATCGTCGTATCCGGGTTTCCAAGCAAAACAGTCTTGAAGGCGCTCTATTAGGTACCGGATTTCCTTTCAAAGAACAACAGCATCTTGATACCTATCTTGCAACATTTAAAGCACTCTTTCCAATGACGGCCGGAATCAGAAGACCGGGTTCTGCAGCTTTAGATCTGGCTTATGTCGCGGCCGGACGTTTGGATGGTTTCTGGGAGATAGCACTTAATGATTGGGATATGGCCGCCGGTGCATTACTGATTAAAGAAGCAGGTGGATTAATTGGTGATTTTTCAGGTGGTAATGACTATCTGGACACAGGTAATGTCGTTGCAGGGACGCCAAAGGTCTTTAAAGAAATACTACAACAGATCAGACCTCATCTCAGTGATGAATTGACAAAATAATATTTAAACCTAATAAACAGGCATCTTATAATCAGGTTCTCTTTAGAAAAGATTAGCTGCTACAATAATTCTTTTACAGAGCCATAATCTTTGAGCCAGTCTATATCAGTATCATTTTCATCAACAACAGCAATTGCAGGGAAGCCCTTAGCCAGCGATTACTATTCAATCGGCAACCCTGCTGATTTCCATTCCGGAAAACCAGCTTCCATACGATAGGCAGTGATACCCTTTTGTCTGAGTCGTACAACTGCATCAAAAGCCAAAACACAATGAGGACCGCGGCAATAAGCAACCACCTCCTGTTTTGTATCCAGTTGACCCAAATGTTCTTCTAATTCAGATAGAGGTATATTGATGGCTCCCGGTACATGGCCAGCTTCAAATTCTTCTGCTGGTCTGACATCCAGAACAGTGACTAGCCCATCTCGTACTCGACCTAATAGTTCTGTCGCCGGAACTGCTTCGAGATCATCTTTAACCGTTAAAAAAGTATTAACCAGTTGCTGAACATCAGCCAGGTGACGTTCAGCTACATTTCGCAGTGAATCGAATAAATCAATGACATCATTACCACTAAGACGATAATAGACTTTTAAGCCCCGTTTTGTCGAACTAATTAAACCTGCCTGGCGTAATTGCTGAAGATGCTGAGAAGTATTGGCTACAGATAGGCCGGAGACTTTTGCCAGTTCTTCAACACTACGCTCTCCCTGTGCAATAAATTCCAGCAATTCAAGACGATTAGCATGACTCATGGCTTTACCAACACGGGCAAACTGAGTAAAAAGATCCTGTTTAAAATTCTGGCTTGACATCGATCCAAATCCTTATATAATACTATTCAATAGATTAATTGAATAGCATTATACTGTTTAGTAGAGTAGTTATTTTAATAAATATTAGGGGTCGGAGTCAAATGGCACAAGTGCCATTTGACTCCGCCCCCTACTGAAAGTTATCACTTTGTGGAATCATAATGACATTTAACGAATTTATTTTAACCAATGAAGTGACCATCAGACTGAGCTTCTTTTTCGGTATATTTGCCATCATGGCTATCTGGGAAGTACTTGCGCCCAGACGTATTTTAACAGTCTCTAAAACTATTCGCTGGATGAATAATCTGGGGCTGATTTTTTTTAATATCTTTGTATTACGTATTCTGTTTCCTGCTGCAGCGGTAGGCGTGGCTGCTTTTGCTCAAACTCATGGCTGGGGCCTGCTCAATTACTACCAATTACCAGCATTATTTGCCATTATCATTACCGTGGTTGCAATGGATTTTATTATCTATCTGCAGCATGTTATGGTTCATGCTATACCACTTTTGTGGCGTATTCATCGGGTTCATCATGCCGACCTGGATTATGACGTGACCACAGGTGCGCGTTTTCATACTATTGAAATTATCCTTTCTATGCTGATTAAATTTGCCACTATTATTGTGCTGGGTGCCCCGGTTGTTGCTGTGGTCATCTTTGAAGTAGTGCTCAATGCTTTAGCAATGTTCAATCATGGCAATGTGGGCTTGCCAAAAGCCTTAGATAAATTTTTACATCTCTTTATAGTGACACCGGATATGCATCGCATCCATCATTCAGTGGAAGGTGATGAAACCAACAGCAATTTTGGCTTTAACCTGACCTGGTGGGATCGTCTGTTCGGTACTTATCGTGAGCAGCCTCGTGGTGGTCAATTAGGTTTCACCATTGGCATTCATAAGTACCGGAATATAAAACAAACTAACTGGTTCAGCGGCATGATGATGCTGCCTTTTAAAGGCAAGGTGAGTGAATATGCCATTAATACCCGAAACTGGAACAGCAATAATAATACTAATCTTGAAGAGGAGTAAGTTATGAATATATTAATTATCCTTAACGATCCGCCCTATGGTACTGAGCGTAGTTATAACGGCCTGAGAATGGCTAAGGCTTTAAGTAATAATGAAACTCATGTCAGCGTATTTTTAATGGCTGATGCAATTGTCTGTGCCAAACAGGGACAAAATGTACCGCAGGGCTTTTATAACCTGGAGTTGATGATTAATTCTGTACTACGAAAAGGGGATGTGCTGTTATGTGGAACCTGTATGGACGCGCGCGGTTTTTCGGATAGTGAAGTTATTAAAGGAACACAACGCAGTACCATGAAGGAATTAGCAGAACGGACTTTAGCGGCAGATAAGGTGCTGGTTTTTTAAAATAGTAATTATTCACACGTTTTATCTGTCCTCGTGCATAAAAATTCACGAGAAATTCAAAACTGATTAGATTCTAACATGATTAATGTGCAGTCATATATAAAAGGGATTTCAGATTGTGACAATTTCTTAACCAATTTTTTAGATTCTGTTCCTGGATTGAATATAACTCTTTTAGGCTTGAGAGCAATAATGTCATCAATTAATAATTTACTCCTTTCTTCTCCAATGTATAAGGTGAGTGTATCAACTTTATCATGGATATTGGACAGATTTTCGATAACAGACAAACCATCAATATCTGATAGTTTTGGATGGACAGGAATTATATTATGCCCATATTGCTTCAGTAGTTTGATGGCTTTATAAGAATAGCGATGTGCTTTATTACTGGCACCTAAGACAACAACAGTTTGAATTCTTTTCTTCATATGCTAATCACCCTTGGCGCCTAATACACTGGTAAATTTCATTTTAGATCTCTATGCTGAGGTAGTCAAGATTGATTGCACTGGTCTTTAGTTGATTGATTAATCAAACATAGTTGTTAAAAGGATATAAAATTCAGAAAATTTTCAAGCAAATCTTGAGCCTATCAATAAGGACTCAATTTATTTTTTATATTGCCGATAAATCCACTATAATTAATAATTTTAAGTGACAAAAAATAAGGTTCTTTATCATGTCTATCCACAATAATACATTGTCTTCTGATCTTTTAGCCAATACATTTTTGCTTAATAATATAGTGGAGAAAATATTAGGAACAACGATTGCAGGCACCTTTTTTCGTATCGCTGTCATCAATACTTTATTTTTTGCTTTTATCCTTTGGGGTACTTCAGTTTCAAATACTTCTAATTCAAATACGGTCAACTTTGCGCTAATGCAAGTTAAACAAATCAATGATAAAACCATTGCTATGGTACAAAAACAAGGCATACAAAATATTGAAGATAACATTACATCGTTTGAAGCGATTTTTTTAGATCAACTCACCAAAAGTGAATTATTTTTAAGATATATTAGTGACAGCATTGTAATAATAAGCAATGAACAAGAAAAAACTGAACTTTGGAATCAGATAATCCAGTTTTTAATTCGGATAAATAGTCAGATAAATAAAGAAATATCAGCAATACAACTCTCTATAGACTCAGATTTTGACAATGAAATAACTGACACACTGGATTCAGGCATAGAAATTTTTGCTTATTTTCAGGATTCTATTGATGATTTGCCGGAGGCCGAAAAAGAACTGGTACACAGTATCAATAAACTGATTAAGCAGATCCCGTCAGATATCAGGCAACTTATAAAATTACGCAAGCAAAATGCAAATGAAGATATCCAAAATGCTTTAGTGCAAATGCTAAACAATAATCAAGCATGGCTGGATGAAAGTCTGGAACTGGCACAGGTTGCTAAAGATCTAACGATTGAGAATAATTTTAGTTTATCAGAGGCTATTATTAAAAAGAACTCCTCACAAATCATACAACAAAGTGAAATGGGTGAGATATCCATTCAGTCAGCCAGAAACAACAAACTGAAATCTGTGACTAATATTAATCAAACTGTTAGCCAGAGGCAGGTGATTGTAAATCAGAAACAGTCTGGTATATTGCAGAAAATGGAAGAAAAAATTCATCAGCAATTTATTTATTTGCTAATTATTATCTCTATAATGATTATGATCATTGGCAGCCTGAGTTATTTTATAATTAATAGTATTCTTAAGAAAATCAATCATCTTGTGGCAGTGATGGAAAATGTTCAGGCAAATAGTGAGTTTGAAAAACGGGTACAAATTTCAGGCAAAGATGAAATTTCCCGTATTGGACTGGCTTTTAATAATTTACTTGATGCTCTTCAAAGTGCCATTGTTGAAGTGAATTCAGTCATGTCGGCAGTAGCAGAAGGCAATTTTGAAAAGCGCATAAAGACACCACTTCATGGTGACCTTGATACTCTAAAAAATGCCGTTAATGGATCTGCTGATAGTGTTGATACAACTATGAATGCATTGGCTGATGTTATGCAGGCACTTTCTGATGGTGACTTTAAAGTAAGAATGAATTCACAAGTTAAAGGAGAATTTCGCCACAAAGTGGATAATGCTATGAATTCAATTGATACAGCCCTCACGGAAATTGGTCAAATCATGTTGGCATTAACTCAGGGGGATTTTTCACAACGTATTCATAGTCAGTTTAACGGTGAACTGAATATTTTAAAGGATAATATTAATTTATCCATTAATGGACTGGATAATGCTATCAACGAAATTGCTAAGGTCACCAGGGTGCAGCAAAAAGGTAATTTAACAGTACAAGTAGAAGGAAGCTATCTGGGGCAATTGGGTGTTTTAAAAAAGGCTATTAATACCTCTGCACAACATTTAATGAAGATAGTCTCTGAAATTCGAGAAGCAGCTAACTCTGTTTCCATTAGTAGTCAGGAATTGTCTCAGGGAAACATAGATCTGAGCCATCGTACAGAAGAGCAAGCCTCTTCATTAGAAGAAACTGCTGCCAGTCTTGAACAGATCAATAGCACCGTTAAACAAAGTGCTGAAAACTCAGAACTCTCCAATATTCAGGTTGAGAAATCTTATCAACAGGCTCAACAAGGAGGTAAGATTGTTGATCAGGCGATTAAAGCAATGCAACAAATTAATGATTCAAGCCAACAGATAGCAAATATTATTAATATTATTGATGAAATTGCTTTTCAAACCAATTTACTGGCATTAAATGCAGCTGTTGAAGCTGCTCGTGCAGGAGAACAGGGACGGGCATTTGCAGTTGTTGCTGAAGCTGTGCGGAGTCTGGCACAGCGTTCTTCCAACTCAGCTAAAGATATTAAACGATTGATTAATAAAAGTGTAGATCTGGTTGAGGAAGGCAGCCATCTTGTTAATCATTCAGGAGACACATTAGAACAGATAATCAAATCAGTCATGAATGTTAAAACAATGATTAATGAGATAGTCACTTCAAACAGGGAACAATCTGCCGGCATTGATCAAATCAATACCGCCATGACTCATATGGACGAGACCACTCAGCAAAATGCAGCACTGGTAGAACAAGCTGCAGCTACCAGTGAAACTGTATCTGAAAATGCCGAACAATTATTAAAAATGGTCGACTTTTTTCAGATTAGCAGGAGGGGTTAAGAGATTGCGGCTGACGTTATAATTTATTCTCATTATAATCAGTTATCACTATGAATAGATGAATGTAATCCCATTATTAGGGAATGGGTACACCTTCTAAGTAATAAAAATTTATCCTCCATCATTTATAGAAATTTTATGTTACTACAAATGATGGTGACCAAATTCATGTTGGCTGAAGGCCCTTGAAGAGGCTACTACCTGTCATTCCCGAATATTTTAAGCTGTTAAACTTCCTCGTAGATTTCTTCCTGCTGAGCACCTTCACTTTTCACAGGTGCTAAATCTTCCTTACTGATCCCCATTGCAACCAGTACTGAACTCGCCACATAAACGGATGAATAGGTACCAATGATAACACCCGCTAATAGAGCCGTTGCAAAACCATTAATCAACTCTCCACCAAAGATAAATAAGGCAATTAAAACCAGTAGAGTGGTAAATGAAGTCATTATGGTTCGAGCCAGAGTCTGGTTCAATGAGGAATCAATCACTTCGATTGCATCCCCTTTTCTAATCTTACGAAAATTTTCCCGAATACGATCAAACACAACAATGGTGTCATTTAAGGAATATCCAATCACAGCCAAAATTGCAGCCAGTACAGTCAAATCAAACTCAACACCAAACAAGGCAAACAATCCTAACACAATGATCACGTCATGTGCCAATGCTGCAACAGAACCCAGAGCAAAACGATATTCAAAACGTAAGGCCACATAGACTAAAATACAGGCTAAGGCAGCCAGCATGGCAATGCCGCCTGTTTCGGTCAGTTCTTCACCAACCTGAGGACCGACAAACTCTACGCGTCGATTCTCTACTGATGCATTCTGAGCACGTAGTAATTCAAACAAACGGGTAGAAATATCAGCATTAGAAACACCTTCTTTTGGTGCAATACGAACCAGTACTTCATTGGCTGCACCAAAATGCTGTACAATCGCATCATCAAAGCCATTATTATGCAATTGTTCGCGAATAGGTTTGAGTTCTACTGCATTGGGATAGGCTACTTCTATCAGCGTACCACCGGTAAAATCCAGACCAAACTGCAAACCTCTAACAGCGAGTGACGCAATAGAAATAATAATCAAAACAGCTGAAATCAGCATCGCTATTTTGCGTTGTGACATGAATTTTATATGTGTATCAGTGAGTATTTGCATAATTTCTTTCTTCGTTTGGGGTCGGAATCAAATGGCATAGATGCTGAATTGTGCAACATTCGCTGCATATACCATTTGACTCCGATCCCGATTAATTTATATGGATATATCTTTTAATGAACGTTTAGAACCATAGGAATAATTAACCACCGCTCTGGTCACCAGAATAGCAGTAAACATCGAGGTCATAATACCAATGGACAGCGTGACAGCAAAGCCTTTAATCGGACCGGTTCCTACCACAAACAACACAAAGGCTGCAATCAAGGTGGTGATGTTTGCATCAGCAATCGTTGATAATGCTTTCTCATAACCGGAATGGATACTATTTTGCGGTGAATTGCCATTACGCAATTCTTCTCGAATACGCTCAAAAATTAATACATTGGCATCGACTGCCATACCAACCGTTAACACGATGCCGGCAATACCTGGAAGAGTTAAAGTGGCTTGTAATAATGATAAAACAGCAACAATAATAACCAGATTAAGCGCCAGAGCCAGATTAGCAATCAAGCCAAACTTACGATACCAGAAGGCCATAAAAAATAGTACGGCAATGAAACCGATAATAACGGAGCTAAAACCTTTATCAATATTATCCTGTCCCAGACTTGGGCCAATAGTACGTTCTTCAATAATATACACCGGAGCCGCCAGGGCACCGGCTCTCAATAATAATGATAATTCATTAGCTTCCTGAACGCTGTCCAGACCTGTTGTTTCAAAACGATTGGAGAAATGTCCGCGAATTACAGCATTACTAATGACTTCTTCAATGGTATAACGTTTTAATACCGGATTGCCTTTTTCATCTCTGACAATATTTCCCTTTTTATCCAGTACCGTTTCCTGCTTGGTTTCCAGATAAACCACAGCCATACGCTGACCTACATTGCCCTTAGTAAAAGCCCCCATGCGCTTGCCACCGTAGCCGTCCAGTGATACATTCACTTTTGCGCCACCCGTATCAGGATCAATACCAGCCTGAGCATTAGTGACATGTTCACCTGTTGTTATGACACGTTTTTTCAATAATACCGCCACCGAAGGAATGACCCGGCTGCCCTCTTTTCTTTCGCGGGTATAATAAATTCTTGATCCGGCAGGTACACGACCACTGAGCGCCTGCTCAACCGTATGCTCCTCATCAACCGCTCGATATTCCAGAGTTGCAGTCGCACCCAAAATATCTTTTGCACCTGCGGTATCCTGAATACCCGGCAATTGAATCACAATTCGGTCTTCACCCTGCTGTTGTATAATCGGCTCAACCAGACCATGAAATTTTTCATCAATACGTTTTCTTAGAGTGGTAATATTTTGTTTCAAGGCAAACATTTTCAGTTCTTTAATGGTTGCTTCACTAATACGACCATATAACATAAAGGTTTTGCCATCTTCTTTTTCATTGAAGCTCAATTCACGCATTTCACGATTGAGGATCTCCAGTCCTTTTTCTCGAAGTTCTTCTGTTTTAAAACGGATCACAATATCATTTTGATCTTTCTTACTACCCAGATAACGTACTTTTGCTTTACGTAAAATCGTACGAGAGTCACTGACGAAGGTGTTCACTGATTTTGTAACCGCTGCTTCCATATCAACCTGCATCAGGAAGTATACACCGCCACGCAAATCCAAACCTAAATACATAGGTTCAGCGCCCAGATCTCTTAACCACTGTGGTGTGGCCGGAGCCAGATTCAGTGCCACTGCATAATCACCACCCAATTCTGTTTCTGCAATTTTTTTAGCTTTTAACTGTACTGCTTCATTTTCAAAACGAAAAAACAAACCCTTTTCAGACAATTTGGCATTACGATAATGCACCCCTTCTTTTTCAAAGGTTTTCATCATACGACTCAGCGTTTGTTCAGTGATTTTCACATCACGTGCAGAGGCTGCAATCTGTAAGGCCGGATCTTCACCATAGAGATTAGGCAGGGCATAAAAAGCACTGCCAGCAATGATAAAAAGAATCAGTAAATATTTCCAGAGTGGGTAATGATTAAGCATATTTTAGTTTTTAATACCTTTAATTGTACCCTTGGGCTGAATAGCAGCAACAGCTGAACGCTGAACATTGATGATGATATTCCGGGAAACTTCAATACTCACAAAACTGTCATGCAAGGCGACGACTTTTCCTAAAACACCACCATTAGTCACCACTTCATCCCCCTTTGCCAGAGAACTCACCATTTCCTGATGTTCTTTCATTTTTTTATTTTGTGGGCGTATAAACAATAAATAAAAAATTAGAAAAATACCACCAAAGACCATTAGCTGTGAAATAATATCCGGTGCCTGAGCCGCAATAGAGCCACCTTCAGCAAGAGCATCTTCAATAAAAAAACTCATTTTTTTTCCTTATTATTATATAAAATATTCGTTCTGGGGTCGGAGTCAAATGGCATATTCTACTGGATAATATATTAAATTCCGTGGAACATGCCATTTGACTCTTACCCCGCTTGTAAAGTGGCGCTATTATGCCATAATTTCAAGGGCTTTGTGATAGTAGTTGTTATTATTTTTTAGTTGTAGAATCAGGAGCTTCTTTTATCATAGAACTCTTCTACAAAAGCATCAAATTGCTGATTTTCAATAGATGTTCTAATTCCCTGCATCAATTCCTGATAGTAACATAAGTTATGTAAGGTATTCAGTCTTGATCCCAGCATTTCATTGCTTTTATCCAGATGACGTAAATAAGAACGGGAGTAATTCTGACAGGTATAACAGCCACAGGATTCGTCCAGTGGACGGGTATCAAACTGATGTTTCTGATTACGGATCTTCACCACGCCCTGATGGGTGAAGAGGTGACCATTACGAGCATTGCGGGTCGGCATCACACAGTCAAACATATCAATACCGCGCCGTACAGACTCAACAATATCCTCAGGACGCCCTACTCCCATCAAATAGCGCGGTTTATCCTCCGGCATGATCTGTGTCGTATGATCCAGTATTTTAATCATTTCATCCTTAGGTTCACCGACAGACAGACCACCAATAGCATAACCATCGAAACCTATTTCAGATAAACCTTTAAGGGAAGTATCACGTAAGTCAGTATACATTCCTCCCTGTATAATGCCAAACAGTGCTGTACTGTCCTCTACATCAGGAGCCAGCAGATCAAATGACTGTCTGGATCGTTTTGCCCAGCGCAAAGAAAGTTCCATTGATGTTTGAGCTTCTTCATAAGTGGCTGGATAAGGCGTACATTCATCAAAAATCATGACAATATCAGAACCCAGAGTTCGCTGCACCTGCATAGACTCTTCCGGCCCCATAAAAACTTTTCGTCCGTCAACAGGAGAGGAAAAGGTCACACCCTTTTCAGTAATTTTACGTAATTCCCCCAGGCTAAAAACCTGAAAACCACCTGAATCTGTTAAAATCGGTTTATGCCAGTGCATAAAACTGTGCAGACCTTTATGCGCCTCTATCACTTCCATGCCCGGTCGCAGCATTAGATGAAAGGTATTACCCAGAATTATATCTGCCCCTGTTGACTCAACATCCTCCGGAGTCATAGACTTAACAGTGGCGGCTGTACCGACCGGCATAAAAGCAGGAGTTTGAATCATACCACGAGGAAAAGTAATTTCTCCTCTGCGTACAATTCCATCAGTATTTAATAAATCAAATTTCATAATAATATTCTTAAGCTAATAATAACTAAATTCCCAAACACCCATTATATCAGCAAAACTTATTATAAAAAAAGTTCTTCATATTATTACGCAACTACTTTTAGTATGGCAGAGCTAATATGAATATATATGTCTATTGTGTTAATATGTGTTACATATCAATATTAACTTTTAATAGGATTGTCGTTATACCGCGCACAATCAGTATTACTTTGGGTAAACATCAACAGCACTTTATTGAATCACTTGTAAAAAGTGGTCACTATACTTCAATAAGTGAAATTATTAGGGATACTCTGCCGAAAATGGAAGAGTCACAGGGTTCTGAATGGTTGTTAAGCCAATTAATTGAAGGTGAAAAAGGTGAAGCAAAAGCCTGGGATGATGAGGCTCTAATAGCTCATATCAAAAAGGAAGCCAAAAATAGTGCCAATCTATAAAGTTTCACCCGCTACAGAGCAGGACTTAGTTAACATTTATTTTCGTGGATTGAAAAATGGGGGAGAACAAGCGGATAAATATCAATGTCATTTAGTATCAGCTTTTCATACCATGGTTAACAATCCTGATTTGGGTCGTAAAGTTGCTATAAGGCCACAATTACAACAATATGATGTCATTCCTTATGTGATTTTTTTATCGAAAGTTCAGCTATGGAATACGTATTGCTCGCGTTTTATATAAAAATAGAGCATTGGAAAAACACTTATAATATTAAATTTTTTTCTATGCCTGAATGTCAATAGTGACACATGACCTTAAGTAGCAATAGTTAAAATGTATCTTCCATATTCAAAATACTCTATAGCAGCCATTCCCAATTGTTGAAAATAGGATACAGGAAGATTTTTTAATCTGGCTGTTATCGACCCGAAAGAGACTTTTAGTCAATGCTAATATGATTAGTCAATTTATGGAAGCAGACATTGTGAAAAATAGCTTTTATTTATTCTACCATTCCTCCAAATTCCCACTGTAATTTCTGAGTGTTTTGTTTGTCAGGGTAAAAGTTAAGTTTAATTTTATAATCTGTATTAAAGACTCGAATACAATTAATCAATAAACTGGCTTGTCCATCTACTTCAGTACATTCAGAATTCCGTATATTAGTACTTTGTGAATAATCATTTAAGAACCATAATAAACCATCTGATTGCTCTGGGTGGGTGGTCAGGTTTAAATCAATCTGATAAATATCATTACCCACAACCACACAAGGCAGGGTTAGATTAATATTACTGTCAATACTGGCACATTGCGATAGTGTAAGTTCTCCTGTTTCATTCACTTGTATCACACTGCTTAAGGGTTCAGATATATTGCCCTGTGTACTTTGCGCATAATAAGTCAGACTATATTCTCCCTTCTCAGAAAAACCTTCAGCAGTTCCTTCAAAACTTCTGTTTGATGTATTATAAGTTAAATCTACCCGTGGGAGGTTGGTAATGGATGAAACATTCTCCACATTTTGTCCCGGCGCATTAATTAATACCCATACTTTTTGTATCATATCCGGAGGTAAATCTACTTTAACTGATAATTCAACCTGACGTTCAGGAAGGATTGCTATATCACCCTGATGCGCAAAAACAACCGGAAATGTTGAGGCTGTAGCAGCATTAAGTCCAAGATAAGTGACTTTGGCCAGTTTTCCGTCGCTATGTGAATCCCATACCCCATCGCCATTATCATCCATCAAAGCTTTTTGGTAACTATCATTACTGCGCAGACTTCGGGTAGCCGTTGACAAGGTTCTTCTGGTGTTTAAAAAAGCACGGCGGACATCTAATCCCCGTGCTGTATTACTCCAGAAGAAGTAGGAAAAAGACAGCTGTCCATCCGCACCATAATAAGCCCCTTGTTCAGCCTGGGTGGAAAACAGATTAATGCGTTCATAGTCTTTATCAGAATTCGCCATCTCAGTCATAAAACTACCGGCTTTGGGTGCATCATAGATAAAGGTCACCCGGGCTTTGGTACTGTTTTGCAGGTCATTCACCCAACCAGCCAGAGTGCTGGCTGAGAGTGTATCACTAGCACTGACCATAAATTCTTTATCTTCTCCATTACCAATCAGATAAATGAGTAAGGGGGTGGTGCTTTTGACTTTAGATTGAGCCCATTGGTTAATAGCGCTATTAATGGCATTATAATTCACTATTTTGGATTGGGTATCGCTTTGTCCATCACCGTCGGCATCTTGTGCCTCATTATTCAGGTAATAGATATTATCCCGGTTCACACCTCTGTTTCTCAAAGTTTGATAGGCAAGATTGGCATTATTAGTAGCTGCTTTGTGTAAACTGCTGCTGGCATCTTCACCTACCACAATAACAGCATGTAAATCCTTTTGCTCTAAAGCCTGATAACCTGAATCTGTCACAGTGATTAAACTGACAATAGGAAAACGTGAGTTCACCCCTTCAGTGGTTTTGGCATAATACGAAACAGTATATTGCCCGCTTTGTTTAAAAATATCGCTACTGGCTTCATAATGACCATTCACAGAATTATATTTATTTAGCTCTATAACGGGTAATTCTGTAATAGCTTCACTGCCGGTAGTTTTACTATCCGGTGGAATCACCACTGCCCAAACTCGTTCAATCTGTTCTTTGGGTAAATCCACCCGGGCAAATAACTCCAATTTACCATTATGACTAATATCAATAGTAGTACTGCCCTGGTGCTTAACGATTTGTGGGTAAATCACTTTTTTATTGCTATCAACTCCTAAATAAGTATCTCTGGCCAGTGAACCATCCACATAATTATCTTGTCCATCGCCATTGTCATCCAATAGAGTGGTTTGATAGCTTTTACCATCGTTTTGAGTGACCGCACGAACTGCTACTGTAGCTGAGCGGTGAGCCGTTCTTACATCCATTCCCTGGCCAATATTATTCCAGAAAAAATGGGAAAAGGATAATGCTCCTTTGGCTCCAAAGTAAGCCACTTGTTCTGGAGTGCTACTGAATAATAAACTTCTATCATAGTCTTGGGTGGCTGATTGTTTTAACTCATCCATAAAACTGCCTGAATGACAGGCATCATAAATCATAGTAACACGGGCTTTACTTTTTTCTTGTAGCTTATTTAACCAGCTTGAAAATTCATCTGCTTTAATTACCTGTGCATAATCATTGGCTGGTTTGTTTAAGTAGAAAAGATTAGAGCCACCATGGTCAATTAAATAAATCAATACCGGTGTTTGTTCATTGGCATTATCTGCCGCCCATTCTGTGATGGCACTCTTTATCAATGTGGTTGTGGGTGTCCCTGCAACCGTGTCTATGACTCCGTCACCGTCCGCATCCTGAGGCAGGGGATTAAAGTATTTGATGCTCTTTGTACTAATACCCCGTTGGCGTAAAGTTTGGTAGGCCAGATTGGCATTTTCATTGGTGGCATCCTGTAGTGGGTCATCAATATTTCCTCCTCCAGCAAGAATAATAGTCCGGGTTTGATCGGAATTGTTTTTTCTATAGCACAGACTATTAATTATCCCCCCATAACCCACTGCCAGCCATTGTTGTCCATTCCAGCCAATTGCTTCAAAAGAACTTTTAATTCCCAATGACTGCTGAAAATTTAAATCAGGAGTGATAATTATTATATTATCAAAACCCACTGTTATCCATTGAAAACCATTCCAAAACACATCATAAAGAGTACCATTCAGTTCGTATTTTTTCCACGTAGTACCATCAGAACTTGTTAAGAAACCACCATATCCAACAATAATCCATTGCATACCATTCCAGCTAGCCGCATTCAGATCAGATATTCCAGTGGAGTGATCCTGCCAGCTTATACCATCATGACTACTAAGAATGGAGCCTCTATCACCAACAGCAAGCCATTGTATACCATTCCAGGTAATATCATTTAAATTGCCACGGTGTATGCTGCCGGATATTTTAGAATAGTTCTGACGCTGCCAGTCAAGGCCGTCATTGCTACTCATTATTTTTCCGGAAGAACCTACTGCAATCCACTGTGAATCACCATAGGCAATGGCCTGCAAACCATCAGAGCCAAGTGATTGTCTATCCCAGTCTATTCCATTTTTACTACTTAAAATAAAACTGCTTTGCTTGTCATTGTAGGAACTGGTGCTATAAATTTGACCCACTACAGCAAGCCATTGTTTTCCATTCCAGGCAAGATCGGTTACTTTATGTCTTTCTATATTAAATATGTACTCATCAAGATTAGTATCTTGAGATTGCCATGTAATACCATCATAACTATATAGCATTTCGGCCGTAGCGGTTAAATTTCCTGATTCCTTATTTAGTGCAATAGCAACCCAGCGCGATCCATCCCAAACTAAATTAGTCAGTGAACGTTTTTCTTGTGACTGTAACTGACGCCAGCTTTTTCCATCAACACTTGTTATTATACTACCATTATAACCAATACTGACCCATCTATGTTTATTCCAACTAACAGCAGCAAGATGTTCCCTGAAGTCCTGATAAATATTGCCTTGTGTTGTTTTACTTTTTAGTGACCACTTGTTTCCATCAGTACTGCTCAATATAGCGGTTTGTCTGTATTGACGAGCACCTCCAACCACAACCCACTGTATTCCATTCCAATAAACATCATTAAGAAATTTACTCCATGGTGTATGTTTTCGTTCCCAGTTTCTTCCATCAATACTTGTAAGTATCGTACCCTTTCCCACAACAACCCAATAATTTTCGTTCCAACCAATTGCAGTTAAGTCACTATTAATTTCCAATGATTGAATCTGCCAATCTACTCCATTATGACTTTTTACTAGATTTCCATTAGCTCCTACACCTATCCACTGACTACCATTCCACTCAATATCATACAATGTTTCTTTATTAGTTATTCCTGAAGTTTGCTCTTGCCAATGAATCCCATCTCTACTCGTCAAAATTCCCATACCAGCTGCAACCCATAGAGTACCATTCCAACTTACAACATTCAGATTAAATGATATATTAGTTTTTTGTATCTGCCAGTTTATGCCATCGCTACTGGTTATAATAATGCCTTGATTACCTACTGCTATCCATTGCCTTCCATTCCAATATACAGCTAACAAATCTCCCGCTTCTCCTGAGTCCTGTGTTTGCCAATTTAAACCATCAGTACTGCTTAAAACAACACCTGCTTCACCTACCGCAATAAATTTATGCTGCTCCTCTGACCAGGCAATATCTTTTAAATTATTACCCTGAGGCAATGGGTTTACCCACTCCCATTCTTTACCACAAGAGTCAGAATATTCTACTGCCCAGGTAAAAGGCGTGAGGGTTAAAATCAGTAGTGATAAGAGTAGACAACTGTTGACTTTAGACATCTAAATAATATCCTGTAGAGTTTATATATTTATTTCAAGCACATGCTGTAATTTGCTATAGATAGAAATTTATATTGAGAATACCATACTTAATAATTTAATAATTTAATAATAACTTCAAATATAGGGTATAAATGAAATAATAGGTTATTTGTAAGGAAGTCTGTAGAGAAAACAAATGAAAGCTACGGATAATTTTATGAAATCAGTCTAATTGTCTCCTTATTGGTAATATTGACCATATTGAAGACTCTGAACACTGAGTGTATTATCGATTTTAAAATGATTGATCTTTGCTCCGGATAATAGAAAGGAGACTCTAAAACTCTTTTAGGTCAATAAGCTTTTTTAAGAAATTTAAGGGGCAGTTACATAGTTAGAATTACACCCTCAATTTATGTTCTATCCAAACAAATGCTGCTATTTTCTTAAGGCTCTCACCTTATGTGGAGAAATATACATCGCATCACCATAACTGAAAAATCGATATTTCTTTTCAACTGCGTATTGATAAGCTTTTTTAACATTATCTAAACCCGCAAACGCACTGATCAGCATCATTAGAGTACTTTCCGGTAAATGGAAATTTGTGATCATAGCATCCACTGTTTTAAATTCATAACCCGGATAGATAAAAATATCCGTATCATCATGATATTCCTCTATTTCACCCACTTTACTGCCAAAAACTGCAGCGCTTTCCAGACTTCTCATTGCCGTTGTTCCTACTGCAATTACCCGCTTTCCCTGAGCATGAGTCTGCTTGATTATATCAACTGTTGCTATGGGAACATCAACATATTCGGAATGCATTTTATGTTCCAGAATATTGTCTACTCTCACCGGTTGGAATGTTCCAGCCCCCACATGCAATGTTACCCAGGCAAGATTAACACCCTTTGCTTTAACGCTGTCCAGCAATAATTGATCAAAGTGCAAACCTGCGGTCGGGGCTGCAACCGCACCTTTTTCTTTGGCATACACAGTTTGATAACGTTGCTGATCACTTTCTTCGTCAGCACGTTCTACATAGGGCGGTAGAGGAATATGGCCAAATAGCTCTAATAAATTGAAAATACTTTGCTGATCTCCACATTCAGGATTATTTTTTAATAATTTTAAAAGAAACAGGTCGTCCTGACGTTCCAGCATTATAACCTGAAATCCAGTCCCCTTATCCGTCCCGAGAGTTAATATTGTACCAGCCTTAGGTGATTTGCTGGCTTTGATCTGAGCCAGAAAGGACTCATCATCTAATACTCTTTCAATCAAAACTTCTAACTTACCCCCAGTACTTTTCTGACCGAATAAACGTGCTGGTATCACCCTGGTATTATTAAAAACTAATAAATCACCGGGATTTAACAATTCAGGCAAATCAGTAAACAAGAGGTCATCCAGTTCCCCTGTTTTTCCATCCAGACAGAGCAAACGACTAGCGGTTCTTTCTGTCAATGGATACTGGGCTATAAGTTCTTCCGGTAATTCAAAATAAAAATCTGATAAATTCATAAATATAGTACTATATCCCTTTCAGGCTTTTTGTATATTGGTTAATATGATGTAACAAATTTGACAGGGTATCCTGATCATCAGCAGAGAATTGATGAGGCGGAGCCATTTTATTAATCACCTGAATGACACCAATGGGTTTTTGACTTTCATCAATAATAGGAGCTGCAATCATTGAATGAATAATATAACCGGTATTTTCTTCTACCGTCATATTATATTCTTTACTATTTTGTACACTATTAATAATTTCCGGCTGATTTTTTTCAAAAATTTCATGTACAATACCACTGGTATCTGGCAATTCTATATAACTAACCCCTTCTACATAGGCACTCCAGAACGAGTGTGTTTTAGGATCATGAATGAAGATCGTACAACGATCAGCCTTAACAACCGATTTGATAGTCTCTGATATGGCTTTTATTTTCTCAAGAAAATCAATATCAGTCTTTAAAATTTCTTCTAAATCTGTAAAATTATTCTCTAACATAATTATTCTTATTGTAACGTACTATGAATCCAGCAAAAATTGATATAAAAAGTGACAACACAACTTTACATATTAACAGTAGTGGCGCATGGTTTCATCATTCTATAGCAGATATTTCCAAACAATTAAAACAATTCGTTATTAATAAAAACATTATTACTATTGCCTGGGATTTTAGTGCGATTGAAGAACTGGATGCTTCCGGGATTATCGTTATCATCCAGTTTATGCGGCGTTTTGATTCAACACAGGTTACTTTTACTTATACCGGATTAAAACCTGAACAGCAAAGAATGTTCCTGTTTTATCGTAAGAACTCCATCCATAGTCATCCACCTGTCGTGCAACAAAACGGCTTATTTTATCGTCTGGGACAATTTATTATTGAACAGTTCATGGGCTTTATGGCTTTTATTCACTTTATTGGTGAAAATACCTATCAGTTATGGTTAATTAGCTGCAAACCATCTCTTTTTCGCTTTAAAGCAATGTTAAAACACCTCGATGCTTCCGGTTTGCGTTCCTTACCCATCATTGGTTTGACCTCATTCCTGGTCGGTCTTGTTATTGCTTATCAGTCTGCAGAACAGTTACAACAATTTGGTGCCAATATTTTTATTGTTGAAATGGTCAGTATCTCGGTCTTTCGGGAACTGGCTCCCATGATTTCTGCCATCGTCGTTGCCGGCCGCAGTGCCAGTGCCTATACTGCAGAACTGGGCACGATGAAAATTACTGAAGAAATTGACGCCATGCGTACCATGGGCTTTGAACCCCACCGTTTTCTGGTCATTCCCCGTGTGACGGCTCTCGTTCTGGCAATGCCTCTGATTGTTTTTTTTGCCGACTTATTAGGCGTGTTTGGCGGAATGTTAATTGCTCAGGCACAACTTGGCATCACTTTTAGTGAATTTATTGCACGACTGCATACTGAAGTTGATATGAAACATATCATTATTGGTTTAATCAAAGCACCTTTTTTTGGTCTGCTTATTGCCTCTATCGGGTGTTTTAGAGGATTCCAGGTGACAGGAAGCACTGATAGTATCGGCAACTTCACCACTATCAGTGTCGTCAATGCAATTTTCTGGGTAATCGCCAGCAATGCATTGATTTCAGTATTGCTGACGGAGATTGGGATTTGAGCCCTCAGCAAATAAGACAGAGGGAAAGTTTTATGTTTGATAAGAGTTCCTTAATTGAATTCAATGATGTCATCACCCAATTTGGACCTAACCGCGTTCATGATGGTGTCAGCTTCAAAATTAATCAGGGAGAAATCTTTGGTTTACTTGGCGGCAGCGGAGCAGGTAAATCAACTTTACTGCGCCAAATGATTATGCTTCAGACACCAACTTCCGGTCATATTTCAGTGCTTGGCCAGACCTTAGGCACATTGTCCCCTTCTGAAATTGAGGCATTGCAATTACAATGGGGAGTGTTATTTCAATTTGGAGCCCTATTTTCTTCTTTAAATGTATTGGAAAATGTATCCGTTACACTTAAAGAATATACCAAACTACCGACAGAAATCATTGAAGATATTGCTCATACAAAAATAAAAATGGTTGGATTACCTCCTCATGCAGCCTGGTTATACCCCTCTGAACTCAGTGGTGGGATGAAAAAAAGAGTCGGTCTGGCGCGTGCCCTGGCAATGGATCCTAAACTTTTATTTTTAGATGAACCCACCAGTGGTCTGGATCCGGCCAGTGCAAGAGCATTTGACCATTTGATTATAGAACTAAAATACATGCTGAATTTGACGATTGTCATGGTGACACATGATCTGGAAAGCATTGAGTATGCATTGGATAGATTTATAATATTACACAACAAAAAAGTCTTGATTGAGGGTACAATGGATGAAGTAAAACAATTACACAATCCAGTACTGGACAATTTTTTTATAACCAATAAATAATTAAATATATCGCAATGGACACAAAAATAAATTATACCCTGATAGGCATTTTTGTCTTTGGCCTAAGTTTTTTATTAGCAGGGTTCCTGTTATGGATGGGAAAATATGGTTTTGAAGAAACCAGTTTTGACCACTATCAAATTAAAATGTCCGAAGGTGTATCGGGACTTAATATTGAGTCACCGGTAAAATTCCGGGGACTGGAGATTGGTGCTGTTGACGAGATAAAGATTGATCCTGAGAATCCTGAATTCATTAATATTAATATTTCAGTCGAAGTCGGCACTCCCATTAAAGAAAACAGTATTGCAGTTTTAACAGCTCAGGGAATTACCGGCCTGAGTTATATCGAGATTAAGGGCGGCACGAAAGACGC
Source organism: gamma proteobacterium symbiont of Taylorina sp. (assembly GCA_025655455.1). Lineage (GTDB taxonomy): Bacteria > Pseudomonadota > Gammaproteobacteria > GRL18 > GRL18 > GRL18. Next base: position 57,482 of record JAHXIV010000048.1, read on the forward strand.
TAAAAACCTGCAAAATGGTGCAACGATTTCTTCAGGAAAGTCTTTATTTGATAAGTTAGAAAGTTCTGCCACTGACATTAGTGAAAAATTAGTACAAACAATGACTAGAATAGACCGCTTGATCAGTGATAAAAATATAGCATCCATTGAGAATTTATTAATTAATCTCAATGATACCAGTCAGCAACTCTCCTCACAAATAGAATATTTTATCAACAGGAAAAATGCCCGCTCAATTGAAGCCGTGTTAGAAAATACTGCTTCCATCAGCCGGCTAATTATTGATGAAGAGGAAAATATCAGTCAGTTGCTTTCATATAGTATTACCATGGAAGAACAGGCCGTTATCACATTAAAATATTTTACTGTTTTAAGCCAGACAATCAATCAATCAATAGGCACTATTCAAACAAAACTGGATGCTGGTGAATTTGATCTGCGTCAAATGTCAGAACCTCACCTGGAAGCCTTTAATGCCTTATTAAAAGAGCTTGAAATTCTTAGCATTCAGGCCACTGAAGCAGTACAACAGCTTAAAGAGAGTCCCAGTGATATTCTTTTCAAACAAAAACAACATAAACTCGGACCTGGTGAATTATGAGAAAAAAGATTCCGTTTATAATATTATGCTGTATGACAATTTATTTGGCCGGCTGTCTGCCAGCTGTCAATCATGTGCCGTCATATGAGTATTATACTTTATCCTTTCAAAATGGAGACAACCCACTATTATTAAAAAATAATAAACCCGCCTACGGTTTTGTTAAAGTTGATTTACCACATATTTCAAGCAAACATATGACAAAGGCCATTATTTATTCTGAAAATTCATTGCAGAAAAATGCTTATTCTCAAAGTGAGTGGAAAGAGCCACTTCCCATAATGCTTCAGGAATGGATGGTGCAAAGCATTGAACAAACGGGACTATTTGAGGGAGTCATAAGAACAGCATCAAGGGCAAATGTTCCGTTGTTGTTAGAGACTGATATCGTTAAATTTGAACATGTACTTTATGAGAATATGATTCATATGGCCTTAAGAGTTATTTTAATCCGATATGATAAACGCAAGATTATCAAACAAAAGTTATTTAGTTATAAGATACCAGTTGAGAAAGTCTCTGCCAGTGGAGCTGTCCGTGCATTCAACAGGGCTTTGATACAATTTAATAGCGATCTGTATCAATGGCTGAATATTAAATATATTTAATATTCATTTAAGGCTGGAGCAATCCCATCTGGGGTAGCATCTAGGTATATACAAAAAAATAGCATGATATTCAATCGGGGAAAGCTAATAATGATAAAGAAATCTTTAAACTCTATTATCTTCCCACTACTTAAGATATTTTTTCTAAGCAGTATTCTTTTTGGCAAGCATACCTTTGCCGGTCACAAAAATGACTTTTTATTAGCGGAAGCCAATCAAAAAATTAATGTTGAGCATGCTAAAGAGACTGTCCAGCTTTTTACCCGTTGGGAAAACCTGGTTTTCCATAACCTGGGTAAAGATGTCTATGAAAAATTAAAACTGGTCAATGATTTTTATAATCAGATGAACTGGGTGGAAGATAAGGAAAACTGGAACAAGGAAGATTACTGGGCTACCCCCATCGAAAGCATGATTAGAAATGCCGGTGATTGTGAAGACTTTTCCATAGCAAAATACTTTACCCTTCTGGCCATGGATATCCCCGAAGAACAATTAAAAATTACCTATGTCAGATTAAATAATCATCAGGGACATATGGTTTTAATTTATTACCCGGATGACTCTTCAGAGCCGTTGATTCTGGATAATATGAAGAAGGATATTTTAAAAAAAACTGATCGACCTGATTTGAAAATAGTATTCAGCTTCAATAGTGAGGGATTATGGTTAAGCAATAATAAAACATCCAAGCCGACTGAGAAGAATATTATCCATCAATGGGCTCAGATGATAAAACGCATTAAAAACGAATAAACGTGTTTTATTGCCTATTTCCCAATGGCAAAATTACTAAATTTATTTAAAACTTTAGTCATTTTTGCTATCACAGGGGCACGGTCATTCAAATGATGGCGTCCGGCCAGATAAGCAGGATCATTATACGCAAGCCATACTTTTCCTTCCGCATCTTCCCAGGCTATCGCTTTAAGGGGCAAATCAATAGCAATAGTTTGTTTGCTCATCATCAAGGGGGAGCCTAATTTTGGATTACCAAAGATCAATAATTGAGTCGGACGTAAATCATTTCCTGCTTTCTTTGCTCCTTGCGCATGATCCAGTTTAAGGAAGACAGTAACCCCTTTACTTTTTACTATTTGTTCAAGGCGATCTATAGTCTGGCTGACACTATTAGAACTTGGTTTAACAATCATGCCCTCAAGCTGTTCTTTTTCTATATCAGCAGCCTGTAATGTATATGTACAAATAAAGCTTAAAAATAAAACCGTTAATATTTTTTTCATTTAATTTCTCTTTTTTGGTTAAATTATTCAGTATCTTCACGATTCTTCCATTTTCCAACTTCCTGGACAATAGCGGGAGAACCATTATCTTTTTCCCAAGAATCCACAGCATAAGATTTCCCGGAAGAAATATCTTTAATATGAGCAGACCAATGCTGCCCTATAAACCAGGGAGAACGATAGAGCGGCGCTTCAATGCTATGCCATTTTAAGACATTAAGGTTAGCAATAAATTGCAGATAATGAACAGTATTAACCGTTTCATCAATACAGTCCATACGCCCGGGCAGAAGTCCATCATTATAATTCTTTCCCCTATCATTATAAACAGGTGTTTGTTTTCCAGCAAGTTTTTCAAAAAAAGCAATTGACTCTGCAATAGCCATACGTTCATCATGTGCATTATTTTTTTCAGCCAGAGTCATATTAAAAATATTTTGGATCAATTGAATGTCCTGCTCAGCAATATAAATAACATCTTTTTTCCGACAGGAATAATTATAACAAATCGGGATCTGATGAGCTGTATTCAATCTTTTTTTTAGTAATTGAGAAATACGTTCACGACTTGAAATATGATTGGATAAAAAATCACTATCGGCTAATAAAAAAGTCGGGTGGAATAAAGCAGTAACATAGAAATATATCTGCAGATGTTTAAAATTCATCAATTAAGAATAACTTAAATGATTTAAAAACAATAGTATTAACTCTTGCTAGAGAAAAAAAGCAAAAAAAAGGCAAGGTAAATAAATTACCTTGCCTCTTCCTATCTTATAGAAAACTACTTAAAAGTGATTAAGCAGTTGCTTCTTCTCCATCACTATCAACGAAGAAGCTATAGATATAAACACCAAGACCAATCAGGAATACGATACCAGCAATTTCACGCATCATATAAAAGATTTGTAACTTGTCTTGTACTTCCATAAAGCCCATTGGAGTTTCTGTATAACGCTGTAACCAAACCTGCAATACACCTGCTGCAGTCAGGAACAGAGTAATAAATACCATAGAGACAGTCATTAACCAGAAGGCCCACATTTCAACTACCTGAGCCTTATTGCTATTAGCTGCTGCACGTCCACGAAGCAGTGGCATTGCATAAGAAATAATAGCCAGAACAATCATTACATAAGCACCATAAAAAGCCATATGACCATGTGCTGCTGTAACCTGAGTACCGTGAGTATAGTAGTTAACTGGTGCTAAGGTGTGGATGAATCCCCATACACCTGCGCCAAGGAACGCCATTACTGCACAACCCTGAGCCCATAGAACCGCAACTTTATTAGGATGCTCACGTTTACGCTGGTTAACCATATTAAAGGCATATAAAACCATCATAAAGAATGGGATAGGCTCCATTGCTGAGAAGATTGAACCCCACCACTGCCAGTACTCAGGAGTACCAATCCAGTAATAGTGATGTCCTGTTCCAATCAATCCAGTAATTAAACTCATTGCAATGATGATGTACAACCATTTTTCAATGATTTCACGGTCAACACCAGTTGTCTTGATTAATACAAAAGCCAGGATAGCACCCATAATTAATTCCCAAACACCTTCAACCCATAGGTGAACAACCCACCACCACCAGAATTTATCTTCAATCAGGTTAGAAGGATTAACAAAGGAGAACAGGAAGAACACTGCTAAACCAGTTAAACCAATGAACATGATCATGCTGATAACTGTCTTACGACCTTTCAACATAGTCATGCCAATATTAAACAAGAAGCTCAATGCAACCACCACAATACCGATTTTGGTAATTGTAGGTTGTTCCAAGAATTCTCGTCCCATTGTGGGTAACAGGTCATTCATAGTAAGCTCTGCTAAAGTCGCATAAGGTACTAATAAATAAGCCAGAATAGTAGCAGCGCCTGCAGCCAGGAATACCCAGAACATAAGTATTGCCAGTACAGGACTGAACAGTTCTGTTTCTGATTCTTCTGGAATCAAATAGTAGGCAGCACCCATGAAACCAAATAGTAACCATACAATCAGCAGATTAGTATGTACCATACGGGCAACATTAAATGGAATGGCAGGGAATAAGAAATCACCCCAGATGTACTGTGCACCAAGCACGGTACCAAAAAGAATTTGACCTAAGAACAGGCCAATAGCTGCGATAAAGTAAAGTTTCGCAACAGATTGAGATTGATATTGCATAGTTAGCTCCTTTTAACCTTGAATATTTGGCGGCCAATTAGCCGTGTTGACTTCAGAGGTCCACTTCAGGAACTCAGCCATAGCATTCAGCTCTTCATCAGACAAGTTGAACTGAGGCATGCTGCGACGTCCGGGAATACCATTTTTTGGGCGACTTTTAATAAAGCCGATAATGGCATCTTTGCTATTGCCGAAACGCTTATAGACATTACCAAGCTCCGGCGCAAAATAAGCACCCTCACCCAGAAGGGTGTGACAACCGATACAATCATTGTCTTCCCAAACTTTTTTACCCAGAACAACTTCCGGGGTGATATTCTCACGATGGTCACGCTCAGGAAGGACTCCCTGCGTATCAAAGGTTAAGGCCAGAAGTAATAGGAAGAAGAATGCACTTCCCCCATAAAATATATTTCTGGCCATGGTTTTTGTAAACACTTCACTCATGGCATACTCCTATTATTATGTGCATAGAAGTATCTATTATACCTGATTTTCTATCCTTGATGTACATCAAGTTTTGCTTTTTTTACCCTTTTTTTTCTATTTAAAATACGGAAAACAAGGCAAAAGTCAATTGTTTAATATTCAGTGCCAGTTTTTCAGGCAGCATCCAACATAGTAAAAAATGTAAAGAATTATATTAGCTGTGGGCACTTATAAATTTAATAGGATTCCGATTAAATGACTCGATACAGGCGGAGCAGATACAAGCCTTATTCCGGCTTTCTTGTGGAATTAAAGCGAGGAGCACCTCGGGAATGATGACAGCATTACACCAGCAAAGTTCAATATGCTGAGTCTGACAATTATTTTTTGTTTTACAAATTGGACAGATAGCATCATCAATTTTGGTTGATGATGCTATCGGGAATACTTTATCCATATTTAGTAGTCATAGCCTACTTTAAAACGGTAGGTCGTATCTTCTTTTTCTACATCGGATGCGGGCTGATTGTCATAATCTGCTTCAACTTCACCACTGACAGAAAAACCAAAAGCCAATGGAAAACGTAAACCCGTCCAGGATTTAAAAATAAATTTATCCGTTTCACTGACATTGACCCGGCCTAATTGTCGATGATAGAGCTGTACAAATTCATCAAAGAAATATTGATCATAGGTGATACCCCAGGTGCCTGCAGTGAAATCACCATCTTCTGCTTCAAAAAAATTTTCAAAAACCTGTGCTAAACCCGCTTCAACACTCAAATTAATAGCCTTACTTTCAAAATATTGATGCCCCAGATAAGCACCATAGGTTTCTCTCAGATCCAGATCAGCAAATTCATCTTTTTCAAAAAAAATACTGCCCCCAACATAGGTCTTGTCATTCAAAAAATAATCATATTTACCTAATAATAACCAGTTATAGGAACTTTGCTTTTTATTACTTTTATCATTTTCATATTCTCCCATAATTTTCAGTCGATCATATTTCCCTCTGAAGGTAATCCTTCCATCCAGATCAAATTCATCTTTATCGGTATTTCCACGTTGAGATTTTAATGAAACATTTGTATTTCCACTGATTTTATAGCCTTCGCCCAAGCGCCAGGGATCTGGATTGATATAAGCCATTTCAGATTGCTTTATGGTTTTAACCTGACTATTATTATCAGCATGAATGAATTCAATAGTATCACCTTCATTCCTAAGGCCGTTGCTCATTTGAATTGAACCATCGTCAAGCATTAACTTAACTGGTTTATCTGTTTTTAGTTCGACAACATTTTTCCAGTTTATTTTCAGACTACCTGCAAAAGGGGTTTTAAATATCAGTACACTACCCTCTTTTTTTAATACTTCTCCAACAAGACGAGAGCCATTTTTTAGCACAACTTCGTCAGCAGATACAAGTCCGCTTAATGATAAAGGGAATACCCATAGAATTAATGGAAGATGCTTAGTCATAATCGTCGTTGAAACCAGGGTCGTTGATTTGACATTACCCGTCACTCCTGCAACTTCAATCAAATCTTTAACATCAAAAGAATGGTAAAGCATAATCATAATACTGCTGAAAAAATTACTCAGTGTACCCTGCAGAGCAAAAGCAATAACAAAGGTGGCAGCACCAATAATGGCCATAATAGGAGCAACACTAATACCTATTACTGAAAGTGCCGCGAATATACCTGCAAAAGTAGTTAATAAAAGAAGAGTAATAAGCACGCGAAACATCAAAGATTTTTTTGTTAGCATTGAAAACAGCTACGACAAGAAAGTTTATCTGCCTGACCAAACAGTTTATTGATGTCATTACGGGATAGGACTTTAGCAAACTTCATTGATTGATGCATTTTATGACGTAGATGTGTTATACCTGTACTCCTGATCAGGAAATTGAAAATATTAGAACCCCGTGTCAGTATCCCAGTCTCAATACTAAGCATAGCTAGAATAATAGATTTGTCTTTCAGGAAATTCGAAAGGTCAGTCTAGATCCCTACGGCGATAGCCGTTTAGTTCCAATGAGGGTTTGCTATTTCATCAGACAAACTGATTGGCAAGAATTTCATAGCAGCAACGGCTATCGTCACTAACAATAAAGTCACACCAATACCTCCAAGACCCAGCAATAGTTCTGGTAAAGAAGGAGCATAGGAAGCAACTACTCCGTCATAAAATGAGCTGCTGACTTCCATTCCCGGAAATAACTGCATTGGATAAGCCTGACCACCAATAATTATGACATAGAGCTGTGCCAGACCACCAAGAATAATTAATACAGCCGCAAGACTAATCATATTTCTTTTATTTCCAGCAGGTCCATATAAGAGAACTAATGGCAGTATTGAACCCATCATCACCTGCACAACCCAAAAAAGAAAAGTATAAATTCCACCACCCGCCAGTATAAATATTGTAACATCTCTATGATCAGCAGAATACAGATTTGTAACATGATAGACAATAACAAAATATAATACAGCAGCAACAAAAACACCGAGTAAATTCTTCAAGCGATTAACAATGTAATCCCCTAACTCACGTTGTGTATATTTATAACTACCCATTAATACTAATAAGAAAAAAGCCATTCCAAAAGAAAAAGACATAATAATAAACATAGGAGCCAAAAGAGCGGCATCATAGGCTTCACGTGAAATCAAAAAACCAAAAATTGAACCTGTACCAGTTGTTAATATTAGACGCCAGATAAATGCTGCAAGTCCTGCTTTTTTGGTTAAGTTATTATAAGGTCTATCCATCATCGTCCACAAATAGATACCAACCACACCCATAAAACCAGTATAAAGAAATATATTCCAGGTAAAAATGGAAACGAAATTGAACTCTGTCATGGCGACAATCAGACGATCAGGACGACCTAAATCTAACAATAAAACAACCAGTCCACCGGAAAGCAGAGCAATTGAAAGCATGCCGGATAATCGTGCTAGAGGTTTATAGGTGGTTTTTGCAAAAACAGAAGAAATAGAGGCCACATTCAGTGCTCCTGAAGCTGCAACAATCAGGAAAATGGCAAATACATGAGGTGTACCCCAAATCACTTGATTATTCATCCCGGTAACCCAATGTCCGTTATGCTCCATATAATAAGCAGAGAGAATACCAATTAAAGAAATGAGTCCAAAAAGACCAAGAAAGGTAACAAAACCTTTTGTATTTCCTTCGACTTCAATAAAATGTAGTTTTTTCATTATAAATACTCGTTACACCAACGGTTAGAACTATCCAGACTTTTTTTGCTATTTCGAGGAACTAAATCCCCTGATAATGAACACCAGGGTTTAATTTCAAATCAGCACGAATTTGTCTACTACCATGCTTTGCCAGAAGTTGTGAAATATCACTTTGAGGATCATTTAAATCACCAAAGATAATAGCTCCTTCGCTTGCTTCAACACAGGCTGGTAATTGTCCATTATCGATACGATTCACACACATATTACAAGACTCAACACACCCTTTACCACGTGGTGTATTTTCAGTTTGATCTGTCAATACTTCATGTACAAATGAGCGGGCTTTATAGGGACAAGCCATCATACAATAGCGACAACCGATGCAGCGATGTCTGTCAACCAGAACAATACCGTCAGCACGTTTCATAGAGGCGCCGGTTGGACACACATCAACACAGGGTGCATTTTCACAATGTTGACACATGACAGGTAAAGACATTGAATAGCCCGTACCCTTATTTTTTACATTAACAACCCGTATATATTGAGTTTTTTGATCATCTCTGGAATGTGTTTCATTGTTAAGCCCATGTTCTTTGTTACAGGCTTCTACACATTTATTCCAGTCCACCTGCTTGGTGGTATCAACTAACATACCCCAACGTACATTTGACGAAGCTTTTTCACTTAAGGAAAAATCACTCAAAGAACGAGCGCCGGCAGTTTGATATAACATAACACCCGGAGCAATAGTCAAACCGGCCGCCGCTACTGAACCAAAAATAAAGTTACGACGCGAACTCTCTTCTACCTGATTTTCATTGTTTTTATCATCAATATTAATTGTCATCTGAACGAACCTCAGGCGCAATATTGGCCACATCTTTATTAGTCAGTGTATAAACACCCGGTAGTACATTACCATAGTGTTTTTTAGTTCCGGAAAGCGCATGAAAATTACTGCTGCCTTCAGGAATATCTCTATGACATTGAAAACAGTCAATACTGACAGCTGCATATTTATGACAAGAGACACAGAAATGCTCATTATTATCAATGCGCACATACTTGTCATCACTCTTAATTGCGTGACAATTGACACATTGTTTTAAGCTACCGTCCAGCATAGAACCATCTGCATTGGCTCTAAGTCCTTCACGTAAAGTCTGTATTCTGTCGTGCTTAAGCAAGTCAGGGTGCCTACGGCGCATCTCTGATGCAGGTAAAATGCACTTGTCACCACTACTTTCAGGTATGGTAACCCTGGGGCCAAGTTCACTTTGTCCTGCATTCACAATAGAAGAAGTTGCTATAAAAGCCACCCCTACTAACATGAATGGCAATTTGTGCAAGCTTAAATTAAGGTGCAATCCCACATTCATTCTCCTGATTAATCACCCAGACCCATATCAATATAGCCTGTTGGACAAACATCCTTACAGATATGACAACCGATACAACGGTCATAATCAGTATAAACATAACGCCCAGTAGTGGATTGAGTTTTAGGCGTTTTATGAACTGCATCCTGAGGACAATAAATCACACAATTATCACATTCAAAACACATTCCACAACTCATACAGCGTTTTGCCTCAGCAACAATATCATCCTCTGATAAAGCAACTAAACGCTCATTAAAGTGACCTAAAACTTCATCTGAGCTGACATCAATACTTTCACGCTTATGACGTTCCTCATAGGCAAAATGTGCCATAAACAATTTATCATGGCTGATAATATCGTTAGAGGAACGATTTTCATAGTTATGAATAGCAAAATCAGATGAATCTGTACTACGAATACTATTGTGACCATGTACTGGAGATTCTTCAGGTGAAAGACCTGTATCACCCAGTTTTTTCTCTAAAGAAAAGGTATGCTTGTCCACTTTAGGACGTTTCTTCATTTCTTCATCACCATGAGTCAGATAATGATGAATAGATTCAGATGCAATAGAAGCCTGGCCGATAGCTGTTGTTAATAGGTGTGGACGTACAATATCACCGGCAAGAAAATGTCCCGGCTTACCCTTAACCTGATAATGAGCATCGCCATCAATAAAACCTCGGCCATTATCCATGCCTTCAATACCAGTCATATCACCTTTCTGACCAATAGCAGAAACAATTAATGTAGCTTCAATGTCATACTCAGATCCCTCAATCGGTGTTTTACCATCCGCTTCAAGTTTCATCACACGCAGAGCAGTTGCACGACCACTATCATCTCTAATAACAGCAATTGGGCTTACACAACCGATAATAGTCACACCTTCACGCAGTGCATCATCAATTTCGTGCTGTGCAGCTGGCATGTTTTCTATAGAAGAACGTGAAAGTAAAGTAACATTAGCACCTTCTTTTGATGCTGAATCAGCAACATCATGAGCCGTATGCCCCAGAACCACATTCTCAGCAAAATCTTTTTCAGCAATACTAGAAATATTACCTAAGCGACGTGCAACTGAAGCCACGTCAATTGAGGTATCACCACCACCAATACAAACAACTTTATCTGATGAAACATGTAAACGACCATCATTAAATGCTTCCAGAAAAGCAACACCACTAATACAATTAGGTGCTTCATCGAAGCCTTCAATAGGTAATCCGCGGCCTTCTTTACAGCCAATTGCCCATAACACAGCATCATAATCTTTTTCAAGTTCAGCCATGGTAATATCTGTACCAACACGAGTATTCAGTTTTACCTCGACACCCATTTCAACAATTCGATTGGTTTCATGAGCCAGCATGTCACGAGGCACACGATAGCCTGGAATACCATACATCATCATACCGCCTAATTCTGAATGGTCATCAAACACGGTACAACCATGACCAATACGACGTAACTGATATGCAGCAGCAAGACCTGCGGGTCCTCCACCAATAATTGCAACTTTCTTTCCAGTTTCCTGCTCAGCAACTTTAAACTTAAAGTTATTTTCACGAGCCTGATCACCGATATATTGTTCTACAGAGTTAATACCTACATTGTCATCTAATTCATTTCGATTACACCCATCTTCGCAGGGAGCAGGGCAAACACGTCCCATTACAGATGGAAATGGATTGGCATTAGTAGAACGCTGGAAAGCGTATTCCTGCATACTCATATCTTCATGAGTCGGTTTTTCAATACCGCGGACAATATCCAGCCAACCACGAATATCTTCACCTGCAGGACAACTTCCCTGACAGGGAGGCGTTCTATTGATATAGGTAGGGCATTTATGTGACCAGCCTGCCTGAAAAATATTGTCAGTCCAATCGTCCCACTCTTGTGTACCGGTATGTTCTAACCTGGTTTCCGTATAGCGGATATTGGTTAGATTCTCTGCATTCGGAGTTGTATCAGCAGTTGACATTCATCTTTCTCCTATCAAGCCTAGTAGGCAAATTAAATTACTATAAATAATCTTGTGTTAGTGAAATATTTAAAATCTACCCTGTAGATTTCGCTTCTTCCGTATCTTCTTCAATACCATCTAAATCTTTTTCCTGTTCACTACCAGTCATAACAATTGCATCACTCACCAGCTGGTGAACACTCATTATGGCATCCATTTCAAAACCATAATAGGGAAGTACCTTGGTAAACTGGCTCTTGCAAATTGCACAGATAGCAGCAATATTTGTAACACCACTTTCTTCAGTTGCTTCTTTTAAGGCTTCCATTCTTGGCAAAGCACCCTTAATTCGAAGCTCCATTAAATCATCGGTTAATAATCCACCACCACCACCACAACAGAAAGTTGCATCTTTAATGGTATCAGCGTGCATATCAACATAATTATTACAAGCTGCCTGAATGACCGCACGCGGGATATCAAACTGACCACCGGGTTTATCCCCCATTCTGGAAGCACGTGCCACATTACAGGAATCATGGAAAGTCATAGTCAAATGATCATTTTCTTCCTTATTCAAACGCAACTTACCTTCTTGTATAGCGCCATACGTCACTTCAAGAATATGTTGCGGAACAGGATAATTTTGATCCAGAAAATCAAAGGGACCAGCCAGAGTATTTAAAAAGCTATAGGCAACACGCCAGGCATGTCCACACTCACCAAAAATAATACGTTTAACTTTAAGTTTGATAGCTGCTTCACGTATACGCATAGAGATTTTTTGAATATTTTCATAGCTGCCAATAAACAAACCAAAGTTTGCTGCTTCTGATGTTTCTGAACTCACTGTCCAGGTAATGCCTAATTCATGTAAAACTTTTCCATAGCCAATCAAACCATCAATATGAGGTTCTGCAAAGAAATCAGCTGAAGGCGTCATTAACAAGGCCTCACAGCCTTCTACATCCATATTAAATTTAACCGGAACACCAGTATCTTCTTCGACTTCTTCTTCAAGATCTTCAAGAATGCCGTTTAAAGCTTTACCCGGCAAGCCAAGGTTATTACCAATTTTATAAACTTTCTGGATAATTTGATTGGAATATTTTTGAGATTTACCAACATGTGAAAGAATTTCACGTGCAGCCATGGTCACTTCAGCAGTATCAATACCCATGGGACAAAAAACTGAACAACGACGGCATTCTGAACACTGGTGATAATAGTTATACCACTCACCTAACACATCTTCCGTTAAATCAACGGCACCAACCAGTTTAGGGAAGAATTTTCCTGCAAAGGTAAAATAACGACGATAAACTTTTCTCATCAAATCCTGACGAGCAACAGGCATGTTTTTGGGATCATTAGTACCAATAAAATAATGGCATTTATCTGTACAGGCACCACATTTTATACAGGAATCCATAAAAACACGTAATGAGCGATAGCGACCAAGAAGGTCTTTCATCTTATCTAAAGTCTGTTCTTTCCAGTCTTCAGGTAATTCACCAGGATAACCCAGATCATGATCAAACTCAGGACGGGAAATAAATGGCCCATCACCAGCCATTGCATCGTCTTTGATCCGGGGAACTATAGGGTACTCTCTAAACTTGGGAGTTTCAAAGTCTGCCACTTTTCTAAATCCTCATAGTGCTATAAAGCTAATATTTGCTATCGGTTATAATCAACAACTACTATTATGGCTGCATTTTATTCTTTTCTGAATCCATGTCAGCTGCCCAGGATGCAATATGTCTCTTCTCACGAGGATTATCAACCTGATTTCTCGTTGGAGCAAAAAATAAGCCTGGTATATGTAATAACTTACTAAATGGTAATAAAATCATTAAGATTGCTACTAATAATAAATGTACCATCAGAGGAAAATCTAATGGTAGAGCCTGCCAGTTAAAACTAAGCAAACCTAAAGAAAATTCTTTTACAGCAATAATATCTGTATGTAAAATAAAACGCATTACTATGCCGGTAAAACCGATAAACATGAGCAAAACCAGCCAGAGGTAATCGGAAGGTGCTGAAATATATTTGACTCTTGCAACATAAAGGCGACGAACTAAAAGCCCGGCAAGGCCAATAAACATTGTAAAGGCAGCATATTCACCAACATTTTGCAGCAATACTAAAGTGAGTGGTACATCTTTAATAAAAAAACGTAAATGATTGGCGAGAACGATAAACAAACTCATATGAAACATCCAGCCAAACAACCATGTCCACTTGTTAGAACGAAATAAAGCTGCAAAGAGAACAGCTTCTTTGAGCAGTCTGAATACAACACCACTCTTTGTCAAAGGTGCCGGTGTAACAGGTATTTTTAAGGGTGCGGGGACTAGACTGTATTGAATGATCTTATACAACAAACCCAGAACCATAATAGAAAAAGCCACTGTAAAAAGTAGCGCATAAAACGCTGACATATTACCTACCCATTGATTATATTTAAATACAGAGTGAAAGGGATCAAAAGAAATCCCTGTCACATGAACTTCTTCAAAACTTAATTTTATAAAACAAAAAGCCTTTTAGAAATTATTGTTAGCAATAAACCTATACACAACCTGTTGGCTTTGGAAGACCAGCAAATTTACATGCTTGCTTACCAGGACCATAAGGGAATAATTGATATAGATATTTGGAATTACCTTTCTCTTTACCTAATTTTTTAGCAACTGCTTTAGTTAAAACGCGAACTGCTGGAGCAATTTGATACTCTTCATAGTATTCACGCAGGAAGTTAATGATATCCCAGTGATCATCACCCATTTCAACTTCATCAATTACAGCCATAGCAGTAGCAACTTCTGGAAACCAGTCATCCAGATTTACCAGATAGCCTTCCTCATCAACTTCAAGATCCTTACCTTCTACAGAAATAGTAGCCATTGTTTAAACTCCAATATTAATATGTTAGTAATAAATTACAGCCAAGACTGAACGTTTGAATGCTCGGCTACCAGATCAACAAAACCTGCATAATCAACAGTTTTTATACCATCAAGTATTTCAGCTTCTGTAAAACCACGTGTGTTCAGATCAGAACCTAAAACACAAACGTTTTTATTTGCTATTGCAGCAGTTAATTTATCTGCAACAACAGTACCTTTTAACGCACCAACTACAGCATCTTCAATCAAAAGAATAGTAGAACCTTCTGTTGATTTACTCAGACACGAGTCAAGTGAACTACGTTCAAAAGGCGATTTATTTACAATATGTAACTTTGCCATTGAATGAATCTCCCTAAGAACTAATTGTAACGTCTTGCTTATCCATCAGATCAGCAAGTTCTGCACGTGTTACTAAATGAATTGAATCTTTTTCTGCCCAATCATCATCTTCATCTTCATAGGTCAGTTTCATCAAATTATCAAGCGTTAAACCACGCTCCTCTAATGACTCTTTTTCAATATAAATCTTATTGATATCATAGTCACCTAAGGCTTTATAGGCAGCAGAAAAATTCTTCATGCCGGAGCCGTCAGTTTTCTGATTATCTGTAATCTGAAAAACACCATCATCACAAAATGCCAGACTGACATCCTGATCAAATGCAGCACTAATTAAAACCACTTCTAATGATTCTAAAGCGTAGACAGTACCATATGGTGCTTTAGTATTCACAAACATGAATTTTTTAATATTTTCACTCATATTGTTTCTCCTTAATCACCAAATGTTAATAAACGATCAGCCTGTATACCACCTTCGACCAGCTGACCTAAGCCAGAGATACGAAATGCCGGATGAATGTTATTGGCATCTTTGCCCTGTCTGCCTGCTTCATCAGCATCTAACATACCTCGACGTTGAGCAGCAGCAATACAAACCACCATATCTAATTCATGTTCTTTTGCTAACGCTGCCCAGTTTTCCGTAATGTTACGGTCATCCTGAGGTGGAATCGCTAAACGAGTGGCATTATTCACACCATCGTTGTAAAAGAACACACGATATATTTCATGACCTTTTTCTAAAGCAGCCTTGGCAAACTGATACGCAGTATCAGATGCCTGGTGCTGGTAAGGTCCTTCATTAATTAATAATGTAAATTTCATTAAAGATTTACCTATTTGTCTATAAAGAACAATTACTAAAAGTGTATATGTGTAGAAGCGTTCAAGCTATTACGTGCGCCTCTCCAGTCATCAATATGGAACTTGGTGAAAGGCAGACCTGTCTTCTCAAAGAAGCCAAACCAGCCAATACGCTCAATCCAGTCATTCATACGTTCCCAGTCTTTAGCATCTTCTTTATAAACTTTTAAGATACGCTTAACTAAAGCTGTTGCTTCAGGCCAACGAGGAGGATTATTTGGAATACCAGCTGCAACCAATTTCTGGAAAGTCGGCTTGCCACGAGCATTTGAGTGATTACCACCAACCCAGATTGCCAGTGTTGTATGAACCGCATCGTTAATCAGCATTGGAGGACAAGGTGGATAACAGGCACCACAACAGATACATTTCTTCTCATCAACTTCTAATGTCGGATTACCATCAACCATTGCAGGACGAATGGCAGCAACAGGGCAACGGGCAACAATAGTTGGACGTTCACAAGCATTAGCAACTAATTCATGAGCAATTTTTGGCGGTTTGGTATGTTGAATATTAATTGCAATATCACCCTGACCACCACAGTTAATCTGACAACAGGAAGTGGTAATATGAACACGATTAGGCATTTCTTCACGTTTGAACTCTGTAACCAGCTCATCCATCATTGACTTAACAACACCGGATGCATCAGAACCAGGAATGTCACAATGTAACCAGCCCTGTGTATGGGAAGGAGCTGTAATAGTCGGCCCTGTTCCACCAACAATCAGGCCTGCTTTTTCAATAGCTTCAATCATTGGAGCTACCTTTGCTTCACTATCTACCATGTATTCAAGGTTAGAACGAATAGTAAAGCGAATAAAACCATCACCTAATTCATTGGCAATGCGAGTGATTTCACGCAGGATAAATACATCAAGAATTCGCGCGGTACCGACACGAATTGTGTAGATTTCGTCACCACTATGAGCAACGTGTTTTAATACACCCGGACGTGGTCTTTCATGGTATTTCCACAAGCCAAAATTTCTACGCATTGTTGGATGCATGTATTGAAAGCCATCTGGAGCTCCAGATTCGATAGGCATTTTAGGTGTCACTTTAGCCATATTGATTTCCTATTCTAATAAACTTATTCATCACATCAGGAGATTGAATCCCCTGATAGTCTTTTTATTTATTCAATGATAATTGAACCGATTAAGCAGATGCTGCTTCAGCTTTCTTGTCATACCATTTCTTAACTTCTTCATCCCAGCCATCCATACGTACATATGAACACTGACGAGGCTCACTGACCATGTTAGGATCTAAATCAAGACCAATACCTTCAAGATAATTGACTAAGCCGATACGTTCTATCATTTCACCAGTACGTTCATGCTCTAATGCATTTTCAGCAAAGAAATCAATCATCTCACCGGTTAGTTCAACCAGATATTCAATTTCTTCCATGGTGTCCACTTTCAGGAAAGGAGCAACGACTGTTCCCATCATGTCACCAATTTTTAGAGTACGCTTACCACCAATCAGAATACTGACGCCCGTGTCATCTCCAGGAGCCAGAGCTTTAGTCATTACATTAATACAATGCATACAACGTACACATTCTTTGTTATTCACATCTAAAGTATTATCATCAGCCAGCTTAATAGCATTAGTTGGACAACGACTGGTGACATTATCAATAACATAGTCACGACCTTTCGCATCAACGAAAGCTTTCACTTCGTCCTGATCCACTTTCATATCATCACGCCAGATACCAATTACTGCCATATCGGCACGTTCAATGGCATTAGTACAATCATTTGGGCAACCGGAAACTTTAATCTTCCACTTATAAGGAAGTGCTGGTCTATGTAGATCATCCTGAAATTCATTCACCAGGTGACGCATCATGCCATGCTCATTAGTACAGGAGTGCTCACAACGTGCAGCTCCAACACAGGCCATAGAAGTACGCACACAAGGACCGGCACCACCTAAGTCCCAGCCAT
This sequence comes from gamma proteobacterium symbiont of Taylorina sp., assembly GCA_025655455.1. Taxonomy (GTDB): domain Bacteria; phylum Pseudomonadota; class Gammaproteobacteria; order GRL18; family GRL18; genus GRL18. The sequence continues at coordinate 75,212 of JAHXIV010000048.1, forward strand.
AGGAATTCACTTTATCAAAAAAAGGCTGCATCTGATCTGTTGTAGAACCAATAAACATAATATTACCGGTCTGACCATGGAATGTTTGTAGTCCGGAACCATGCTTTTCCCAGTCATCTGCTAATTCATTTAAAATATCAGCCGTGTAGAAATTACCTGCAGGTGGTTGAATACGAACAGTATGAAATTCCCTGGACTCAGGAAAGTGTTCTGCAACTTCAGAGAAACGTGGAATAATACCACCACCATAACCAAATACGGAAACAGTACCACCTTTCCACCAACCCATACGCGTTTCATATGAATGCTCTAACTGACCTAAAAGGCCACTTACCATTGAATTGATACGCTCATCCGGATGATCATCTCTCAGACGCTTAATCCCACTAATGAAGCTAGGCCATTCACCTGATTCAAGCTCGTCCAGCATTGGAGTATCATAAATCTTAACTTTTGGCACAGTTTTCTCCCTGTAAGGTAAAAGTTGGTTCTGCCAGCAAAATCTCACTGACTTATATCTGGGTGTATACACTTAACTCTCATAATAGAACTTAATTAAGGATTGTCCGCAACTGATCAAAGTGTCCAGATAAAATTCTTTCGCCTTGAGAAGATACAGTAATTTCATACTTTTCTCAAGACACACAAAATTTAATGAGGAGAATTTTAGGACTTAATAATAAACTATAAAACCCTTCCTTTGGGAGGCATCAGAGCATTACTACTATCCCTTTATGGGTATATTTGTTTTTATTCTATAATAATATTTATCAATTATATAATTATATCAGTAACTTATAATACTATAGTATAAAACACTATTATTTGTATAACATTTCAATATTCTTTTAATAATTTTTTAACTCTTGATCTAGATTAGTCTCATTTTTTAACTGCTTCCATGATGGATAGTCAATTAACTTGAAAAAATTACTTTCAACCTTATTTATTTACTTATCAAATATAAACTATTATTTCATCTTTGAGTCTCATGCTATGTTAATTTTAAGCGAAGTATTAATCCAAAATCATCAGTTAGAATCCTATTCTGACTTAGTCAAATTGGTTCGTTTAAAAGCTCAGGAGGGTGAAATGTTTTTTGATATAGATATAAAACCGCCATACCCCGATACACCTGATGAGTGGGAAACAGATCTTGAAGCTAAATTTACCAGTCCCTGAAGCCTGATACCATCAAAAAATAACGGTTCAAATATGTTTTGGAATGAAGAAAAAAAACCTGAAGATACTAATATTCCTGATAATGTGATTGATATTTCTTTTAAGATTAACTGCAAGCAGGTAAAACTTGATCATGCCTGGGCTCTTACCGATGCAATCAGTCACTTGCTGCCCTGGATAAAAGATGATCCACAATTAGCAATACATCATATTTATATCCCTCAGTCCGGTAATGGCTGGGTGCGCTCAGATGATTTTGCTGATGAAGTGGTACAATTATCACGCCGCACCCGTCTGAAAATCCGTGTTACAAAGGACAAAGCAGCGGATATATTGTCATTAAGCAATCAAACTATTTTAGTTGATGGTTATCCTTTGACCTTTGGCCAGGCTGATCAATTTCTACTCAGTAATTTAACCACGATTGTTGCCCGTCATGTGCATATCGCAGGTACTGATGAGAGTGAAGAACAATTTCTTCAGCAGGCTCACCAGCAAATTCAGTCTATGGGTATCCGGGTTAGAAAGATGTTATGTGGTAAATCCCATCAGCTTAAAACATCCGATGGTTTTATAACAACACGCAGTCTGATGATTGCAGACATTACTCCCGAAGAATCTATATTACTACAGGAAAAGGGGCTCGGTCTTTATTATACCTATGGCTGCGGTATTTTTATCCCGCAGAAAAGCATTACTGCTGTTAATTCTGAATAACATATCCCTTTTGAGGGGTGTATTTTTTTTAAAACTAATTATATTATTCCAAAACTAAATAAAACTTATTTGTAACTATTAAAGCAATACGGAGAAAACTGGATGTCTATTACTCATGACGGGAAAGAAATAGAAGTAACTGCAAATGGATATCTTGTTGATATCGCTGACTGGAGTGAAGGTCTTGCAAAACAAATAGCTGCAGAAGAAGACCTGGAACTGACGGACAAGCATTGGGATCTCATTAATTTCTTACGTGATCAATTTATTAATAATGGCGGTAAAGCACCAAACACACGTGCTTTGATCAAAGAAATGGGCGCTACCTGGGGTGAAAAAATTGGCTCAAAAGATTTATATAACCTGTTTCCCAAAGATCCCAGCAAGCAAGGTGGACGCATTTCAGGACTTCCGGAAAGCAAGCGTAAAGGTGGATATTAATCTATCTGGCAGACTTAAAATGCCTACACTACCCATTATAGATATAGTATATTAGATTTTTCTCAGATATATTATGTCAAAATTTAAAGCTTATATTTTTGTACCTACAGTATTATGGAGATTTTAATGAGCACTAAAGCTGAACTGATTCAAGATTTACTTCAAATGCAAAGAGATTTTATTAAATTTGAACATGAAAATGGCATGCACCCCGATGATTACTACAATCCCGGCGCTGGACATCCGTTAGAAACATACAAGAATGACTTCATGAACAAGGCTGTAGAGGTTTTAGATATGGCTCATGATGAAAAAGATTCTGCCTGGAAGCGTTAAATCTCTCTTTTAACTGTTTTCTGTAAAAAAGCCACATAGAGAATGTGGCCTTTTTTTCTGGGGATAAATCATTCCTTGATAAAAACCCGCTTTGCCCCTATTTACTAAAACATGTCGAATATCACCTCCACACCTTTATTTATTTCTGCAGCTCACAAGTCTTCCGGTAAAACAACGATTACCATCGGCTTATTATCGGCACTCAAAAGCAAAGGCTTACAGGTACAGCCTTTTAAAAAAGGACCTGATTATATTGATCCTATCTGGCATGGTCGTGCGGCAGGTAAACCCTGTTACACTCTGGACTTTAACACCATGTCTCATGATGAAATCCTGCACTTAATTTCACAGAAAACCAGCCATTGTGATATAAGTCTGATTGAAGGCAATAAAGGTTTGTATGACGGCCTGGATCTGGATGGCAGTAATAGTAATGCAGCTATTGCGAAACTCGTAGGTGCTCCGGTTATTCTGGTGCTGGATGCCAGAGGAATGACACGAGGGATTGCTCCGCTGATTTTAGGTTATCAGTCTTTTGATCCGGGCATTAATATAGCAGGTGTTATTTTAAATCAGCTGGGTGGTTCCCGACATGAAAGTAAGCTACGTTCCGTTATTGAACATTATACCGATGTCACTGTTTTAGGTGCAGTACATAGAAATAAAAACCTGGAAATTGTTGAACGTCATCTAGGCCTGATGCCCGGTAATGAATATTCTCAGGCACTCAAAAAAATCGAGAATATTGGATCCACTATCTCATCTCAGGTTGATTTGGAAAAAATAATCAACATCAGCCATATCCAGGCTTCAAAACAATTGACCAATCTTATCCATAAAGAGATAAAGAAGCCGGTCATAACAAAACCTTTGCGTCTTGCATATATCAATGATAGTGCTTTTGGTTTTTATTACCCGGGGGATCTGGAAGCACTGGAATCTGCAGGTGCAGATCTGGTTGAGGTAAACTCTTTAAGCGATAAAAGCTTGCCCGAAAATATTGACGGCCTGTTTATCGGCGGTGGTTTTCCGGAAGAACATGCTGAAAAATTACACAGCAATCGATCATTCAGAGAATCTATTCGTACAGCTATTGAACAAGGTTTACCGAGCTATGCTGAATGCGGTGGCTTAATGTATCTATGCCGCCATATTATAAGCCGGCAGAAAAAAACTTCGATGGTCGGGATTATTCCTGCTGATGCAAAAATGGAAGAAACACCGCAGGGAAGAGGTCTAATTCGTTTTAGTGAAACAGATGCTATGCCCTGGCCTGCTGAAAAGCCAGTCAATAACAAAAAAATAACCATTTCAGCCCATGAATTTCATTATTCACATCTTGTTAATATCACTGAGCCATTAAGCTATGCTTATACGATCCACCGCGGCAGCGGGATAGATGGCCAACATGACGGCATCGTATACAAAAATCTTTTGGCCTGTTATGCTCATTTACAAGATACCAGGCAAAATCACTGGGCAAAACGCTTTATTCAATTTATCAATCAAATTAAAAACAACTCATCAACAATAACGAAGAGAAACATCACATGATAAAATTAACCGAAGACGCTGCACAGCAAATTAATACCAGTGGTTCAGAGTCTCCATTAAGAATTGCAGTGACTCAGCATGCAAATAATAAAGGCTTTCAGTATTTAATGGGCTTTGATGAGCAAAAAGATGATGATAGCCTCTACGATATACGCGGAGTAAAAATACTTATTGCCAATGATTTGCTGGACATCCTCAATGGGATGGAAATTGACTTTGTTGAAATAGATGGAGAGGATAAACAATTTATCTTTAAAAATCCAAATGACCCCAACTATAAAGCACCAGCAGAATAGTATTTCTTTCCATGCATCTTGAACAAATAATTTCATCAACACAAAAAAATGACAAATTGAGTCGACAACCTATTCGACTGAAGTACAGCCGTCTTTTTCTCCCGATTATTACTCTGGGCTGCTTATTAATCATCATTTCTTCTTTAACTTATATCAGTGTCAACCAGATTATCAGCAGTCATAATGTCATTCTCTGGCTTAATTTTATCTTCTTAATATCAGGATTGTTCATTATTCTGAGAATTTCTTTTTTAGTCCGGCATGATCTAATCACTCCTTTTATTCATTTACGTAACTGGTCATTATTGATGAAAAAAAAGGATTACTCTGCCCGATTACCTGTACCAAAGAAAGGCGAGTTTGCAAAATTAGCAATTGATATCAATGGATTAAGTGATAAATTACAAGTTTTGTCTGCTGAATTTCAACAGGAAGTTGATAAACAAACCCATAAAGCTGAAGAAAAAAATCATTCCCTGAATATTCTATATGAAGTTGCCACCTCAATTAATCAGTCAAAAGATTTAAATGATTTATTATCCCGTTTTTTACAATTGCTCATTAACCTGACTCATGCCAGAGCCGGGACTGTACGTTTACTCGCAATAGATTCATCCAAGCAGGGGGCAGCAGGCTCACAAGAGAAACAGTTAAAAATGGTGGCATCTCTGGGACTGAATGAAGATTTTATTAAAGAAGAACGTTATGTGCCTGTCAAACGATGTCTATGCGGTACATCACTAACTCAGGGCACTGTTGAATGTGGTGTTTCCATCAACAATTGCAGTAAATTATCAGGTACAGAATTATTTGCCGGAAATGACGCTGAAATTATTGCCGTACCTTTAGAACACCAGGGAACCAATTTAGGTATTTACAATCTGTTTATTGATAAGCCTAATGCTTATAAAATTGAAGGTTTATCTGAATTATTAACCAGTATCGGCAAACATCTTGGCATGGCCATTGAAAAAACACGGCTCGATAAAGACTCTCGTCAGCACTCTATTATGAAAGAAAGAACACTGTTGGCACATGAACTACATGATTCTTTAGCGCAAACATTAGCCAGCCTGCGTTTTCAAGTTACAATTTTAGAAGAAAATATTTTTGAAGATATCAGCATCGAACGTGAGGAAGTTACTCGATTACACGAAAGCATTGACGAAGCTTATCGAGAAGTTCGTGGACTGATTACACATTTCAGAGCGCCTATGGACAAACAGGGATTAATTCCAGCCATCGAAAAACAAATTTCAGATTTTAAATCTAATTGTGATATTTCAGTTTTCTTTCAAAATGAATGGTCAACTGACTTAAAATCAGAACAGGAATTTCAGATAATAAGAATTGTACAGGAAGCACTAGCCAATGTGCGAAAACATAGTCAGGCTCGTACGATTAGAATTTTAGCCCGAAGTTCTGATACTACCAATGAAATATTAATCGAAGATGACGGAATTGGTCTAAAAAATCCAAAACTAAGCAATAGCTTAGGTGAGCATATTGGCTTAAGTGTCATGGAAGAACGGGCTATTAGAATTGGTGGGAAAATAACAATTGAAACAGAAACTGGAGAGGGAACTCAAATTCTGTTAACATTTCCAACCCGGACTATTGTTGAAAAATCTGTTAAGTTTTTTCCCTGATCTGACAAATATAGAGCCTTCAGCCAAAAAAATTGGCAAGAATTATCTTAAGTAATATAAAAAATACCTTAAAATAATTCTTGAAATTTTTTGTTACTTAAAAGTTAAACAACAAATATAGAAAAAGAATATGCGAGTATTATTAATAGATGATCACACACTTTTTCGAGCAGGCCTGCAGGGTTTGTTAGAAAGAATGGGAATTGATGTAGTTGCCAGTGCCGGAAGTGGTCAGGAAGGTTTGAAAATTGTTAGTGAAAAAAAGCCTGATGTCGTATTGCTTGATATGCGTATGCCGGATATGGATGGTATTGAGGTTTTAAAAAGTCTTCGCGAGCAGGGTGAAACTATGCCCATTGCAATTCTGACCACTGTCGATGATGAAAGTGATTTGATCGAGGCTTTACAATGTGGTGCGCAGGGATTCTTACTCAAAGGAATGCAGCCTGATGAATTAGTCACTGCACTACATAACATTCACAATGGTAAGACAGTGGTTGCTCCTGATCTGACTCCTATTTTAGCCAAAGTCGTTCAAGGACATATCCCTCCCGAACCAGAGCCCAGTCCATTCTCTGAATTAACCCCCAGAGAAACAGAAATATTATTCCTTTTGGCAGAAGGACAAAGTAATAAGGTCATTGCCCGTAATCTGGAAATTTCAGATGGTACTGTCAAGTTACATGTTAAAGCTATCTTAAGAAAATTACATATTCATTCACGAGTGGAAGCAGCAGTAATGGCAGTACAACATGGGTTGCTGAAGAAAAACAATAGCTGAAATAACTAACTTCCGGCAGACATAAAATATTATTTGCTGGTGGCTCTTATCAAACATAAACTAAATAGACACAAAGAATATTATGACAAAATGCAAATCAATTGAAGATTTAACCAATTTACCTCCATTAGGAATGGACTCCCAATCACTCATTGATAGCTTTAAGGAGCACTATAGCCATACCCTGGGGAGAGATAAAAGCTGTGAATCAACCCATTACCCCTATAAAGCACTTGCATTTACCTTGCGTGATCGTTTAATGGAACGCTGGAAAAACACACGTTATGCTTATGAGGACAGTGATTGCAAACGTACTTATTATCTTTCACTAGAGTTTTTAATGGGTCGTGCTTTAAGCAATGCCATGCTTAATTTAGATTTAAATGAAGTCATTCAGGAATCTTTCTACAAGATGGGATTAAAATTAGAAGATCTCATTGCTACTGAACAGGATGCCGGACTGGGAAATGGTGGTTTAGGACGTCTGGCTGCCTGCTTTTTAGATAGTTGTGCCAGTTTACAACTGCCGGTCAAGGGTTATGGCTTGCGTTATGAATACGGTATGTTTAAACAGCGTATTGAGAATGGCTGGCAAGTTGAAGATACAGATCATTGGCTGCTTGATGGAAATCCCTGGGAATTGGAACGTCCTGAATATACCCAGAGAATTAAATTTGGCGGGCATACTGAGTATTATCATAATCATGAAGGTGAAAGCAGAATCCAGTGGCTAGGTACCCGTGATGTATTAGCAGTGCCCTATGATACACCAATCCCGGGTTTTAAAAATGGTACGGTGAATACTTTACGTTTATGGAAAGCCGCTGCAACTGATGAATTTGACCTCGATGAATTTAATTCAGGCAGTTATACTGAAGCCGTAGCTGATAAAAATTCAGCTGAGCATATTACCATGGTTTTGTATCCCAATGATGCCAGTGAAAATGGCAAGGAATTACGTTTACGCCAGCAATATTTACTGGCCTCTGCAAGTTTGCAGGATGTCATACGCGAATGGTTAGTCAGCCATGATGACTTTAGTAATTTTTCAGAAAAAAATTGTTTCCAGCTTAATGATACTCATCCGACCATCTCTATCGCTGAATTCATGCGTTTGCTTATGGATGAGCATGATTTAAGCTGGGATGATGCCTGGGCAATCACCTGTAAAACCATGGCTTATACAAACCACACATTACTTCCTGAAGCTCTGGAAAAATGGTCTGTTCCGCTGTTTAAATCACTGCTTCCCCGTCTGCTGGAAATTATTTATGAAATCAATGCACGTTTTTTAAAACAGGTTGCAATGCATTGGCCCGGAGATAATAAACGTCTGCAGGAAATGTCCATTATTGAAGAGAGTCACAGACCTCAGGTACGCATGGCTTATCTTGCTATTGTCGGGAGCTTTTCTGTTAACGGCGTTGCCGCATTACATACAGACTTACTGGAAAAAGGTCTATTTTATAACTTTTATCAGCTATGGCCGGAAAAATTTAATAACAAAACCAATGGTGTAACACCAAGACGATGGCTTGCAGGCTGTAATCCTGAACTTCGTGAGTTGATTACTAATACCATTGGGGAACAATGGATTACTGATCTTTCCGAATTAAAAAAATTAGAAACCAGTTTGGATAAAAAAGAATTTCGTACTCAATGGAAAAAAATCAGGAAAACCAATAAAACAAAACTGGCAAAGCTGGTTAAAAGTAATTGTCAGGTTGATTTTAATATTAATGCCTTATTTGATGTTCAGGTAAAACGTATTCACGAATATAAAAGACAATTATTAAATATTCTTCATGTGATTCATTTATACAATAGAATCAAGGCCGGTGATACTAAAAACTGGGCTAATCGCTGCGTACTAATCGGCGGCAAGGCAGCACCCGGCTATGCAATGGCTAAATTAATCATTAAATTAATTAATAACGTTGCAGATGTCGTTAATAATGATCCCGAGGTTGGGCCACTTCTCAAAGTGGCTTATTTCCCTAACTATAATGTTTCCGCCATGGAAGTTATTTGTCCGGGAACTGATCTATCAGAACAAATTTCCACCGCAGGAAAAGAAGCCTCCGGCACAGGCAATATGAAGTTTATGATGAATGGTGCCCTGACAATTGGTACTCTGGATGGTGCTAATATTGAAATCAGAGAAGAATTGGGCAATAAAAACTTTTTCTTATTCGGCCTCACAGCTGATGAAGTAGAAAAGTCCCGTTCTCAATACAATCCCGGCTATATTATTGATCATGACAAAGACTTGTCCAAAGTTCTGGACATCATCAGCTCAGGATATTTTAACCAATTTGAAACTAACCTGTTTAATTCCATTGTCGATTCCATTAGAGATCCCCATGATCCATGGATGACTGCAGCCGATTTCCATTCTTATCTCAAAGCTCAGGAACAAGTCGCAAAAGTGTGGAAAAATAAAGAACGCTGGATCAGTATGAGTATAATGAATACACTCTCAAGCGGTAAATTTTCAACAGATCGAACTATGCAGGACTATAATAGGGATATATGGAAACTCGATGCAGTAAAGGCCTATCCGGTTAAATAAGGGGCTTCTTCGGAATGATGTGTTTTGGCAAAGCGTGCTTTGGATGGCGAGGATGAGCGACACATGGATGTGCTTGAGCGTCCTCCTGAGCTACAGGCTACACACCGAAGTGCGTTTTTTCCTAATGATAAAGTAAAGTTAAGCTGGATCCTGATAAGTATATTTCTTCATCTCTTTTCTTCTGTTTCCAGCCTGGATTATCACCCCTTCCAACATATCCAACCCCGTGATTTCTATTGTTTCATAAAGATCATTCAGAGGCTGCAAAAAATATTTATCATTATGAATAATAAATTGTCTAAAGATAAATTCTCCATCCACCTTAGCTATTACATAGGCACCACTTTTAACCACAGCTTCGGGATCAATAATCAATACTGTATCATGTTTAAATTCCGGTTCCATGCTATCACCCAGAGCCTTGAGAGCAAAAACTTCTCTGGCACTGCAGCTCCCCTCAATAGGAGGAATCTGACTTATAGGTCTTTCTGACATTATTGACTCACTTGCCTTAGTATATTAGCTATTAATAATATAACAAAATGACTTATTCATCAAGTTAGAATTTTTTTAAAGACTCACCTGTTAATAAAATAGATTGTAATAATTTATAAAAGAGACATTTTAGGATATATTGATCACTATAAATAAAATCAAAGGAAATAAAAAACAAAGTGGATGATGCAAACTGAAAACTAAAAGATGGCGCGGAGTTAAACATTGAGGATGTGGTAAAAATTGCCTGTGCTTTGAAGTCATTATCTGCATATACCACATTAGCCTGTGCAGAACAGGATAGCCCTGAAGATCTTGAAGTAATAGTAAACGATGGAATGAATTCTATAGAAAATTTATTCGAGGTTTGAGAAACATAAAAAACTACTTTCCTAACAAAAAAAAGCCCGAATACCTTCCGATATTCGGGCTTCTTGTTTTAAAGCAGTTGCTTTTTATTTCATCAGCACTGACTTATCAACGATA
>JAHXIV010000026.1 GCA_025655455.1 gamma proteobacterium symbiont of Taylorina sp.
ACTAAGCATAGTTTGAATAATAGATTTGTCTTTCGTGGGTACTCAGAAGGTCAGTCTTGACTCACTACGGCGATAGCCGTTTAGTTCAACACTATTGTTTGTCGTGCTAAAAAGGGGCATAATAACCTCATTAAAGTATGGAAATAGTAATGTTTTAGCCTATTATTAAGCTATTTTTTGCAAAGGTTCAATACCAGGACGTTCAAACATACAAGCCAGCCTTAGATTATCAAAAAACAATTTCCATAAATAAGATACTTGAACAGTCCACGCGGCATTGTTCAACAGACATTTATACGTAATGCTGCGCACAACGTATAAATGCTAAGACGTTAGGAATGGCAAATGTAAAGTATGAATATAGATCAAAAAATTTCTGAAATGCTCATTAATGTGAGTGGTGAACTACTAAAGCATGTTGAGAGTAAGCAAGAAATGCAGGCTCACCTTGATCTGGTTTGCAATGCATGGAATATGGCAATCAATTCAGAACTGAAAAGAAAAAGGGAACTTAAGTCATTTTTAAAAAAACAGAAAAAATATGCTCCAAACATTGAAGCTCTTAAAGGACTTGAGTGGGAAATCAGAAGAATAATGAAAGCCAAAGATAGAGATTATCCAAAGGTAAACAAAAGAATTGTTTCAGCGGAAGCTGTAGAAACTTCAAAAGATGAATACATCATTAGAGCATTTTTTGAAACTGAAACAATTTAAATAGTGTACCTAAAACTATAAATTCCTAACCAGGCCTCGGAGTGTATCGCTGGGTCTATGCGATTTTTCTGAAACATATGAGTGCACCGGAAATACTGTGGCTTTAATAACTTTTTTCCTTGACCCAGGCGAACACTCAAGGCAACGTTAGAGCTCAAAACATGGTAAAAAATGTTAACAAAAAAACATCAAGAAGCTTATGATTCATTTTATGAGTCTACTCATGAAAATGAATTTTTAGACCAAAAAACTGAAATTCTCATTGGTTTATCAGCATCAATAGCTATGAGCTGTAAGCCATGTACTAATTATTATTTAAAACAAGCAAAAAAAGCCAACATCACAAAAGGTGAAATATCTGAGGTTTTAGCTAAAGTAATGGCTGTCTCTGCTGGGCAAAAACGTCTTCAAATGAAAGATGTTTTAACAGAATATAAAATTAATTTGGAATCTTACTAATAAGGCTCTAACAAAAATTTGAATTGGATCACTGGGTCTTAGCGGTTTTTTAAAAAAAGTAATCAATCTTGGTCAAATAGAGTTATTTTTAAATAACCTCTTTCCTTGACCCAGTGCCCAATTAAATAGGCGTTGGCAGAGATAAATTAATGCTTTATCAAGTGTCTTTCAAATCTGATAAAAATATTGTCCTTATGCTATCATGGTATAAAGAAGATTAAACATTCAGGTGATAAAATGAATACAACGGCACTAATTAATGAAGTAGTTTCACTTCCAGTTGAAGATCGTACTTTAGTTGTTGAGTCACTATTACGAAGTTTAAATCAACCAGAATCAGAAATTGATGATAAATGGGCTAAAATTGCTGCAAAAAGACTTGAAGAATTGCAATCAGGCAAAGTTAAAGCTATTGATGGAAAGCAAGTTTTTAATAAAATTTGGGAAAGACTGGAAAAATGAGCTTTTCATTTCATCCAGAAGCAGAGATAGAGCTGAATGAAGCAATTGACTATTATGAAAAAATAGAATCTGGCTTAGGCTTTGATTTTGCCAATGAAGTTTATTCTGCAATTCAACGTTCAGTTTCTTTACCGAAAGCTTGGGCAATAATTGATGGTAAAATTAGACGCTCTTTAGTTAATAGGTTTCCATATGGTGTTTTGTATTCTCAAGAAATCAATGGAATTTATATTGTTGCAGTGATGAATCTCCATCGTCATCCAGATTATTGGAAAGACAGAAAGTAAAAAATATTTGATTCAACTATATATTTTTTCACAGAGTATAAATCTGCCAACAATAGCATCCAATTTAAAAAACGGTTGATGGACTTCTTAAAATTAAGAGTTTTGGTTGAACTCATGTCTTCCCCGAAACTTCAATGGGACGACCACTTTTAAATTGATGCAAGCGTTATAAACTCAGCCAACTCCATCACATTGAAAAAATCAAGTTATTAGCCTACAATGTATTACATAGTAATCAATAAATAGGTATCGTAATGGGTGTAACAAGTGTGAGGCTACAACCTGAAATTGAAAATCCTCTCGAAAGTTTATCTAAGAAGCTAGATAGAAGCAAAAACTATCTTATTAATCAAGCAATTAAAGAGTTTTTAGAGAGTAGAGCGATTGATGAACAGAGATGGACAGAAACAATGGAATCCATTGATTCTGTAAAAACTGGCAAATCTATTGATGAAAAAGCAGTTAGTGAGTGGCTTGATAGTTGGGGTTCTGAAAATGAGCTTGAACCTCCAAAAATATGAAGCTTTCATATTCTCCAGAATCAATCAATGATTTAATTCGCCTGAGAGAGTTCATTGAAATAAAGAACCCACAAGCAGCAAAGCGTATTGCAATATCAATAAAGAAAAGCATTAATGAATTAAAGTCTTTTCCTTATATTGGCGTTAAAGTAGAAAAAGCACCTAACCCTGAGCTGGTTCGAGACTTAATTATTGGTAGCTATACAGCGCGCTATTTAATTCGCCCAAAAGAGATTACTATCTTGCGTATCTGGCATCACAAAGAAAAAGAAAATCGTTTATAAACAGCAATTCGAGTGGAAATTTTGGACGTCGTTTCTATTCAAAGTACGGAGTGTGCAGAAAGAGAATACTCTTTCAATTTCTGCTCTGGAACGTCCAAAATTCAACTCGATTGATCGTTATCGCGCCGAGCAAAGCTCGGTGTATCTTGCAGGGTGCAAGTCCCTGTCGGGGTCATTGCAGTAATGCAATGTCTTAAGGCTTATTAGCGAACGAGATGTTTCTAAGCGTAGGCAGAGAATCATGCAGGCCGTAGGGGTGACGCGCATACCTGAAGAGCTGGTACAGCTTCGAAATATTACATTGCGGATTGTCGAGGGTTTTAACGTACACCGAAGACGAAACAGAAGCTTCCATCAATGGCGAGGAAGTGAAGATCCGTCGGAGTCAACAGGCCGTGGCATGCATGAAGAGATACACTGAAGAACTCGGGAAGTCCCAAAGGCTCCTGTTTCCGATCTGACACTAAAGTATGGTTGCAATACAGATTAAGAGTGGGAAACCTTCTTGGACGGTAGCTTGAACCTAAACTTTACGGTTGCAGTGGGGTGTTTGTTCATACGTGGATGAACAGCTATAGGCTGAAGGGGTGGGAGACTCGACTGCGGGGGGCGCTGAGTAATCGGCGTTCCTACCGTGAGAGATGTGGCAACAATATGGCAAGAGTTAATCATACATATGAATCAAATTATTTTTTTGGAATTGGCATTTTAAACAATGTTAATGAATTAAATATTGGGACGCTTTGGAGGTCAGCTTATATATTAGGTGCCTCTTTTATTTTTACTGTAGATAAAAAATATAAGCAACAGGGAAGTGATGTGACAAGGACATGGACAAAAATTCCTTTATACCATTACAATACAATTCATGAACTAAAATCTAATTTGCCATACTCAACAAGATTAATAGGGGTAGAAATGACTAATAACTCCATCCCTTTATCTCAATTTGAACATCCAGAAAGAGCAGTTTATTTGCTTGGGAATGAACAAATTGGATTATCAGAAAATGTTATGAAAGAGTGCCACTCAATAATATCTTTGCCTGGTAACTTTAGTTTAAATGTAGCAGTAACTGGAAGCATATTAATGTACGATAGAGTCACTAAATTACAAACGGTGTTCCCCAAAGGTACTAATTAAATAGAGAGCAAGGCGTTATGTTTGAGCCTCTTTATTCAGAGATCCAGTTTTCCACAATAAGATTAGGAACCCTGTTAAATTCTCCAACATTATTTGTAACTAATATATGTCCCAAACTTCTTGCATGTGCTGCAATTAGTAAATCATTATTTCCAATGGAGGTACCTTGTTTTTTAAGTATTGCTCTTATAGACCCATAATGTTTAGCAGCTTCCTCATCCCAAGAGTCAATAAGTAATCTTTGAGTAAACAAGGTAAGTTCATCCCATCGAGCTTCTCTTTTAGAGCTATCCCCATTCTCAATGCCAAAGCACAGTTCACCATATGTTACTGAAGATATGCAAATATTTTTAGTAACCTTAAATTTATGCCGTAGCTTGTTTGAATGTTTTTTTAAAACATAAATACAAATATTTGTGTCGAGCATATACATTAATCAAAATTCCGTTCTTGTGGCAAAGTATCCAATCTATCTTTTAAAAAATCATCATCAAAGCTAGATTTAGAGTCAAAAAAATCATCCCATGTTGGTTTTTTTGCAGAAATTATGATATTTTGTCCTTGCTTTGTAATGTATACTTCATCAGTGTCAAAACGATATTCCTTAGGTAAACGTACAGCTTGGCTACGACCATTCATGAAAATTTTGGCTATTTGAGCATCCATAGAGTTTTCTCCTATTTGATATATATCTTTTAGTATATATCGTTTGTTCAGAAAGGCAAATGGATTTCAGTTAACTGTAAGTGTAAAAAACATAACCAGCGTTTGCTCGTGGACAATTTGGTCATCAGCTGAAAAAACGCTGATGACCAAATTGCCAGAGAAACGGACGTTAGATGCTAGTCATAAGAAAATCAATTGCACCAAGTATTTCATACCTAAGATTTTCCAGAGAAGTTACTCTTTTCTTAAGCATTGTTTTGGGCATGGATGTCATTTGGTGAGTAAGTAGTACAAACTGTTCACCATTAATATTAATTATTGGACAAAGCTTTTTTGCATTAGTTTGGTTAAGGGCGTTATGTGTTGATAGAGGTATTACAATTCTAGAGTTGAGCTCATCAAAAAAATCGTTTTGTACATCAACAAGATAAGGATATATTTTTTTTGAACTTTTGTTTTCATTTTTATAAAGTGTAAATTGGCTCATTAAAAATCTCTGTAAGAATCTGAAAATAATCCATTGCTTTCTGCTAAGTCATTTAAAGCTTTAATGGCCTCTCTATTTTCTGTTTGCCATTTTTTGCGTTCGGCTTTTCTAACATCAGAAACCAGAGCATGCTCCAAAGTGGCCGATAAATTAATTTTTAAATTACGAGCTTTCATAAGCAAATCACTGTTTACAGAGAGATTTGTTGCTTTTTTAGGTGCATTTTGGTCATAAACTTGTTGCATTAAAATAACTCCTATAGTTACAATGAGCATTAGTTATGCGCATAATTAATGCTAGCATATGAATCATAATCTAACAAGGGCTTGCTCGCGCCAAGATAAATCCGAAATCTTGGGAGTGGATTAACCCTCCGTGAAATTGGTTGATGTTACTCAATGGGTGAGAATCCCATCAGACTAAAGCTTTATCGTGAGGTTTGTCGATGATTTCATCATTGGTTGCGAACACGAAGCCGATGCCCGTCGAGTCATGGAAATTCTTCCCAAACGATTTGGTCGCTTTGGACTGACAATTCATCCAGACAAAACGGTATTAGAAGCGTTCAGAAACCCCGACAGGAAACTGAAGGGTGAAGTGAGAAATGGTACATTCGACTTTGTTGGATTTACTCACTACTGGGCGAAATCCCGAAAAGGGAACTGGGTAATAAAACGCAAGACGGTAGGCAAACGACTAAGACGAACGATAAAATCCCTCTGGATTTGGTGTCGCAATAATCGTCATATGCCGGGAAAAGAGCAATATCAGATATTTTGTTCCAAATTACGGGGACATTTTCAATATTATGGTGTTCGATGTAATATGCGTTCAATGGAAAAGGTATATGAACAGGCAAAAAGAACCTGGCGATATTGGTTAAGCAGAAGAAGCCATACCGGAAAGGTCATCTGGGAAAAATATGAGCTTTTTCTGAAAAGAAATCCTCTACCATTGCCCCGAATTATTCACACTGTCTAAAGCTTGCAGGGTAGCTAAAGTTATGTGTCAATAGAGTACCGAACTACTGATTACTGAGGAACCGGATGAGGGAAATCTTCACGTCCGGATCTGTGGGGGGATTGGCCGGGCAACCGCTGATTCTACCCGGAATTGGAAAAACTGGTCTATGCGATTTTTTCAAAATATGAGTAAGATTTAACTTTCATCGCATTCAATTAAGTCTCTGGGAGACCAGTTTTCCAATGAAGCTGACGTTATCTTTATTATAGCGATGCCAATGCTAAAATTAGCAACTCAGAATAAGTTTTCAATATTTCTATATCTGCTATAATTTGAGTATGAAAAAAGTATATATTGAATCATCAGTTATAAGTTACATCACTGCAAAACCAAGTCGTGATTTAATTGTATTAGCTCGGCAAGCTCTAACTCTTGAGTGGTGGGAGAGTAAACGCAATAAATATGATATCTGTATATCTGAGCTTGTTCTTCAAGAAATAGCATCTGGAGATCCTGTGGCAGCACAGAAAAGACTTGATGTTGTAAGAGATGTACAAAATCTTGAAATTACCTTAGCAGCAAAAGAGCTTGCAAGTATCCTTGTATCAGAAGGTGCAGTTCCTAATAATAGTTTAGAAGATGCCTTACATATAAGTACAGTAGCGGTTCAAGGAGTTGAATACTTATTAACTTGGAATTTCAAACATATTAATAATGCATCAACAAGAGCAATAATCACTCATGTAATTGAAAATTTTGGCTATATAAGCCCTATTTTATGTTCACCTGAAGAATTATAAGGAGGTTATTATGTTCCAAGATCCAATAGTGGAAGAGATTCGAGGATATAGGAAACAACATGCTGAAAAATATGACAATGATTTAGATAAAATATTTAAAGCATTAAAAAAATCAGAAAAAGAATCTGGTAAAAAGTTTGTTAATTTTGAACCTAAATTACTATTAAAGAAAACAGGTAGCTAGCTTAATTTTCTGTAAAAAAAAGATAACAAAATCATAAACTCTAAATTTTAAAGCGCCACTTCGTTATGCTTTAAAATCAGGTTATGCAAACCTTAGCTATTGAAAAACAGCCTCATCAGTTGTACAATTGTCTGCATGAATGTTATCTCAGACACAAATATTTTTCTGGCAGTAGCTTTAGATGAACCAGAAAAAGAATATATTATTCAGATTACATCTGGAGCTAATATTATTTCACCAGAAATATTACCTTATGAGATTGGCAATGCTCTGTCAGCCATGGTTAAACGTAAACAACTTACACCAGAGGAAGCATTGCAAGCACAAATAAAAACTAATTTTATTCCTGTCCGTCTTGTTAGCACAGATATTCAAAAGGCACTAAAATTGGCAATCAAGTTTAATATTTATGCTTATGATGCCTATTTTTTACATTGTGCAAAATCACTTACTTATCCATTGTTCACTTTTGATAAGCGTATGAAACAGGTTGCAAATGAACTTAATATTGAGTTATTGGAGTAAAAAATGAAAGTATTTACTTATTCAGAAGCCCGTCAAAATCTTTCAAAATTGTTACTACTTGCCCAAGGGGAAGAAGTAGAAATCCGTAGAAAAGATGGTGCTGTTTTTTCATTAGTTTCAAAAATAAAAGAGAAAAAGTCACCTTTTGATGTTCCCGGAATAAAAACTAAAGCAACAATGCAAGATATTTTAAATGCAGTTCAAGATTCAAGATCAAGCTAACCAGAGCATCCAATTTAAAAAGTGGTCGATTCGCCTTCTTAAAATGAGGAATCTTGGTTTAACTTGTGTCGCCCTCGAAAGTTCAGTGGAACGACCACTTTTAAATTGATGCTGATGTTGGGCATCAAAGAGACATATGGAGAACCTATGATTGATCGTGGCATTGGGTTAGCAGGGATAGCTTTGGCATTAATTACAGGTCTATCTCAATATCTTCCTTTCATACTTCCCGACTGGTTTCTTCTATCTGGCTTTATATTGGGTGTGTTGTTATTTGGTATTTCCTTGGGATTAATATCAACAGCCCGAAGAAAGTCAAAGCTAGTAGACACGGCACTCTTGAGGTTACATATCTACAACGACACAAGAACAGATCATTACACAAACACTTTTCGTGACCTTTGAGCCAGAAGTGCATATTTCTACAATTTATGTATGTTCTCCAGACGTTCAACTACCAATGCACGAAGTTAAAGAATTTAACCAGCGTTTTGCGATCATTATATTTAGCGGCTCAATCCCGAGCGGAACACTTGAGATTATGGTAGAACCATGAGTTATAAATCGCCAACAAGTCACTCCAGCACATTCCGGTCAGCTGAATTTGGTGTTGGGCATAATAAATACAGGAGACAATAATGCCAACAATTTCTATGTTTTATGGCATTCTCATAAGAATGTTTTTCTACGATACAGATAAACATAATTTGCCACATATACATGCAGATTACCAAGGAGAAGTTGCAGTCTATGCAATCAATGATGGAAAGTTATTAGCAGGAAAATTACCTGCCAAGAAAAATAAATTAGTTGTTGCATGGATTGAAATTCATAAAGAAGATCTTCTTGCTGACTGGGAATTGGCTGTCAATGGTAAAAAACCTTTTCCAATTCGAGGACTTGACCAATGAAAATTTCTACTATCTCCCCATGTAGCAACTACATATTAAAGGTTGTTTCAGATGATGGAAAAACAGGGTATTTTGATATAAGCCCATATTTAGATTCTGAGGCTTTTGCTGAATTAAAAGATAAAAAAGAATTTGAGCGTTTCCATAATGGTGGTTACTATATTGAGTGGGAATGTGGTGCAGATTTATCATCAGATACCATTGAAGCACACTGGAGTGATGAGTTGCATACAAATGCCCAACAAAAGCATCCAATTTAAAAAGTGGTCGATTCGACTTCATAAAATTAGAAGTTTTGGTTAAACTTATGTTGTCCTCAAAAGTTCAGTGGGACGACCACTTTTAAATTGATGCAGGCGTTGAGGGTGTAGAATAACTCATTTTTTGCAAAAAAAATGCTGTTTTTGGTTTACATTACGCTAATTATAAGCTGTTAAATCAATGTATTATAGCGTGCAAATAACACTGTTTTTTTGAGTTTTATAAAAAATGAGTAACTCTACAGCCTCGTTATACAATAGGAGTCCACAATTGAGTAGGAATTTTAATTACTATTAGTTACGTTAACTGGATACTTCAGGAACATGAACATCAAAAGTGGCCGGGAACAAATGCTCGTATTGCTACTAGATTACAAGCTCTTATCAACAGTACTGTTAGTGGTTTAAGAAATGGTCTTGGGTTTGATACAGATATTCTTGATACAGAAGTCTTAAATTCAGTAGATACTCTTGCAATTTTCCTTTTTACATATGAAGAGATAGGTAATATTCTCACAGGTGTTTAGTTCAGAAATTTCCATATGGCATTATTTATCAGTACATGGAAGCTCAGGAAGAAATCTTAATTGTTGCAGTTTCTCATTTGCATCGTATACCAGATTACTGGTCAGAGAGAGAATAAATAACATAACGAATAAGGTTAGAGGACGATAAGTGATAAGTTTAGCTAACTAGCTGTTGTTGTTATACTTGGTGATGAATAATCACTGCCTGGAATATTTCCCCTAATCCTCCTGCTCCTACCTTACTAGAACCTCAACGCCATACATAAGTAATGAGCTCTTAATTTATATTAACAGAGAGAATTTCAAAAGAGATTGGACTAGTGCTCAAATCATAACTTAGTACAACATTATAACTACTGCTTAAATCCGTTTTTGGATCAAAAATTAGCAAGTTATTTAAAGTAATCGTCTCCTTTGAGGCATCTAAACTTCCCAGTTTAATATTTAAACTACTGGCATTACTAGCACTTAACCCAGGTATTTCCAGTATTCCCGCCAGTGACAATTTAACTTTATTATCAATGCTTTCAATTACTATTGGTAGTAAGTAGGTTGTCCCATAAATATCAACTTGAGCATAAATCGTATTGCTAAATGTATTTAGGGTACTACCTTTGCTATCAACTAAAAGCTCCTTGGCTAACCAGCTACCATCACAGTTATCGCCATTATTAGTTGTAAAAGTCCAGTGAAAGCTAGAAACTCCAATACCATTAAATCCCTCTATTTTCCAGTTATTATCCTGATAGCTAATATTGGCCTGAGAATCCAAGCCCATTTGTACTTTTGATCGAGCACTATATGTGTGACCACATCCACTACCAGATATGGTTATTTGAGGGAAATCCAAATAAAGATAACCATTGCTATCACCAGTCAGTTTAAATAAACTATTATCAGGTGCCGATAAATTAGCCGTTGCTCTATTATTACTTCTACTTCTATTCACTTCTGGGTGTCCTTTACCACTAAAAAAACTAAAAAAATCATAATTTGGTTTTTTTCTTGAGCACCAAGAAGCATAATAATTCCAAGTAACAATTAGTCGAACATAATCAGCTGGCCAATTTCCTTCTCTTTCAGCATCAAAATGGGTTCCTAAAGATGATAAGCCAAATAAAATTAATGCTGGATTCCCATCCATATACACATGTTTTTCTGCATAATCCTTAAAATTTTCAGCTGCTATTTCATATTCTTGGCAGGGATTTATCTCTCGAAGAGAATCACTTGAGGCTTGTACAGATAAACTAAAGGATGCCAAGAATAGAGTTAAAACAAGTGTTTTTATTATTTGTAACAAAAATTTCAAATACATGGCTATTCCCCTCATTTTACCTAAGGTAACTGTAAATTAGTTTAGCAATGATGTACATATCTAAAAAGGCATAATACCCTTACAAATTCAAACAATAAAATTAGCCCATAAAATTTATACAACTGAATAAGTGCTATTCATTACAATTTTACATATCTAGAGTCAATTTATTCATGTATAGGTATTTGATCCTAGAAAATATATGGACTCCACCCTGATTTTAAGTAAACATTTAAGCTTATGCAATAAAGCCACTTTTCGGCTATATAGTTAAAGCCATGAACAAGACAAAACTTCCCTTAGCAATAACGACTTCTTTTGATATCAGAGATAAATCAGAAAACTATTTATATATTGATAAAACTGATTTTGCCCATCGTAAGGATAGGAAATTCAATGGTGTTTTTCAATCTATAAGTTAAGAATTTTGCCATTTTTTTGCTTCGCCAAAAGCGCCTACTCTTGGTATATCAAGAGAATGGTGATAGAAAATTTAGAAAAAGTGAATCAAAGAACTGAAAGTTACTTTATTGACTGAACTCCATCTTTTTTTACCCCGAAGCAAAGCAACATCTGAATCATCTCATCCTGTTGCTGACGAGAAGATGGATTTACCGGTTATTTACCCTTACAGCAACTCTACCGTATACCATTCACAGAAATGAAAATTGACCGTTCCTTTGTCATGGATGCTTTACAGGATAAAGAAGCTAGAGCCATTATAGAAATGAGCATCATACTCGGACATAAACTCGGTATGAAGATTGTTGCAGACGGAGTGGAAACAAAAGAATCTCTGGAACTTATCCGGGAATTAGGCTGTGATTTTGCCCAAGTACTTTATTGCCAGACCTATGCCTTATGAAAATTTATTAGAGTGGATACCACAATGGCAAGAGCAGCACCCTCTTTGAGTTTAATTCAGATAATCGACTATCTGAATTAGTATTGTGAAATATCACATTGTAATGAATTATCTCCAGTTTTCCCCCATTATAAGTTTCTTATCAGCTTTCTAAGCCTGGAATTTTCCTTCAGTTAATTATAAAAAAATGGCAAGAATAAATTATTTATGAATCTTCCTTGATTTTTGCAATTAATATTCTATGCTTTATTTTAGATATTAAATATTAAATATTAACAATTAGTGTTGGATTTATTGATTTGTCAGCTCAGAATAATTATCAATAATGAATTAACATTATGATTATGCTTCTAATTATCATGAATAATAACAAAATATAATAAAATTGGGGAAATTATGAAAAAAATATTTTTACTAACACTGCTTGCTGTTTTCTGTTGTAAAACAGCGATAGCCAAAGAGCCATTAAGAGTAGGCTATCTTCCTATTCTTGATCACCTTCCTCTTGTTGTATCCCATGCGCAGGACAATAGTTCATTTAAGCATGTTGATGTACAAACGAAAAAATTTAAAAGCTGGAAAAAAATGGTGGGTGCATTAAAGAATAAAGTCATTGATGCGGCCTTTATTCTTTCTCCTTTAGCCATTAGTCTGCATAATTCTGGCCAAGATATACAAACGATTCTTTTAGCTCATCGTGATGGCTCTGCAATTACAGTCAGGCATGATAGTTCAATTAGTAGTGCTAAAGATTTAAAAGGGAAAATCATTGCTATTCCTGATAAAAAGTCAACGCATCTTGCACTACTGAGTAAATATTTAATAGATAATGGTTTATCTCTTGCTGATGTTAAGACACCTGTTATTGCCCCGCCTCATATGGAAAAAGCAATGGCAAAGGGAGCAATAGATGCCTTTATTGTGGCAGAGCCATTTGGTGCTAAAGCACAGGTGAATGGTGTTGGAAATATTTTGGTATTAACCAGCAGTATTATTAACAATCATGTTGAGTGTATTGTTATCATGAATAAAGACTATATCAATTCAAATGCTCAGGGTGTACAAGAGTGGGTAGATAGTTTAATTCGGGCTGGAAAGTTTATTGATAATGATAAAATAACTAATGGTTCAAAAAATGTTGCTAAAATTGTTGCGGATAAGAAATATATGGGGCATCCAGAGCAAGTGACGATTAATGGTTTACAAAAACCCAGTGATCGTATTAGTTTTAGTGACTTAAATCCAACAGCACAAGGTTTTGAGCCCATTGTTAATATATCAAAACAGGCCAATATTATAAAAAAGGCGGATTTAGCTAATTTTATCAATAATAGTTTCTATAATAATTCAACTGAAAAATAGTCAGGCTTTCATTCAATATAATATTTTCTCTGTTACTTTGTAATTTCCTCTTTGTACAAAAAGGATTTACAAAGTGGTAGTGAAAATTGTATTTGTTGATGGTTCTCAACAAATTATTTATCTTTTATGTGTACTTTCTTGTGCATATATCATGCGTTGAAAACTTTTCGTACTTTGTTGTCTTATTATAATAAAAAATAGATGTTTTTTGGAGATATTAATCGTGACTTTAAAAAATCAATTGATTGGAAATTTTGTTTTGTCGATTCTTGCGCTTTGTATCATTGCTGGTTTGGGGGTCATTAAAATGCAGGATTCCTCTTTATTAACACAAAATCTTGTTGAGCAAAAAGTTCCTCAAGTTGTTGATTTATTCAAGTTTCATATTAATCTGGATAAATATTTAACAGACTTGATTGCTCATACGGGTAGTGATGATAATAATCTTACGAGTCAATTGGAAAAACAGATAAAAGGTTATCATAAACTTATTGAGACTCAATTATCTCAATTAAAGGGTAATCACCAATTTGATGAAAAAGAAATTAATTCATTAGTACATAGCTGGCAAAAATTAAAAAAAATCTCTGCTGATATTATTAAAAAAAGTAATAGTTATATGAAAGAAGATGCTACTGAACTTGTCCATGGAGAAGGTAAAACCACTTATAATCTTATTTCTGTAAAATTGGGGGAGATGATTGTTATTGTTGACAAGATGATCAGTCATGAAACAGATAATGTCATTAGTTTAGTGGCAAGTGCCAGAAATTTGATTATTTTTATTATAGTGATTACTCTGATTATGCTTGTTTCTTCTAATGTTTTTATTATTAATAATATTACCCAATCTCTGAATAAAATAAAATATGCACTGAAACAACTTGCAAAAGGGGATTTAACAGTTACTGTTGACTATAATAAAAATGATGAAATTTCTGTATTAATGAAAGTTGTCGGCGAAACTGTTGCTAACTTACGAGAAATTATCAGCAGTATTGTTGATATAGCAGATACAACATCAAATTCAGCATGTGCAATGCTTAACACAAGTGAGAAAACCAATACGGTAATTCTACAGCAAAAAGATGAAGTTGATCAGGCAAAAATTTCACTAAATGAAATGTTAAGTGCATCTAAAGTAATCTCAGACAATACTAATTTGTCTGATAATGCAACCAAAACTTCACAGGATAAAGTCGTCAATGGCTCAAAGCTGGTTGAGGATTCAATTAATGTTACTCAAGGTGTTTTAGAACAAATAGGCCTTTCTTATAAGACTGTTTCAGAACTTGAATCACATAGTAATCGTATTGGTACTGTTTTAGATGTCATTAAAAACATAGCTGAACAAACCAATTTATTGGCTTTAAATGCTGCAATTGAGGCTGCTCGTGCCGGTGAAGCGGGGCGAGGTTTTGCCGTTGTTGCCGATGAAGTACGTACTCTGGCACAAAAATCTCATGATTCTACAGAAGAAATACAAACATTAATCGATAAGCTCCATTCTACAATGAGTGCAACGGTTGAATCCATGAAAAAAAGCCAGCAACATGGTGAAATTAGTGTAGATAAAATTGAAAATGCAGGTACTGCTATTCAGGCTATTGATGAATCTGTTAGCTCTCTGGTTGAAATCAATCATTCTGTACTACACTCTGTTGAACTTCAGAAGCAAACATCCAACAATGTTAGTAACAATATTCAGAGTATCTCTCAATTAATGGATGTTACTGCAGCTAATGCGATACAAGTATCTGATTTAAGCCAAACACTAACCAAACAGGTAGAATCCATCGAGCAGATTACAAGCAAATTTAAATTGAGTGCTTAGTAACAAGGTTGTTTAATGCTAAGAAGCTCTCCAATTTCCCGTTGTTTCAAATTCAATGTCTTTTGTCATGGTTTTCTAGCTCCTTGGCTTCCCTATACCGTTTTTTTATTAAATCAACAGAAGGGCTATTTAATCTTGCAGGAGCCATGTTCAAGCAATTATGGGAGCACAGGCTGAACAGTCAATAAAGTCGGGGAAATTTATTAAAAGCTGAAATCAAAAAAATTGATCGAAAAAATTGAACAACTATTTGACCGTATTGTTGATGCTGATTCTTCAACAATTGTCAGTGCCTACGAAAAAGGTATCAAAAAACTGGAAGTTAAAAGATTGAATTAAATGAAAAAATCTTAAATTTAGGTCACTTACAAAGAGGCTATAACAAAACTATTAGAGTCGCTATGGGGTTTCTTTCAAATCCGCATAAACCACTTTACCTTTCAGTATGTTAGGTGATGTTTTAGGGGGTCAAAATGAATAATGGTGCGCTCGACAGGAGTCGAACCTGTAACCGCTCGGTTCGTAGCCGAGTACTCTATCCAGTTGAGCTACGAGCGCAAATCTTTTAGAAACATATCAGTCTGTAAAAGAGGATGAATTATGAAGTTTAAAGAGAGATTTGTCAACCAGAATCTAAAAGTTCATAAGCATTTTGTGACCGAATAATAGTGAAGAGGGGGAGACTTCTTTATTCGTCTTGTTGTAATATATTGATAAATAACATTTTATTTTTTATTTGATATGCTATACCATGTTTTAACGGTGTACAAGTTATTAAATTTTGCTCCAGTTTAAAAAGAGAATGTTAACACAATCACTAACATCTGGTTCATACGAGTTATTTTCCACCCATTATAAATATTGTTAATCCAATCAAATTTTAAATCCGCCTGGTGGCTGACCAATGCGCACATGCAAACTTTATATTCAAACAGATTTATTTCATTTTTGATGCCCAAATGGCAAGCTTATGCATCATAGATTTCTGAGAAATCTGATCTTCCGGGATAGGTTGAATTACTTTATCATGGACAAGTAACCGATAGATGTACTCAATTTTTTCATGTGCAGAATCAGTGGGTTCAAATTCAACTACACCTCTCCTCTCTCCATATTTGACACCCTCTAGAATTGCCTTTTTAACCAACTCTTTTTCATTTTTTAGCTTTTTCATCTTAACCTCATAGTAATCTCAATGTCTCATAAATTTATTTGTCAAAAATATTAAAAATATAAAGTTTGGCAGTTTCATCACTAACAATATAAAAACGGTTTTTTCAGGATTGATAGCAACACCTTTTGCTTTTTTACACGTTTCCTATAATAGGCGTTTTATGTTTTCAGTCCAGGCATAACCACTGGACTCTACAATAAAAGTTAATTCACGCATTAAGTGAGATCCACATAACATCCTTCTATTTAAAATGGAAGCGGATACTGACGAATGACTGAATCAATATCAGTCATAACTTCATCTGATAAACTTTTTTCAAAAGCAGCGATATCTTCATCTAATTGTTCAAGACTTGTAGCACCAATAATTGTAGAACTAACCCCATTCACTTGAGCACACCATGATAAAGCTAATTGCGATGTTGAAAAGCCATATTTCTGTGCAATTTTCATATACTCGTTCACAGCTTGATTAACTGTCGCATTATCACGAAACAAACCATTACGTTGTGCTTTGCTCCAACGACTTCCTACAGGACGAGATCCATTTAAATATTTTCCACTCAATACACCACCAGCTAGAGGAGACCAAGGTAAATAG
The DNA here is from genome assembly GCA_025655455.1 of gamma proteobacterium symbiont of Taylorina sp. Classification (GTDB taxonomy): domain Bacteria; phylum Pseudomonadota; class Gammaproteobacteria; order GRL18; family GRL18; genus GRL18. The sequence continues at coordinate 16,569 of JAHXIV010000026.1, forward strand.
CTAACATTAGCATGTACACAATTTTCTATAAGATAGGGCCAATCTTTAGTATGCAATAAATTAAACTCATTTTGTATAGAAACTATACGAGGTAGATTATATTTCTCACTTAAGCGAATATATTCATTAATACCCCAAGGTGTATCATCCGACAAACCGCAATAACGGATTTTTCCAGATTTAACACAACTATCTAAGGCTTGCAGAATTTCCAACATTTGAGCTGAGTGCTGATTTGTATCAACATCAGTAAACTTAATCATGCCCGGCCAGTGTTTTGAAAAATGAGGTGATGTACGATTAGGCCAATGTAGTTGATACAAATCAATATAGTCTGTTTGTAAGCGTTCTAAAGATGCATCAACCGATTGTATTATTGCTTCTCCGGTAATATCAGCTCCATCACGAATCCAGGATAAACCATTACCAGCTATTTTTGAAGTTAAAATGATCTCTGAACGTCGCTCATGATTATTAGCTAGCCAATGACCAATAATTTTTTCTGTTTTACCATAAGTTTCAGGGGAAGGCGGTACCGCATACATTTCAGCCGTATCAATAAAATTAATTCCTTTGGATACAGCAAATTCTATTTGTTGATTGGCATCCTGTTGATTATTTTGTGTACCCCAGGTCATACTGCCAAGACATATATTGGATACTTTTAAATCACTTTGTCCAAGTGTTGTAAACTTCATATTTTTTCCCTAAACATAATAAAATCTCTATAAATATAAATCTGAAAATAACAATTTATGTTAATGAGTGTTAACAAGGTAAATACTACCTGATATCAAAGTCTGGTACTAGCTTGCAGATACCCAAAGAGGAAAATGGGGAGAATATTAATTTTCTTACCTTATACCAATAAGTCCCAAAGAAAATAATAAATATTCCAACTCCTATAAAGATGAACAAGGTCATGTTCTCAACTTGCATAAATTGCTGGTATGCAAACTTAAAGACAACATAAAGTGCATAGGCGAAGCTTGATATCAGGATTGCTCTTCTGTCAACAAATAATGCAATAAAAAAGAATAGGGTAAATAATAGTAATATAGAAAAACTATTATCCTGCAAACCATTATTATTTGAAAGAAACAAACTGACCATTACACCATGTACAATCAAAGGTGCCGCCAATAGATGCAGCCAAAAACCATTGTCACTTAGACTGGTAACTCTCAGTGTATCCCTTGAGTCATACCACATTGCCACAATGAATACCATCATACCTAAAAGGATAAATATATACGGGTATTCAATAACATTGATACCTGATAGTTCAATGGATAAATAGATACAACCTACTGCAACAGGATATAAACTAAACGGCATTTTATAGCGGATATAAAACAATAGGGCAGCACTAATCATTAAAAAAACATCTAATGATTCATACACACCAGGAATCATATCTGCAACACCATTCACAAAATAAAGTATCGATAACAATATTGTTATACCCGGCAGAACAAGGCGTTTGTATCCAACTAGCCACTCAGCAAGCAGAAAAAAAGCAATGATAGTTATGAGTTGGTGGGTTATATTAACTGCAAGTTGGCTAGTTGTGAATGCAAGCAAAATTACACCTAAAGCAATGAAAATATCACCAAAGCTGCGCATAAACTTTAACTGTTCACCAGTATTCTCAGTTTGAGAAGCTTTAGCCTTTTCCATTTCAAAAAAATCCAATAAAGACACTGCCTGTTCCTTACTGATAATTCCTTGTTTAACGGCATTTTCTAGTAGTTTTTTATTCATAGGAAATTTTTTTAATTACATAGCCAATATTAAATTTGTCGATACTTAAGAGCAGTCTGGAAGATACTTTCTTCTTCAATTTAAAAATGTACCTTCCAGACATCAACAATATTTTGACACAGCGTAGAAATAGTTTCTGTATTGTTACTGCTACTTACTTTTATGGCTTTCTGGGTCAAAACTAATAACTGATGAGTTTTACTTTATGTCTTTTTCTTGAACTCACATAAATCTTCAATAAGACAGGCACCGCATTTTGGTTTTCTTGCGATACAAATATATCGACCAAGTAAGATAAGCCAATGATGGGCATCAAGCATAAATTCCTTTGGTATCAGCCGCACAAGACGTTTTTCAACTTCTACAACATCTTTTCCCGGAGCAATTCTGGTGCGATTAGAGACTCTGAATATATGTGTGTCAACGGCCATTGTTGGATGACCGAAGGCAGTATTGAGTACCACATTGGCTGTTTTTCGTCCTACACCAGGCAAAGCTTCCAGAGCCTGCCGATCATCCGGGACTTGACTATGATGATAATCAATCAGCAGTCGACAGGTCTTTATGATATTTTTTCCTTTGCTATTATAAAGACCGATAGTTTTGATATATTCTTTTAACCCTGTTTCACCTAATGCGTAAATGGCTTCAGGTGTATTGGCGATTGGAAAGAGTATTTTTGTGGCTTTATTAACCCCCTTATCGGTTGCCTGTGCAGACAAAATTACAGAGATTAGTAGCTCAAAGGTTGTATTAAAATTTAGCTCAGTGGTGGGATTGGGATTATCCGCCCGCAACCGGGAAAAAATCTCTATACGCTTTTGTTTATTCATCGTTATTCTTATATTATTTCTTATTGATCAGGTTACGGGCGGCTAATAAAAATGCCAGTCCCATAAAAGCACCGGGTGGTAACACGGCTAATAAAAACCCATCATAGTTGGGAAATAATTCTATCGTCAGCCATTGCATTCCATTGCCAAACATAATATGTGCATTTGAAAATAGTGTGCCCATACCAATTATTTCACGTAATGCACCCAATGATAGCAGTACCAGAGCAAAACCAAGCCCAGTCATCAGACCATCAAACATAGACTTCCCTATGGTATTTTTTGAAGCAAAACTTTCTGCGCGGGCAATAATGGCACAATTGGTGACGATTAATGGTATAAAAATACCCAGAACCAGATAAAGTTCATGGAACCAGGCATGCATAATGAGTTCAATAGCCGTGACTGCTGAAGCTATAATGATGACAAAAACGGGGAGTCGTATTTCCGGACGGATAATATTGCGTATGAGAGAGACAAATAAATTAGAAAGAATTAAAACCATTATTGTGGCTAAGCCGAGACCCAATGCATTAACCACAGTATTAGAAACAGCCAGCAGCGGACACAGACCCAGCATTTGAACAAATATGGCGTTATTCTTCCATAAGCCATCTTGTGCAATAGGCGTATATTCCTGAATGATAGAAACTTTGGTTTCTGACATATTATTTAGCCCCGGCCTTTTTACTTGTGAGTAATTGATCATATATTTCCTGATCAAGAAATAGTTTATCCCGATTTTGATTAAAATAATCCAGCGCTTTATAAATTGCGTTAACCACGGCTCTGGGAGTAATGGTTGCACCACTGAACTGATCAAACACACCGCCATCTTTTTTGACTTTCCATTGTTTGATACCAGGATTATCTAAAGTCTTATGATTAAAGCCTAATATCCAGTCACTTTTTTCTACCTCGATTTTATCACCCAGCCCGGGTGTCTCTTTGTGAGCAATAACCCGTACACCGGAAATTGTACCGGATGACAGGATGGCTATGAGTAATTTTATCTCTCCGTTATAGCCATCATTTGCCACGATGGGAAAAGCGACAGCGACTGGTTGTTTCTCTTGCCATGCCTGATATAGAGTAATGCCCTTACTATTTTTGGAACTCTTATTATTAAGTAGAGAATCAGCGGGCACAATTAATTGATTATCCAGAAGATTATTGGAATGACTTTCAGGTGGGATAATGTAATTTAAATTTTTTAATAGAATAGCTTTTTCATTGGCATCAATTTTTTCTTTGGTTGATTCAAAAGTAAATACCACCAGAGCTGTGCCAATACCACCAAAACCAGCTAATAATGAGGCACTAAACAGCATATTTTTTAGTATTTTTTTAATCATGACCATAAACTCTTGGCTGAGTATAATAGTCCAGTAATGGCACACACATATTCATAATAAGTACAGAAAAAGCAATGGCATCAGGATAACCGCCCCAGCTGCGAATAATATAAATCAAGGCACCAATACCGGCACCATAAATAATACGGCCTTTATGACTACTGGCTGCAGTGACTGGATCTGTGGCAATAAAAAAAGCCCCTAACATGGTGGCACCGGAAAACAGGTGAAAAAGAGGAGAAGGATTACTATCCAGTTCAAAGCTGCCAAACAGCAGGGATAAAAATCCCAGACTGATTAATAGAGAAATAGGAATATGCCAGCTGATCAGCCCCTTGCGCAATATAAATAATCCACCAGCCAGAAAAGCCAGGTTCACCCATTCTATACCAATGCCGCCAAACATTCCGAATGCAGTGCCTGTGGCCTGAATTTCACTGATGGTTGCAAAGCCTGTGAGTGTTGATGTGCGTACAACGTCTAACGGTGTGGCAGAAGTCAAAGCATCAATAGTAAGGTTGTTCGGCAGCTGAGAAAAAAATTGAAAATTAATTGTGTCAAGCAAGCCCAGACTGACAGGTATGATGTTGGAGACTTCTGACTGAGAGATCAGTGCTGTAGGAGTTTGCCAATAAGTTGTCATTTCTGCAGGAAAAGAAACCAGTAAAATAGCATAGGCCACCATAGCGGGATTAAAGATATTATAACCCAGACCACCATAGAGTTGTTTGCTGATAACAATGGCAAAAAAGACACCGATAACGGTCAGCCACCAGGGTGCCAGAGGAGGCAGAGCCAAGCCAATTAATATCGCTGTCAGTAAAGCACTATTATCCTTTAAATAAACCATTACAGGACGTTTTCTCAACAATAGCATCGCCGCTTCAAAACTATAAGCTGACAGAATTGCCAGACAGATATTCATCAGTACGCCAAAACCAAAGATAAAAATAGAAGTCAGTATTCCCGGAATTAATGCTAAAATCACTACCAGCATCATTTTTGATACTGAAGGAGCAGATTTTAAAAAGGGTGAACTTTGAGCTGAAAACATAATGTTTATAATGATTCTCTGTTATTTATCTGTGGCTTTAGGTGGAGTGCTTTTCTGAGCCTGCTGCAAGGTTTTTTTAGCCTGACTACGGGCAATGGCTTCTTTGATCAGATCGTTATTTTTATCTGTTTTATTGTCATTCTCTTTGTCTCTGGCTTTTTTCCTGGCGAGTTTTTCTTTACGTAAACGTGAAGCTTCTGCCTTTGTTTGCTTGATTCTTTCCAGTCGCTGCAAACGAAATTCATGGCGTTCGCGAGCAATATTGGATTGTTTATGTTCCTGCCTATCTATTAATATCTCTGTTTTAGCAGAACGAAAATATTGTACCAGAGGGATGTTGCTGGGGCAGACATAAGAACAACAGCCGCATTCAATACAATCAAAAAGATGATATTGCTGAGATTTTTCTATATCATGAGCTTTTGCAAACCAGTATAATTGTTGCGGCAGTAATGACATTGGACAGCTTTCAGTACAGCGAGCGCATCGAATACAGGGCATGGCAGGAGAAGCGCTGTCCAGCTCACCTTTGGCACTGACTAGGATACAATTAGTGGCTTTAGTAACAGGAGAGTCAACAGAAGGTACAGCAAAGCCCATCATAGGACCACCTAAAATAATTTTTTCAACTTTTTCTTTATCCAGTCCGGCCTGCTCCAGAATATTATGGATAGGTGTGCCAATAAGTACCTCAATATTTTGTGGCCGTTTAATTGCCCCCCCTGTAATCGTCACAATTCTTGATATTAAAGGTTCATTGCAATAAATTGCCTGGTAAACAGCAGCAGCCGTAGTGACATTATGACAGATAATGCCCAGATCCATCGGTAATTTTCCACTGGGCACTTCCTGACCTGTAAGTACCTGAATCAGTTGTTTTTCCCCACCAGCGGGGTAACGGGCAGGTATTTGAATAATCTCAATCTTTGCATCGGAATGGGGAATGTCATAGCCCTGAATGGCATTTATGAGTGCCTGACAAGCTTCTGGTTTATCATTTTCTATACCAATCAAGCAATTTTTTGCACCCACAGCTTTCTTCATTAGTAAAATGCCAAGAATAATCTCCTCAGGACGCTTTTGCATTAATATATCGTCACAGGTGATATACGGCTCACATTCAGCAGCATTAATAATCAGGGTTTCTACTGTTTGCTGTACGGCAGTGGTTAACTTGGGGGCTGTAGGGAAAAGAGCGCCACCCATACCCACGATCCCAGCATTGCCTATGCGCGATATTATTTGTTTTGTTGTTAAAGACTGAATATTTTTCTCCGGAGAGTGTTCAATCCACTGATCATAACCATCTGTTTCTATGATGATACAGAGGCTGCTCAGGCCTGAGGGATGTGCAAGCAGACGTTCTTCGATGGCAATCACTATACCTGAACTTGAAGCATGAATCATTGCACTGATGACATCTTTCTTTGCAATAGCCAGAACCTGTCCCTTGAGTACGCTATCACCCACATTAACGACAGGCTCTGCTGCGCTGCCGATATGCTGACTCAAAGGAATGCTTAAATACCTTGAGAGCTTTGATGAATTGATAGCCTGTTGATTAGAAAGCTCTTTCTTTCCTGCTGTTTTAATACCGCCTGGAAATGGCCATAATTTGTATAATGTATTGTGTAGACTCATAAATGGGCATTCTCTGACAGGACATGCTGAATGCTTGTAAATATCGTTTCTTCTGTTTTGTTATTAACACTGTATTGTGGTTCTTGCCAATGCCAGTTAGAGAGAGTTTGTTTGATTGGAACCATTTCAATACAATCGACAGGACATGGCAGAACACAAAGTTTGCATCCTGTACACTCACTTTCTATCACGGTATGCATCTGTTTTGCTGCACCAAGAATAGCATCTACCGGACAGGCCTGAATACACAGAGTACAACCAATACAGATTTCTTCAATAATAACAGCCACCAGAGGGATCGGATCAGTGTCTTCACTTTCGTCCAACGGCAGGGCTTCAACATCGAGTAGATCAGCCAGTGCCTGTATTGTTTTTTCACCACCGGGCGGGCAGAGATTAATCGGTGCTTTTTTTGCAGCAATTGCTTCAGCATAGGGTCGACAACCGGGGAAAGTACATTGCCCACATTGAGTTTGTGGTAATAAATTATCAATTTTATTGACAACCGGGCTGGATTCTACTTTAAAAAATATAGCAGAAAATCCTAACACAAGGCCGAAAAAAGCAGCCAGCATAATTAAGGCCAGAACACCGGAAAGCATATTAATTGAGTCCCTTGTCTAAACCGGCAAAGCCTAAAAAAGCAATAGACATAATACCTGCGGTAATGAGGGCAATAGGGGCGCCCTGAAATATTTCAGGTACATCTGAGGCAACAAGACGTTCACGAATCGAAGCGAATAATATCATCACCATAGAGAAGCCAACGGCAGCACCAAAACCAAATATTATGGATTCAAAAAAGCCATGTCCTGTTTGAATATTGAGCAGTGCAACACCCAGCACTGCACAATTGGTGGTAATAAGGGGTAAAAATATGCCTAAAACCTGGTATAACATGGGACTGGTTTTATGTACCATCATTTCAGTGAGGTTGACCACGGCGGCAATGACAAGAATAAAAGTAATCGTCCGTAGATATTCAATCTCCAGAGGGATTAGAATGTATTGATTGACCAGATAGCTGGAAGCTGAAGATATTGTGAGAACAAATGTGGTTGCCAAAGCCATGCCGATAGCGACTTCCAGTTTTCTTGATGAACCCATAAAGGGGCATAAGCCAAGAAATTTGACCAGTACAAAGTTGTTCACCAAAATGGTGGAAATTAGTAATAAAAAATATTCACTCATAAGATTCGCTGCAAACGTTATTTTACCCGCATTCCAGGTTGTGCACCCTCATCCGGATTGAGAATCCATAAATCTTTACCTCCGGGGCCTGCGGCTAGAACCATACCTTCAGAAATGCCGAAACGCATTTTTCTCGGTGCCAGGTTGGCCACCATCACGGTGAGTTTACCTTCTAAATCTTCCGGCTGATATGCAGATTTAATACCGGCAAAAACATTACGGGTTTCACCACCAATATCCAGAGTAAGCTGTAAAAGCTTATCTGCTTTTTCAACATGTTCAGCTTTGATTATTTTTGCAATACGCAAATCAATTTTGGCAAAATCATCAAAGCTAATCATCTCGCTAACAGGCTCAGCTAAAGCAGTAGAAGTTTCTTTACTACTTGTTTTTTCATTGTCGGTTGAAGATTTTTTCTTATTAACTTCCGCTTTATCGATGACTTTTAATTCTTCTTTTGATGCATCAACCATTGCCTGAATTTTATCTTCCTCAACGCGCATCATTAATGGTTTGAATTTTTTGATTGCATGCTTTGTTAATGGCGTTTGCATGTCATCCCACAGCATGCTGTTCAGGTTTAAAAAATCTGCTGTTTTTTCTGCCATAACGGGCAGCACCGGACTGAGATAGATAATTAACTGGCGGAACAGATTAAGTCCCATACTGCAGACATCATGTACTTCTTGCTCTTTACCTTCTTCTTTAATCATCTGCCAGGGTTTTTTATCATCAATATACTGGTTTGCCAGGTCAGCCAGCGCCATAATTTCACGGATGGCCTTACTAAATTCCCGTTTTTCATAATGTTCACCGATAGAAGCTGAAGCATCAGCAAAGCGTGCAAATAATTCAGGCTCACTGATATTTTCAGATAGAGTGGAATTAAATTTTTTCTTAATGAATCCGGCACAACGGCTGGCAATATTGACTACTTTTCCGACTAAATCAGAGTTAACTCTGAGGCGGAAATCCTCCAGGTTTAAATCCAGATCAGTGACGCCGCTCCCCAGTTTGGCGGCAAAATAATAGCGTAAATATTCTGGATTTAATTCGTCCAGATAAGTACGTGCCTTAATAAAGGTACCACGTGATTTAGACATTTTTTGTCCATCAACAGTTAAAAATCCGTGGGAGAAAATAGCGGTTGGTGTTCTAAATCCAGCACCGTGCAGTATAGCAGGCCAGAACAGACCATGAAAATAAACAATATCTTTACCAATAAAATGATATAACTCAGTTTGACTATCAGACTCCCAAAAGGCGTCAAAATCAATCCCTTCTTTTATGCCGCGAGAAGAGTCACATAGATTTTTAAAACTGGCGATATAGCCAATAGGAGCATCCAGCCAGACATAAAAGAACTTGCCATTGGAATTTGGAATTTCAAAACCAAAATAGGGTGCATCACGGGAAATATCCCATTCCTGCAGGCCGGCATCAAACCACTCTTGTAGTTTATTTGAAATCTCGTCCTGTAAATGTCCAGAGCCGGTCCATTCTTTTAACATGGACTCAAAATCAGGGAGTTTAAAAAAGTAATGTTCTGAATCTTTTTCAATGGGTTTAGCACCAGAGACGACGGAGACTGCATTTTTCAACTCAGTAGGGCTATAAGTTGCACCGCAGGCTTCACAATTATCACCATACTGATCAGCGGCACCACATTTTGGACATTCACCTTTAATAAATCGGTCAGGTAAAAACATTTTCTTTTCAGGGTCGTAGGCTTGAGAAATGACACGTTTGCTAATATGACCAGCATCGTTCAGACGGTTATAAATAGTTTCTGCAAAAAAACGATTTTCATTACTATGAGTGCTGTAATAATTATCAAAATTAACGGAAAAATCTTTAAAGTCTGACTGATGTTCGATACTGGTATCGCTGATCAGCTTTTCCGGAGTGATACCTTCAGCCTGGGCACGTAACATAATTGGGGTTCCATGGGCATCATCGGCACAAACGTAGTAACATTCATGGCCTTGCATTTTTTGAAAGCGGACCCATATATCTGTCTGGATATATTCAACAAGATGTCCTAAATGTATTGAACCATTGGCATAGGGCAGCGCGCTGGTGACTAGAATTTTTCTCATATTGTTTGAGCCGACTTGTGTTGCCATTGCTTGAGTTACCCTTATTTTGTAAATTGTTTCAGGCGTATCGGCCTGTGATTATGCTTGGTTTTTATTGCTAAAGAAGCAAACGGCATATCTTAACAATTTTAACGTTGAACTAAAAGTAATAGTATTTGAGTATTGTAACAAAGTCTGTATAATAACTCACTAAATTACTCAGGAATATATTCAAGAGCTTACTCAAGAACAATCCCAAACTAGATATCTGGAGTTTTTAACCATGGCAACTATTGAACAAGTTGAAGAAAAATTAAAAGAATTTATTGATCCTTATATGGAATCCGATCTGGCTTCTGCTCATTGCTTAAAAAATACACAGGTGGAAGGTTCGAAAGCAATTATTGATATTGAACTGGGTTTTCCCCATGAAGGCTATCAGCAAACTCTTAGTGATAAGCTAAGTGCTTTGTTAAAAGAACTGGATGATATTGATGATGTACAAATCAATATTACCAGTAAAATTGTTGTTCATGCGGTACAAAAAGGTGTGCAGCCTATTCCCGGTGTTAAGAACATTGTTGCTGTCGCTTCTGGTAAAGGGGGAGTCGGTAAGTCAACAACGACTGTTAACCTGGCGCTGGCACTGGCTGCAGATGGTGCACGAGTCGCTGTTTTAGATGCAGACATTTATGGTCCAAGTATGCCGAGAATGTTGGGCATTACCGGTAAACCTGAATCTGTAGATGGAAAATCTCTTGAACCAATGCTGAATTATGATATTCAAACTATGTCAATTGGTTTTTTGGTTGATGATGATACCCCGATGATCTGGCGTGGACCGATGGTGACGCAGGCACTGGAACAATTATTTAAAGATACCCGTTGGACAGATGTTGATTATCTGGTGGTTGATTTGCCGCCTGGTACAGGTGATGTACAATTAACTCTGGCACAAAAAATTCCTGTCAGTGGTGCTGTGATTGTAACAACACCTCAGGATATTGCGTTACTGGATGCCCGCAAAGGCTTGAAAATGTTTGAAAAAGTCAATGTTCCTGTGTTAGGCGTAGTTGAAAATATGTCAACTCATATTTGCAGCAACTGCGGCCACGAAGAGCGTATCTTTGGTGAAGGTGGTGGTCAACGTATGTCAGAGGAAGAAAATGTTGCTCTATTGGGGTCACTTCCGCTGGATATGAGTATTCGCCAACTTGCTGATGAAGGTAAACCAACCGTTGTTGCTGAACCGGATTCACGTATTACCGAGCTTTATGTCGATATTGCCCGCAAAGTTGCTGCTAAGTTAGCATTGAAAGCTCGTGATTATACGAATAAGTTTCCTAAAATTGTTATTAAAAATGATTAAATTTTAGTTCTAACTTTAGTTCCTTACCTTAAAAAGCCGGAGATATTTTTTCTTCGGCTTTTTTTTTGCCCAAGGATGGGCTTATTCTATGTAGCATATGGACGACTCCGGCATCGTGCCTCTCACACGCATTCCCACCATCCGTGTTGGTCATGTGCGCGAATAGTGCTGGTAAAAAAATCATCAATAGAATTATTTTTCCAGATAGGTTAGACTTTTCAAAGATTTGCATAGCTAATTATATTCGAGGAATTTTAAGTGATAACAGTTTTGTTGGTTGATGATCATGATTTGGTTCGTACAGGGATAAGACGTTTACTTGATGATATTAAAGGGCTTGAAGTTATTGGTGAAGTTGAGACTGGTGAAGAAGCCATAGAATTTGTCAAAAATGAAAAGGTTGATGTGGTTCTAATGGATCTAAACATGCCTGGAATTGGTGGTATGGAAGCCACTCGACGTTTAATGAGTCGATATAAAACTCTAAAGGTCATTGTTGTTACAGTACACGATACAGAACCTTTCCCCCAACAACTTTTTAAAGCGGGAGCAAAAGGTTATCTGACTAAAGGCTGTAAGATTGATGAAATCACCCATGCTATAAAAGAAGTTTTCTATGGCAGGCGTTATATTAGTGTTGATATTGCTCAAAAAATAGCAATGAGCCTTCAATCCAGTGATGAAAATCCATTTGATTCCCTGTCACAAAGAGAAATGCAGGTTCTATTAATGCTGATGCAGGGTTTAAAGGGACAGGACATTTCTGAACAATTAAATTTAAGTCCGAAAACTGTGAGTACCTATAGATATCGACTTTTGGATAAATTAAAGGTAAAAACTGATGTTGAACTGACTCGTCTGGCCATGCAATATGGTTTTATTGATGATAATTTGTAATTAATGTGTAACTGCTTATTCTATCTTTGTTATGTCATTTAATAGTGAAGAGTTTGTAAAAGAGTTAACCACAAAACCCGGCGTCTATCGTATGATCGATGCGAATAATGTGGTTATTTATGTTGGTAAGGCAAAGAATTTAAAAAACAGAGTATCCAGTTATTTTAGAAAAGCTGGTCAATCCCCAAAAACAATCGTTATGGTGGGACAAATTGCCAATATTGAAGTGCTTATTACACATACTGAAAGTGAGGCTCTATTACTCGAAAATAACCTGATTAAAACACTCAAACCACGCTACAATATTTTATTACGTGATGATAAATCCTATCCTTATATTTATTTGTCTGCTCAGGATAAATTCCCGCGTCTTGCTTTTCATCGCGGAGCCAGAAATAAAAAAGGCCGTTATTTTGGACCCTATCCTAATGGACACTCTGTTAAAAGCAGTTTGAACCTGTTACAAAAATTATTTCCGGTACGTCAATGTGAAGATAGCTATTTTAAAAATCGTTCCAGACCCTGCCTGCAATATCAAATTAAGCGTTGTAGTGCCCCTTGTGTTGGTTTAATCTCAGAAGAAAATTTTGCTGAGGATGTGCGTCATACGGTTTTATTCTTAGAAGGTAAAAGTAATGAAGTTGTTGATGAATTAGTGGTTCTAATGGATCAGGCTGCAATCAAACTGGAGTATGAAAAGGCTGCTATTCATCGTGATCAGATAGCCAGTTTAAGACGTCTTCAGGAAAAACAATATGTCAGTAATGAAAAGGGTGATCTGGATGTTATAGCAATAGAATTTCATCACGGACTTGCCTGCATCCAGGTTTTTTTTATTCGTGATGGCCTAAATCTGGGTAATAAAAGCTTTTTTCCAAAGAATGTTCAGCATCAGAGCATTTCTGAAATATTATCTGCATTTATTGCACAATTTTATATTGTCTCATCAAGAACGGAACGTTTTATACCCGCTACTATTTTAGTAAGCCAGTCTTTTGAAGATAAGGAAATTATAGAAAAAATTCTGCACAAGCAATCAAACCATAAGGTTGAAATCAGGGATAAAGTTCGTGGAGAACGGGCACGTTGGTTGGAAATGGCGCAAATGAATGCTCAAACAGCATTGATGAGTCGACAATCAAATCGCTCCAGTGTAGTAGAACGTTTTGAATCTTTACAGGAAATGTTAAAATTTGAAAAATTACCGGAACGACTGGAATGCTTTGATATTAGTCATAGTTCAGGTGAGGCAACAGTTGCTTCCTGTGTAGTTTTTGGTCTGTCAGGCCCTTTAAAGTCTGATTATAGGCGTTTCAATATTGAAAATGTGACTCCAGGAGATGATTATGCAGCTATGCACCAGGCCTTGAAGCGTCGTTATCTAAGGATTTCCAAAGATCTGGATATAAAAAAAGAAACCATGCTTCCAGATATTTTGGTTATTGATGGTGGTAAAGGACAAGTTAAGCAGGCTCAGGAAGTCATGGCTGAATTACAGATTGGTACAGTCCAGATTGTAGGAATTACAAAAGGTGAGGGGAGAAAAGCAAAATTTGATACATTGCTTCTATCCAAAGGGGTATTGTCTGATAGTAGTGAGAAAGTTATACTCCCCCATGATTCAAAGGCTATGCATCTATTACAGCATATTCGTGATGAAGCACATCGATTTGCTATAACGGGTCATAAAAATCGTCGAGCCAAGGCAAGAACAACTTCGCCATTAGAAAAAATTACTGGACTGGGTTCAAAACGTCGACAAATACTACTAAAACAATTTGGCGGCCTGCAGGAAGTGACTCGTGCAGGTGTTGAAGATTTGGCCAAAATCAATGGTATTAGTAAGTCATTGGCTAAAAAAGTTTATGAATATTTTCATGATTAACACTTATCAAATATAAAAATGACTATGCAATATAATTTACCTAACTTATTAACTTCTCTTAGAATATTACTTGTACCTGTACTGGTCATATTTTTTTATTTACCCGTGACCTGGTCTAATGAGGCGGCGACTTTTATCTTTATGGTGGCAGGTGCGACAGACTGGTTAGATGGATACTTGGCAAGACGTTTAAATCAGACTTCAGCCTTTGGTGCTTTTTTAGACCCTGTGGCAGATAAAATTATTGTGGCAGTTGCACTGATCCTTATCGTAGATGAAAATCCGACTCAGTTTGATGGTTTTTATATGAGCATTGCTGCTGCTATTATTATTGGACGGGAAGTCACCATTTCAGCTTTAAGGGAATGGATGGCGGAAGTAGGTTCACGAAACAATGTTGCCGTATCTATTATTGGAAAGGTAAAGACCACTGCTCAAATGATGGCTTTGGTCTTTTTGCTCTATGGTGAACCTCTATTTGGAATATCCACTGCTTTTATTGGTTTTGTCTTATTATATCTATCTGTATTTTTAACCCTTTGGTCAATGATTGACTACATTTCCTCTGCACTTCCAGCACTGCAGGATAAATAGGCTTTTAGCTAAAAAATCGTTGACATAATTTATATAAACGTTAAAATACACGCCATCGAAATAAAGCGGGAATAGCTCAGTTGGTAGAGCACGACCTTGCCAAGGTCGGGGTCGCGAGTTCGAATCTCGTTTCCCGCTCCAATTCGAAACTCTTAGAACAAAATAAAATCAATTTTATTTATTAGCAATTTTTATAAAATGAAGTGATTTAAGGCTGAATGGCAGAATGGCTATGCAGCGGATTGCAAATCCGTGAACCTCGGTTCGACTCCGGGTTCAGCCTCCAAATATTTGCAAAGATTTCAAACCTTTACGGTTAATTTAGTTGCTGTTGCTGCACTTTTAACCATCCCTGATGCACTTATAATAGGGAAGTTAGAATGAGGACTTTGAAATCTAAGCCATCCCACGAATATTTTTCTATAAGTCCAACTGCTTTTTTTCGTGAATTCTGAAATATTTTCAAAAACTAATCGCAGTTGAACTAAACGGCTATCGCCGTAGCGAGTCAAGACTGATTTTTTGAGTTTCCCGAAAGACAAATCTATTATTCAAACTATGCTTAGTATTGAGACTGGGACACTGTGCCCAAATTATTTCAATTTCCTGATCAGGAGTACTAAGTCTGACACATTTATGCCATCAAATGCATGTTGGCTGAAGGCTCTTTACTAAAAAAATCCGTCAGCCCAAACAAAAGCGCTTACCTAAAGTACTTCCCCATGATGATATTAATCGACTACTGAATCAGGCATGTTAGTCGAAAAAACAGGTTATAAACGTAATAAAGAATTTGTTTTTGAGCAATACCTTAAGTTGTTCTAAAATGTTATCTAAACTTGACTTATCTGGACGAATTGTTGCGCTGGTTGGATCAAATGAAGCTGGAAAATCATCAATTCTCAAAGCAATAACCTATATATACCCAATCTTCAAGTAGCTTGGGTATATGCTATTATACTCGATAGATAATTTACGATATACAGATTGGGAAAAGGGCTTATCAATGGGATTATTATCGCAGTGACATTATCAATAGCACAAATGAAGACAGATGATGATATTCTTAGAAACATTGCCAAACCAGTTCAGAATATTAGCTCTGAGGATATTCAGAATCTCATTGACAGACTTATGTTTACTTGTGAAAAAGCAAAGGGTATGGGGATAGCGGCACCACAAATATTTCAGTCTAAACAAATTTTTATCATGTCGTCACATCCAAATGAGCGTTATCCCGATGCACCTGTTATGGTTCCTGTTGCTGTTATAAACCCAAAAATCATCTGGCAGTCTCATGATTTTGAAAAAGACTGGGAAGGTTGCCTAAGTGTTCCTGATATTCGGGGGCTGGTTCTCAGATCAAGAACAATAAACGTCACCTATACTAACAGATATGATGAAAAAATTGAGGCTGAATATCATGGTTTTCTGGCTCGCTTATTTCAACATGAATATGATCACTTAAAAGGCATATTATTTATTGATAAAGTCCTGTCTGAAGCAGATATTATTACTGAAAAAGAATATCAGAATGTGATGATGAAGCGCATCATATAATATTTGAAAATGATAAATTATAGTCATGAGAATGAGAAAAATAATTCATAATAAATGGAAACAGATAATAAGTGCGTTGAATATAATATTCTTGGATGTGTGGATATATTGATGAATTTCTCTATTTCAGGCTATTGTCAGATATGAATAATCTTATGTTCATTAAATAAACAGGCTTGTGTACGAAACTATGGACTCTTTTTATTCCTGGGAACAAGACACCCTGAGGTTAAATGTGCTTGGGACTCCAAGTGCCAAACAAACAAAAATTGGCAAAGTCAGGGGCAGTGAGCTAAAAGTCAGTGTTAACTGTGCGGCAGAAAAAGGTAGAGCCACAGACTGTATGATTAAATTTCTTGCAAAGGAGTTTAAGGTAAAGACTTCTGATATTAAAGTTGTTTTTGGTCAAACCAGCATTCACAAACAGTTTTTGATAAAAGCACCTAAGCACTTGCCTAATATTATTTCTCAAGATTCTTGAGTCAATCTGTTTTTAATAAATTCTGTTAGTATTGAAATATTATCCTCAATAGCCGCTAACAATCGAGTGCGCATCATTAATGCAATATCGCCTTCATTTTTGGATAAGTCTTGAAAATTTTGTTCGTGCTGATGAAGTGGTAATTGAAAATCATTATATAAATAAGAAATTTGATTGACAGTTAAAGGTGAGATCGTTTTCCAATGCTGTAAATGTTGTTTTTTTTCAATAATCTCATCATGATTTTTTGACAAAAAGGGGAAATTTTTATCAAAGATTTTAAACATAAGTCTATTCTTAGGAAAAATATACAAGTAACAACTTAGAAGATATAATTATTGAGCTGATTTATATTTGTAAATCAAAAGTTGCCTATAGGTGGCCGGGTATAGATATGAATTTGACTAAAAGTTAATAGTTTCAATGGGTTAGATAAGAATGTGGCGTCCCCTAGGGGGTTCGAACCCCTGTTACCGCCGTGAAAGGGCGGTGTCCTGGGCCACTAGACGAAGGGGACAGTATGATAAAAATCTATTATTAATAACGCTTCGCTGTGAAAACAGCTGAATTGTTGAATAACTAATTTGATAATAAAATAATGGTGGAGCTAAGGAGGATCGAACTCCTGACCTCTTCGCTGCCAGCGAAGCGCTCTCCCAGCTGAGCTATAGCCCCAAACAACAGGCAGATATGATACTTGGAAGTAAGTGATTTGTCTACCATAAATTTGATTTTTTTATTCTTGTCTGTATGGGGTGGGGCGAGTCGAATTTCAAATGATAAAACTTATTATTAAATTCAGTTTTCATTAAATTTGACTCTGACCCCTGAATTTATTGTAAAATACCTTCTTTTTTATTTTCGAGAGACATAATGACTGTAAAAACACGTTTTGCTCCCAGTCCAACTGGATATTTACATATTGGTGGTGCCCGTACGGCTCTTTTTTCCTGGCTTTATGCAAAAAGACATCAAGGAAAGTTTGTGTTACGTATTGAGGATACCGATAGGGAGCGTTCTACACAGGAAGCAGTGGATGTCATATTAGAAGGTATGCAGTGGCTGGGTCTGGATCATGATGAAGGACCGTTCTACCAGACTGAGCGCATGGAACGCTATAAAGAAGTCATTCAACAGCTACTGGATGATGGCTATGCCTATCCCTGTTATTGCAGTAAAGAAGAAGTTGATGCCATGCGTGAAGCACAAATGGCAAAGAAACAAAAGGCGCGCTATGACCGTCGTTGTCGATTGCTGAAAAAACCACCACTTGGTAAAGAGAATATTGAACCTGTTATTCGTTTTAAAACTAATGTGGATGGCGAGGTGGTTATCAATGATCATGTGAAAGGCAATATTGTTATTCGCAATGAGGAACTGGATGACTTAATCATAGCACGCAGTGATGGTACTCCTACTTACAATCTGGTGGTGGTGATTGATGATTTGGATATGGGAATGACTCACATTATTCGTGGTGATGACCATTTAAATAATACGCCACGCCAGATTAATATTCTTAAGGCAATGGGGGCAACGATTCCTGAGTATGCTCACTTGCCGATGATCCTGGATGAACAGGGTGCGAAACTATCAAAACGCCATGGTGCTGCTAATCTACTGAATTATCGTGAAGAAGGTTATTTACCTGAAGCATTATTAAACTATCTGGTTCGCTTAGGCTGGTCTCATGGTGATCAGGAAATATTTTCTATTGATGAAATGATTGAATTATTTGAACTGGATGATATTAATAAATCGGCTTCCTGTATTAATCCTGAAAAACTGCTCTGGTTAAACCAGCATTATATTAAAGAAGGTGATACTGAGCATATTGCCGGACATCTGGCCTGGCATATGGAAAATCTAGGTATTAATACAGACAATGGACCATTATTGAGCGAGGTTGTCAAAGCCCTGTCAGAAAGGGCTAAAACTCTGGTTGAAATGGCTCAAAGCAGTCGCTACTTCTTTGAAGACTTTGCTGATTTTGATGAAAAAGCAGCAAAAAAGAATTTTAAAGCCTTTGCCTTAGAACCTTTAAAAATGATGCTGGAACGTTTTACCGCAATTTCTGAATGGGATGGAGAAGCTTTGCACCAGATTGTATTGCATGTGACTGAAGAACTGGATCTAAAATTAGGCAAAGTGGCTCAGCCTTTACGTGTTGCTGTCACTGGTGCAGGTATGTCACCTTCTATTGATATTACATTAGAGCTGATAGGTCGTGAGCGCTGTCTGCAAAGAATGAACAGGGCAATCGCATTTATAGAGGAAAAAACAGCAAATCAGTAAAAGCTGATCTTTAATTATTAATTATTAATTATTAATTGTTGAAGAATAGACGCTATTGTCATGGATAAAATGCAGTGTGTCTCCCTGTAGAACAATTCGTTCATTACTACTATAGCTTTGTTGATCTCCATTTTCCAGTGACTCAGTGACCAGAATGCCGGTCTGCTTTAAAGCGGGAGATTCTCCCGTATTGATATCAAAGACATAAGCACCGGTCTTTGTCCAGGAATAATAGTCTGAAGGATGATCATAATTATTCTGCCATTCACTCTCAGTCGCATGTTCATTGATTGGTATGGCAAGACGATAGCTGTCAGCTTCATCACTATTGGCTAGCCATGCGAGAGCATGGTGGTCGCTGAGTACAGCCGAAGAGGTGCCGCGCTTGCCGATAACAATAGACTGAACTTCTTTTAAATGACTGCCGTCAGAAACATCAAATAATGATAATTTGACACCCTGATACCATGCGCCGCGATTTTCAGTATTGTTAAAACTGGAGTCTGCGACAGCATCCTTGCCAATACCCAGTAAAAAATTTTCACCAATGGGATGCAAATAATCAGAATAACCATTAATTTCCAGTTCACCCAGAATCTGTGGTGATTCCGGTTCACTAAAGTCCAGCAGATAGAGAGGATCAGTGACTCGAAAAGTTACCAGATAGCCGCGATTGCCAATAAAACGTGCTGCGTATAATTTCTCTCCGGGTTTGCCCAGGTTGTCGATATGGCTGATCTCATCAAGAGTATGACTCTCAGTATTTTCCCGTAAAACACCAACCCGGCTTGTGGAATTTGTCCCCCAGCTGCTTCCAAGAGAGGTAGCCACTTTTAAAATACCATTATGTTCGCCCATACGAAATGGTTTTTTATCCATTTCCCAGCCCAGATGACCTGATACACTGCCAGAGCCTTTATAGTCTATATGATTATTACTAAAAGAAAATTTGTGTATTTCTGTATTGTATTGAGCTGCTTGATCATAGCTGATTTCATTGCCGCTTATATGATAGGGATAGCGACTGGAAGCCAGATATAGTGCCTCTGTAGAAACATAAGCCGTCTCGATATTGCCGGTAACACAAGTGGATTGATAGGATGTTGGATCGCTGATAGACAGGGTAGTGATGGTGATAATAGTGCCATCATAAGTTTGATTACTGGTTGATGCGGG
The DNA here is from genome assembly GCA_025655455.1 of gamma proteobacterium symbiont of Taylorina sp. Classification (GTDB taxonomy): domain Bacteria; phylum Pseudomonadota; class Gammaproteobacteria; order GRL18; family GRL18; genus GRL18. Next base: position 36,742 of record JAHXIV010000026.1, read on the forward strand.
AACATAGCAATCTGTTGGCTTGACTAATGAACGTTTTATGCCGTCATTAAATGAAATCTCAGGTAAAGCTGAATTGATTAACGGCATGATGGAATAGTGATTTTTACGTGTGACAAGATAAAGCTGGTCTCCAATTCTGCGGCTGGCAATCAATGCTCCGTCCAATGATACTTTAGTTTCAGGGGTTAGCTTTTCCCGATTGGAAATATCAAAAAACTGTAATGTGACTTGATTATCTGTCCAATAACCCGGACTGCCCCAGAATGACCAGATATTCTGCTGCATTGTATCTGATATCCAGATAAGTTGACTGGATGATTTTGAAGCCTTCCCTTCATTTAGAAATAAACTACCGGGACTATAGCTGTTGGTATCAAGTTCTGTTTGAGCAAGGCGTATGGCTGATGCTGGTGATTCCTGTAATTGATAACTGCTGAGGCAGGTTTTATTCTGCTGTGGATAATCAACTAAGAAGGTCTCTCCACTATTGGAGTCATTTTTAGCGGCTTCATCAGTGATTGTTTTTTCTATTCCTGTGCTGCATTGCTCCAGAGCAAAAAGGATATTATCACTGGTTTTTATTGTATCACTTTCATCAACACCTGTTTCCTGCAAATTAGTTTGTGAGGTTGCACTATTGCTTACCGGCGGAATTGCAGTTGTGACACCGGAAAATTGAGCATTATCGAATTCTGAATAAATGCTGTAGCGGGCATTGTCTTGTGCTTTGCTGAGAAATTCATTTAAAAAAAAGCTGCTTTTTATACGATGTAAAGCCGGCATTGATTTATCAGAAACAATAAAAGTAATTGCATCGCGATTATATTTTATGTCTCCGGAAATTGTTTTGTAGGCGGCAATAAAAAGATATTCACCAATAGGTAGTTGATAATTATCAAGAACACTAATATTTTCCTGTTCCTGTAATTTCTTCTTAATAGTCGCTTCTAAAACAGGTTTCTGATCATTCCAGGGCTGCCATTGACCTGATTGGGTTCTCATAAAAATAGAATTATTATAAGCAGCAATGAGATAAAGTTCACTTTGAATTGCAATATCTTCTGCTGCAATATTCAGCTGAAAATTGAGACTGATTGCTTCATCAGACAGGAAGGTATTTCTTTCCATAACTTTCGTTTCACTGCTCAATAATGCGCTGATGCTGGCATCTCCTGTCGTAACAGTTTTATCGACAGGAATATAGCTGAAAGAAAAAACAGGTGCATTGAAAACAACAAGTAATAGAATTATGCATAATGAAGATTTTTTTAATGTTTTCATCGTGTTTCCAAAAAAATTTATTTGTGGCTGTCTTAAGACACTTATCACCTAGCTTAAGTATAAGGTACTCTGAAATAAAATCAATGAACTGTATCACAGCTTTGAGTTTATCAGCTGAATTACTCTGTTTTACCTTTGAAAATTACTATTTTTTAAATTCTATGCTATCTTTTATAGTATTCATCATAAATAGTTAAGCAATTCAGATAGGTAAGTGATTTTTATCCTGTATATTGTTTAAGACAATACATTTTACCGTTTAGAGAATAATTATTTTGAGGGTTAACAAGTTGCAGCCCAGACAGATTTACATTCTGACTCTGATGTCAGCGTTTCTGCTCATATCCGTCATGAGTTTTTTATTTTATCTTGGTAATAAACTTTTAATTGAAAGTGCTCTGATTGAGGCTGCAGAAGAGATCAAAATAGAAGGCACCACGGCGCACTTATGGTTTGAAGAAATTATGTCAGGTGACAGTACTGAATCCATTGATGGTGTGTGGAAAGATATTGATGATGCAGATTGGTATGCTAAAGCAATGCTGGATGGGGGAGAAAATGCCGAAGGTACTTATTTTCCTCTGCAAGATCCTCAGTTGCGGGCTTCTATTGTGGCGGTGAGAAAAGCTCTGGCTGAATTTAAAAAAATTGCTGTAAATCGCTATAACAATTTTTCAGATGCAGTACCGGGTTCAGAAATTGATTCACAGTTTGATGCAGTATTTCTTGATTTCATTAAACAGGCAGAGAATGTCGAACGCATGATCAAAATACGCATTCATAGAGAATATAATCAGTATCGCTATCTAAGTATTTTCCTGATTTTTGTTTCTACTATTCTTTCTTTTGTTTTAAGCAGTTTCCTGTTCAAAAGAGAAAAAAACAGAACAAAGCTTTTCGAATCTTTAAGAGAGGCCAAACAAGCTATCGAAGAGAAAAACTTTAAACTGGATTATATGGCTCATTATGATGCTTTGACAGGACTACCAAACCGGGTTCTTTTTCTTGATCGGCTGGAACAGACTATTGTTCATGCCATGAGAAAGCAGTTTTCAGTTGCTTTGTTATTTATCGATTTGGATCACTTTAAAGCAGTTAATGATCAATATGGACATCAGCAGGGTGATCAATTATTGAAGCAGGTTTCCCAACGTTTAAGAAATTGTATTCGTGAGGAGGATTCTGCTGTACGTATCAGCGGTGATGAATTTATTATCATTCTAGGTGATATGGCGGATATTAATTCGGCAATAAAGGTATCTAATTCGATTGCCGCTGAAGTTATGAAAAAATTACAGGAACCTTATGATTTGGATGGTTCTATTATCCATATTTCTGCCAGTACAGGGGTTGCACTTTATCCGGATGATGGCAGTAATGCAGAAATACTTATCAAACATGCAGATGCAGCTATGTATCATGCTAAATCATTGGGGAAAAATAATATTCAATTCTTTTCTAGTGAGCTGAATCGTCAGGCGCAAAGGCAGCTGGAAATAGAACATAATTTAAGAACTGCCATTGAGGAAGATCAATTTATACTTCACTATCATCCTCAATGGCAATTAAACTCCGGAAAAATCTCCGGTTTAGAAGTACTGGTACGCTGGCAGCATCCTGAGCAGGGAATGATTTTTCCGGATGAATTTATTCCGGTTGCAGAATCATGTGGTCTCATTCAACAGTTGGATTTACTCATTGTGTCCAAGGCATTTCATCAGCTTAAAAGCTGGAATATGACAGGCTTTGACTTTGGATGTATGGCAATAAACATATCACCGATCTGTTTTTGCCGTGCTGATTTTTTTAATAATATTCAGAACTTAATCAGTGATATCGGTGTGGATGCCGGAAGTATTGAACTGGAAATTACCGAATCTGTGCTGGTCAATAATGTTAAACAATCTCAGCAGCTATTACTTGATCTTCATCGTTTAGGTTTGCGAATCGCCATTGATGACTTTGGAACAGGTTATTCATCCATGTCCTATTTAAAGGACTTTGTTATTGATACGCTTAAAATAGATCGAAGTTTTGTGTCTGAATATAATCAAAGTAAAACATCCAGTGTGGTACTGAAAAATATGATTAATCTTGGTATTGATCTGGGTCTGGATGTGGTTGCTGAAGGTATTGAAACTATTGAACAGGAAACTTATCTGAAAGACTTAAACTGCAGCATTGGTCAGGGATTCCTTTTGACAAAGCCCTTGCCGGCGCAGGAATTGGAAAACTTTCTGACCGCAAAACTAGCTGATAATATAATAAACATAGCTTCAAAACAGGTGTGAATAGTTAAAACCTGGTAAAGAGGAGGAGTCTATCTGTCAACTCCTCCTGATGTGTATTCTCGGACAAGCCCCCTGCATTACTCATTGTTGCTAAACTTTTCCGCACAATCCTTTTAATACCATATCTGTGTGGCTAACCATACCAATCACTTCACCATGTTTAACCACGGGTGCGCGTGAAAGTCCGAGTCGCTCAAACAGGCGGGCGCAATAACGAATATCCATATTTTGATGAATTGTTACCACCGGTTTTGTCATTACCTCATAAATATTCGTTCGTTCAATGGATTTGTCAGCTGCTAAGACTTTACTGGAAATATCTGAAACAACCACCATGCCCCACTCGTCATTTTCGTGACGTTTATTGACTATGAGTATTTTTGTTTCAATATGCTGCATTTCATGCAGGGCTTCTTTTACAGTTTTCATGCCATCAACAAAATCAACTTTATGTTTCATAACATCTTTAACTAGAATTATATCCGGTTTCATATTCTTTCCTCAATTGTTTCGCTTAATTCTTTAATCTGGTGTGAAACACCGACGGCATCTTCAACATCAATTTGAAAGGCAATACCGCTTCCGGGTGAATCGTCAAATTGTCCAACTTCACTGATTTTTTCAAGAATTTCACGGCTTAAATGTTCCTCAACCAGCAGTAATAAAACATCACGCTGAGTTTCTAAAGTCAGGCCAAAAAAAGTTTTAGTCTGTTCAATGCCTTCACCTCGTGCATTATTAATCACAGTAGCTCCTGTTGCCCCCGCGAGGCGGCTTGCATTAAGTACTATATCGGTGACGTCATCATTAACAAATGCAATAATCAGTTTAAATCGCATTATCCTTCTACCTTTTAATAAAAATTTAAAGTTTATAATCTTCTAATAACTTAAAAATTTCCATGCATCATATTTGATATTTTATGTTATCAAAATGATTCATGGAAATTTATAAGTTGGCTGATGGCTCTTATGAATCATCCTCTGTTCCTGAATTGTTATTCCTATTTCCATACCATTCGGATAATTGTGCATAGGCCAGTACCGAAATAATCGGGAATAAGCTGGCAAAAGCAATCAGGCCAAAGCCATCTAACAATGGACTGCGTCCCGGTACATTGGTTGCCAGGCCTAAACCCAGAGCGGCAACAATAGGGACTGTGACCGTGGATGTAGTGACTCCTCCGGAATCATATGCCAGAGGAATAATTAATTTGGGTGAATAAAATGTTTGAATCACCACAATAATATAGCCTGTTATAATAAACCAATGTAATGGCAAGCCGGTTACAATACGCCAGGAACCCAGTGAAATACCAAAAGCGACGCCCAGAGCGACAGCAATTCTCAGACCCCAGATACCAATACTGCCACCGGACACTTCATTGGCTTTGATGGCTACGGCTAATAAAGAAGGTTCTGCAATCGTAGTGCTAAAGCCAATGGTAAAGGCAAAAATATAAACCCAATAATATTTGTCCCAGTGGATTTCAACACCTGCCTTTATATCTTCTGTCGTATGTAAAATAAAATGGGGATCGGTTAATTGAGTCGCCATCATTTTTCCAATAGGAAAGAGTGCGTCTTCAAGACCTTGTAAAAAAAGTGCCAGACCGACAATGACGTAGAAAAAACCCATTAGAACACGTTTAAGATTAGGTATTTTTTTTCTAATGACAAAAAACTGGAAGCCGAATATAATGGTCGCAATGGGTATAACATCAATAATAGTATGTAAGAAAGTAGAGACAAATTCTATAATTAAGTGAATAAAAATGTCCATTAGTAGATCATTCCGTATGCCATAACAAAAATCATTGGTGTTAAAGAAGCCAGAGCAATCAGGCCAAAACCGTCAAGCATAGGATTTCGTCCCTTGATACTGGAAGCCAGCCCAATACCCAGAGCGGTCATAAGAGGGACTGTAATGGTGGAAGTAGTTACTCCCCCGGAATCATAGGCAATGCCGATAATTTCTTTGGGTGCAATCATGGTCATCATAACCACCAGAATATAGCCGCCCATAATAATCCATTGGATAGGCCAGCCTTTGACAATCCGCAAAACACCAATGACGGCAGCCATGCCGACAGAAATGGCAACGGTAAATTTCAAACCCAGTGCGTATGAACGAATAGCAGCATCAGTGGTTTCAATGACACCACCCTGGGCAGCAATGCGGGCTGCTTTTTTTGAAACAGCAATCAGAGCGGGCTCCGCAACGGTGGTTCCAAAGCCTAAAGCAAAGGCAAAAATTAACAGCCACATAACATCACCTTTGCGGGCAAAGGCAAAGGCCATAGATTCACCAATAGGAAATAGACCCATTTCCAGACCATACACAAAAAAGGTGAGTCCCACCACAACAAAGATGGAGCCAACAATCATTTCTTCCATATTTGGGATAGGCTGCTGCAGAACAAATATTTGAAAAAAGGCAATCACCAGAGCAATTGGAGCCAGATCTCTTGCACTATTCAGTGTTGTTTTAAAAAATTGAATTAGAGGTTTTTTCATTAATCTTTGTTAATTGGCCTGAGACTGTTTATAAATTAATATGCCTGCTGGTAAAACTAAAAGAGCTATACTATAGTAAAAATCAGGAAGTTATTATTCTATAACATCCATATAATCAATCAAGCTTTATTATTTATTCTTTTTGTTTAATAGAAAATACTAAAGCTTTTTTTTAAATAACCGATACAGACTATATGATAAGAAGATTGGATTTGTAATCAGTAATAAGGAACTATTTATGGGTGCATTGGCAGTGGATAAAGAGGGATTGATAAGTTTTGATGATTTATTGGATATCACTATGGTTGCTGATCGTTATGAACAGCTAAGTCAATTGCTTAATGAACATAAAAGTATTCTGATTAATGCGGAAAATATTGAACGTATTGATGGTGCCGGTCTGCAGTTATTAACGGCTTTTTTTAAAGAGGCAAAATCCTTAAATATTTCCCTTGAATGGCAATCTTGCTCAGAAGCATTAAAAAATAGTGCAAAACTATCAGGATTAACTGAAAATTTGGGATTATAGAATTGTTACTCAGGTTAAATACAGAAGAGCAAATCCTGCTTATCTTTGGAGAAAATATAAATGGCTAAAACAATACTGGCAGTTGATGATTCAACTTCTATGAGGCAAATGGTAACTTTTACTCTGAAAGGAGCGGGTTATGATGTTATAGATGCTGCAGATGGTCAACAGGCGCTGGATATTGCAAAAACCAGAAGTTTTGATCTGGTTTTGTCAGATGTCAATATGCCGGTGATGGATGGTATCACCCTGATTCGTAATTTACGGGCTTTGCCGGATTTTAAATTCACGCCTATTTTGATGTTAACAACAGAAGCAGGCATAGAAAAGAAAAAAGAAGGAAAGGCTGCGGGGGCAACCGGATGGATAGTGAAACCGTTTAATCCGGATCAACTGCTTAATACAGTGAAACGAGTGCTGGGCTGATCCCGGGCTGAAGTATTAAGTAATAATGACTAAATTAATGTCAGGGTGTGAGTAATGTCGATAGATTTATCACAATTTAAACAAACCTTCCTTGAAGAAAGTGATGAAGGACTGGATGTTCTGGAGTCCGGCTTGTTGGCGCTGGATTCTGGTACTGCTGATGATGAGGTGATTCATGCAGTATTTCGGGCTGCACACTCAATTAAAGGAGGAGCAGGAACCTTTGGTTTAAATGAAATTGCCAGTTTTACCCATGTCATGGAAACACTTCTGGATGAAATGCGTGATGGACGCCGTGAGATAACCAGAGATGCAATGAATGTTCTGCTTTCCTCTGTTGATGTTTTGCGTGAACTGATGGATTCTGCAAGGGATGAAGTAGAACCTGAAATGGAACGGGTGAATGAGGTTCAGGCACAACTGGATGCTGTTTTAGCTGGTGGAAGCAGTGATGCAGTAACTAGTGGTGAACAAGGTGTAGAACAGGAGACCTCGGCTGATAATGTATCAGCAGCAAAACAAATTGCCTGGCTAATTAAATTTCGTCCTCATGAACATTTATTGAGAACCGGTAATGATACCGTTCGTATGTTCAGGGAGCTATCAACTCTGGGCGATATGGAAAACACCGTGAGTTGCTCTGAACTGCCTGAACTTCCACATCTGGATCCTGAACTCAGTTATTTAAGTTGGGAGATTACTCTAAAAAATAATGCTGAATTGGGTGATATTGAAAAAGAAACTATTGAAGAAATTTTTGAATGGGTTGATGGTGATTGTGATTTAACTATTGAACCCGTAATAATGGATGATGTTTCTACCGAGGAAGTCAGTACAGAAGATCCCCCACCGGCCAGGGGTGCTGGTTCTGGTTCTCCCGGTGATGTATTGCAGTCACATATTGAAGTACTGCTGGCTGGTTCGGCTGAAGTGGATAAAAGCGATATTGTGTCTGAGACGGTAGAATCAGCAGTAACAGCACCAATAGCAGATAAGGTGGTTCCAATAACCGCTAGAACAGCCAAGAAAAAGAAAAAAAATGTTGAAGGCTCCATTCGGGTTGGTACCAGTAAAGTAGATTCTCTTATTGATATGGTGGGTGAGCTGGTGATTACGCAATCTATGCTTAGTCAGCTGGGTGATAATTTTTCTATGGCTAAACTGGAAACATTAAGAAGTGGTTTGGCTCAGTTAGAAAGAAATACCCGTGAATTACAAGAAAGTGTGATGCGTATTCGAATGCTGCCTATTAGTTTTTCCTTTCAACGGTTTCCACGTCTGGTACATGATCTCAGTCAAAAGATGTCCAAGAAAATTGAATTGAAAATGTCTGGAGAGCAAACAGAGCTAGATAAAGCTGTCATGGAAAAAATTGGTGATCCAATGGTTCATCTGGTGCGCAATTCACTGGATCATGGTATTGAATCTCCAGAGATTCGTCTGGCGGCAGGAAAAGATGAGACAGGAATTATTCATCTTAACGCCTATCATCAGGGCGGTATGATTATGATTGAAATCTCTGATGATGGTGCAGGTTTGCCCAGAGATAAATTATTACAAAAGGCCATTGAGAAAGGTCTGGTTGCACCGGGTGAAAACCTGTCGGATGAAAATATCTATGATTTAATTTTCCACCCGGGATTTTCAACTGCAGATCAGGTAACTGATGTTTCCGGACGTGGTGTTGGTATGGATGTGGTCAGGAAAAATATCAAGGAACTGGGAGGAAGTGTTGAAGTCAGTACAGAACCGGGTCAGGGAACAACATTTACCATACGTTTACCTTTAACTCTGGCCATTCTGGATGGACAGCTTGTTCAGGTTGGTCAGGAAACGTATATTATTCCTCTGGTTTCTATTATTGAATCATTTGAAATTGAGCCGGAGAAAGTCAACTCAATTGATAGTGCTAATGAAGTTTATAAGATTCGTGATGAATATATTCCTATGGTTAGACTTTATGATATGTTTGATATAAAACCGGTGACAATGAACCTGCAGGATTGTCTCCTGGTTGTTGTAGAGGCGGATGGTCGCAAAGTTGGTTTGCTGGTAGATGACTTGTTAAGCCAGCAGCAGGTGGTTATCAAGAGTCTGGAAACAAATTATAAACGCATTGAAGGTTTTTCCGGAGCGACTATTTTAGGAGATGGGACAATTGCATTGATTCTGGATATGTCGGGCTTATCTAATTTACTAAAACAGTCAGCTTCAGTGAAAAATTATGCCAGTGCATAATCCAGCTTGTGATTCAGGAGAAGAGAATGAGTGATGTTCAAAATACTGTAGAGAATTTAGAAAATCCAGTGGATGAATACTCAGATCAGTATTTAACTTTTGTTCTGGAAGGTGAGGAATTTGCAATTGATATTTTGCGGGTGCAGGAAATAAAAAGCTGGGATAAGGCAACAAATTTGCCAGGTTCTCCTTATTATGTTGAGGGTGCCATTAATTTACGCGGTACGATTGTGCCTATCATTGATCTTAGAAAACGTTTTAATTTACCGGAAATTGATTTTGACTATACGACTGTTGTGATTGTTGTCAAAGTACTCGGGGATGAGCGTGATCGTATTATGGGTATTATTGTAGATGCGGTTTCAGATGTGCATAGCCTGGCACAAAGTTCAATCCGTCCAGCCCCGGATATGAAAGGAAAACTGGATAGCCAGTTTGTGACAGGATTAACGACCATCAATGACAAAATGGTTATTGTAATGGATATTGATGCTTTGATGAATTCTGATGAATTAGTTCTGGAAACGGAAGAAGCATAATGCAATACAATCAGGAGAATTTAAATGAGTTTAATTAATAATCTTAAATTGGGACAAAAACTGGCTCTTCTAGCCGCTGTACCACTGTTTATCATGGTTGTGTTTGCTCTACTTCGATCAGTTTCAGCCCTTTCACTCTATAATTCAGCGCTACAATTGGAATCTTTGACCCAGCTCAGTATTAATTCCAGTAGTCTGGTACATGAATTGCAGAAAGAACGGGGTATGACGGCTGGTTTTTTAGGTAGTAAAGGCGAAAAGTTTGCCCGGCAGATAGTCAAGCAGCGTCAGTTGGTTGATAAAAAAAGAGAAAAACTGAATCACTTTTTAACAGATTTTGATGCTGCTTCTATCAGTAAAAAATTTGATAGTGGTTTAAAAGAGGCTCTAAAACGTTTGAGTCTGATTGAACAAAAACGTGTTTTGGTGAGTGATCAGAATATACAGTTAAAAGAGGTTATTGCCTACTATACCAATCTTAATGCTTCTTTCCTTACTCTGGTTTCTGAAGTTTCCAGGAACAGCCCCAATGGTGAATTGGCTGTGATGACAGCATCTTATGCTAATTATCTGCAATCAAAAGAACGTGCAGGTATTGAGCGGGCGGTGATGTCAAATGTATTTGCACGGGATGAATTCGGCTCACTATTCATCAAGTTTCTTTCTCTGGTGGTAGCTCAGGATAATTATATGAATGTATTTTTATCTCTGGCAGGACAGGAGGCCAAAAGTTTTTATAAGGAGAGTCTGCAAGGTGAAGCAGTAGAAGAAGTTGATCGTCTGCGGAACATTGCCCGAAATAAAAGCAATGAAGGGCAATTTATGGTTGATCCAACCTATTGGTTCAAAATGTCTAGCGCTCGAATTAATCTATTAAAAAAAGTGGAAGATCATCTTTCACAAGAACTTTTCAGTACTACCAATATACTTAAATCAAATTCATTTAATGAATTACTTATCAACGTTATTGCTGCATTATTAGGTCTTATAATCTCAATTAGTTTAGCGATAATCATTAAACGTGGTATTCAGACCCAGCTGGGTGGTGAACCTGATTATATCGAACAGATTGCCAATAGTATTGCTGATGGTCGCCTGGATATGAAACTTAATAGTGAAGGCGTACCTTCCGGTGTTTATGCCGCGATGGCTAAAATGCAGCAGCGCTTATCCGATGTAATTGAAAAAGATATACAGTCTGTTGTGGATGCCAGTCGCAATGGAGATTTAAGTCAGCGTGTTGATTTACAGGGGAAATCCGGTTTTTATGAAACACTCAGTTCGGGTGTCAATGATGTTGTTGATGCCAGTGATAATGTAATCAGTGATACGGTTCGGGTGTTTGGAGCTTTGGCTCAGGGTAATCTGAATGAGAAAATTGAACGTCAATATCATGGTTCATTTAATCAGCTTAAGCAGGATGCCAATGCCACAGTAGATAAGATCAAACAAGTCATTGAAGTTGATATTCAGAGTATTATTAATGCAGCACAAGCAGGGGATTTAAGTCGTCAGATTAGTCTGGATGGGAAGGATGGTTTCTTTCGTGAATTAAGTTCGGGCATTAATCAGCTGATAGATACAATCAATGAAATTTTTGGTGATATAGGCCACGGGCTGGAAGCTATGTCTACAGGAGATCTGAGTAAAATCATTGACAAGGATTATCAGGGTGAATTTGCTGCAATGAAAAATTCATATAATAAAACTACATCTAATCTGCAGGGAATTGTAGATGACATCCGTTCATCAGCCAGTCAAATTTCCACTGCAGCCAATGAAATTTCTCAGGGTAATACTGATCTCAGCCAGAGAACGGAAGAACAGGCGGCCTCACTGGAAGAAACAGCCTCCAGTATGGAAGAAATAACTTCAACTGTGAAACAAAATGCAGATAATTCCCGTCAGGCTAATCAATTAGCGGCGGGGGCACGTGATCAGGCACAGGATGGTGGTGCAGTGATTGAGTCTACAATCTGGGCAATGGAGGAAATCAATCATTCCAGTACCAAAATTGAAGATATTATTGGTGTAATTGATGAAATTGCTTTCCAGACAAATTTACTGGCGCTTAACGCTGCAGTTGAAGCCGCACGAGCAGGAGAGCAGGGTAAAGGTTTTGCCGTGGTGGCATCAGAAGTAAGAAGTCTGGCACAACGCAGTGCTGCAGCAGCCAAAGAAATTAAAGTACTGATTAAAGATAGTGTTGAAAAAGTAGAAGAAGGTTCACGTCTGGTGGATGACTCAGGTCTGACTCTGGCTGAAATTGTGAATTCTGTGCGCAAGGTAAGTGAAATTATCGCTGAAATTGCGGCATCGAGTAATGAGCAATCTGCCGGTATTGAGCAGATTAATATTGCTATCACGCAATTGGATGAAACCACACAACAAAATGCAGCTCTGGTAGAGGAAGCGGCGGCTGCCAGTGAGTCTTTGGATGATCAGGCCAAAGGCCTGAATGATATGACCGCATTTTTTGAAACAGGAAGTACTGTTCATAGTAGAGAAAGTCAAATGCATGCTGCAACTGCTTCTGCTGAAACTTCTGTACCGGTGTTGCATGAGCTGAGTGAACCGCCAATTAAACATAAAGAAAAATTATCAGAATCATCTGCAGCTGTTGTTTCAACAGCTGCAGATGATTCTGATTGGGAAGAGTTTTAATGGTCACAAGTATGGAGCCATGATTATGAATGGTTCAAGCTTGAATACAGTAAGAAATTGACAATTAAGGTTAAAAAAATGAAAAACAATCAACCCGTAACTAATAATGAAGTTCAGATGAGATCCGGCAGCGTCATTGTTTCCAGAACAGATCTAAAAGGGGCTATTGTTTATATCAATCAGGATTTCCTCGATATCAGCGGCTTCAGTGAAGCTGAATTAATTGGAAAAAGTCACAATATCGTGCGTCACCCTGATATGCCGTCAGCAGCATTTAAAGACTTGTGGGATACGATGAAAGCCGGTAAGCCCTGGGTTGGCATGGTAAAAAACCGTTGTAAAAATGGTGATTATTATTGGGTGGAAGCCAATGTTACACCAGTTTATAAAGATGGCCAGATTGTTGAGTATCTTTCTGTTAGAAAGATACCAGGCCGGGATCAAATTAGTACTGCGGAAGTACTTTATAGTCAGCTAAATTCAGGCACTGCAAGTTTACCTTCTGATAATCCATTGTCTTCTTTATTTAATATCCGTAATCGTATTATTGGTGCCTATTCACTAATGATATTATTTATGCTGGCTTTAGGTTTAAATCTTTTTGGCAGTGCGACAATAGGGATAATGATTGCCGGTATTCTGACGACTATTGTACTAACCATTTTAACGGTGACCCAGGTGATTAACCCTATTAATAATCTATCAAAAGCCATTAAAAAATTACAGGAGGATCCGCTTAATACCTTTGTGGATTATAGCCTTAATGATGAATTAGGCGGAGTGCAAAAAGCTTTAAAATCATTACAGATCAAAGTCAGTTATGACATTATGGGATCCCGTGAAGAAGCAGAACGATCAGAACGAATTAAGCAGGCGCTGGATAATGTTTCCAGCAATGTCATGCTGGCTGATACTTCATACGATATTATCTATATGAATCAGGCAGTGCAGGATATGTTCAACAGGATTGAGCCGGATTTGAAAAAGGTACTGCCTGATTTTAATGCAGGCAATTTGTTAGGTACGAATATTGATGTTTTCCACAAAGCTCCTTCTCATCAAAGAAGAATACTGGATAGTTTGACAGCGACTTATTCATCTACTATTGAAGTGGCCGGTTTAACGTTAACCGTGACTGCAAATCCAGTGCTTAATGAAGAGGGAATACGCAGAGGGACAGTGGTTGAATGGCTTGATCGTACTGAGGAAGTGGCGGTGGAACATGAAGTTGAAAATATTGTACAGGCTGGGATGCAGGGAGATTTAAGTCAACGTATTGATTTGCAGGATAAAAGTGGTTTCTTTAAACAATTAGGTTCAGGAATTAATGACCTGATGGATGTAATTTCAGATAGTTTCAGTTCAATTTCCTATGTGATGAAAGCCCTTTCAGTGGGTGATTTGACTAAAACTATGAGTGGAGAATATTCAGGTGAATTTGCTGATATTCAAACTACAATTAATACCAGTATGTCCAAACTGCAAAATATGGTCAGTGATATTCGCAGTGCTTCCGGGCAGATCTCATCAGCTGCCAACGAAATATCTCAAGGTAATACGGATCTCAGTCAGAGAACAGAAGAGCAGGCTGCATCGCTGGAAGAAACTGCCTCCAGCATGGAAGAGTTAACCTCAACCGTTAAGCAAAATGCTGATAATTCCCGTCAGGCCAATCAACTGGCAGCAGGGGCACGTGATCAGGCACAGGATGGTGGAGAAGTGATTGAATCAACCATTAAGGCAATGGAAGAGATCAATGATTCCAGTACTAAAATTGAAGATATTATTGGAGTGATTGATGAAATTGCATTTCAGACTAATTTACTGGCACTCAATGCAGCCGTTGAAGCAGCGCGAGCAGGAGAACAGGGTAAAGGTTTTGCAGTGGTGGCATCAGAGGTTAGAAGTCTTGCACAACGCAGTGCAGCAGCAGCGAAAGAAATTAAGGTATTGATTAAAGACAGTGTGGAAAAAGTAGAAGAAGGTTCACGCCTGGTGGATGATTCCGGTCAGACTCTGGCTGAGATTGTGACTTCAGTACGCAAGGTGAGTGACATTATCGCTGAAATTGCAGCGTCCAGTAATGAACAATCTGCCGGTATTGAGCAGATTAATCAGGCCATTACTCAACTGGATGAAGTAACACAACAAAATGCGGCTCTGGTTGAAGAAGCAGCTGCAGCCAGTGAATCTATGGATGATCAGAGTACCAGTCTAAATGAAATGATGAATTTCTTTAATACCGGTGATATGGATGGTATTACTGCAGCAATACCTGTTTCTGGCTCTGTATCTAAAGCTGCTGTGATTAGACCTGCTCGTCCTGAAACGGTTAAAAAAGAGGCATTTGTTCAAATGGCTGCCGCACCGGTCACTGCTTCCGATGATTCAGAATGGGAAGAATTTTAACTAATGAGTTTGGTTAAAAAGGAATTTGATTTTACGGATAAGCATTTTAATCATGTGCGTGATATTGCCACACGACATTCAGGCATAGTGTTGAGTGATGGTAAACGTGATATGGTTTATTCTCGTCTGGTGCGTCGCTTACGTAAAACAGGCATTGACAATTTTGATGATTATTGTATTTTACTTGAAAATCCCGGGCATGAAGAATTTACCCATTTTGTTAATGCCATTACCACTAATCTGACTTCTTTTTTTCGTGAAAATCACCATTTTGAAATGCTGGCAGATGTGGTACTACCTGATATTATGAAACGCAATCAGGCGACAAAAAAAATTAAAGTCTGGTCTGCAGGTTGTTCTACAGGGATGGAAACCTACTCCATTGCAATGGTGTTAAAAGAAGTTATACCGGAGAATAGCGGATGGGATGTTAAGATTCTGGCCACTGATCTGGATACCAATGTCATTGCAACGGCCAGTAATGGTATTTATAATTATGATAGTGTGACAGGTGTTTCTGATAAACGTATGACGCGCTGGTTTATGCGCGGCAGCGGTCAACATTCTGATGAGTTGAAAGTTTCCAAAAAATTGCGTGAAATGGTGACATTTAAACAGCTTAACCTGTTGCATCCCTTTCCCTTTAAAGGTCCGATAGATATTATTTTCTGCCGTAATGTAGTGATCTATTTTGATAAAGAGACGCAAAAGGTTTTATTTGAAAAATTTGCCAATATCCATGCGTTTAATGGTTATCTCTTTATTGGGCACTCAGAAACATTGTATAATGTAACTGATCGTTATAAATTATTACGTAATACGGTTTATAATAAAATTTCTTAGCAATTACCTACCTATGATAGAAGCATAATAAATGAAGCCAAATTCTGTTTTTAGTCATAAGAACAAAATCCCTCCCAAGTCGTTTTCCGGTTTTGAAAGTATTAACCGCTATTGGGATAACTATCACAATTCTTTTGCTGCAAAAATATTACCCGGTGAATATTATGTCACTATGAAAGATGAAATGGTGGTGACTGTTCTTGGTTCCTGCGTTTCAGCCTGCATCCGTGACCGTATTTTTGGTATTGGCGGTATGAATCATTTTATGCTGCCGCATACCCGAGATGATCTGTCTCATCATTTAGGATCCGGTCCATCAACAACGGCTTCCCGCTATGGTTCTTATGCAATGGAAATGATGATCAATGATATTCTCAAGCATGGTGGACGTAAGGAAAACCTTGAAGTTAAAATTTTTGGCGGTGGTAAAATTTTAAAAAATATGTCCGATGTCGGACTACGCAATATTCAATTTGTAGAAGAATATATTGCTCTTGAGGCAATTCCATTAATTTCAGAAGATACCGGGGATATTTATCCTCGAAAAGTAGTTTATCATCCTAATACAGGTAAGGTGAAAGTCAAAAAGTTACGTTCATTACATAATGAAACCCTGATTAGACGTGAAGAAGAATATCAGCATAGTATTGATGATAAACCAGTAAATTCAGATATAGAATTGTTTTAAAAATAGTTTAAGGAAACAAGAATAATAGTATGGCAAAAAAAGTAAAAGTTCTGATTATTGATGATTCTGCATTAATCAGACAATTATTGCGTGAAATTCTTAGTAGTGATGCAGGTATTGAAGTGGTTGGTACTGCAGCTGATCCTTTGATTGCAAGGGAGAAAATAAAAAAGTTTTCACCGGATGTTCTGACGCTTGATATTGAAATGCCGAAAATGGATGGTATTACTTTCTTAAAAAATTTAATGCGTCTGCGTCCTATGCCGGTGGTGATGATTTCTACCCTGACTGAAGCAGGGGCGGGTGTCACGCTCGAAGCTCTGGAAATAGGTGCTATTGATTTTATATCCAAACCAAAAGTGGATGTTGCTGATAAATTACAGGAATATGCTGCTGATATTATCAATAAGGTCAAAACCGCTTCGGTTGCCAGAGTAAGAAGTCTTGCTGATACAACATCGAAAGTGAAACCTGGTGTGGAAGTAAAACATTCTGCTGACTCGGTATTGCTGAAAAGAACGACAAGAGTTGAAAAAACCACAGAAAAAATAATTGCCATTGGTTCATCAACCGGTGGCACTGAAGCGATTAAGGAAATTTTGATTCGCCTGCCGGCCAATACACCGGCTATTGTTATCAGCCAACATATTCCAGCAGCTTTTAGTGGTCCATTTGCTAAACGAATGGATGTTTGCAGCGCTATGAATGTCTGTGAAGCTCGGGATGGAGAACAAGTTTTACCCGGTCATGTTTATATTGCCCCAGGCAGCCATCATCTTATTATCGAAAAAAATGCATCAGGCTATGTTTGTCGTCTCAGTGACGGGCCAAAGGTTAATCGCCATAAACCTTCTGTTGATGTTATGTTCCGTTCAGTGAGTCAGAATGCAGGTCAGAATGCAGTGGGAGCGATTTTAACCGGTATGGGGGATGATGGTGCCCGAGGGTTAAAGGAAATGCAGGATGTTGGTTCAGCAACTATTGCACAGGATGAAAAAACCTCAGTGGTCTGGGGTATGCCGGGTGAGGCAGTTAAACGTGGCGGGGTTGATCATATTCTACCACTGGAGCAGATAGCACAGAAATTACTTAACCTTTGTTAAAATGCGATAGCTGATGAACACTTATTGATTAATTCTTATTTTCAGTTATAGTTAGTGTTTTAGCGATATATATACTTTATGGAGAGCAATATGCCGATTACAAGCAGCAGCAATGGGAATACAGTGAATATTACAATTTCCGGACGTTTTGATTTTAGTGTACATAAAGAATTTCGTGATGCTTATAGCAGCCTGGCTTCAGGTGAGAGTAATGAATATATAATTGATATGTCACAGACTGAATATGTCGATAGTTCGGCTTTGGGTATGCTGCTTTTACTCCGTGAACATGCTGGCAGTGATCAGGCAAAAGTGTTAATTAACGGTTCCAATAATGATGTTAAAGAAATTCTTATGGTTTCCAATTTTGATAAACTCTTTACTATTTCCTAGTCATTATTTCAATATTATTTTAGATACATAAATGAAAATATTAATAGTTGATGATGATGCAACTAACCGTCTGGTTTTAGGTGCCTATTTAAAAAAAGATGGTTTTAACATTGTTTCAGCCAATAATGGGCAAACTGCTGTTGACCTGTTTCAAAGTGAAGCTCCTGATCTGATCCTGATGGATATTATGATGCCGGTGATGGATGGCTATGAAAGTACCATTAAGATAAAGTCTCTTTCCGGAGAAAGATTCATACCCATAATTTTTTTAACGGCCATGACGGATGAAAATGCTTTGACTCGTTGTGTTGAAGTCGGTGGTGATGATTTCCTGACCAAGCCTTATAATAGAACTATCCTGAAAGCCAAAATTGATGCATTGGAACGAGTGAGTGAATTATATAATACCAATCAGCAGCAAAAACAGGAAATCATTGCGCGTCGTGAAATTGAAATCCAGGAACAGGAAGTTGCACGTAGAGTTTTTGATAGTATTCTGAGTCCGGGTTGCCTGTCTAGTTCTGATAATATTCAACTACATCTTTCCCCAATGTCACTTTTTAATGGTGATGTTGTACTTGCAGCAGTGAAACCCATGGGTGGGCTTAATATTTTATTTGGTGATTTTACCGGTCATGGATTAGCAGCTTCATTGGGTGCATTGCCTGTTTCCAATGTTTTTTATACTATGACAGCCAAGGGTTATTCTATCGCTGATATCGTCTCTGAAGTGAATCGTAAGCTTAAGTCACAGCTTCCGGTCGGCATGTTTTTAGCTGCCTGTCTGGTAGAAATTGATACCAGTAATAATGTAATAAAGTACTGGAATGGTGCAATTCCCGCTGCCTACTTAATGCAGGAAAATTCTCGTATTGAATTAAAATCAAAGAATCTTCCCTTAGGTATTCTTGGCGATAATAGTTTTAGTAATCAACTGGATTTAATTGAAATTCATAATAATGATAAAATTGTTTTGAGTACAGATGGAATTCTGGAAGCGGAAAACAAACAAGGTGCAATGTTTGGTGTTGAACGCTTTTTAGAGTGTTTAAATGTTGAATTTATAAAAAATGATCAGGAAAAGGAAAAACCTGATTTGTTTGATCATATTTTGGAAAATATGAATATATTTGTTGATGGTTTTGAGCAAACCGATGATGTGACTCTGGCGGTCATTAACTGTGATATTGACTATATTAATCAACTGTCATCAGATCGTGAAAATTCTAAAAAATTTATTCCCAGTCATTGGGATTTTGAAATGTGCTTTTATTATGATGCAATCAAATCAGTTGACCCTGTTCCTTTAATTAATCAGATACTCAGAGAGATTCAGGGACATCGAATTCAACAGGATAAATTGAGTACAATATTATCGGAATTATTTTGTAATTCACTTGATCATGGTTTGTTAAGGCTTGATTCTAAAACAAAATCAACACCTGAAGGTTTTATGCAATTTTATGCAGATAAAGAATTACGTCTAAAAGAGCTTGATGAGGGTTTTATTAGAATTTCCATTAAAAACACACCGATCAAAAATGGTGGTGATCTAAGCATTATTTTTGAAGATAGCGGCCCGGGATTTGATACCAGTAAATTAGGTAAAACCAATATTCAATTACCAGATACTGACAAGCCAGTCGCTTTTTCAGGTAGGGGTATACTTTTAATTAATAATTATTGCCAATCTATATCCTATAATGAAAAAGGTAACAGGGTTGAATGTGTTTATCACTGGTCAAATAGTGATCATGCAGATTAATTGAGAAAGATACAATATAAATAACATATACATTGGAAAAATAATGTCTGCTAATATACTTGATTTGGATATACTGAATGAATTAAAAGAAATCATGGAAGATGATTTTGATGAATTAATTGAAACTTTTATTTTAGACGGGCAGGCTCAGCTTGATAATTTACGGACTGCAACTGATGCTCAGCTTGCTGCAGATATCAGAAGTATTGCTCATACGCTTAAGGGCAGTAGTGCTAATCTGGGCGCTAATGCATTATCTGGGGTCTGTAAAGACTTAGAACATAATGTGGCGGTTGATAATTTAGATGAGATTGATGAAAGTTTTGAAAAAATAAAAAATGAATATGAAGCTGTGAAAATGGCTTTAAAAGAAAACTTTCAGTAATAGGATAAACAAGAACTTGCTAACAAAATTCTAATTTAAATTTTATTGTTCCAAGATAGTCTGCTTCTAATTCCAGATCAACCAGTGTCAATGGATGTTTATTAATAAATTTTTTCGGGAACTTGAGTATAAGCTTTTCAGATTTAGCCTCAATTTTAATGGGTGGCTGTGCATTTTCACTGCGATCCCTATGTAATAAAATACTCAGACGTAATAATATGGCTAAATAGGTCATTGTTTTATCACAGGTTTTAGAAAACTGCTTAAATTCATTTTTGGGAAATTTTCTACGTTGTGCGCGGATTAATAAAGCCAGACGATGTTGTTCCTGCCGTGAGAAACCCGGTAAATCTGAATTTTCGATAATATAAGCACCATGTTTGTGGTATTGGTTATGGGCAATCGACAGACCTGACTCATGTAGTACAGCTGCCCATTCTAATATTTGTTCTGCATCCTGTAACGGAGTTTGCCTTTGTTGTATAGAATTAAACCACTGCTGCTGCACCTGCTGATAAAAATTGGATAAGGTTCTTTTGACTTCTTCAGCCTGTTTAACATCAATATGGTATTGTTTTATCAAATGCTTAATTGTCCTCTGGCGCACATCTTCATGTTTAAATCGCCCCTGTAAATCATAGATAACACCTTCTCTTAATGCGCTATCAGAAGCATTCATTGATTCTATTTTTAATACTTTAAATGCAGCATATAATACTGCAACTCCTCCGGCAAAAATGGCCTGACGTTCAGGACTTAATCCTTCCAGCTCCAGCTTAGCGATTGTTTTATTCTTGATCATTTGCTTGATGAGCCATTGCAGCCCCTTAGTGGTAATACCAGGGTAGGGATCAGTGCTTGTGGATTGTTCATGATGGGTTCTTAAGACTTTGGCAATTGATTTAATACTACCTGATGCACCGGTGGCATATGACCAGCCAACATTGATATAAGTGCTCTTTATGCTTTGTAATTCAAGTCGTGCATAAAGTTCGGCTATTTTAAAATTGGTTTTGCTGAGCTTGCCGTCAGAAAATGCCTTGAGGGTCATGCTCACGCATCCCATATGTAAACTTTCAGTATGACTGGGGGTAAATCCTTTGCCTATAATAAATTCGGTGCTGCCGCCGCCAATGTCAATGACCAGCCGGTTATCCGTGTTAACCGATTGACTATGGGCTACCCCCAGATAAATTAAACGTGCTTCTTCCCGGCCAGCAATGACTTCGATTGGATGATCGAGTAGCTGTTCTGCCTGGGCAATAAAGAGGGCTCCATTTTTGGCCTTGCGCAGAGTATTAGTGCCGACAATACGGATATTATCTTTAGGAATATTTTTTAATCTTTGTCCAAAACGAGATAGACAATCCAGTCCTGTTTGCTGTGATTTCTCTGTTAGCAGTCCTTTTTCGTCCAGGCCGGAAGCCAGTCGAACCATCTCTTTCATTCGATCAATAATTAACAGCTGATCATTTTTAACTTCTGTCACAATCAAATGAAAGCTGTTTGATCCCAGATCAATAGCAGCAAAAATATTATTATTGTTTATTGGCTTTGTCATAGTGTTAGTATTATTACTTATGTTTAATATACAAGATTTAAATGATAAGCAGCTTACTCTATTAGATTAACCCTGATAGAGTAGTCCATTTCCAGATCAGAATATCGTTTGGTTGAATATCGTGTGCCGCCTATCTTAGCATTTTCATAGCTTATACCAGAACTAATATTTTTTGCATTGTCCTCTGTTGCCGCTCCACCCAGGTATAGCCATTGCCCCAGTCTGCCGGTGATACTGGTATTTAGAGAACGTGTATTAATCCAGTCAGCATTTTGTTTACTCATTGAATCATTATGAGGACGAACTTTTAGAGTGACCTGGTTGCCATTGAGTATAGGAAAAACATCGAAGCCGGAGGTAACGTCCTCCAGATGGGTCGTGTTTTGCCAACGATGGTTCCAGTTTCCCTGCATGCTGTAATAGGGAACTTTTTGTCCGATTTGTATTGCTGACCATTGACCTTCAACAGTTCTTATTTTAAAAATATCAGGAGTCTTATTTGAACTTTTTCTACGTGTGTGTATTGATTGAATTTTAGCATCGGATCTATTATAGCCAATATCATTGTTTTGTAAACTTTCATTTTCAATGAAAGAGTGACTCACTTCAATGAGCAGATTAATTAAAGGCTGATCAATTTCCTGTAATAATTGTTCTATTTCAAATAGAATTTGTGCGGGTGCTTTAATTATCAGAGTATTATTTTTTGCTGTAAACCTTGCAGATTGACCGTAGAGTGGTGCAAGTATTGCAATCAAATTTTGGGCGGGCTGCTGAGTTTGAAAAACTTTGAAGCCGGGTTCTGCTAAAACAGATCTTGAAAAAAACAAACTAAAACTTAAAAGGGCAAAAAAAACAATAATGATCGATCTTGATTTTGACATGTTAATATAAACCTGTTTGGCTAAAGACAGCGACTTGATTTCGACCTGATTCCTTTGCCTGATATAATGCCAGATCAGCTTGCTTAATTAAATCTTCAATGGTTTCTTTGTCATTATTGAGCTGTGTAACGCCAAAACTACAGGTGATTTTTATATTATCCGGATTTAATTTTTCAAGAGTTTTTCTGATTAACTCAGCTTTTTCATGAGCTGCCTGTTGATTTGTCTGATCTAATAAAATAATAAATTCTTCGCCGCCAAAACGAGTGATAATGTCTTCTTCACGACATAGTTCTATTAATAATTTTGCCACTGTTTTTAAGACATAGTCACCCTTGGGATGACCATAATTATCATTGACCTGTTTAAAATGATCAATATCCATCATAATCAGACTTAGTTCAATCTTATGTCTTATAGAAAAAGCAATTTTTTTTATGACAGTTTCCATAAGAAAGTGACGATTATAAACTCCGGTTAATTGATCATGTATGGCTAATGATAATAATTTATCCTGCTGTTGTTTTATTGTGATGTGAGTCTTAACTCTGGCCAGAACAATTGTTGGACAGATTGGCTTGGTAATATAGTCGACTGCTCCTAATTTTAAGCCTTTTACTTCATCCTGTTGTTGATCTTTGCCTGTGACAAAAATAACCGGAATGGCTTCATCTGTATCATTATTGTTCAATTGTTCAAAAACTTCATAGCCATTCATGTCAGGCAGGCCAATATCAAGTAAAATCAGATCAGGCAGGGGTTCTTTTTCAGCAAGTGCTATTGCCTGTGAGCCATTAATAGCGACCTTTAAAAGGTAATTTTCATTTAGACAATTGGCCAGAATTTGCAGGTTAATAGGATCATCATCTACAATCAGAAGAACAGGTTTTTCAGACACCAGCCTGTACCTCCTGTTTTTCCTGAGTAGAAATAGACTCTGTTTCAGTATTTAGAATTGACAGCATTATTTTACTGGCGGTATGTAGAGCCGTGGAATAATCAAAACATTGAATTTGTTTGTGTATTTGAGCTAATAAAAGTTGAGTCATGTTATTGGCAGAACCTGACTGTAATGCTTCTAATTCTGTATTATCGATGTATAGCCCCTTATTCAGTTTAATGATAATTGGCTTAAGATAACTTTGTAGTTGCTGTTGATTAAGAATTTCTATCTCATTAATTGATACAATGGCTGAATTATTTTTTTCCTGAAACTGTCTTAGCATCTGTTCTAATTGTGCAAAAGTTGAGTTGAGGTTTTTTAAATGACATTGAATATTATTAATTTGTCCGGATTTGATATTAGTTTCCATCTGCGCAGCAAGTTGCTGCAGATGTAATGCGCTCAAATTAGAAGATGTTCCTTTAATACTATGTAAAACTTCCTGGGCTTTTTGAAATTGCTGCTTATCAATATTCTGCTGTAATTTTTTCAGTTGTTTAGGCATATCTTCAAGGAATAATTCAATTAAGGGTAATAAATATTTGATGCTGTTTCCAACTCGCATGGTAACTGTATCAATATCCCACGCAGTTGAATCTCTATCTATATCATTGATCCCATTAGTAGAAAATTCACCGTCAGGTAGTAGATTTTCTGCCACTTCACCCTCTGTTTGAATAATGTTGGATGTTATATTAACTGTATTACTTATTAACCACTTTTTTAATTTATTAGAGAGCCGCTCATTATCAATCGGTTTACTGAGATAATCACTCATACCCGCATCCAGGCATTTTTCCCGGTCACCCTGCATAGCATTGGCTGTCATTGCGATAATTGGAAGCGACTGATAATGATCACCTGCTGTTCCCTGACGGATTTGTTGACTAGCTTCATAACCATCCATTTCAGGCATTTGACAGTCCATTAATAGCATAGTGTAAGGTGAATTATCAGGTGCATTTGTTAAGATTTCTAATGCTTCAAGTCCATTTTCAGCGATATCTGCACCTAAACCCAGTTTCTTTAATATCCCACTGGCGACAAGCTGGTTAACTCGATTGTCTTCCACTAAGAGTATTCGGGTGTCTGCAGGCCATTGCTCAGAAGGTGTGGCTGACTGTTGAAGTTTACTCTTATCAAACATAAATTCCCCCTCTGTCTTATTTGCAGGTGAAGATGTTTGCAAAACGACAGCGGGCGAATTTATTGGCCGAGGGCTCTTTTGTAATGATTTTACATAATGTCGGGTGACCAGTGGTTTTGCATTATCCAGTGCATCACCGCCTGCAGCAACAATAGAAAGCGCATCAAAAAGATCGGTCGTGGTTGCAGGTTTGGGAAAATAGGCACTAAAACCCAATTTTGAAAAATAATCTGCATCACCCTTAAAAGCCATTGATGTCATCATTATC
This sequence comes from gamma proteobacterium symbiont of Taylorina sp., assembly GCA_025655455.1. Taxonomy (GTDB): domain Bacteria; phylum Pseudomonadota; class Gammaproteobacteria; order GRL18; family GRL18; genus GRL18. Next base: position 61,615 of record JAHXIV010000026.1, read on the forward strand.
AGCTTCATAGAGTTAAAACGAGGATCAGATTGTAGATTTTTACTTAATTGAACTCCATCTATTTCGGGCATTTGCATATCCAGAAAAGCGATATCAAATAGATTCTGATTACTTTTTACCCGCATTTCACACATTTTTAATGCATCGAAAGCGTTGGCTGCCTCTTCAACCTTGGCTCCCCAATGTTCCATCTGGCCTCTAAAAACATTTCGGTTGGTTTTATTATCATCGACAATTAACAGGTTTAAAGTTGAAATATCTATTTCCGGCAGTACTGCCTGCGACTGTTGGCTATAGCCCATTAATACATTGAATTCAAAACAACTGCCAAGACCTTCTTCACTGCTTACGGTGATTTGACCGCCCATTAGTTCACAAAGTACTTTTGCAATACTTAAACCTAGTCCTGTACCACCATATTTGCGAGTTGTAGAAGCATCAACCTGAGAAAAAGATTGAAACAGTCTGTCGAGTTTGTCCTGTGGGATTCCAATACCTGTATCACTTACCGTGCAATGTAGTTTAAATTGTTTTTTATTATGAGGAAGAATCTCAAGGAAAATAACCACCTCGCCCTGTTCAGTAAATTTAATGGCATTACCAACCAGATTAGTCAGAATCTGGCGCAGACGTCCTGGATCCCCCTTGATCATGGAATGCTCAATGCCCTTGATATTTAAAATAATTTCCAGATTTTTATCTTCTACCTGCATGGACATGGCTTCTGCAAAATCCCCCAGCATACTGCGCAGGTCAAAATCGAGTATTTCCAGATCCAGTTTGCCTGCCTCAATTTTGGAAAAATCAAGAATATCATTGAGCAGGGTGAGCAATGCATTAGCACTACCCTGAGCGAGTTCTGCCCGGTGATATTGTTCCTTGGTTAAACCATCATTGAGTAGTAGACCCAGCATACCTAATACACCATTCATAGGGGTACGAATTTCGTGACTCATGCTGGCCAGAAACTCACTTTTGGCCTGTGAAGATTTTTGTGAAGCGAGGATCTTTTCCTCTAATAATTGCTTTTCCCGAAGTGAAACACGACGTAGAAATAAAATAATGGTAATCAGGCTGATACCAAACAGGAAAAAGCCAAGTAAACGAAAATTCTGACTGGCTTCATGAAATTCGTTGTCTATATTGGTAATGACTCTAGCTGTATTTTTTTCATACAATTTCATTAAAACCTTTATCTGACTTAAAATAATTTTTTGGGCGGGTATGGCCTGTTCAAAAAGAATAGGATAGGCATCCTCTTGTCGTTCATCCATTAATAACCGGGCAGCACTATTTTGCAAGGGTTCATTTTTCCGGGCGAGTTTCATTTGCGCTTTAAACAAAATATTCTCCTGATGACTGAGCTGCATGGATAATAATTGTTCACGTGCTTTAATAAAAATTCTTGCCTGAGTCCCCATATCCTGATTAAACTGATCTAACTCAAAGGGATCAGTGGTAGCATACATTTTTAATAATATGATCGTGCGTTCTCTTGTCGCATGATACATCTGATTAAAAATTGTTGTCTTGGATTGTTGTTGCTGAATGATATTTTTGGTTTTGAGGTAAATTAATCGGGTCGTATTATAACTATTATAAAGAGTCATACCTGAGGCGATGAGTATTACTATTAAGATGAAGGCAAGGCTACGATTTAACAGATTACTCATAAGGTTTTAGTGATTTCTTGGGCTAAAGGCTTTTTCTTATATAATGAATAATAGTAGTAGTGATTGAGAATAGAGTCAAATTAATCCAGAAAATAAAACAGGGTCGCTATAAGCCGGGATCAGAGTCAAAAATATCAAATTATAAGTCAGCCATTGTATTGACAAACTTTAACCTGAATAACAAACTATCAATCAACTTGACTCTGACCCCTATGGATATTCAGAGAGATATTATATAGATTTTGCCTGTTCAGAAGCATTACCGATATAACTGGCAGGTGTTAATGCCTGCAGATCCTTTTTTGCCTTATCCGGCATATCTAATGTGGCCACAAATTCTATTAGTGTCTCTGCAGTAATGGACTGCCCTCTGGTCAGTTCTTTTAGTTTTTCATATGGTTTTTCAATACCATAGCGACGCATAACCGTTTGAATCGGCTCTGCGAGTACTTCCCAGGTATTGTCCAGATCCGCAGCTAAAGCTGTTTCATTGATTTGCAATTTACTCATACCTCGCATACAGGAAGAATAGGCAATCATAGAATGGGCAATGCCGACACCCAGATTTCTTAACACGGTGGAATCAGTTAAGTCACGCTGCCAGCGGGAAATGGGCAATTTATTACTCAGGTGATTGAGCAGGGCATTGGCAATTCCTAAATTACCTTCAGAATTTTCGAAATCAATGGGATTAACTTTATGCGGCATGGTGGAGGAACCCACTTCACCGGCAATGGTTTTTTGTTTGAAATAGCCAAGAGAAATATAACTCCAGATATCCCGGTCAAAATCAATCAGAATATTATTAAAACGAGCCAGAGTATCAAAATATTCGGCGATATAATCATGTGGTTCGATTTGAATGGTGTAGGGATTAAAATCAATGCCTAAACTTTCCACAAAATTTTGTGCAATTTCTGCCCAGTTCAGTTCAGGGTAAGCACTCAGGTGAGCATTGTAATTACCCACGGCACCATTAATTTTGCCCATGATTTGAACATTTTTAAATTGCTTATACTGCCGCTTTAGGCGATAGGCAATATTGGCCATCTCCTTGCCCATAGTGGAAGGTGAAGCAGGTTGACCATGTGTGCGGCATAACATTGGAGTATCGGCAAGCTCATGGGCTAGTTGTGATATGGCCTCAATGACTTCATTGATTTGTGGTAAAATTACCTCACTGCGAGCTTCACTTAACATCAGTGCATGAGACAGATTATTAATATCTTCTGAAGTGCAGGCAAAATGAATAAATTCATTAATCGCCATTAACTCTTTACCAGCTGATGACTCCTCATTATCTGCAATCTTTTCTTTGAGAAAATATTCTACCGCTTTCACATCATGATTAGTGGTTCTCTCAATGGTTTTAATTTGCTGAGCATCTGCAATTGAAAAATGGTCGATAATACTGTCTAACAAACTATTTGCCGGTTCTGATAAGGCAGGAACTTCCTGAATATCATCATGAGATGCCAACATCTGCAGCCAGCGAATTTCAACCAGAACACGATGGCGTATTAAGCCAAATTCACTGAATATAGGCCGCAGTTCAGAAGTTTTGCTGCCATATCGACCGTCGATTGGTGAAACTGCAGTTAAATTATTTAAATCCATTGCTAAAAACCTTTAATTAATTATTGGCTATTTTTTACTATTTCTACCATCACGTTTGTCTACCAAACCTGAAGTTCCAGCTACAGAACCTGTAGCCTGTGTGCCTGTTTTTGAAGTCCGACTACGTCGACCGGAACGTTTCTTTGGTTTTTCTTCAAGCGGTTTTTCAATTGATGCCTCAGGTGCTGCCGCTGCCGCAACTTTTTTCTTAACTTGTCTTTCGGGCTGTGAGATAGCTTTATCTGTTGCATCAGATGCACTGACAACTTCAGCTGTTTCTTTTTTCTCAGTACTTTCTGACTTTGCCTTGCTTGTGCCTGCTGCTTTCTTTTTGACCGATTTCTTTACAGAAGATTTCTTTTTTGTCACGGCTTTACGACGTGTTTTCTTTTTTGGAGCTGCTTTTTTTAATTCTGATTCCTGTTTAATTTCTGCTGCTTCAAGCTGAGGCTCAATTTTATCCACAGCAGTATTATCAGCTGCTTTTTCCTCTACTATTACTGGCTTTGCAGTTTTTAACTCAGCAGATTCTGTTTCAGCTTGTTCTGCAGGCAATATGTTATCACTCTTTTGAGCCATCTTTTTTACTGCTTCAGGATTGATTTCTGCTGCTGTATCCTGATTGCTAGTTTTATTAGTCTCACTGGCAGAGGGTGTGTGATTTGTCTTGACCGCTTTCTTTCTGGAACTGGTTCTGCGACCTGTACGACGTGAACCGGGTCCTCTTAAAGATGTTTTTTTACTATTATCAGGTGTTGGTTTAGATTCATTTTCCTGAGCAGTGATTTCTGTAGCTGACACGGTAGCTGTATCAGTGCCTATAACAGGAGAAGTTACTTCAGAAATTTCTGTTGTCTGTGTCGTTTTACTTGCTGTTGTATTTTCAGCTGTTTTTCCAGTAGTTGCGGAAGCTTGCTGCTGTTCAGAAATTTCCTCCAGAGCCGTAAATTCTGCTGGTGTTTCCATTTTTACAACGGGCTTCTTTGTTGGTTTTTCCGTCTGCTTATTGCGACTTTTTTGTTTGGAATCATCACGTTTATTTTGTTTTTGCGGCTTTTTACGCTTATCATTCTGCTTGCGATTGTCTTTCCCACGTTCATTACGTTTTTGACGATTAGGTTTTGTGTCTCTGGTCTTCTTTTTTGTTTCAGCTTCAGTTGTCTGTTCGTTCTGCTGTTCTTGCTGTTCTTGCTGCTCTTGTGGATTGAAGAGTGATGTCCATATTCGCTTCATAAGACCAGGTTGTTTCGACTTTACAGAATGAACTGTTGTTGGTGATTTAACAATAGCTTCTTCATAGCTGGCAGGTTCTGCAATTAAGCCATTGGCTTCATCATCACTTAATACCTGATTGAAGTTATAACTACTGACCTGGTATTGTTCGGTCATGTTTTCTTCGTTGCGAATACGTTCTATACGATAATGGGGAGTCACCAGACTTTCATTTGGGATGAGAGTAACGGTTATTTTTTGTCGTGTTTCTATATCCGTAATTAAGTCCCGCTTATCATTTAACAAGAAAGTGGCCACGTTAACGGGTAATTGAGCAAGAATACGGCCGGTATTCTCTTTCATTGATTCTTCTTCAATAATACGTAATACGGATAAGCCTAATGAATCAATTCCTCGAACAGTACCATGACCACTGCAGCGAGGACAGGTAATTTGACTGGATTCACCTAATGATGGTTTTAAACGCTGGCGTGACATTTCTAATAAGCCAAAACGGGAAATTTTACCCACCTGAACCCGTGCGCGGTCAGGTTTTAATGCATCTTTCATACGATTTTCAACAGCCCGCTGGTTTTTTGCCGGGGACATATCAATAAAATCAATGACGACCAGACCACCAAGATCTCTCAAGCGCAGTTGTCTTGCTACCTCGTCAGCAGCTTCCAGATTGGTATTTAATGCTGTTTCCTCAATATCACCGCCTCTGGTTGCGCGTGCGGAGTTAATATCAATTGAAATCAGGGCTTCAGTGTGATCAATAACAATTGCACCACCGGAGGGCAGGGTAACTTCACGCTGAAATGCAGTTTCTATCTGACTTTCTATCTGATAACGTGAGAAAAGCGGGATAATATCAGTATATAATTTGACCTTATGCAGGTGCTGAGGCATGACGCGCTGCATAAAATCATAGGCTTCCTGATAAGTTTTTTCTTCATCAATAATGATTTCAGTAATATCTGAGCGCAGGTTGTCACGGATTGCTCGAATAACAATATTGCTTTCCTGGTAAATCAAACAGGGAGCCGAATGTTCAGTTGCTGCTTTATCGATAGCATTCCAGAGCTGTAATAAATAATCTAAATCCAGCTGTAACTCATCTGCATCCTTGCCGATACCGGCAGTGCGAACAATCAGCCCCATTTTTTCAGGTACTTCCAGTTTGCTCATATTTTCTTTTAATTCAGATCGTTCTTCACCTTCAATACGTCTTGAAATGCCACCAGCTCTGGGATTGTTTGGCATCAGTACCAGATAACGTCCTGGAAGACTGATAAATGTAGTGAGTGCCGCACCTTTATTGCCGCGTTCTTCCTTATCGACCTGGACAACAATTTCCATACCTTCTTTTAATAATTCGGATATTTTCGGACGTTTACCACGTTCAACAGCTTGTTTAAAATATTGACGGGATATTTCTTTAAGGGGGAGGAAACCATGTCGTTCTGCTCCATAGTCAACAAAAGCGGCTTCCAGACTAGGTTCAACGCGGGTAATTTTTGCTTTATAGATATTGGCTTTTTTTTGTGCTCTCTGAGCTGTTTCAATATCCAGGTTAAACAGGTGCTGGCCATCAACCAGTGCAACACGCAGCTCTTCAGGCTGAGTGGCATTAAATAACATTCTTTTCATAGTGTGATACTCTAATTCTGTTGAGCTCAACTATACAAAGTTCAAAAATTTATTAATTAAATCTGTTCAGGATAGAAAAATAGGCAATAATCTATGTACAGTTAACTTTGGTTATATACAAAAAGGCTATATATAAAAAGCCATTGAAAGGTAAAAAACTGGAGTTTTAAGTTGTCAATTCAGTTAACGACATCAACAATTGTGATCACAGTATTACATTTACACTATTACGTTTTCCAGGTTCAAACTGCGTTATATCTATTGTTTCTTTCAATTCCTGTGAATTTTATACAGGAGCTAATAATATGTTTTGTGTGATTGCCTTGTTAAGTAACGATATTGTTATTAAAATAACATTCAATAAATTTGAATAAATACTTTTAAATAAGCTAAAGGCTTTTTTAAAAAGATAAGTTTATAACAATTGTGCTGCAAGACAAATATGTGTTCTTTTATTTCAAATAGAAAAAGTTAAAATTGAGGTGATTTCACTTGATACGTAAGATCTTATATCAAGAACTGATATTAAAAAGCTGTCTTTAGAAATTACCGTCAAATTTTAACTGTCGTAATATAACAGCTAGAAACAATTCCATCAATCTGAAACAGCAGAAATATTGCATGAATCATAAAATAATTACCCATTCTGTTAAATTTATTGAAATAGATGAGAAAAATACCGGGCAAAGAATTGATAACTTTCTCCTTAACTATTTAAAAGGAGTGCCCAGAAGTCATATTTATAAAATTATTCGTAAGGGAGAAGTGCGAGTCAATAAGGGACGAATTAAACAAATATATAAGCTTAAATATGGTGATGTTGTTAGAGTACCACCGGTTAAACTTGCAGAAAAACCGTCTCTGCCTGCTCCGGGTCGATCCTTATTAAGTTTGATTGAAAACTCTATTATTTATGAAGATGCCAGCCTGATGGTGATTAATAAGCCCAGTGGAGTTGCAGTTCATGGCGGCAGCGGGGTGAGTTATGGCATTATTGAAGCTGTACGGGCATTAAAAACAGAACAAAAATTTCTTGAATTAGTCCATCGTCTGGATAAGGATACATCGGGCTGTTTATTGATTGCAAAAAAACGTAGTGCATTGATTGCTGTACAGGACTTATTGCGTCATCGTCAAACGGACAAACGATACCAGGCACTGTTATGTGGCCGGCTGTCATTTTCTCAGAAAAAAGTTTCCGCCCCCTTGTTACGTGAAGCATTGAAATCCGGTGAAAGGTTTGTTCGTGTTGATCCATCGGGAAAAGAATCCACCAGCTTTTTTACAACAATGGAGCAATTTAACAATTCAACTTTAATGGAAATAAAAATAATCACCGGGCGCACCCATCAAATCAGAGTTCATTCCCAGTCTATAGGACATTGTGTTGCCGGTGACAGCAAATATGGAAACTACGCCTGTAATCAGCGTTTAAAACAGCAGGGCTTAAAGCGTTTATTTCTGCACTCTGCTCAAATGTCTTTCCAGCATCCTGAAACAGGAAAGAAAATAACCATTAAAGCACCATTAGCGGATGAGTTAGAAAAATTTTTAACAGTATTAAGGGAACATTGTTGAATTTTATGTATCACACATTATTTTTGACTGGGATGGTACTTTGATGGATTCTCAGGCACGGATTGTGGCTTGGCTGAATAATATTTCAGAATTATCTCAGTATTTGTTACAATGTTGCCCGATATAATTGATGCCGCATTAAAAAATGGAAAACTAATGGATAAAGATGAAATTGAACTCAATAAGAGTTTTGACAAGCTATCACAGAAAAGTGGATGGGAAAAAAAGTTGATAGAAGATCTGGCTCTTTCTTCACTAAAAGAAAAGCGTACGACCAGACGTTGGGGAATTTTCTTTAAATTGATCTTCTGGGTCTATTTGATTACTTTACTGGCATTATTTTTTGTACCTCTGGAACCCGGTGAAATACTGGACAAGGCAACGGGTGAACATACAGCATTAATCAATATTAAAGGGGTTATATCATCTGAAACTGAAGCCAGTGCTGATGGTGTGGTGACGGCACTAAGAGAAGCTTTTGAGGATAAAAGAACCAAAGGAATTATTTTGCGTATGAATACGCCCGGCGGCAGTCCTGTGCAGGCCGCTTATATTAATGATGAAATTTATAGGTTAAAAAAACTACACCCTGATACTAAAGTGTATGCTGTTATTATGGATATGTGTGCCTCCGGTGGTTATTATATTGCTGCAGCTGCAGATGAAATTTATGCAGACAAAGGAAGTCTGGTCGGATCTATTGGGGTGTTGATGAATGGCTTCGGCTTTGAAAATGCTATTGATAAAATCGGTGTAACCCGTCGTTTATATACTGCAGGAGAACATAAAAGTTTTCTGGATCCTTTTACTGCACCGCAAGATGATGATGTAAAACATACAAAAGCTATGCTGGCTAATATTCATAAACAGTTTATTGATGTAGTAAAGAAGGGGCGTGGTGATAAGCTTAAAAATGATCCCTTATTATTTAGTGGCTATGTCTGGACCGGTGAGCAATCACTGGAGCTGGGTCTGGTGGACAAGTTAGGCAGCAGCAGTTATGTCGCTCGTGAAGTGATTGGTGCTGAAAAAATTAAGGATTTTACTGTTTCAGAAGCATTTATTGACCGTTTTGCCAAAAAACTGGGTGCTTCAATGGCGACTCAACTATCAGAAGTGAGTGGTTTTAATCTCAGCCCTCAATTACGTTAAGGCTTTATTCAGGTTTAAGGGAATAAGGTTTTGACATCACTGCTTAAAACAACTAAAATGTGCGATTAATTTTGAGCATGGTTTGATGTCAGAGCATATTCCACAGAGAATTGATCATTATCGATATACTGATAAGGGTGTTTTTCTTGCAGGTGTGATTAAGCAGCAGGAATTGGAGACAAATCTGCCAAGACTCTGTGAAGCAATTGTTAAAACGTCTGCCGATGTTGAATATCAACTGCAGTTTGATATCGATATGTCATCAAATCGCATTGTTAGCGGCATGGTTAAAACCAGTGTGATACTTCAATGTCAGCGTTGTATGAAAGACTATGAAGAGAGCCTGACTTGTAAAATATTAACTGCTTTTGTAGAAAATGATTTTGAAGCAGGAAAGGCAGAACAAGGCAATTATGATACTTTCTTTATTAATAGAGAGTTTGTTGATAGAAAAGTTGCCAAAAACAAAAAAGGTTTAGAAAGAAAAGGACTGGTTGATCCAAGAATTCTAATTGAAGATGAGTTGCTCCTGATGCTGCCTCAGATTCCCAGACATTCCGAAACCGGTTCTGGAACAAGCTGTCATATTCAATTTGATTTCCCGATCGATGAACGTAGTGAGCAAAAAAGTGATTCATCCAGGCAAGAAAAAGACGATAATGCTTTTTCTGTTTTGAAACAATTAAAAGACAATTGATATGGGTGTTGTAGTTCAATAAGCAGCAATTTTATAACAAAAATTTTATATTTTATTACCTTCAGTGTATATAAGGAAAAGCAAATGGCAGTTCAAAAAAATAAATGTACCCCGGCACGTCGTGGTATGCGTCGTTCTCATGATTCATTAAATGAACCGACTTTATCAATCGATCCAACCAGTGGTGAGACTCATCGTCGTCACCACGTGACTGCAGATGGTTACTATAAGGGTCGTAAAGTAATTAATAAGTAAATTGATACTGGTAATTGCTTCTTTTTTAAAGCCTCAGAACTTAATTTCTGAGGCTTTATTGTTTCTGAGTCCTCAGCAAATAAAATTTTCCACTGTCGCTTTGCGAACATTTTACATTGCAAAGTAAGACAGGGGAAAAATTTTATGTTTGATAAAGATTCCTCAGCAAATAAAATTTTCCGTTATTGCTTTGCGAATATTTACATTGCAAAGTAAGACGGGGGAAAGCTTTATGTTTGGTTTGATAAAGAGTTAAGTAAATGACAAAACAGTCGAACAATAGCACGATATCAATTGATGCCATGGGGGGTGATTTTGGCCTTGATGTGACTATCCCCGCGGCTATTGAAATATTAAAAGAATTTAAACAGCTGAAAATTATTTTGGTTGGTGATGAAGCTTCTATTAATAAAAAACTTCAATTGTATCCTGCTTTATTGCTCCAGAATATAAAAATTCAGCATGCATCACAAATTGTTGATATGGATGAAAAGCCGGCCTCTGCACTGCGTGGGAAAAAAGATTCCTCTATGCGGGTAGCGATTAATTTAGTCAAGTCCGGAGCAGCTGGTGCCTGTGTGAGCGCTGGTAATACCGGTGCATTGATGGCAACTGCTCGATTTGTTTTAAAAACCTTGCCGGGGATTGACCGGCCTGCTATTTGTACTGCACTGCCTACGGAATCCGGCCATACTCATATGTTGGATCTGGGCGCTAATATTGATCTCTCTGCTGAACATTTGTTTGAGTTTGCAGTGATGGGTTCAGTGCTGGCCAATGCCATTGACGGGATTGATGCCCCTACCATCGGCCTGCTCAATGTCGGACAGGAAGCAATGAAAGGCAACGACCAGGTTCAACAGGCTGCCAAGTTAATTTCTGACAGCAAGCTGAATTATTTTGGTTTTATTGAAGGTGATGATATCTATAAAGGCACGGTTGATGTGGTGGTTGCAGATGGTTTTGTGGGTAATATTTCATTAAAAACAGCTGAAGGCGTGGCAAAAATGATCACGTTTTATATGAAACATGAATTTAATCGAAACTGGCTGACGAAACTGGCTGCATTGATAGCCATGCCAGTGTTAAATTCTTTTAAAAGTAAACTGGATACAAGAAAATATAATGGTGCCAGTTTACTGGGTTTAAAAGGTATTGTAATTAAAAGCCATGGCAGTGCGGATATTATTTCATATAGTCAGGCGATTAAAGTGGCTATTGCCGAAGTGGATAATAATGTACCACAACGTATCAGCAAGGTTCTTGAAAAGACACTGACTTAGGAGCGTTCACGTTTCTTAGGATAAGCTTATTATTGTAGTGACTCATTTATATGCTACAATAATTTTTATTATATTAATTTTACTTTCAGGTTTGGCTGAAGGCTCTTAGGATATTCTATATAGATGTATTCTCGAATTATAGGCACAGGTGGTTATTTACCAGATAATATTTTAACCAACGCCGATTTAGAAAAAATGGTAGATACAACTGATCAATGGATTACCGAAAGAACCGGTATAAAACAACGCCATATTGCTCTGGAAAATCAAACAACCTGTGATTTAGCTGAGCAGGCTGCCCGTCATGCCATTGAAGCTGCTGATATTGATGCGCAATCAATTGATTTAATTATTATTGCCACAACTACACCTGATCGAGTTTTCCCCAGTACTGCCTGCCTATTACAACAACGTCTTGATATCCACGGTTGTCCTGCCTTTGATGTACAGGCGGTATGCACTGGCTTTATTTATGCCCTGGATATCGCAGATAAATATATAAAGACAGGTGCTGTAAAACGCGCTCTGATTGTTGGTGCTGAAACCTTATCAAGAATTGTTGACTGGACTGACAGGTCAACCTGTGTTATTTTTGCTGATGGTGCTGGGGCAGTGATTCTTGAAGCTAGTGAAGAAGCAGGTATATTATCTTCTCATATTCATGCAGATGGTCAGTTTGAAAGTTTATTATCAACCAATGGCGGCGTATCAGAAGTTAATCCACAAGGTTTGGATGCAGTCCATATTGAAATGAAAGGCAATGAAGTGTTTAAAGTTGCAGTGAATACTTTAGGGCGTATTGTGGATGAAACGCTGGAAAAAAATAATATGGCAAAATCAGATATTGACTGGCTGGTGCCTCATCAGGCCAATATTCGTATTATCAATGCAACAGCCAGAAAATTAAAAATGTCGACCGATCATGTTGTCATCACAGTACAAAATCATGGAAATACCTCTGCAGCTTCAGTTCCTTTAGCTCTGGATACGGCAATACGTGATGGACGAATCAAACGTGGTGAAGTGGTATTGTTAGAAGCCTTCGGTGGAGGTTTTACCTGGGGTTCTGCATTATTAAAATATTAAGGGCGGTTGAACTTTCATTTATTGCCAATAAATGAAAGATCAACAGCCCCTAGCCAGATAAAGGATAATACTATGTCAATTGCTTTTGTTTTTCCTGGTCAGGGTTCACAGACCATTGGTATGTTGGGTGGTATTGCTGATGAAAATCCTGCCTACGGCGAAATTGTCAACAGTATTTTTAAACAGGCCAGTGATACCCTGGGTTTTGATTTATGGGAACTGATCCAGAATGGTTCTGAAGCAGAACTCAATCAAACGAAAAATACCCAACCCGCCATACTAGCTGCTTCTTATGCGCTATGGCAAATATGGAAAAATAAGGAAGGCTGTATGCCTGTTGTTATGGCAGGACATAGTCTGGGTGAATATACAGCTTTGGTTTGTGCAGAAGCTATTGATTTTTCTGCTGCTGTTTCCCTTGTTTCATTACGTGGCCAATACATGCAGGATGCAGTTGCAGAGAATGAAGGAGCAATGGCTGCTATCTTAGGTATGGAAGATGATTCTGTTGTAAAAATTTGTGAAGAAATTGCTATTGAAAATGAGGCTATTGTTTCTGCAGCCAATTTTAACTCACCTGGTCAGGTGGTTATTTCAGGAAGTGTGCAAGCCGTTGAAAAAGCAATTTCCGCATTAAATAATGCCGGTGCAAAAAAAGCAATTAAACTGCCGGTCAGTGTGCCTTCTCATTGTATGTTGATGGAAAGTGCAGCAGATAAGTTAGCAAAAAAACTCCTTTCTACAGATATTGATCGTCCTGTTATTCCAGTAATTAATAATGTTCATGTCACTATTGAAAATGAGGCTGAGTTGATCCGTGATGCCCTGGTGAAACAACTTTATAAACCAGTGAGATGGGTTGAAACCATTAATAAAATGCTGGCCGAAGGTACAGAGCAAATTATTGAGTGTGGCCCTGGTAAAGTATTAACCGGTTTAAATCGGCGTATCAATCGAAATATTGCTGCTCATCCTGTTTTTGATGCGGTAACAATTGATAAAGTTTTTGAGGAGTTATCCTGATGTCTATGGAAAATGAAGTAGTTCTGGTAAGTGGTGCTAGTCGTGGTATAGGTCAGGCAATTGCCTTGAATCTGGGTAAACAGGGGGCAACTATTATTGGCACTGCAACCTCTGAAAAAGGGGCACAAAATATTTCTGACTATTTGCAGGAGGATAATATTAAAGGCCAGGGAATGATGCTGAATGTGACTGATCAGAGTAGTATTGATCTATTGTTAGGTGCTATGAAAGAGAAATATTCTATGCCCTCTATTCTGATCAATAATGCAGGCATCACACGTGATAACTTATTGATGAGGATGAAAGATGAGGAGTGGGATGCTATTATTCAGACTAATCTAACCTCGATTTTTAAACTTTCAAAAGCATGTCTGCGAGCAATGATGAAAGCCAGACAGGGCAGGATTATTTCCATTGCATCAGTGGTAGGTTTGACGGGTAATGCAGGTCAGGCAAATTATGCAGCAGCCAAGGCAGGCATTTTTGGTTTTACCAAATCTCTGGCCAGAGAAGTGGGTTCCCGTGGTATTACAGTGAATGCAGTTGCCCCCGGTTTTATTGATACAGATATGACAAAAGCTTTGCCCGACAGCGCTAAAGAAGCTTTGCTCTTACAGATCCCTCTTAATCGATTGGGTCAGGTGGAAGAGATTGCTTCAGCAGTGAGCTTTCTAGCCTCTGCTAATGCCGGCTATATTACTGGAGAAACCATAAACGTGAATGGCGGCATGTATATGCCTTAGTGTTTTATGTTAGTTATTTATCCGCTACAGATGAAATTTCAGCTTTTTTTGTCTTAAATTGGAAAAATTTAAACAATTATTTACTATATAGACTAGTATATCGTGTTGGATTTCTCTAAAATAGCGTCACCTGAATAAACATATTTTAAAGCTATGTTAAAAAAGAATTACGGAGAGTTAAAAATGAGTAGTATTGAAGAAAGAGTGTCTAAAATTGTTGTAGAGCAGTTGGGTGTTAAAGAAGATGAAGTTAAGGCAGAATCCTCTTTTGTTGATGATCTTGGTGCAGATTCTCTGGATACTGTTGAGTTAGTTATGGCTCTTGAAGAAGAATTTGGAACTGAAATTCCAGATGATGAAGCTGAAAAAATTACTACAGTTCAGCTTGCAGTTGATTATATTAATGCAAATAGCTAAATTAAGCTGTTAGTTATACTTATACCCACAGGGCATAAGTTTCGTACGAGCAAACGAGCTGCTCAACTCAGCTTTATTACCTGTTGGGGTCGGAGTCAAATGGCGCAAACACAGAATGTTTTATTGTTCAGTGCTCATTGCCATTTGACTCCGACCCCTTTTTACTTGTAGGAGAATGTCCTGATGGCTAAGAGTCTTCAACCAAATAAAGTTTGTCACTGTCGCTTTGTTAACATTTTTTATAGCAAAGAAAGGCTGGGATAAATTTTATGTTAGATAAGAGACGAGTGGTTATTACCGGTTTAGGTATGGTTAGTCCTGTAGGATTGACAGTTGCTGAGTCATGGAAAAATGTTCTGGCGGGTAAAAGCGGCATAGCACCTCTTGATCACTTTGATACTTCAAATTACAGTGTCAGGTTTGGTGGTTCGATAAGAGGTCTGGAAATGACTGAATATCTGAAACCAAAAGATATCAAAAAAATGGATCTTTTTATCCATTATGGTATGGCTGCCGGTATACAGGCTTTTAAAGATTCCGGACTGGAAGTGACTGATGAAAATGCCTGGCGAATTGGTGTTTCTATAGGTTCTGGAATTGGCGGCATTACCGGGATTGAAAAAGGACATAAGGCTTGCCTGGAAGGTGGTCCGCGTAAGGTATCTCCATTTTTTGTGCCCAGCAATATCATTAATATGACCTCTGGAAACTTTTCTGTCATGTATGGTTTGAAAGGTCCCAACATTGCCTTGGTTACCGCTTGTGCGACTGCTACACATAGCATTGGTGATGCGGCTCGAATTATTGAATATGGTGATGCAGATGTTATGGTCACCGGTGGTTCTGAAATGGCTACCTCAATGACAGGATTAGCAGGTTTTGCATCTGCCAGGGCACTTTCAACCAGAAATGATGATCCTCAGGCAGCTTCCAGACCCTGGGACAAAGATCGGGATGGTTTTGTTTTAAGTGATGGTGCCGGTGTGGTTGTTCTGGAAGAGTATGAACATGCGAAGGCTCGTGGTGCAAATATTTATGCTGAGGTACTTGGCTTTGGCATGAGTGGTGATGCTTATCATATGACTTTACCTTCTAAAGGCGGTGAAGGAGCAAGTCGCTGTATGGACGCGGCTTTAAGAAATTCCGGGCTTAATGCTGATCAAATAAATTATATTAATGCTCATGGCACTTCCACACCGGCAGGTGACCAGGCAGAAACGGATGCGGCAAAAAGAACTTTTGCTGATCATGCATACGAGTTAACCATGAGCTCTACAAAATCAATGACGGGGCATTTATTGGGCGCTGCCGGTGGTGTAGAAGCTATCTTTACTGCATTATCAATACGTGATCAGATTGTACCGCCCACGATTAATCTTGATAATCCTGATCCGGACTGTGATCTGGATTATGCACCGTTAACAGCAAAAGAAATAAAAATTGATTATGCTATGTCAAACTCTTTTGGTTTTGGCGGCACCAATGGTACATTGATTTTAGGTAAGGTTTAGGAACGTTCACGAAATAACTGAGGCAGCTAACTTGTCTTTTTATCCACCTTCTGCGTTATAAAAACAGTTATGTAGGGTGGCTACATGCCTGTTTTCATGCCTTGAAGATGAACAAAAATCCTGCGTTACTTGCCTATGTTATTTCGTTCACGTTCCTTAAGATTGGACTAAAGCCTGGTATGACTCATCTATGTCAAGTGACAGAAATTCCTACCAGGGGATTTCCTGAGTTATTACAGTTTTATCAATACCTGCCTGAAAAATATCCTTTTCTTTTGAGCACCACCAGCCAGAAGAAAGGTAATGAGCAGAATACAGCGTTTGATATTTTATTTATTGAACCCGCTGAATGGCTAAAACTGGATCATAAGCTTAAACTGAGTGCCTCCAAACAATATAAGCCTCACCTTCAAGAGAATTTTCTGGATAGTTTTGATCAAATTTTTAAAGTAGAGAAGCAATCTTTAAAATCAACCCGTAAAGCAGCTCTTTGTAATGACAATTTTCCCTTTAGTGGCGGATGGTTTATCTTTTGTGCTTATGAACTGGCTCAGCAGATTGAACCTGGCCTGAATCTGCCGTTGTTTAAGCATACTTTAAATCAAAATTTACCGGCAGCCTATGCTGCAAGAATAAAAACAGCTTTAATTCTTGATCACCAGCAAGAGAAGCTATTTTTCCTGACTGAACCACAAATCAATCATTCACAATCTTATGAGCGTTTTCTGCTGGATGTTCAGGCTGTTAAAAATAATATTGTTGCAAAGTCTGATTTTTTTATCAGTGAACTGCTTGAAGAAGAAGAAGAAACTTTTTTAACTGCAGTTAAAAAGGTAAAAACATATATTAAAGAAGGGGATGTTTTCCAGGTGAATTTATCAAGACACTGGAAAAGCTTTCTTAATCATCAGAAAACATTTTCTGAAAATACGACACATCTTTTTCAAATGCTCGCCAAGGCTAACCCTGCGCCTTTTTCTGGAATTGCTCATTTTTCAGGTAAACAGGGAAATGCCTGTATTATTTCATCTTCACCGGAGCGCTTATTAAAGGTCAATAATAAGCAACTGGAATCAAGGCCAATTGCAGGTACCCGTCCTAGAAGTCTATCTCTTGAAGAAGATTTAAAACTAATTGATGAACTTCATAGACACCCGAAAGAACAAGCTGAGCATATCATGCTGATTGACTTAATTCGTAATGATCTCGGTAAGGTTTGTGTGCCCGGAAGTGTTAAAGTGAATGAGTTAATGATTAATGAAAGTTATGCCCATGTCCATCACATTGTGTCAAATGTGATTGGACAGTTACAGACTAATATCTCTCCTGGTCAGGTGATAAAAGCACTCTTTCCCGGTGGTACGATAACCGGTTGTCCTAAAGTTCGATGTATGGAAATAATTGCTGAATTAGAAAATCAGCCCCGCGGAGCCTATACAGGTTCTATGGGGTATATTAATCTTGATGGCAGTATGGATTTAAATATACTGATTCGGACAATGGTATTGGAATCCCTCTCTGTAAAACAAGAGCCTGAAAAACAAGAACTAAGCTTCAGAGCAGGTGCCGGCCTGGTTTTTGATTCCATTGCAGATAATGAACTGCAGGAAACAAGAGATAAAGCGCTGGGATTGGTTCGTGCATTGCAATAAACCCTTTATATTTAATATACAAGGTTCAATGATTGAGCCAATCACCTTGTTCTGGCTCTTTCTCCTGATTAAGGTATTCGACTGTCCAGGGCAAAATCATTAAAATCATATACTGCTCAAGACCTTATCCCTGTAACGATCATCGAAAGCAGCTTTAAGGCGTTTGCCTTTTAAA
>JAHXIV010000028.1 GCA_025655455.1 gamma proteobacterium symbiont of Taylorina sp.
TGTTCGACAACCAATAATCTTTGCTTAAGCAACTTTTGTTTTACGCGTAAGCGAGTACAACCGAGGAACCGGATGCGAGAAAACCGCACGTGCGGGTCTGTGCGGGGGGCGCTGGGTAACTGGTGTTCCTACCGTGAGAGGGCAATATAACGAATAGATGATCACAACATTAACCACGAAAACAACAGCAATTGAAGCCCATATTATTCTTGGTCGTTTACAAGCGGAAGGTATACCTGCATTTATTGCTTTTGAGCATCATATTTGGGCAAATTGGATGTTATCGAATGCTTTAGGTGGTGTCCGAGTTCAAGTTCTTTCATCAAGAATCAAAGACGCAAATGTTGTAATTTCAAATATTGAAAATGGTGAATTTCAAAAATATCTTGAAGCAGAAACAGGATGTTTAGAAAAAGAGCATTGTCCATCATGCAATAGCAATGCAGTAAAAAATATCATATGGCCTTGGAAAATTGCATTTTTATCTTTATTTATTTTCACTGTTCCAATTCCATATGTTCAGAATCAAATGAAATGTGTTGAATGTAATCATGTTTGGAAAACACATAAACGAACTTACTCTGTTTCTGTCATGATTTTTACTATTTTTCTGTTTGGAACATTATTATTAATTGGACTTGCTTTATGGTTCTTTTGGTGTAGGCTAAATTGCTCAGTAGCAAGATTTATTTAGACCCTAACAAAAGCATCCAATTTAAAAAGCGGTCGATGCGACTTCTTAAAATTTGGAATTTTGATTAAACTTAATGTCATCCTCGAAAGTTCAGTGGGACGACCACTTTTAAATTGATGCTAGCATTGTGCCACAATAAGAACAAATCCCGCCTATTTATCCAAAATTTGACAGTCATACTCCACTGGAGTATATTGTTTTTATGATTACTATTGCAGAAACAGAGCAATTTCAAAAGAAAGTTTCCCAACTTCTCAGTGAATCTGAGAAAGAAGACTTGATTTCTTACCTCTCTGATAATCCAAATGCTGGAGATTTGATTCAGGGAACAGGTGGAGTAAGAAAGCTTCGTTGGGCTAGGCGTGGCATGGGAAAAAGTGGTGGTACCAGAGTTATTTACTATCACCATAGTGAAATGATGCCATTATTTGGAAAGAATGAAAAATCTAATTTATCCATGAATGAAAAACAAATGTTGTCAAAAGCAGTAAAACTCCTTATTAGTTATTGGAGGCATTAAGATGAGTAAAGCATTTGAAGAAATCTATGCAGGATTGAATGAAGCAATTGATCATGCAAAAGGAAAAAAAACAAAAGTCATTGAACATACTGCAACACCTGTTGATGTCAAAGCTATTCGAGCAAAAACAGGAATGAGCCAACAACAATTCTGTGCAACATTTGGTATTTCGCTCGGTACTTTGCGTCATTGGGAGCAAGGTTTAAGAACTCCCAGAGGAACAGCGTTAGTTCTACTTCGAGTTGTTGAAAAAAACCCTACAGCAGTCATTGATGCTATTGCAAGTTAATTCTAAATTCAGGGCACAACAGGTTTTAAGAACCATTCACAATTAATAATGAAAGCACAAAATTGAACTTTTCTACTCATTATTTAATTATAAAAAAAGGACGTCAGTCAAAGGGAAGATGTTGTAGGCTATAGGTGACAGGCATAAAAAAAGGCTGGCAGATTAAACTGAAAGCCTTGGTATTACTAACTTATATGGTTGGCAGAAGAAAGTTTTAATCTTAGCCTTTTCCTTTCCTTTTAGCACTAGTTATTATTGTATCAGCTTCATCCTTAGTGCGACCTGTCAACCATATGATTTAAATATTTCTCTGCGACCCGAGAAGTAACACCCATGAATTCAATATGGGTTCTAAAGACTTTTCTTAATGTGTGAGGTTTAAAATAAGGTAATTTATGTTTTTCTCTTAATCGGCTAACTATTAGCACTTATGAGAGTCATCAGCAGAAAAACAAGGAATGTGAATGGACTGGTTATTTTTTTATTGTTCATGAGTAATATATTCCTGAGTACGCTGGTAAATTATAAATGAATAGTGATGGTGATTATTGTCGTCAGGCTCATTATCCTGATGGAAATTTTCCTGCCATTGTGTGAAATCAAGCTCTGGAAACCAGGCATCGCCTTCAAAATTGCCTTTCACCAAAGTTAAATATAAATAATCAGCTTTATCCAGCACCTGTTTATAGAGCATTGCACCGCCGATAAACATTAATTCTGATAAACCTTCCTGATTAGCTTTCTCTATTGCTTCATCAACTGAAGTGACAATAATGGCTTCGCTAACAACTTCATTTTTTTGGTTCAGCGGCTGGTATAATTTATCACGACTGACTATGATATTTACTCGCCCCGGTAATGGTCTAAATGGCAAAGACTCCCATGTTTTTCTGCCCATAACGATAGGTTTATTTAAAGTATTTTTTTTAAACCAGCCCAGATCAGCCGGCAAGTGCCAGGGTAGTTTGTTATTGCATCCAATAACATGGTTCTCAGCCATAGCAGCGATCAGTGATATCTTCAAAAAAACCTCGGGAAAATTGTGCTAATTAATAATTGCATTATTATACAACAATATGGTTAAGACGAGCGTTTGATACCTAACTTTTTCATTCTTGATCTTAGAGTGCTGGCAGGAATATCTAATATTTCAGCAACGCCTTTTTTCCCTCCTATCAGCCAGTTAAAATCATCCAGGATACTGATAATATAGTTTTTTTCATTTTCTGCCAGAGTCATATAGTTGTAGGTTCCCAGAGAGGTGTTTGTTGAGCTTAAAGTCGAATCCTCCGGCTTAAGCTCTTTATCTATGCTAATGGGTATCAATGCGTCATCTACTTCAATAATATTAGTTTTTGATAATATGGCTGAACGTTCAATCACATTTTGTAATTCACGGATATTGCCCGGCCAGTGATAATCCATTAAAAGAGCCATACTTTCGTCAGAAACGCCTGATAGAGATTTACCCAGTTTTTGACTTAAAGAATCAATAAATTTAACTAATAATAATGGAATATCAGATTTTCTTTCTCTTAATGCCGGGACTACGATTGGAAAAACATTTAATCGATAGTATAAGTCCATGCGAAATAGTCCATCTTCAACCATTTTTTTCAAATCCTGATTGGTTGCTGTGATGATGCGTACATCAACTTTGATTAACTCTCCACTACCAACACGTTGTATTTCCTGCTCCTGTAAAACTCTTAATAACTTAACCTGCACATCCATAGAAAGCTCAGCAATTTCATCAAGAAAGATAGTACCTTTATCTGCTAACTCAAAATGACCGGTTCTGTCACTGATTGCACTGGTAAATGCTCCTTTTACATGTCCAAAAAGTTCACTTTCCACCAGAGATTCAGGAATTGCTGCACAATTGACTTTAATCAAGGGTCGATCTTTTCTCTGACTGAATTGATGTACGGCACGTGCCATGGACTCTTTGCCTGTACCTGATTCACCATTAATTAAAACGGTTGTATCTGTTGCAGCCACCTGCATCAATTCGTCCAGAACCTTTTTTAGAATCGGGCTTTGACCAATGATTTCTCCAAAATTTTGTTCACTACGAATTTCCTTCTGTAAATAGGAACTTTCAGCCTGTAAGGATATATTTTCCTGCAGCAGTTTTTCTTTTAGTTGCTCAACAGTCTGCAATGCTTGATTTAGTGCTTTATCCTGTTTTTTACGTTCAGTGATATTTTTAAAAACAATACAAACACTGCTGAGATCAATTTCACCTTCGATAGCACTTGCAGTGTATTCAACGGGGAAGCTCTTTCCATTTTTATTCCAGAAGATATCATTATCACAATGACGTATCATTTGATCTTGAAGGGTGTTATAGATTTTATTTTGCTCAACAGGATTACGTTGGCCTTCTGCGTTAGTGTGCATTAATAAATTATGTAAATCCCTACTGATAATTTCTGCCTCTGACCAACCGGTAATTTTTGCTCCGGCAGGATTAATAAAAGTAATCAGCCCCTGTTTGTCAATCCCCATAAGACCTTCTCCCATGGATTCAAGGATTAATGCATTATCTTCTTCCAATTGTTTATTTTTCTTCTCCAGGCGCTGTTCAAGCTGTTTAATTTTAAGATGGGTTTCCACCCGGACAATCACTTCATCAGCCTGAAAAGGCTTGGCAATATAGTCTACTGCACCAACAGAAAAACCTTTCACCTTATCTTTCACATCATCCAGAGCGGAAAGAAAAATAATTGAAATGTCTGCCAGACTGGTTTGGGATTTAATTTTTTGACAGACTTCATACCCATCCATACCAGGCATCATAATGTCCAGTAATATCAGGGCTGGGTGGACTTTTTTTGCAATACTCACTGCATCCACCCCATTTTTGGCTAATAGTAGTTTATAGCCCTTGCCTTCAAGTGTTTGATATAACACCTGCAGATTATCAGGATTATCATCAACTAATAATAAAGTTTCTGTCATGTGAAATTATTCCAAAACTGGTTTTTTAAGATTTTTCCAGGTTAAAGACAATGTTGTCTGCAATCTCTTTGATACCGTTAAAATCAAATTGTTTAATCATGCTGGATAATAATTCTCTCTCGTCAATGCTTAAACAATTTGCTTGATTGATTTTTTGATGTAATATTTTTATCTGGCTGATATCACCTACATTGCTCGATAAAGTTATCTGTTCAAGTAGAGGTAATAATTCTTTGCAGTTAACAGCAGATCTTAAATGCTTATCCTCCATCCTTGTATTCTTATCTTTATTGGAGATAAATTCTATCTTCATATGCTGCTTGATTTTATTAAAAACTTCTGCAATATTAAATGGCTTGGCAATAAAATCATCCATACCAGTTGATCTGATTTGTTCTTTAAGTTCAGGAAAAACACTGGCGGTTACAGCGATAATGATTGTTTTGGAACCTTTCTGTGCCGCTTCTCTGATTTTTAGTGATGCTTCAAGACCATCCATAACCGGCATTCTAATATCCATTAAAACTAATGGTATATGATGTTGTAGTGTTAATTCAACAGCTTGCTGCCCATTTTCTGCTTCCATTGTTTTAAAGCCGGCTGCTTGAAGCAAGTGTTTTAATATATTTCTATTATCTTTACGATCATCGACAATCAGAGCAGTAATTTCAGTATTTTCCGGCAGTTTTGGGATAATATTTTCATCATAAGAAGTGTCTTGTGAAATGAGCAGAACTTTTTCATCCACTTCAATTAAGGGTAGAGAGAATGAAAAGGAGCTGCCTTCTCCATAGATACTTTCAAGGTCAATTGTCGTTCCGCCCATTTCTTTAATGAGTCTCTCACTGATGGCAAGTCCCAAACCGGTACCGCCTGCATCGATACCTTCTTTTGCCTGTTTAAAAGCATCAAAGATTGAGTGATGTTTTTCTTCCGGTATCCCAATACCGGTATCTGCGACAATAAACTGTATAGAGGAAGAGGATTTTGAAGGTTTTTTTTCTTCCAGCACTTCTAGTGTAATAGTGCCTGCATGAGTAAACTTAACAGCATTGCCTAATAAATTAATAAGTACCTGACGTAATTTGGTCGCATCAGTTTTTATTCCCCTGGGTAAGCCTGTCTGCATGTTCAGCTTAAGTTTCAGGCCTTTTGCTGTTACTCTATGCAGTATCACATCATAAACATCATTGATTAATTTAGACAGATCAACTGGTGAAATATTAAAGTCCATTTTTCCTGATTCAATTTTTGACAGATCCAGTACATCATTGATCAATGTTAATAAGTGTTGACCACAACTTTTTATGGCATCCAGACTTTCCATTTGACCGGAGGTAACATTTTGATCATTTTGTAATATTTGTGCATAACCCAGAACACCATTAAGCGGTGTTCTCAACTCATGGGACATATTGGATAAAAATTCACTTTTTGCCTTGTTTGCCTCTTCCGCTACTTCTTTAGCATTAATAATTTCCTGTTCTGTCAGCTTTCTTTCTGTTAAGTCCTGTACGCTGCCAATAAAAACCAACTGTTCATTCATACTGGTTGCTGTGAGGGTAATTTCAGTGGGAAAAGCAAGTCCGTCAACTCGTTCAAAAATCAATTCAGATTGTTGAAAACCGCTTGTATTGGCCTGCTCCATCAGCTGGTTAATGATATCAAAAGCCGTTTCACCAGTGGGCTGTATCGCCTGTGCCAGAGAGTATAAATAAGTGCCTAGCAACTCCTCTTTATGATAGCCAAATAAAGCTATAAAAGCATTATTACAATCTATAATACCATTTTGAGAATAAACAATATTGGCTTGTGAGGAATTCTCAAATAATACTCTAAATTTTTCTTCCTCACGTTTTCTTTCAGTCACATCATGCGCCATACCTTCTAATGCAATAATGTGACCGGATTCATTTTTAATAGGGACTTCAATGACTTCAAAGCGTAATAAACCATCATTTTTTGATAAAAGCTCCATGTCAAAGGCTTCCTGCTGCTCACCTTGCCAGGTCATTTTAACTATTTTTTTTGCCTGTTCATTGGTGCTGCTGTTAACAAAATATTGCTTATATGATTTTAAAAATTCTTTTGGAGTATAACCTAAAATTTCTTTGACTGAGGGACTGACATAGGAAACATTACCTTCCCTGTCATGGGTAAAATAAAAGTAGTGCCCTTTTAATCCCTGTACCATCCTGCTGAATCCCTCAGAGCGTGCCTTGCGTATATCCTTTTCACGCTGACTCAATTTTGATGCCATATCAGTGAAGCTTTCAGCCAGCAAACCAAACTCATCATTACTCTTGACTTTAACGACCGCATCAAGATGTCCTGCTGCTACGGATTTTACTCCAGCGGTCAGCCGTGCCAGCGGCTGTGTCATTTTTCCTATGACCAGCCAGACAGTAATGATAATAAGCAGCAAAGATAACAAGAGAACTCCGGCAATTTGTATACCCTGTTGTTTGACAGGAGCCAGAGCAATGGCTTCTGATACTCTGACGGCAATACTCCATTCAGTATTAATAATGGGATAAAAAGCAACCCATTGAGGAATGTTATTTTCCCATGCTTTCAATCGTACAATACCCTGCTCTGCAGCAGTCATTTTATCAGCCAGTTGTTTTAATCCTTCATTATTAAATTTCTTTGCATCGAGATACATACTATTGGTCATAATCTGATCAGGATCGGGATGATAAATATAATCACCCTTTTTAGTGATAATAAAAAGATCCAGGTCAGCATTGACACCCTGATCGACTTTCTCTTCCAGGATTTCCATTTGAACATCTATCGTTGCAACACCTTTGAATTGTTTTTTATAGAAAAAAGGTACGGCATAGGTTGCCATTACAATTTCTCCTACCCCCTTATCAAAGTATGGATCTGTCCAGACAGGATGTTTGGCTTGTTTAGCCTTATCCCACCATTGCCACTTACCGGAAGAATAATCTGCAATATCTGCAATATCTAATATTTGAATTTTATCTTTGGTACGATAGGCGTAAGGCGCAAAAAGTTCATTGCCGTAATCAGGATCCCGTTCAAAAGCAATAGCACTGCCATAGACAATTTTATTATGTCTTAAATTGGATCGAACCTGAGCGTAGAGTTGGTAGTTTGGAATAGCAGGGTTTTGTTCAATAATGGCTGCAGTTGAGCGTGCAATTTGTGCAGATTCACGTAAAAAACCAGAAAACACTCCGGCATAATGCTGAGTCAAACGGCGCATATCATCTTCAACACTTGCTCGTGAATGCAATTGTAGTTGATAAATACCAAAGCCTAAAAGTGATAGATAGATCAGAGCTATTGGTAAGACGGTCAGGAGAATAATTTTAAATCTAATGGAGGAACGCAATTGATCTTTTCACTTTTATTAAACCTTATTACAGAGTTTACTATATATTACTGGCAGAAAATAACCAGATTTTGCTTTTTTGGGCTTAGGAGTAGAGCAACTTATTGATATCATATATCTTATTTTCTAAGTCCATATGTTTAACATCTGCATACACACCACTTTCTTTAAAAGGAGACATTGTATTGATGTCACTGGCAGTTATGATTAAATGATTCTGACTTAATATTATAAAATCATCACCCTGATATCGTAAGATCAATGAGTCAGGATATTTGCCTTTTATTGTTTGAGCCACGTTTATTAATAGTTGATTTCCTTTATCCCAGCTCTCAGAATGATTAAAATCAGTAAAATTCCTTAAAAGAATAAAATTGACGCAGTTATAGTCTCTATCAGGGTTGGATAAAATAACCTGAAAATAACTTTCATTATATAATTCTGTTAATGCATCCTGAAAAAAGTAAGAAAAGCGTTTCTCTTCTAATTCAGAATGAGGTGTCTGAGTGGTTTGTTCGATATTAATATTCTGAAGCACCTCATAGGCCACCCTGGCTACTTCTGGATGGAACTGTGAACCGGACAATCTTAAAATTTCATCTAAAGCTTCGTTAATTTCTTTTCTTGGTTTGTAAATTCTATTGGTTGTCATCGCATCAAAGGCATCTGCCAGGATCATAATGTGAGAGATTATTGGAATTTCATCAGGTGATTTTGTTCTTGGATACCCCTTTCCATCATATCTTGAATGATGATACTTGATTATTTCAGCCAGATCTTTATACATTTCAACTTTTGAGAGCATATTATAACCTGCTTTTGAGTGCTGCTTAATCAATTCATATTCCAGTAAATTGAGTTTTCCAGGTTTGAGCAAGACAGCATCAGGAGTCGCAACTTTTCCTATATCATGTAAAATAGCGGCTTTTTCCAGACGATTAACATCTTCTGCAGCAATATTCATGGCAATAGCAATTTTTTTACAGTACTGAGCGACTCTGATTGTGTGACCTGCAGTGTATGTGTCTCGTTGTTCGATAATATCAACAAAGGCCAGGATGGTTTCTTCATAATTTGAAACTTTTTCATGTTCCATTTTTTTAAGCTTATTTTCCTGCTGACTGGCATGTAATATCAGACCAATATCAGTTGCCAGACTTTCCAGCACTTTAATTTCTTCCAGTTCAAAACCATCTTTTCTGTCAGTATAAACATTCATTGCACCTAATAGATCATTTTCATCATGAGTATTCAGTGGAATAGCAATCGTCCAGTAAATCTGAAAATCACTTTGTCTGCGACTTTCACCAGCTGTTTCTGAAATTTCATTAAATTGTTCAATGATGGTGCGATTTGTTTTAATTGCTTTTAATGCAGTTAAGTTTTTTGATTTCTCATCACCATCAAGATTATAGACAACATCATTAATAATTCTTTTTTCATCATTTGATTTATAGGCAACTTCAAGCAAATGATTATTAACCAGACCAATCCAGATAAAACGATAATTATGATGTTGGGCAAGTCGATCCACACTATCCTTCAGGATGTTATTTAATGAAAAAGAAGTGAGTAATAAAGCATTGACATCAGAAACCGTTCTTAATACCTCTTTCATATATTTTTCCTGCTGCACCATCACTTTTAATGAAAGCGTTCTTTCTTCTACTTTTTTCTCAAGAGAGGCATTGAGTGTTTCAATTTCCTGTTGATGTCTATAGAACAATTCAATGAACCAGACAAAGAGTATGATGGCCAATGATGCAACAATAATGATAATGACAGAAAAGTGAGTTGACTGTGATTCAAGCACGGCCATCTCCTGCTGGAAAATATCATTTGGAATGCTGACTCTAATTCCACCCCGAACATCCCCTTCTTTATAACCCTGAATTTCATGACAGGTCAGACATGATTTTTTTACCAGCAACCTCCCCATAAAATTAAAATTTAAGCCCTTATTTGTAAATTGATAATAATAAGGTTTATCTTTATGACTCTCAAAATAAGTGAGTGCTTCACGTTCAAAAAGATCTGCTATATTATCGGGATTCAATGGATTCAGACTGGTGATACGGTAAAAATATTTACGTTTTTTATTTGATATTTCTGATATCTGACGGGTCATCCAGGCAGGATTGATTTTTATTAATTGTGTTCCATCCATAGCAAGTAGTGTATTATTTTTTAAGTGTGGATTAGGCTTGAGTCCTTTTTTAGGTCTGACATAAACCCCACCAAACATTGCGTTCCATGCTCTGGTATCAACCATATTATCAAAGTGTGCAATGGCTTCCTGAAGTAATTTCTGTTGGATTAGTGCTGTTTGCTTTTCTTTGACCTGGTGATTATTGAGCAGCATGATTATTGCTATCAGTAAAATAATAATAAGAACAATTATTTTTACCCGATTTTTGTTTATTTGTATATTCATAGTTTACACTTTGTTAAAAAAATAATATCCATTGCGTCCGGATTTTTTTGCCTGGTCGGCATTACTCATTAATGTTTCTATTCCAATATTATCTTCCGTAAATATAACTGAAGCGATACTGGCTGAAATATAAGTTTTATTTCCTAATAAGATAAATGCTCTATTCATGTTAGTTAAGATATTACTGATAACCATTGTCATATTGTCTTTTGATTTAATATTAGAAAGTATCACTGTAAATTCATCACCAGCCTGATGGCCTAAAGTATCATTCACTTCTTTAAATTTGTCGATTCGGGAGATTGGTCAAGTGATCATAATGGGCTTTATGTAAAAATTACCTGCAATAATTAAAAATAATAAGATAAGCTGCAGGTAAAAAGAACGAGTAAGAATTGATTTGTTAGTATAATGAGCCTGCATTATTTATTTCTCTATTTATAGTAATACAAACTTAATAGAAGATACAGGAGATGATATTCACATCCCTCATCCACATTCTATGGACTTGTACGGTTAAAAGTCAATTAAATTATTTAACGACAGGATGTCTTTGCTGATAATGTTTTTGTTTAGAAACTTGCCTGTGATAATATGATACTGGTATCAATGAACTAAGGTGTAATAACAATGTCAGTAAAATCGTATTCTGAGATAAGTATCCAGTCTATTATGCATTCTCAGGTTTTAACTTGTTCAATTGATGATTCAATACAATCTGTCGCTGCAAAAATGCAGGCACAAAATGCCAGCTCTGTAATTGTCGTTAAGGATAATATTCCTGTTGGTATCTGGACGGAAGCTGATGCCTTAAAATTGGACTTCAATATTGAGGCATTATTTTTTCAGCCGATTAGAAATTTTATGTCAACACCTGTACAGACGATGAAGCAGCAGGTATTGGTTTCAACGGCTGCTTTGGCATTTCAGGAACAGGGAATCAGGCACTTTGTCGTTGTTGATGATGAAGGGGCGATGCAGGGTATTATCAGTCAAAGTGATATTATCTTTCATCAGAGTCCGGAAAGTTTCTTCCACGTACAAAAAATTAATAAGGTTCTGAATCCGGATTTTTTATCATTGGATCTATCTCTTTCTATTGCCTCGGCTATTAGTCAGATTTATAAATCTTCAGCATGTTCTGTGATTGTGACAGGTTTTGCTGATAATGAATATGGTATTATCACAGAGCGTGATATTGTCCAGGTTATTGCTAATGGGAATATATCTGATCGGTTGGAAAAAGTTGCCAATAAGCCGTTATTAACTATTCATAGTGAACAATCCCTGATTGAAGCTCAGCAAATGCTGGTAGAAAATAATATCAGGCATTTAGGTGTCATAAATAAGAACAAAGTTATTATTGGTATCCTGACATTTGAACATATATTAAAAGGGATTCAATATGAGTATGTTCATTATCTGGAGGATATTTTAAAGCAAAGAGATGATGCATTAGTGATTGCCAATAAAAACTTACTACTGGCACATAGTGTTTTAGAATCTACCCAGGAAGGGATTATGGTGGTTGATACGCATGGAAAAATTGAAATGGTTAATCCTGCATTCTCAACTGTAACAGGTTACACAGAAGAAGAGGTGATTGGAAAAAATCCGAATATATTACGTTCAGAAAGGCATAATAATGAATTTTACAAGCAAATGTGGGAGCAGATTAATAAAGTAGGATACTGGCAGGGTGAGATTTGGAATAAACGTAAGACAGGTGAAATTTATCCAGAGTGGCTTAGTATTAATACTATATTTGATGAAGATCGAGTGATTCAGGGCTATGCATCTATCTTTACTGATATTACCGAGCGGAAAAAAGTGGAAGAGCGGATAAAAAATCTGGCTTATTATGATTTTTTAACTAAATTGCCTAATCGTCGATTATTACTTGATCGTCTGGACATTGCCACCGCGAATGCCAAGAGACATAATCATATACTGGGTTTAATGTTTTTAGATCTGGATTTTTTCAAACGTATTAATGATACGCTGGGACATGCGGGTGGTGATGAGTTATTAAAGCAGGTGGCAGAAAGATTATCTTCTTTTATCCGTGAGGGGGATACATTAGCACGTATTGGTGGTGATGAATTTGTTGTGGTATTAGCAGAATTGGGTAAAATCTCTGAGCTCACGCAATTTGCCAAACGAACTCTTGAACAAATGAAGAAGCCGTTTTACGTCATGTCCCAGGAATTATTTATCAGCTGCAGTATTGGTATCAGTTTATTTCCTGAAGATGGTGAAGATCCAGATACTTTATTGAAACATGCTGATACTGCTATGTATCGTATAAAAGATTTGGGCAGAAACGGCTTTGAACTTTATGCAAAGTCAATGGATTCAAAGTCCATAGAGCGTTTATCTATGGAAACCAGTTTGCATAAGGCATTGGAGAAAAATGAATTTTTCCTGACTTATCAGGTTAAGGTTGATCTCTCTACAGGTAATATTGCCGGAATAGAAGCTTTAATTCGCTGGGATCATCCTGATCTGGGTATATTACAGCCAGACAGTTTTATTGAACTGGCCGAACAAACCGGTTTAATTTTACCCATTGGTCAGTGGGTTTTAGAAGAAGCTTGTCGTCAAAATAAACAATGGCAAAAAATGGGTTTGCCGTATTATCGTGTGGCTGTCAATGTCTCGGTTCATCAATTTTGTCGAGAAGAAATTTTCTTATGGATTGAAAATGCATTGGAACTCTCAGGTTTGGATGCAAAATATCTGGAACTTGAGATTACTGAATCATCTATTATGAAAAAGCTGGAACGGGCAAAAGTGACAATTAAGCAATTAAAAGAGACTGGCGTGTCCATTTCTATTGATGACTTTGGTACCGGTTTTTCAAGCCTGGCTTATCTGAAAGAATTTACTATAGATTTTCTAAAAATTGATCGAAGTTTTTTAACCCACTTATTAGAAGAAAAGAAAGATCAGGCCATTGTTTCTGCAATCATCAGTATGGCAAAACACCTGGATATTAAGGTAATTGCTGAGGGTGTTGAATTAGAAGAACAGGTTGAATTTTTGAAAATGTCAGGCTGTGATGAAATTCAGGGTTTTTTGATTTCACGTCCAATGACTGCAGATAATGTAGTCACCTTGTTTGAGCAAAAATTATTACCATCTTTATAAGTGCTCACAGCCTATAATTCAGCCAGGATTTTATCTGCGACTCTAAAGGCGTTTGCATAAATCGTCCAGGTATAGGGCACACTACCTCCTGTAGGCATAAAGCTGCCGTCAGTTACATAGAGATTTTCAATATCATGAATACGACAATTTTTATCTAATACGGATGTTTTGGGATCATTGCCAAAGCGGCATCCACCAGCCACTAAATTAGTTGGCGGTGCACCTGCGGCAAAAGAAACCACATTTTCTGCCCCCATTGCATGCAATACATCGGCACTTTTATTGGCCAGATACCAGCCGGTTTGTAAATTTCTAAGATGTACATCAACTCTGACCTTAGCAGAGGGCAGACCCCATTTATCTTTAACATTTGCATCCAGAGAAACAAAGGTATTGTCGGTGGGTGTCCAGTCACAAAAAGCTTCTACTTTTATATACCGGCCTCCGGTAAAATGTTCATGAATTTTATCTTTTAAAGGCTTGCCCCATAATAGACCCTGATTACCATTTATCTGTCGACTGGCACGAGAAACAGGATTTGGATGTAAATGAACAAAATCAATTGTGCCGCCCTTTTGCCGTGCACCAAATTCTTTATCATCAATCACGTACCAATCCTGTATAGAGCGATTAATGAAGGTGCCGAATTGATGGAGTTCTCTGGTTTCCTGTGCGTCAAATGACTGATAGGTGAGACGACCTGAACCTGCCCCTCCTCCTGCAAATAATAGATTTTTACCTAATTGTCCCTGGTTATTGCCCAGACCGTTTTTGTGTTTAGGGCCGCTTGAGTTTAATAATAATCGGGATGTTTCAATTGCCTGACAGGCCACGACATAAATTTTTGCATCGACGCGCTGTTTTTCGCCCTGCTTGTTATAATATTCAACCGCAGTAATTTTACCTCTGCTATCTGAAGTAATTTTACTGACCATTGATTCAGTGCGTATTTCACAGTGCCCAGTCTGCATGGCCTGATCAATTAAAGCTGCACGGGAACTTCCTTTGGCACCGGTAGAACAGCCATAGGAACCACAATACCCGGAATAACTACAGGCTGTACGTCCTTTATCAGAACGAGGAATAATTGCTCTGGGCATAGGAATAGCGTGATAGCCTAATTTTTCACATGCCTTGTCAATGTGTTTGGCTATGGGGTGTTCTGCGGTTGGCGGATAGGGAAAATCTTTACTGCTGCGGGGTTCCTGATGAGGATGATCGACCACTCGACCTGAAACACCGACCACCTTTTCAACCTTATCATAATAGGGTTCAAGATCATCATAGCTAATCGGCCAGTCAACAATATTTGCACCATCAATTGATCCAAATTCAGAAAGCTGATGAAAATCAACCGGTTTTAGACGATGAAAAAATCCACTCATAAAGTTACTGGAACCACCCACCAGACTGCCATTCCAAAAATCCCAGCCGGAATTATAAGTTGGTTTACTTTTCCAGCCGTTTTCACCACGGGGTAATTCAACGACATGCTGCTGTTCACGTAAATCAGGCGTATAAATATTTCTTAATGAAGTGGTTAATTCGTCTTTTTTAAAATCTTTCTCTTTATAATATTTTCCTTTCTCCAGCACAACGACTTTATAACCAGCTTTTGATAACTCATAAATAATGGGGCCTGCACCTGCACCACTGCCTATCACACAAACATCATAATCATGGCTATTATCTAACATGGAATTTTCCTCTGTCTTATATGCAATTTTATTTTAGCAGAACAACAGAGGCAAATTGCATGTTTTGGCTGATGGCTCATAGTAAAAAATATCTTGTCTCTATTGTGGGTCTGGGAAGGCCTGCCTGATGTTCTAGCCATTGCCAGCCGATTTCATTGGTGTTGCCGCCATAAACCGGATCAACTAATAGTGCTTCAAATATATAACCAAGCACTGTCATAATCCAGGGCGTTCCATTGGGTGTTTTTTCAAATTTTCTTAAAGTGGCTTCACGCTGGGTTTGATCAAGTTCAAGAAATAATTTCTTGTGTTGCTTCCAGCAAATATCCTGTAATTCAATGAGTCCGTCTTTGACTAATTGTCGATCTTCATCATCACGACTTGCATCAGATAAAACGGCATATAAATAAGCCTGTGAATTGACTTCTTTAGCGCCCGGAGCAGTAGACTCTGAAGGAAACAAATGATTCTGCACGGCAATTATTGTTTTCCACTGACGCCGGCTCAAACCGGGATCAATCGTTTTTGTTGACTGAAAAAGGGTTGTATTGATTGGTGTGTCAGTAACACCTTCAACAGCAAACAAAAAGGGTGAGTGAGTGACCAGCATGGTGGTGCCCGAGGCAGTAAGAAAAGAACGTCTATTCATTTTAGTTTTATTCATGTTAAGAATCTGGGGAAATTACCATGGGCTATTTAAGAACTTATACTTGTTTATTGTTGATATTCAGCAATTGTACCCTGTAACATCCATAGCATCCACTGTGGTTTAATATAACCTGTTTTAGCAATTAATTGTTGCCCATTAGAATCTAAAATAATAGTTCCGGGGCGACCGACTTTTTTAAAACGACTGGCCAGCTCGGGATATTTTTCTTCATCTGCTTTAATCGCAATATAGTTTTTATTGAGTTCATCAATGACGGATTGATCTTTGTAGGTTGTTTGTTCCATTTTTTTACAAAACTTGCACCATTGTGCAGTCAAATCAATTAGGATAAAACGATTATTCTGTTTTGCCTGGGTCGGGATGTCTTCTGACCAGACCTGCCAGTCAGGCTCATTGGCCTGACTGGATAAAAAATAAAAAATGCTCAAACAAGTCAGCATGATAACAATATTTTTCATACTATTTACTTTGCTGATTAAAAAATTTATGACATAGCCAGTAATCAAGCGATAATTTACCCGGGCCATGAAAGAAAGTAACGGCTAACATAAAACCCCACATATAATGATCATTGATTCCGGCAGGACTGATATCGCCATAAGAAATCATTGCGATATAATTAAAAACAAATAAGGCTAATGCTGTTGGTCTGCTGATCAAGCCGACTAATAATAATATTGGTAAGGTCAGCTCTGCGGCCGTACCCAGATAGGCAGCAGCCTCCGGTGGTATGAGCGGGACATTGTATTCATATTGAAATAACATCATCGTGGTGTCCCAACTTTGTATTTTTGTTAGACCTGATTGGAAAAATACTTTTGCCACCCAGATACGTAATATAATATCCAGTATAGGAGAAGCAATGTTCAGCATTTTTGTCGCTGAACAATAAAGGTGACTGGTTTTACTGATTAAAGACATAACACATTCCAAATATTGAAAGGGTGAGGGATGGATACCTGAAGGGCAAACAGGTATCCATAACAGCTGATTACTTCTTGGCAGCATCAACTAATTTTGCGCAAGTACCTTCTGGCACATAAATCCACTCTTCTGGATCCTTATCTACCTTAGCCATACCTGCACAAGCATGCTTGCTTGTTCCACAGTCGTTCATACCTGCTTTAACAATACCGGTACACTTTTCGAATCCGGGCTTTCCAGCAAAAGCATTGGCAGAAAGTAAAGCCATGCTTAAAGCCATAAGACCTGAGAGCAAAGCATTTGTCATTGTTTTTGAATATTTCATATATAAATAATCTCCAATAAAATTGTTCTTATGGGATTAGAGCCATCAGCCAATAAAATTGTAGAGCTAATTTCAAGCAGACTCCGCACCCTGTTTGTAAAAAGAAAATCGTTTCTCTTATGAGCAGAAAGTATAGACTATGGTGTATTAATTTAATATGAACTGAACATTAAATATAATTTAGTTTTTGGTAAAGGTAACTTATGCTACTATTGGCAGCATGAAAATATTACTGATAGAAGATGATAAAAGCGTAGCTGAATTTATTATAAAAGGCCTGATTGAAAAAAGTCATGTTGTTGACCATCGCCTGGACGGAAAAGAAGGCCTGTTCATGGCGACGACTGAAAGCTATGATGTTATGATTATTGATCGTATGTTACCAGGTATTGATGGATTAACAATAATCAGGACATTGCGTGCCTCAAAAATCACGGCTTCTATTTTAATTCTTAGTGCGATGGCTGATGTTGAACAGCGAGTAGAAGGTTTGCAAAGCGGTGCCGATGACTATCTGGTCAAACCATTTTCTTTTTCAGAACTGCATGCACGGGTTGAGATTTTAGGTCGTAGAAACAGCTCCAATGACTCACAGGTGACGGAGTTAATCGTTGCTGATTTAAAAGTAGATTTAATCAGCCATAAAGTAACTCGTTCCAGTCAAAATATTGAGTTGCTGGCCACAGAATATCGACTCCTGGAATATCTGATGCGTCATGCGGGTCAGGTTGTATCACGTACCATGCTATTAGAGCATGTATGGGATTATCATTTTGATCCGCAAACTAATGTGATTGATGTCCATATGAGTCGTTTAAGAAAAAAAATTGATAAACAATTTAATATTCCTTTAATACAAACAATACGTGGTTCCGGCTATGTCCTTAAAGTACCTGAGCCATCAGCTCAATAAGAGCCTTCAGCAAATAAAATTTAGCCGCTGTCGCTTTGCAAACCTTTTTTTTACAAAAGAAGAAATTGCAAATAAGACGGGGGTAAAGTTTTATGTTTGATAATAGTCAAATCGTTAATAATTCATCTATTCGATTAATTTTTTCATATTCAGCATTATATATTACATCATCGGTGATTCTGCTTATCTTTGTTTTCTGGTTTTCGGTTGTTTATATGAAACAACAGGTCGATCATCATATTGAATTTGATGCTAAAACCCTGATTTCAATTTATACACAATTTGGTCGGGAAAAAATGATTGAATCTATTCATGAACGTATTATGAATGAAGACTATGATTCCATCTATCTGCTCTATGATAACGACAAAAATATTTTATCCGGTAATTTAGCAAAAATTCCACCAAACCTCAGTAGCGGATGGCAGGAAATAAGTTTGAATGATTATCGATTTGTTAAAACTTTACATTCTGATCGTGCCCGTGTGATGAATAAAATGTTAGATGAGGATTTGTTTTTTCTTAATGGTTTAGATGTCAATGCTTTGGATTCACAAAAGAAGTTGTTGATTATGATTATGTCTATCGGTCTGGTTATTATACTGGTTACCGGATTACTGGGTGGTTTTATTATGAGTCGTAGTACCATCCGAAAAATCAATATTATGAATTCCACTATACTCAAAATACAAAATGGTGATTTACAACTGCGTATTCCTCATAGCAATACGAATACAGACTATGATTTACTGGCCACTAATATCAATAATATGCTTGATCAGATTAGGATATTAATTGCTGATATACAAAATATTTCTAATCATATTTCACATGATTTACGCACACCTCTGACCCGCATGCGTGGGAAGCTTGAGCATGTACTATTACATACCTCTTATGAGCAGACCAATAATATTCTGGATGCAATTGATGAAGCGGATACTTTACTATCTGCATTTAATGCTATTTTGCGTATCAGTAAAGTAGAAAGTGGAGCGGCTAAAACTAATTTTACAGATTTATCCTTGAACAGGTTGATTGAGGATGTTGTTAATTTTTATGAACCATTGGCGACTGAAAAAAATTTAAGTATTCATACAGAACTATCTTCATCCATAGTAATCAAGGGAGATAGAGATATGCTGTTTCAAGCCCTGGCCAATATAATGGATAATTCAATTAAGTATTCAGATAAAGCTGGAAAAATTAATATATTACTGGCTGAAAAAAATAAGCAGATAATATTACAAATTGCAGACAATGGTAAGGGAATTCCTGAGTCAGAGCATGAGAATGTCTTTAAACGTTTTTTTCAGCTGACAAAACATCGCGGCAGTCAGGGGCATGGGCTGGGATTAAGTTTGGTAGCCGCCATAGCAAAACTGCATAAGGCGCAGATTCAATTAAAAGATAATGATCCCGGATTAATTGTTGAAGTTTTATTTAGTTCAAAGCTTAAATAAAACTAACTGAATCTTTAACCTAAATAAATCAGTTGAACCTACTGCAAACGTCCAATGCACTGAATCTTCAGCCCTTTTCTAAATTATTACCAGTACTTTTTAAGGTGCAACAACCTTTTTAGTGACAGCCTTTTTCCTGGGTGCAACTCTCTTTCTGGTGACTACTTTCTTCTTTGGAGCGACAGTTTTCTTTGTGGCAACTTTCTTCTTTGGAGCGGCAGTTTTTTTAGTGATGACTCTCTTTTTGGGAGCGACAGTTTTTTTAGTGACGACTTTCTTTTTGGGAGTGACAGTCTTTTTAGTGATGACTCTCTTTTTGGGAGCGACAGTTTTTTTAGTGACGACTCTCTTTTTGGGAACAACAGTTTTTTTAGCTGGTTCTGCTGGCTTTTCAGTAGTTGCAACAGCAGCCTTCTTTAAGGTGAGCTTAGTTTTAGAGGTATCCACTTTTTGCTTGTTTTTATTAGCAGATTTTTTCTCTTGTTTTAGTTTCCCGGATTTTCTTTTCTTTTTCTTATCCGACTTCTTCTGCTTCGCTAGTTTTTCTTTAGCGGCAATTTTTTCCATTTGTGCAATTTTCTTCTTGGAGAACTTTTTCTTATCTTTTTTCTTGTTTTTCATATTTTTCTTCCCTATAATTTTATTACTTTCTTTTTGCTTGACAAGAGGATCTAATACTTTTGTTATTCGATAAAAGATGTCTTCTACCTCACCTGTTCCCTCAATAATTACATTTTTTGTTTGTTGTTTATAATATGAGATTAGTGGTTCAGTTTGTGACGTGTATATTTTCAAACGGTGAGTAATTGTTTCTTTATTATCATCGGCTCTTTGAATTAATTTCCCACCACAATTATCACAGACTTCTTTCAGGCGGGGTGCTGAAGTGTAAATATTAAATAGTTGATTGCAATCTGCACAGATCCTTCGTCCTGTCAAACGACGCATTAAATCATCAAAGTTAATGTCAATAAGAATGGTTTTTTCTAATGGTTTATAAATGATGTTCAGCATATTATCCAATGCTTCAGCCTGGGGAATATTTCTTGGAAAACCATCCAGGATAAAACCGTGTAATGCATCTGGTTCTTTCAAGCGCTCTTCAATAATACCTAATACTATATCATCAGTAACCAGTTCACCCGCTTCCATTGCCTGTTTGGCTTTAATACCCAGCTTTGTTTCTTCCTGAACAGCTTCACGTAAAAGGTCACCTGTTGATATTTGCGGTATACCATATTTTTTTACTAATAATTTTGCTTGTGTACCTTTACCAGAACCGGGGGCGCCTAATAAAACAATTCTCATTCTTTTCTCACGGATATTAAGTGTATAGAATTATAGTCTTTAAATATTGATAAGCCTTTAGCTAACTTATAATTTTCCAGGAGTTATTATGATAACATCAAATATTAAATATGATGCCTGTAAAATTTTAAGCTATTTAAGAGTATTCATTCTAACGCAGAGTTTCATAAAGTAAAGTTATTACATGATATATTATCCATTTTTTTTAATATTTTTATTTATAGTGATAAAATAACAACTCTCGGCAAATAAATTTATGTTTGATAAGAATTATTAAACAGCCTCGATGTAAAAAATAATAATGGTTTTTATAAATTATGAATGATGATCAATTACTGCGCTATTCACGACAAATTATGCTGCCCTCTGTTGGTTTCGAAGGTCAGGAAAAATTACTTAATGCCAGAGTTTTAATTATTGGTATGGGGGGGTTGGGCTCTCCCGTTGCAATGTATCTTGCAGCGGCAGGTATTGGACATTTAGTTATTTGTGATTTCGATGATGTTGATCTCTCTAACCTGCAGAGGCAAATCATTCATCTTAATGAAAATCGTATTGGTGTCAACAAAGCAGAATCTGCAAAGCAAACATTAGAACAATTAAATCCTCAAATAAAAATTACAGCTTTAACACAGAAATTGGATAAAAAGAATTTAATAGAACAAGTACAATGTGCTGATGTTGTTGTTGATAGTACTGACAATTTTGATTCTCGTTTTATGCTTAATGCTATTTGCTTTGAACAACGAACTCCATTGGTTTCCGGAGCAGCAATTCGGATGGAGGGACAGGTCATAGTATTTGCTAATCAGGGAGAAGGACCCTGTTACCGTTGTCTGTATAAAGAAGATGGAGATGATACTGCAACCACCTGTTCAGAAAATGGTGTATTATCACCTGTTGTTGGAATTATTGGCAGTATCCAGGCGCTTGAGACTATGAAATTAATTATGTCTATTGGTAAACCTCTTGTCTCACGATTATTATTACTGGATGCTTTTACAATGGATTGGCGTAGTTTAAAACTACCCGTTGATCGGGATTGCCCTGTGTGTTCAAAGCACTCAAAACAATAATATCTTTTTAATTTATCTGAAGGCTTATCAAACCTAAAGTTAGCTGAGTGATCTTATGCAAATATTGTTAGCACCAATGGATGGTTTGACTGATGTTTATGCCAGAGAAATTTTAACAGACGTTGGTGGTTATGATTTTTGCGTAACGGAATTTTTACGTGTTACTGACACCTTATTTCCCAAACGTGTTTTTTATCGGCGTTTTCCGGAACTCAATCCTGGATTAATGAAATCAGGCCAACAAATTAGTCATACAAAATCAGGAGTACCTGTTTTTTTACAATTATTGGGTAGTGATAATAATGCCATGGCGGATAATGCAGCAAAGGCTGTTCAATTAGGGGCACAAGGTATTGATTTAAATTTTGGCTGTCCTGCAAAAACAGTGAACCGCAGAGATGGTGGTGCCAGTTTATTACAATACCCTGATCGTATTCATCAATTGGTTAAATCGGTACGACAGTCTGTTCCACTACATATTCCAGTGACTGCAAAAATGCGTCTTGGATATGAGGATCAATTATTAGCTCACGATAATGCATTGGCGATTCAGGAAGGTGGTGCTGACTGGCTTACTATTCATGCCCGCACAAAAAAAGATGGCTATCGTCCCCCGGCTTATTGGGAGGCTCTGGCACCAATAAAACAACTATTATCAATTCCTGTTATTGCCAATGGAGAAATCTGGAGTGTAGAGGATTATTATTTATGTCAGCGGCGTAGTACTTGTGAGAGTGTAATGCTGGGGCGTGGTGCTATGGTCAGCTTTGATCTGGCATTGCAGATAAAGTGCAGACTTCAGGGTAAAGAGATTGCTGCATTAAACTGGCCATCAGTTTGTAACTGTCTTGAAAAACTTTATCAGTTAATGGATCAAAACCATGAACTCAATAAAAAATATATCGCACCCCGTTTAAAATTGTGGATAAAATGGCTGATGCCTAATTACCAGCAAGCAGAGGATATTTTTAATACACTCAAACGTATAAAAGATCCTCAATCAGCCATTCAGTTGATCAGAGCAAGTGCCATTAGTTAAACCTTGGTACATAGCCGACCCATTTACCATCCACAGTGCTTTCATCATTATTTGAATTCGTCACACTGACTGAATGATCAGGATGAACTCTGACAGAAACTACGCCATCATCATCACAAGTGACCTGTGAACCATCTTCCATAGTACAACCAAAAACCATAATACTTCTTCTCATTTTTACCTCTCCTTATAATAACATACTAAATTAGTCAGGTATTATAATAATGTTTTTATTGATATAAGTCAATTAAAAGCATGTTATATTAATATATTAGGTAAAATATAGGATAAAAGACATTAGAGGTATAAACAGTCTTTACACTTTTACACTGTTCATATAAAATGTGCGCCCTTATTGTTATAGATAGATACTAGATGTCGGACAGGCATTAATTTTTTTGAAATTTAATTGAGACCAATATAATGAATGTTAAAGATATACAAAAAATGGTTCGGGATTTAGGACTAAAGCCAGCTAAGCTGAAAAAAACAGAACTGATTCGCCTGATACAAAAAGAAGAAGAAAACGATGAGTGTTATGCAAGCTCTATGGCCAATTCTTGTGGACAAGATGACTGTTTGTGGCGTGCTGATTGTTTAAAAGCCTAGGAACTTGTCCTGATAAGTTTCTATTTACTGATGCCGATTTCTGCATCAGTCAGGTAACAGGCTGGATCTTCTGCCCAGAAGTTACTGCTTGTTTGCCAAGCTCTTACCCGTGTATTGCCATTACATATTTTTAAATACTGACAAGCTGCACATCGACCTTCTACCGGTCTGGGGCTTTGTTTAAGTCCTGCCATTAATGGATCAGATACGTCCTGCCAGATTTCTGAGAAGGGGCGATCCTTAACATTCCCTAAATTATAATTCCACCACATTGTATCCGGGTGTACATTACCCAGATTATCAATATTGGAAATATTGACCCCGGATGAATTTCCACCCCATTGATCCAGACGGGCTTTAATGGCATCAGCCTGTTGTGGATAATGTTCTTTTACCCAATGGTATAAGTAAAGACCATCAGCATCATTATTACCGGTCACATATTCGCGATGAATGCCCTGTTTTAATTCATTGATGCAATGATCAAATAAAAAGTCCAGTGATTTCCGGGTTGCCTGATGGTAAACATCATCCTTACGATTTTTATTACCACGTCCTGCATAGTTAAGATGAGACAGGTAAAACTTGTCAACACCTTCGACTTCCATTAGTGTTAATAAATCGGGCAATTCATCAGCATTATCCTGCGTGAGCGTAAAACGCAGGCCTACTTTAATGCCATGAGCTTTACACAGACGAATGCCTTTGATTGATTCTTTATAGGCACCCTCTTTGCGACGAAAAATATCATGCGTAGCTTCTATACCATCAATACTGATTCCGACATAATTATAATCCATGTCAGCAATTTGTTTGATATTGTCCTCAGTGATCAATGTGCCATTGGTGGAAAGGCCGACATAAAACCCCATCTCTTTTGCATGTTGAGAAATTTCAAAAATATCATCTCTCAATAAGGGTTCTCCACCGGAAAGAATTAACACAGGTACGCCAAAGGCTTTTAAATCATCCATTACGGTATAGACTTCAGCTGTTGATAATTCACCCTTAAAATGTGTGTCAGCAGAAATTGAGTAACAATGCTTGCAGGTCAGGTTACAACGTCGAATCAGATTCCAGATGACAACGGGTCCCGGAGGATTTCGTTTGACACCTGGCGGTGTTGGATTGAGTACTTCATTAAGATATTGAGAAATTCTAAACATTTTATATTTTCTAGTCTGTTATGTGTTTTTGTCTTTAAGACGCAGGCCGGTTTTTTTTAATATTTGTTTACTATAAAGCAACTCATAAGCAGAGCAATCTTTACCTAACAAAGTGACAATTTGCTGAATCTGCTGCATCACTTCCTCCTTATTTTTACCATGCACCATGGCAAATAAATTGTACGGCCATTCCGGTAAAAAACGCGGGCGTTCATAACAATGGCTGACAAATGACAGAGCACCTAATTGCTGACCCAGCTCATTAATTTTATCATCACTAACATCCCATACTGACATAGCATTGGCTGTATAGCCTAATTTATAGTGATTAGGCACTGCACCGATACGACGAATCTGGCCGTTTTCAAGCATATTGTTCATGCGTTGCTTGAGTAATGTTACTTCAATATTAAGTGTTTTGGCTATAATCTCATAAGGATTTTTTACCAGCGGTAATCCGGATTGTGTTGCTGTAATAATTTTTCTATCCAGGTCATCCATTACTTCTCTTCCAAATTTTTGTATCCCAAAAGCCTATGCCTGCCTCTTATGCTTGAAAATGCAGGCCGACAAAAAATTCCTGCAGCTTGGGCATATTATAGACCTTAAGCCCTGTTTTTTCTTCAATTGAACGGTTGACTTGATCAATTTTCTGTAAAGATTCTGTGGCGAGAACAAACCACATATTAAATTCATGATCACGTTCATAATTATGTGCCACTTCAGAAAATGAATTGACAATAGCTGCTACTTCATCAAAATGTTCTGCAGGAACACGAATAGCGCAAAGGCTGAAGTTACCGCCTAATTTTTGGATGTCATACATGGGGCCAAAGCGGGTTAGAGTCTTATTTTCCAATAATAGTTCAAGGCGTTTGAGCAGATCTTCTTGTTGGATTCCCAGTTGTTCTGCAACCTGCTGATAGGGATTGTCTACTATAGGGAAATTACCTTGCAGTGAGTTAATAATCCGGCGATCAATTTCATCCATAGGCATGGTTGATAGAAACAGGTGTTTTATCCTGATGAACTAATTTTGCAATTGAAGGATTATTAATTAAATTTTTTCCCAACAGAGGAGCAACGGGGTAGTTGATAGATTCAAAACTATTATTTGCAAAGCTTTGCTTATTAAAATAGTGTGCACCACGCTGTTTAAACTGACGAGTACTGAATAGAGGTGTATGTTTAATATTTTGCAGTTCTAAAATATCAACGATGTCTGCCAAACGCTGTAGAACAAAATCACGGTCTTTGCCGTGAATCATAGAAAATAGATTATAAGACCAATCCGGCATACGGCGAGGACGCTGGTAACAAAGAGTGACGCAATCAAAAGAAGCAATACGCTGTGCAATTTCATCAACACGCTGATCGGGTATATCCCAAACGACCATGGCATTAGCTGTAAAGCCTAATTCACGGTGACGTACAACAACTCCCATGCGTTTAATGGTACCATTTTCGTTTAGCTGAGCCAGGCGATCCAGCACTACCTGTTCAGAAACCCCTATTTGTGCTGCAATACGGGCAAAAGGTTTATTGATTAACTCAAAGCCACCCTGAATAATTGTAATTAATTGCTGGTCTAATGAATCTAATGTCATTTTATAATACCTGTTTACAATAAACTTTTTCACATTGAATTCGTGAACAAAGCACGTTAATGATCTGTCTTAAACATCGGACTTTCAAACTCTGAGTCCTTGAAATCAGCTTCTTCAAAGCAAAGTGGAAACCCCAGGTTGATATGATAGTCATTTTCCATGGGTAAGTTAAGTACTTTTAAATTTGTTTGCTGTTCTATTTGATCAAGGACAAGTAAAACATCATCCTGAGAGGATGCCGTGACAACAAACCACAGATTATAATGGTGCTCGCGTTCATAGTTATGATTAACCTGAGAAAAGCTATTAACGATTTGAGCCACTTCTTCCATTCGTTCAACGGGCACTGCCAATGCCGCCAATGTACTGCCGCCAACAGTTTTAGGCTTAAAAACAGGGCCGACACGGCTGATTAATCCTTTTTCCTTTAGTTCACTCAAACAATCTATTACTTCAGAACTGGTGACACTAAAGCCTTTTCTGGTCAGTTCTTTTGCCATTTCAGCATATGGCTTCGATACTAACGGTATGCCTTGTTGATAATCGTTAAGCAGGCATTTTTCTAGTGGTGTGAGCATGCTAAAACCTGAATCCTATAGTCCGATACGATGGGCACGGGAACTAAAGAAAATACCGCTGGGCTTTTTAGCCGGTAAGCGCTTCAGCTCTTTAAGTGTCTTTGTATCATAAA
Organism: gamma proteobacterium symbiont of Taylorina sp.; assembly: GCA_025655455.1. Classification (GTDB taxonomy): domain Bacteria; phylum Pseudomonadota; class Gammaproteobacteria; order GRL18; family GRL18; genus GRL18. The sequence goes on from JAHXIV010000028.1 coordinate 26,904, forward strand.
TGATAATTTCATCATTATCTCTCACAGAGACCCAGACATGCTCACTTCTTGGAGTGAATTCCATATGCAAAATGCCCTTGCCGGGTTGAAATTGCTTAATAATTTCAAAAGTTTCAGAGTCAATTACCTGTAATATATTATTATCAGGAAAGGCAAAGTTGACCCATATTTGACGGTCATCAGGGCTGGCCATGGCAAAGACCGGTTGACTATGTACTTTGATACGTTTCACTTCCTGCCAGGTATTAATATCCACTACCAAAACTTCATGCAGTCCCACTGCAGGTAAAAAAGCATACTTTCCAGCAATTGCCCAGCCTTCCAGATGTGGCATTTTGTAAACAGGAAGCTTCTTTTTGCCCTTGCCATAATGACTTAATATTCGCTGTAATCCTTTTTCAGGATGCCATAAATCCAGCAGGCTCAATCCATCTTCACCAAATAGCCCGGCAATATAATAGCGGCCATTACTGCTGATTAAGCCGTCATAAGGTGCCTTGCCTGCATTAAGATATTTTTTAGTTGAGGTGCTGACAGAGTCTGCATTTTTTTCAACCTGGACTTGCCAGATTTCATTGCCGTCATAGAGACTAAAAATAAATTGATTACCAGGGGCATCAACCAGACCAACCGTCTTGGATCGTAGATTACTTTCACCATATACGGCTGGAATGTCAGCCACTTTAGACAAATCATCTACTGAAAAAATATTCACACCACCTGGTTCATAATTGGATACTGCGACATAGCGACCATCCTGAGAAATTGCTCCGCCAATTGAATTGCCTGATTGCATAATACGTTTAACAATCACTCCATTGAGCAGATCAATTTTAGTTAAGCCTCCATCACGACCAAAAACAAAAGCAAAACGGGCATCACGAGAGAATACAATAGAAGCATGAGAGAGATCGCCCAAGCCTTTAACACGACACAAGATAGATAAGGAAGTATTATTAACAATCAGTACAGATCCGTCCATGCGTTCGATAATAACGCCCAAATCGCCTGTCGCCATTTTTTCCGGCATTTTGCAGGCTGAAAAACTCAATGAAGCGGCCAGCAGTGTTGAAAAAGTGATAGTTAAAATAAAAAATAGTTTTAATTTCTTCATAATTATTGACTGTGTCTTCCAAGTTGTCCTGATTGTAATTGTTCTACTATCCATTGAATTTCACCCTGTGTCAGAAGTGGACCCCAGGGTGGCATAGGAGTATCTTTACGACCGTGGATAACAGCGTCCATTAGATACTGTTTGGGTAAAACTGCCAATCGTTTCGCCTCTAAAGAGGGACCTAAACCTCCCTTGAGTGTCATTCCATGGCAGGAACCGCAATCTTGTAACACAATATAAGTTAATTCTTTTTTCCTATTATCATCAGGTTCTTGAAAAGCAGCTGTGTTAAGCGCTGTAACTGAATTATCCTCAGCTTGTCCGGCAAAGGAATTGCTAACCTGGACTGATAATATGAGCAGTAAAATGATTATTTTTTTTATCAAATTTTGAACAATATTTAATATTTGTATTTTAAATTTAATTTCTGAATACATTGGTTCGTCAATAGCTTTAATTAAGGCATTACGATATATAAGCTTCATCCTGAGTGCTATGATATAGATCAATACAGATAAGCTCAGTTTATAGGTCAACTTTAACATAAAACAGAACATATGTTGTAGTTATTGATTTATATCAATTAAATAAACAAAAAATATTCAATAAAAACTAAAATAAGCAGTTGAAATATAAGAAACAATCTAGTATTCTTTCTTTCAAGTTTGATGTAAATCAAGGAAGTTAGCTTTTCAAAGAGGTTAACTTCAACATGTGATTTAGACTTAAATTTCCTTGCAACTTGTCTGTTGAAACAACTGCTTTAGGAAATCTTACTATTAATAAACAATAAGTTACAAATAAACTCCATGGAGACTTATAATTAATGAAAATTTTAAAAATGGGTAAATTAGCTGCTGCAGTTGCTTTTGCAGGTGCTATGACAGCCCCGATGAGCATGGTTAATGCTGCAGAGCCGACATTGTCAGAAGCTGATTTTGAAAAAGCCAAGACATTATACTTTCAACGCTGTGCAGGTTGTCATGGTGTTTTACGTAAGGGCGCTACCGGTAAAAACCTGGAGCCTAAAGCTACTAAGAAATTAGGTCAAAAACGTCTTGAAAAGATTTTGACTTATGGTACTGAAGGCGGTATGAACAACTTTAATGACATCTTTAGTAAAGATGAAATTAAATTAATGGCAACTTATATCCAGTTGACACCACCTGTGCCACCTGAAATGTCTCTTGCTCTGATGCAGGAACGTACCAAGGTTTATATTGAGCCTAAAGATTACCCAACTAAGCCTATGCACGGCTTGAACTGGGAAAACTTCTTTGTTGTTATCGAACGTGATGCGGGTAAAATTGCCATTATTGATGGCGACACTAAAAAAATCGTTGCTCATCTTGATGCAGGTTATGCGGTACACGTGATTAAAGGACAAGAGCATCACAATGTCGATAAATCGGCCGATGTTGATGGTCGTTTCTGGTATACCATTGGTCGTGACGGCAAGTTGAATAAATTTGATTTATGGCAAACACCTAAGAAGATGTTAGTTGCTGAAACGCAAATTGCTTATGATGCACGTGATGTTGCAGTGTCTGGTGATGGTAAATACGTCATAGCCGGTGGTTACTGGCCTCCACATTTCGTTATTGTTGATGCCAAAACAATGAAGCCAGTTAAAGTTGTTTCAACTCGTGGTATGAATGTTGACGGTAACTATGTTGAGGAGTCTCGTGTTGCTGCTATCTATACTAATCCTAATGAGTCTTCTTTCTTAGTTGCGGCTAAAGAGCTGGGTCAGATGTGGCAGGTTGATTATACTGATCTGGATGCATTGAATATCAAGCAGATTAACTCTGCCAAGTTCCTGCACGATGGATTCTATGATCCAACCGGTCGTTACTTCCAGATTGCTGCGAATGCTTCCAAGAAGATGGTTATTATCGATACTAAAGATGGTGGTGATTTAGAAGCCATGATTGATGTAGATAAACTACCTCATCCTGGTCCTGGTGCAAACTGGATTGATCCTAAGTGTGGTCCTGTTGGCGGCACAACTCACCTGGGTGTTGGTAAAGTCTCAGTCTGGGGTAATGATCCAAAGGGTCATCCTGATCAGGCGTGGAAACTTTGTTATGAAGTTGAAACTGATGGTGCTGGTGCATTTATCCGTACTCATGAAAACTCAGATTACTACTGGGCTGACCAGTTGAAGCATCCTGAGCCGGAAGTACAGCAAAGTGTTCAGGTTATCGACAAGAAGACCCGCAAAATTGTGAAAACAATTCAGGTAACTAAAGAGAAAGGTAAAGCTGCACTTCATATGGAGTTCAACAAAGCCGGAACTGAAGTTTGGGTTTCTGTCTGGAATCGTTCTGATAACAAGAACCCTACTGGTGAAATCGTAGTCTATGATGCAAAAACTCTGAAAGAGATTAAGCGTATTAAAGGTCTGACAACACCAACTGGTAAGTTCAACGTTTATAACCGTGTTCATCATAAAACATAAATGATGAGCGTTTAATTAACGTGTTGTAACAAAGCGGATATAGAGATTTCTATATCCGCTTTTTTTTGCTTTAAAACAATATTCCAAGTAAGCTATGTATCTGTAAGAAAATGCCTACAAAATAATGGAGTGTTGTTTTAAGTCAAGGATATTTTCAGGCAAAACAGTCAGTCTTACAAATCATTATCAATTATACAATTTGGGCAGGGGTTAAAAATGGATTCACCAAGCTTTTTACGTCGTAAACTCTTTATGGGCGCTACTGTCGGCTCTGGAATATTCTTTATTGTATTGGGTATTATTTTATGGGGTGGTTTTAATACCGCCCTGGAATTGACTAATAATGAGCAATTTTGTATTTCCTGTCATGAAATGAAAGATAATGTGTATCAGGAATATAAAACCACCATCCACTATGCCAATCGTTCCGGTGTGCGTGCAACCTGTCCAGATTGCCATGTGCCCAAGGAATGGGTTTATAAGATGAAGCGCAAGATTCAGGCTTCAAATGAAATCTATCATAAAATTTTAGGCACCATTAATACTCGTGAAAAGTTCCTGGGCAAACGTTTACAACTAGCCCAGAATGAATGGCGACGTATGAAGGCTAATAATTCCAGAGAATGTCGAAATTGTCACGACTTTGAGTCCATGAGTGTTGCCTATCAAAAACCTCGTGCCAGAAAACAGCATGAAAAAGCCTTGCAGCAAGGTGGTACCTGTATTGACTGTCATAAAGGTATTGCTCATCCTTCACCTCATAAAGAGATGGACGAGGAGGAGCTGGAAGCAATATCTCAACCGGATCCTTCTATGGCTAAGCCTAATGCAACATTAAGACAGCCGGTTAATAAAAAACAGCAAAAACTATTGGATTTATCAAATAATCCACCCAAGCCAAGAGTCATTACAAAAACTGTGATTAAAGAAGTGATTGTACCGGGTGAATGTAAGGCAGGTGATGTTGCACCTTCAGCTTCTGCGGCGGCACCTGCTGCTGATGCAGGCTTTGGTATTGACTGGAATGATGTGCCCGATCGGACTATTACTATTTTCTATCCGGGTCAGTCCTCTATGGAGTGGATATTCAAGGGTAGTGAACATGGTGGTAAACGTCCATTTCAGGCAGGTGATACCTGTACCAGCTGTCATGATAAAGAAACTGCTGCTATGGGTGAGAAAATCGTTACGGGAGAAAAACTGGAACCGACCCCTATTCCGGGTAAACGCGGTAGTATCGCGGTAAAAGTTCAGGCAGCTCATGATGATGACTATCTGTATATGCGCTATGAATGGGAAGATACAGAACATACACCGGTACCTTTTGCCGATGGTGGAAAAATGGATCCGGATAATCAGGTCAAACTGGCACTCATGCTGACCACTGATGATGTCTTATACGCTGACAGAGCTGGCTGCTGGGGCACTTGTCATCATGACAATCGCAATATGCCGGTTGCTCCGGAGCAGTCAGCCATTGATGCCTATGCACAAAAAGATCAGGTGGATATGAGCAAGGGTCTGACCAAGTATATTACTGAGAGTCGTACCAAGGTTGAAATTAAAGGTCGCCGCGGAAAGATACTGGGCGGCTGGGATAAATTAAAAACAGCAGAAGAAGTTAAGCTTGAGCTAACGGAAGGACGCTTTATGGATCTGTATCGTTATCAGGCCGGTACCAATAAGTCTGAAAATGGTTCAATTTTAGCTGAACGTTTATTAAGTGATGGTGGTGTTGAATTCACTTCAAGCAGACAGGATAATATCTGGGTTGTTGAAATGAGACGTAAACTTAAAACAGATGTTACAGATGATATCCAGTTGGATCTGACTAAAGTTTATAATCTTGGTTTTGCTATTCATGATGATTATACCAACGGTCGTTTTCATCATGTTTCTCTAGGCTACAAACTGGGATTTGATAATGCTGAAGCAGATGTCAATGCGGTGAAGAAGCAAGCCAGTGCCGTTGCAGCTCCTGCAGCTTCAGTGCCTGCTGCCAGCAGTGCTGCACCAGCAGCAAAACCTTCAGGTATTGACTGGAGCAAGGCTTCTGAGCGAGAAATTACAATTTTTTATCCAGGACAGTCTTCCATGGAATGGATTTTTAAGGGTAGTGAGCATGGCGGTAAACGTCCATTTCAGGCTGGTGACACCTGTACCAGCTGTCATGATAAAGAAACCGCAGCTATGGGTGAAAAAATTGTGACTGGAGAAAAACTGGAGCCAACACCGATTCCAGGTAAACGCGGCAGTATCCCGGTCACCGTCCAGTCAATGCATGATGATGATAAACTTTATATGCGTTTCCAGTGGCTCGATACTGAACATACCCCTGTACCCTTTGCCGATGGTGGTAAAATGGATCCGGAAAATCAGGTGAAATTAGCCATGATGTTTGCCACAGATGATGTACTCTATGCCGACAGAGCAGGATGCTGGGGAACCTGTCACCATGATAACCGTGGTATGCCGGCGGCTCCAGAGCAAACAGTGATTGATGCCTATGAACAGAAAGGGCAAATTGACAGTTCTCAAGGAATTACCAAGTACATCACGGAAAGCCGCACTAAAGTTGAAATTAAAGGCCGTCGCGGCAAAGTGCTGGGTGGTTGGGATAAATTGAAAACACCAGAAGAAGTGGCTCAGGAAGGTGCTGATGGTCGTTTTATGGATGTTCACCGTTATAAGGCGGGCACTAAAGTCTCAGAAAATGGTGCTATTCTCTCCGATCGTATTATGGATGGCGGTCAGGAAATTGAATTTAATGCCGTTTTAGCCGATGGCATGTGGACAGTTGAAATGGTTCGTAATTTAAAATCCGATAATGCCACAGATTTAAATCTGAAATTAGATCAAGTTTATAATTTTGGCTTTGCAATTCATGATGACTATACCAATGGACGTTTCCATCATGTTTCTTTAGGTTATAAGTTAGGTTTTGATAATACTGAAACAGACTTGAATGCTGCAAAAAAATAAATCTTAATATATAATTCTAAAAATATCGGCCCTTAACTTTTTATACAAAGTTAAGGGATTTTTTTTTAATCATCGTTATAATATCCCTATTCGACTATTACTTAGTCATTTGAATCTGCTTTATAATAAGGCAAATAATTTCAGAGTCAGTTATGGATCAAATAACAGAATCACTCAAAGTTCCTCCCCACTCTATTGATGCGGAGCAGTCTATTTTAGGCGGCTTACTGATTAATAATGAATCCTGGGATAATATCGCCAGCATTATTAATGAAGAAGACTTTTATCGTCGTGATCATCGACTGATTTTCACCGAAATCCGTAACCAGATTGAAAAAGGAAAGCCCTGTGATGTGGTCACCTTATCAGAGCGGCTGGAATCTTTAAATACGCTGGATGATATTGGTGGGCTGGCCTATCTCGGCAGCCTGGTAAATAATACGCCCAGTGCCTCAAATATTCGTGCCTATTCTGAAATTGTTCGTGAACGTTCTGTTTTGAGACAACTCATCCAGATTGGTAATGATATTGCGGACAGTGCATTTAATACGGAAGGCCGAAAAAGTGATGATATTTTGGAAGCTGCTGAAAAAACAGTTTTTGAAATTTCAGATAAAGGTGCCAATGCAGGAAATGATTTCAAAGGCATGACTGATCTGCTGAAAAAGACAGTGGATAGAATTGATGAGCTATATCAAAATGGTGGTAGTTTTACCGGTATTCCTACAGGATTTACTGATTTTGATAGCCTGACATCAGGTTTACAACCCGCTGATTTGGTGATAGTCGCGGGACGTCCATCAATGGGGAAAACGACTTATGCGATGAATATAGCTGAGAATGCTGCCATTGATGCGGGTGTTGGTGTGGCTGTTTTTAGTATGGAGATGCCTGCAGAATCTCTCACATTACGTATGTTATCTTCCTTGGGTCGTATTAATCAAACCCGGGTGCGTTCAGGACAGTTGGATGAAGACGACTGGCCGCGATTAACGTCTGCCGTATCTATTTTAAATGAAGCACAGATTTTCATTGATGATACCCCTGCCTTGTCCCCTACAGAAATGCGTGCCAGAGTCAGACGCCTAAAACGAAAACACAATATAGGTTTAATTATCGTAGATTATCTGCAATTAATGCAGATAAAAGGTAGTTCAGAAAACCGGGTCAATGAAATTTCAGAAATTTCACGGGGTTTAAAAGCATTGGCGAAAGAAATGAATGTACCCGTTATTGCATTGTCACAGCTTAATCGCGGCTTGGAACAACGCCCCAATAAACGTCCTGTAATGTCTGATTTGAGGGAATCTGGAGCCATCGAGCAAGATGCAGATTTGATTGTGTTTATTTATCGTGATGAAGTTTATGATGAGGATAGTCCGGATAAGGGGACGGCGGAAATCATTATTGCCAAGCATAGAAATGGTCCACTGGGTGTTGCAAGACTGACTTTTCTGGGACAATATACCAAGTTTGAAAACCATGCTACGATTGACTATGTTGATTAAAACCAAAATGTCCTATGAATAACGTTAGAAAGAAAGTCAGGGCAGAGATCAATCTTGCTAATTTAAGACACAATCTTGCCCGGGTAAGAGAGCTGGCTGCTGAAAGTCGGATTATCTCCGTAATCAAAGCCAATGCCTATGGTCATGGTGTTTTTCCTATTGTGAGGGCATTAGAAAATAGTGATGTTTTTGCTGTGGCGAGATTAGACGAAGCCTTAGAGTTACGACATTACTTAATTAAAGAAAATATAAATAAGCCTATTCTGATTCTGGAAGGTATTTCTTCTATTGATGACTATATTGAATGTGAAAAAGATGATTTAATTCCCACTATTCACTGTTTAGAGCAATTTAAAATTCTGTTGTTATTCTTTGAAAAATATTCACACTCAGAACTTATCTACTGGTTAAAAGTTGATACGGGTATGCACCGTCTGGGCTTATTAGGAGATGACTGGAAAATAGTGCTTGAAGGTCTGAAAAGTTTAGAAACTATGCAATTACCGCAGGGAGTTATGTCACATTTTGCCTGTGCTGATGAAATGCATAATCCTGCCAATAAACAACAAACTTTACAATTTGAAAAATTTTATAGTGATATAGAAGAGTTTGCAGTAATTGAAAAAAGTATGGCAAATTCAGCAGCTGTATTATCCATGCCGGAAACACATTTTGGTTGGGTCAGACCGGGCATTATGCTCTATGGAGTATCTCCTTTTGAGGCAGATGCAGAAGCCAGAACAGGGCTGGATGAGCAATTAAAAGCAGTGATGACACTTTCATCCGAGCTTATTTCTATTAAAGCCTTAAAACAGGGCGACTGTATAGGCTATGGTTCCAATTGGTGTTGCCCTGAAGATATGACTATTGGAGTGGTTGCGATTGGCTATGGTGATGGTTATCCTCGCCATGCGAAAGCAGGTACACCTGTATTGATTCATGGTATTGAAGTGCCTTTGGTCGGTCGGGTCTCCATGGATATGATTACTATCGACTTGGGTTGTTTTTTTCCACAACATAATAAAATGAAAGCATTAGCTGATGTGAGCATTGGAGATAGAGTGATATTATGGGGTGATGGACTGGCTATTGAAAAAGTATCACAAAACTCCGCTACAATTGCTTATGAACTTTTATGTCAGATAACACAGAGAGTAGAATTTCAGTATGTTTGATAAGAGTCTATTAATGCTGATAATAGTGATATTGAGTTTGTATAGTTCCTTGCTTTTGGCAGAGAGAGATCCAGGCCGGCCTGAACTACCCCGCATACAAGATCTCCAAGAAACTGCTCAATTATCTCAGGATAAAAAACTCCCTATATTAATGATGTTCGGTACTGATGAATGTCCATTTTGTGAACGTCTGAGAGAAGAATTTTTAATTCCTATGATTATTTCCGGTGACTACACGGAGAAAGTTATTTTGCGAGAAGTTCATCTTGGTTACGGGAGCAGCATAATTGATTTTTCCGGCAAGAAAATAACAGCACGCCAATTAGCAAAGCGTTATGGTGTCAGGCTTTTTCCAACTACAATCCTGATTGACAGTCATGGTAAATTACTAATTGAACCAATCCTTGGAATCACAACACCGTCTTTATTTGGTGGAACATTGGATGATGGCATCGATAAAGCTCTGGTATTATTAATAAAAAATTCAGGCTCCTGATCCTGTCCGAGAATAAAAATCCTACTACAGAAAAGCCATTTTTGTCCTATTTCACTATCATTTTCGTTAAATAGGACAGCTATTCGCTTTTAAATGATAGAAAAAAATAATTTTAATACTGTGACTACACTTTTAAGTAAGCTCAAAGAGGGTGCTCCTCTTGCCATTGTGGTATCCACTCTAATAAATTGTCATAAGGCATAGGTCTGGCAATAAAGTAGCCTTGGGCAAAATCACAGCCTAATTCCCGGATAAGTTCCAGAGATTCTTTTGTTTCCACACCTTCTGCAACAATCTTCATGCCGAGTTTATGTCCGAGTATGATGCTCATTTCTATAATGGCTCTAGCTTCTTTATCCTGTAAAGCATCCATGACAAAGGAACGGTCAATTTTCATTTCTGTGAATGGTATACGGTAGAGTTGCTGTAAGGATGAATAACCGGTACCAAAGTCATCAATAGAAAGATTAAAGCCTTTCATACGGATGCGAGTTAAAATCTCTAATGAATTGACCAGATCAGCCATGATAGCAGTTTCGGTTAATTCTATAGTAATATCACTGCTGGAGAGTGAATACTTAAGTAGATTGGATAGCAGCCATTCAGGAAATTCAAGACTTTTAATGTTATTGGCAGAAAGATTAACTGAAACAAAGGGATGCAATCCTTCAAGCCCACACTGTTCACACTGTTTAAATGATGTCTCCAGAATAAGTTGAGATAATTGATCCATTAATCCTGATTCTTCTGCCAGAGGGATGAAGGCATCAGGTGGAAGCAGGCCTTTTTCAGGATGTTTCCATCTCACTAATGCTTCAGTGCTGGAAAACTGGTTGTTATTAAGCTCTATTTTAGGCTGGTAATAGAGCACAAATTCTTTCTGTTTGATGCCCTGTTCAAGCTCAGCCTCAGTTATGCTGGTTGAAGCTATTTTGCTCTGTTGTTTTTTCTTTATCTCATCCGCTTTTATTGATAGCAGCAAAGTCTCTAAATCATCAATTTTAATAGGTTTACTCATACTACCCTTGATATTAAGACCCCGTTCTTTGGCTAAATTTTTGGCAGAATGTAAGACACTATCATCATAACCGCTCACTAAAATAATGGCTGCTCCCACCTGTTTTTCAGCCAGGTAACGTAAAACCTCCACCCCATCCATATCAGGTAAAACCAGATCCAGTACAATAACATCCACTGCAGATATAAAGTGGCGTTCAAAGTCGAGAAAGGAAAGGTGTGACTGTACTGAATAGCCGCATCCCTCTGCGACATCGCACACAAACTCAGTAATGCCTGCTTCATCATCAATTACAACCAGCTGTGGTTTATTAGTCATTCTGTTTCTCCTTTATCTCTCACTGATTGATTAACTGCTTTACGAATACCTAAAGCTAATTCTTTAAAGCTATAAGGCTTGGCCAGCAAGTGAGCAGCAAATCGGGACTGACCATTTTTTACCAATGCTTTTTTCGTAAAGCCTGATGCCAGCAATACTTTAATAGCAGGGTTGATGAGTTCTGCCTGTTCAGCCAGTTCATAACCATTCATACCACCAGGCATGATCACATCACTGAAGAGTATATTAATCTCTTTATGTTGATGCAATAGTTTAACAGCCTCATGACCAGTGCCTGCTGATAAAGTTTTATAGCCCAGCTCTTTTAGCTGACTGCAGGCAACTATAATCAGTCCAGGTTCATCATCAACTACCAGGATTGTTTCATTACCCTCAGGTAAATCCATCTTCTCGTCAGCAACAGGATGAGATGATTCAGATGTTGCTTTGCTTCGGGGTAAAAAAAGATGGAAGGAAGTGCCTATATCCACTTCTGAATAAACTTTTAAATGTCCTTTTGAACGTTTAAAAAAACCAAACACCATACTGAGTCCCAATCCTGTTCCTTTACCCTGAGCTTTGGTGGTATAAAAAGGTTCAAAAATATGTGTCATTTCTTCATCAGAGATGCCACATCCCGTATCAGTAATGATACATTCAATATAATCACCAGCTTTGACATCAGGATGTTGTGATACATAACTTTGATCCAGTGTTTTATTACGTGTCTCAATGGTTAAACGCCCTCCATCGGGCATCACATCCCGTGCATTTAGAACCAGATTAAGTATGGAATCTTTAAATGCTCCGGGATCAATGTCGGTTAAATACGGGGAAGCAACAAAGTGATATTCTACTGAAATTTCCGGGGTAACTGAGCGATTAATCAATCTGTCTACATCATTAATAATTTGATTAATATTGCTGGTTTTTTTAAGATGTTCCTGTTTGCGTGAGAAACCCAATAGCTGCTTTGTCAGATCAGCTGCCCGTAATGCAGCAGTATAGGCTGCATCCACCTTGCGCAGTGATATGTCATTGCCTTTAACCAGACGTTCAAGAAAACCCAGATTGCCAATAATGATCCCCAGCAAATTATTAAAATCATGGGCAATACCACCGCTTAGCTGACCGATTGCCTCCATTTTTTGAGCCTGACGTAGTTGTTCTTCAGTTTTATTTCTTATTGTAATATCCAGAATGAATGCAACAAAGACAGGCTGTTCTTTAAAATGAGAATATTGCAGGTTAACCTCGACCGGATAAGTTGAACCATCCTTGCGTTGATGAATCGTTTCAAAATTGAGAATTTTTTCCTGACCAGTGGTTAATGGCAAAATAAGTTCAATAAATTGTTTTTTAGACATGTCTTTTTTAATATCAAAGGGCGTTAGATTTTTTAGTTCGCTATTCGAATACCCCAGATTTTGGCGGGCACCTTTATTGACATGAATAAAATGCAAATTTTTATCAAAAATATAAATCTCATTTTTTGAGTCTTCAATTAATGACCATAATTCTACTGTTTCCTGTGTTTGATTTTTTAGTTTTAATGCCATGCGGTTTGATTGAGTTACATCACGAAAGACAAGAACAACACCAATTATTATATTTTGATGGCTTATAATGGGTGCTGCAGAGTCTTCAATGGTAATTTCTGAACCATCTTTTTTTATTAATAGTGTATTGTTTTCCAGAGAAATAATTTTTTCTTGTTTTAAACATTTTTGAACCGGGCTTTCAATTCTTAAATGTGTCTCATCATTAATAATATTGAAAACAGTATCAAGTGCCTGTCCAATGGCCTCGGTATTACTCCAGCCAGTTAAATTTTCAGCAACAGGGTTAATGAAGATGATATGACCATTAAGATCAACTGAAATAACGGCGTCACCAATGGATCTTAGTGTGGTCAGTGTTTTTTCTTCTGATATTTCCAGAGTTTGTTTTACCTTTTGCAGATGCTGAGTCAAAGCCATAAGACACTTATTTTTTTGATGAAAGCGTAAAACAACAAGAGTCAGTGTTATTAAGATAAAAATAAGAGTAATCAATACAAACGCAGGATTTGTATTCACAAATTCAGCAATATCAAAACGTCCATAACTGGCATAACTTCCCACTTTCAGCTTTTTCATCAATTCATGAACAGGGTTGTAATCAAGTGGAATACTCCAGGCATGATGAGTGCTGATTTCAGAGTTAATACTGACTGATTTTATTGCCAGCAAATGAATGACAATGTCAGAAGCAATAATCGGGGATGCATGTTTAGCTTTGGCAAATGCCCATTCAGGGTATAAGGAAGTGCTGTGTAACAATGGAAATCCCGGTGTTTTCTGTAAATTGAGAATACGCAGTGCATCAGGAGTTAATTGTCCATTTTTTATCATTGTCTCAATGATCTCCGTACGTACAATCCCGACATCCGCACGCCCGGAAATAACATCCTCAACAACCCCCTCATGGCTACCTGAAAAAATGACTTGTTTACAGTCTTTGTAGGCATCAATTCCAGAGATTAATAATTCATTATAACCAATAAGCCAGCCGCCAAAGCCCTTCTTTGTCACTCCGGCGATTATTTTGTTTTTGATATCCTGTAAATTACTGATGTTATCATCATGATTCCGGGAAAAAATAACAGAACCAAATTGATCCAGTCCCCCTTTCTTTATCATGGTCAGTATACGTGTTGCCCCATATAAATGTTCTAAATCAACATAGGCAACAGGTTGGGTAATAACAAAGTCAATCTTTCCCCTTGAAAAAAGTAGATCCATTTCATCAATACTTTCAACGGGCAATAAGGAAAATGTATGCTGGGGTATTTTTTCCTGAAGATAATGAATGGTTGGCATCCAGTGCTCAACTGCCTGTTCTGCACCGGAATGGGCACGAACTGCAATGACGACATCATCTGCCAGAGTAAAATGGGAAAAGAATATTAAGGCTAAAAACAGTGTCTTTAGAGACATAGACTTAATCCATCCGCTTAGAAGTTAATAAAGATATATTATTAATTCTAGCTCAGATAATATATTTTTCAAGCTGAGTCTGTCAGACAATCATAATCAGACTGGGAATTTTTGCTTCCAATTTTTAACAATTGTAGATGTCCGTTATCTGGAAATTAAATAATATTGTTGTTGTTCCTCTAATTAGTACTATAGGTCATTAGCTGATAATTTAATTTCCTGCCACCCATGGCAGTCATGTTTTTTTGTCACATGAAAAGTATGCATTTCTGTGATGAATCTTTATTCAGGTTTAACCAGTAGATAAAAAAGTACTAAATTGCTAATAAAAGAAATGATGGCAATACTTTTCCATACCAGCATAGGGTTTCTTTCAATTAATGGGCTAACTGACATATTAAGAAAATGAGAATTAGGGTTTTGTAAATCATATAAAAACTCAAAAACATCTTCATGACGTAATTTGATATCGAGTGACAAAGATTTTTTTATTGCACCATCCATCCAGTTGGGTACCATAGGGTTGAGATGAATACTGGAAATATAGTTTAATTTTGATAATTGTCGATAATTAGCCTTTTCCGGCATATCCTGACCAAAGGGCAAAGCATTATTAAGTAGTTCATAAGTAATCACTGCCAATGAATATAAGTCACTGCGTTCACCACCGGACTGACCCAGATAAAATTCCGGGGCACTATAATTAACAGTACCTAATAAAGTATTCTGATCTTCCCCTGATTTTTTTAATTCCTCTATTCCGGCTATTTTAACTGAACCAAAATCAATAATTTTTATCTGATTGTCTACATCAATCATGATATTTTCCGGTTTAAGATCCTGATGCAGCATTTCCATGTGATGAAATGCCCGCAGACCCTTGGCAATTTGCTCTACTATGGGCAGAACTATACTAATGTCAGGTAGAGGATTTCTCTTCATCCATTCTCTTAAAGTGATGCCCTGTAAATATTCAGTCACATAATAAAGAGAATTGGTTTTGCTCTCGAGTTTGAGTATTTTAAGTACATAAGGTGAATTAATCCTTTTACCCGCCCACTCTTCATGTAAAAATTGCTCAATAAAGTGCTCGTCATCTGAAAAATTAATAGAGGGTGTCTTAAGAATAACGCTGCTATTTGTTTTTATATGTTTTGCAGAATATATCTGGGTACGATTACTGGCATGAAGTTCTTCAATGACTTGATAGCCATCCAGTATCATTCCAGCTTCTAAAGGCGGTGGAAATGGTAATTCATGGGCTTTTAATAATATCTCTTTCTCTTCAGCAAGCGGAAGATTATTCACTTTAAGAATCTGAATGCTGAGGTTATCATCACTGTGATTTTCTAATGCCTGTTGAGCGATCTCATGACATTGTCGGGTGAATAATGGTTCTGATTGATCATTGTCATAAGCATTGAGTTCAGAAGAAATTAATAATTTCTGAAGTTTTTTATGGGATAAAAAATCATGGATACCATCTGTAGATAGCACAAAGATATCCTCTTTTTCAAGGGTCAGTTTGTGGTAATCAATATCCAGATGTAGATCAATACCCATGGCACGGTTAAGATAACTTTTTTCATCAGTTTTTGAATCCGATAGCCAGACACGATGATCTCTGGTGATTTGTTCTAATTCATTATCTCTTAAACGATAAATTCGGGAATCACCAATATGAAATATATGTGCTGTATTTGATTTTAAAACCAGAATACTTAAAGTCGTCACCATACCGCGGGTACTCTGATACTCAGTGTGGCCACGGCTATACAGCCAGCTGTTTAGAGCAGAAAGAATTTTTTGTGCAGAATTTGGAACAGTCCAGGAATCAGGGGTACTATAATAATCATTAATAAAACCATTGATACAGGCATGGCTGGCTTCCTTGCCGGCATCACTGGAACTCATACCGTCAGCAATGGCAATGACAATACCTTTATTTTTCAGACTATGACCATGGGGTGTTTTACAGATCAGAAAATCATCATTATCATCCTTTATACCTTTATCACTATAGGCACCCAGGCTGATTTCCAATTTATTGTTCATAGTTTTTAAGTTACCGGTGGGAGTGAAGCAGTTAATTGACTTCAATCATTTCAACAGTACCATCTGGTAATACCTCAGCCATATGTCCCTCCGGCTCATCAATAAACTGAATAGCAAGCAGAACAAATAGTGCAGCACCGGCAATTGTCATAAAGAAAATTTGTGGTGATACAAAAGAGAGCACAGTTAAAAATAGTACTGCACCCACATTGCCATAGGCACCAACCATCCCGGCAATCTGGCCTGTCATACGACGCTTAATCAGAGGAACCATGGCAAAAACAGCCCCTTCCCCTGCCTGCACAAAGAAAGAACACATCATTGTGACTGCCACTGCCAGCATCAGAGACCAGCTGGATTCAATTTGACTCATCACTAAGTATCCGGCAACCAGCCCTAATAGGAAAATGGTTAATGATTTTTTGCGACCAAACTTGTCACTGATGAGGCCGCCGCCCGGACGTGCAATGAGATTCATAAAGGCAAAGCCTGATGCCAATAAGCCAGCCATGACAGCAGTGACACCATGTGATTCACTAAAAGTATTATAAAAGAACAATGGCAGCATGGAAACCACTGCTAACTCAGAACCAAAAGTCACCATATAGGCTAAATCAAGAATAGCCACCTGCTTAAACTTATAGCGATGAATTTGCGGGACTTCTGTTTTTAGATTTTCATTATTAATATGAAATATTTTATAAACATTATATAAAAATAATGCAGCAATGCCTGCATAAATAATATTTGCTGTTGCGGCCGCTAATAAATTGACACCGGCAGGTGACAGTTTCCAGGTTAATAAAGATAACGTAGCATACATAGGGATTGACATCAAAATATAAAAATATAAATCGCCTTTTGAAGTGACCTCCATTGCACCGATACGTTTAGGTTTAAAATAAGTGGAACCCTTAGGGGTATCTGTGACACTAAAAAAATAGATAACTGAATATACCAGAGCAATAACACCGGTTAAAGCAACAGCATAGCGCCAGCCCTCATCTCCGCCAAAGACAAGAGCAATGGTAGGCAGACTCATTGCAGCAGCAGCTGATCCAAAGTTACCCCAGCCGCCATAAATGCCCTCAGCCACCCCTACCTGTTTAGCCGGGAACCATTCACCCATCATGCGAATACCGATAACAAATCCAGCCCCTACAAAGCCTAATAAAAAGCGAGCCAGAGCCAGGCTTTCAAAACTATCAGCCACTGCAAACATAAAACAGGGAATACTGCCGAGCGCTAATAAGCTTGAATAGGTTCGTTTGGGACCAAACTTATCAACCAGCATACCAATGATGATCCGTGCCGGAATGGTCAGAGCAACATTTAATATCAATATGGTCTTGATTTGTTGATCAGTCAGTCCCAATGTGCCTTTAATGGCAATCAATAATGGGGCATGATTAAACCAGACAAAAAAGCTGATAAAAAATGCTATCCAGCTCAAGTGCAAAATTTTTATTTTTCCTGTAAAGGAAAATAAATTCATAGAATCTTTTGACATTTCAAATGCTCCTAAAAGTTATACTAATAATGTTCTTTTAGCAGGAATTATGCCAATAAATTAACTTATTGATTTATAATTAAAATATTGTTTTTTTTGAGGAAAACCTGGAAATGAAAATACAGAAATAGAAATAAAACGATTATCATTGCACCAATATTGATCAATAAGTCATAGTTCATTTCATTTGTTTGCCGTTATGCAGCAGCTTATCCAGTTACTCTAATGCAAGCATTTTAACCAATACCATTTTGTATTAAAATGCTGTAATATTTTCCAGTAAATTGTGTTCTAATTGTTCAACTGTATCACAAATCATTATAGGTTTTTGCTCAAGCAAGTATTCAATGTCGTGAACACCATAACTTACACCAAGACTATCCATTTTAATATTATTTGCCATTTCTAGATCATAAACTGTATCACCAACCATAATAGCATCTGATGCAGTTAATGAAAACTCATCCAATAATTCGCATAGCATTTGAGGATTTGGTTTAGAAAAAGTTTCATCTGCACAACGACTGGCATGTATGAAGGATCTAATACCTGATTCACCGATAGCATGCTCAAGACCCTGACGACCTTTTCCTGTTGCAATAGCAATCATTACATCACATTGATGTAATTTTTTAATCATATTACTGATACCATCAAAAAGATGTGGCGCTGCTTGTTCTGGTGATAAAAAAATATGACGGTACAATTCTGAAAAATGTTTAATTTGTTGTGCATTTAATTCTGGATATAATTGCCTAACAGCTTCACCTAATCCCAAACCAATAACATTTTTTAATGTGTCATCACTGCGATCCACAAGATTCAGTTGCAATAATGTGGTACGTAGTGTTTGTACAATTTTTTGCTGAGAATCCATTAAAGTACCGTCCCAGTCAAAAATAATCAGCTTATATTTTTTGTTCATATTATTTTTTAAATATTTTTATTTCGGTATTTATAATAGTATTAAATTAAATGTTTTACTAGGACGCATGATTTGTTTTATAAGTTCTCTATCAGGGTGATAGTAGCCTTTTAAATCAACGGAATTTCCCTGTAAGGAATTAATCTCAGCAATAATAATTTGTTCTCTATTACTCAATTCACTCGCCATGACAGAGAAATGTGCTTGTAATTCAAGATCGGAGGATTGCTCAGCTAATGCCTGAGCCCAATATAAGGCCAGATAAAAGTGACTGCCTCTATTGTCTATTTCACCTACATGGCGTGAGGGAGATTTATTTTTTTGCAGGAATTCAGCGGTTGCCTGATCCAGTGTTTGTGCTAAAATCTGAGCTTTTTTGTTATCATAGTGACTGGCAATTTGTTCCAGAGACACACTGAGTGCAAGAAATTCACCTAAAGAGTCCCAGCGCAAATGATTTTCTTTTAATAATTGCTGTACATGTTTGGGTGCTGAGCCTCCAGCCCCTGTTTCAAATAAGCCTCCTCCATTCATTAAGGGTACGATAGAGAGCATTTTAGCACTTGTGCCTAATTCAAGAATAGGGAATAAATCGGTTAAATAGTCCCGTAAAACATTGCCGGTGACAGAAATACAATCCTCGCCCTGTTTTATCTGATTGAGTGAAAAATTAATGGCCTCTTGTGGAGACATAATGCGAATATCCAGATCGGAAGTATCATAATGTTTAAGAGATGCTTTTACCTTGCTAATCAGCTGTGAATCATGAGCTCTTTGATCATCAAGCCAGAAAATGGTGACTAATTTTGTTGTTCTGGCACGATTCACTGCCAGCTTTACCCAGTCTTGAATTGCTGCATCTTTTACCTGACACATACGCCAGATATCACCTTGTTCAACATTTTGTTCCAGCAGGCAGGTTCCGTCTTCATCGACAACACGAACAATGCCGTTGTGGGGTATAGCAAATGTTTTATCATGGGAACCATATTCTTCTGCCTTTTGCGCCATCAGACCTACATTTTGTACAGTACCCATGCTGGCAGGATCAAAAGCACCATGTTGTTTGCAAAAATTAATGGTTTCCTGGTAAATACCGGCATAACATCGATCAGGAATAAGAGCTTTGGTATCATGCAATTTTCCATCACGTCCCCACATTTTTCCTGAGGAACGGATAGCAGCGGGCATGGAGGCATCAATAATGATATCACTGGGTACATGCAGGTTGGTAATACCCTGTTCAGAATTTACCATGGCCAATTCAGCATTAGTATCAAGGCAGTGCTGTATATCTGCTTTGATAAGCCGCTGTTGTTGTTGCGGTAGTTGTTTCAGTTTAACTAATAAATCACCCAAGCCGTTATTGACATTAACGCCCAGTTCATCAAATACAGCCTGATGTGTTGCAAAAACCGTTTGAAAATAGACTGAAACAGCATGCCCAAAAATAATAGGATCGGACACTTTCATCATCGTGGCTTTAAGATGAAGTGAGAGTAATATATTGTCGGTTTTGGCTGATTTAATTTGATCAATAAAAAATTCACGTAAGGCACTTTTACTCATAACAGCAGAGTCAATAATTTCACCTTGTAAAAAAGGAGCATAATCTTTTAGTAAAACAGTCTTATTTTTTTTAGAGATGAGTTCAATTTTAAATTGACCATTTCTGTCCAGAGTGATGGAATTTTCAGTATCATAGAAGTCACCATGAGTCATACTGGATACATGAGTTTTTGAGTCTGCCTGCCATTGTCCCATTGAGTGAGGATTATTTTGAGCATATTTTTTTACTGCACCCGGCGCCCGTCGATCTGAATTACCTTCGCGCAAAACCGGGTTGACTGCACTGCCTTTAACTTTATCATAAGATGCCTGAATCTCTTTCTCATCTTTATTCTCAGGAGTATCCGGATAGTCAGGCAAGGGATAGCCTTTGGTTTGTAATTCCTTAATGGCAGCTTTGAGCTGCGGGATGGAGGCACTGATATTAGGCAGTTTTATAATATTGGTATCATCTTGTTTAACCAGTTCTCCCAATTCGTTTAAGGCATCTGAAGTTTTTTGAGTATCACTCAAATAGTCAGGAAAATAAGCAAGAATCCGGGCAGCAAGAGAGATATCCTTAGTTTCTATCTGAATCCCTGCTGAGCGGGTAAAAGCTTTCACAATAGGTAAAAAGGAGTATGTTGCTAATGCTGGGGCTTCATCAGTTAAGGTATAAGTTATTGTTTGCTTAGATGAACTTGATGTCATTGAAAAATTCCTGATTTTAATTTGTTTTGTTAACAATAAAGGCTGCTGCAAATGAAAGCCATGCAAAAATAAAACACAGGCCTCCAACCGGCGTTATCATTCCCAATGACTTAATGCCAAAAATACTTAGCCCGTACAGACTGCCTGAAAATAAAATAATTCCAGCCAAAAAGAGCCAGCCGGTTATGTTTAATATTTTATAATTGCGGGCATGAGCTGTTGATAATGCAGTTAAAATAAGTGCCAGAGCATGATACATCTGATAAGTGCTTGCGGTTTGAAATACGCTCAGAGCCTGTGCATCTAGAATATTCTTCAAAAAATGAGCGCCCATTGCACCAAAGGCAACAGAGAGCATCGCCAGGAATGCTCCTATAATGATAAAATGCGGCATAAAACAACCTGATAAGTAAAAAAATTGATAATAGCAGATAATACAAAGATAAACTCAAATTTTAATTTCTTCACCAGGTTTCAAGCCAAAATTTTCCTGTAGAGAGAATTCTCTGATTAACTGATCAACACTCTCCTGACCATGTTCACGAGCTACTTCATATAACAATACCCGTACTGAATTTCGATTATAACCACCTCCCATATCAACCTGAATACTGATCAATTCTCTCGCCCTGTCTATTGTCACTTTAATTCTCCTGTTTCTTATCAAACATAAAATTTTACCACTGCCTTATTTGCAATTTAAATATGTTTGCAAAACGACAGCGGGCAGGTTTATTGGCTGATGGCTCTTATCAAACATAAACCTGCCCACTATCTTATTTGCAGGTGAAGATATTTGCAAAACGACAGTGGGCAGGTTTATTGGCTGATGGCTCTAATACTCCTATTCTGACAAACTATTATAGACTTGGCAATCTTTACTTGACTAAAATGGTTGGTTATTATTAAATGTGCTTCAGGAGACCTCTGACATAGGAGAATATTAATATGCAGGAAATGAGTCCACAGCAAGTTTATGAATATTTGCAAACAACTACTGAAAAACCATTGTTACTCGATGTACGGGAAAATTGGGAGTTTGATATTTGTCATATCGAAGACTCAGAACTGTTTCCAATGCATACCATTCCCGGTCAGTTGGATAAATTAGATCCTGATCAGGAAACGATTGTAATCTGCCATCATGGTATTCGCAGTCGTATGGTAGGACAATTTCTGGAACAGGCTCAGTTTAAGAATATCATTAATCTTTCTGGCGGTGTGACTGCCTGGGCACAATCAGTTGATTCAAGTATGACAACTTATTAGTGATCAAGAGCCTTCAGCCAAACTTGAATTTGGCCACCATCATTTATAGTAATATTAAATTTCTATAAATGATGGTGGAATTGTTAAGTTACTTAGAAGTCGATATTAAAAACTCGGAGTATCAACAAATTCCTACAAAATTATCCTGAAAACACTGACAGATAATATTTTTCATGTGCGTAAAATACATAATCAGTTACTTAATCAATAACAAATTCAGTAACACCTTAACCCGATGATCAAAACGCAAAGGAATTTATTATGAACAATATTAAAAACGGATTCAACGCACTGGCTTTAGCAGCAATGTTAGCTTTCTCAGGAGCGGCTTTTTCTTACAATTCACAGGAAATTAATATCAATACGGCAGATGCCCGGACAATATCTAAAAGTCTGAATGGTATTGGTTTAAAAAAAGCAGAAGCTATTGTGGCATGGCGCACCGAACACGGTACTTTTACAGAAACATCCAGTATTGAACAGGTTAAAGGCATTGGCCGGAAAACAGTAGAGAAAAATAAGGAATTTATTCAATATTAAGTAATATGACAATGGATGCTCTTTCCAGGTGAAAACTCACTGGAGTATTCATTAATATTATCTGCAAAGTTTTTATTAAGGAAGACGTATCAGATTTAACTGAATACGTGTGTACGCCAAGGATGGCTTCTCTCTTTCCCTTTGTCTTTACTAGAATAAAAGTATGAAGAACATGGATTTAGATATAGTAAAAAAGCTTATAAAGTTATTTTAGAGGAGCGAAAAAAATGAGTAATTTACAAAGTTTTGATAGTGTATGGGATGCTCTGGAAGATGACCCTATAATGGCAGAAAATATGAAACTTCGATCTACACTTTTGATAGCCATAATAAAAAATATTGAGAGTTCTAAACGAAATCAAACTGAAACAGCTTAGTTTTTAAATATTACTCAACCTCGTGTCAGTTCACTTCTAAAAGGTAAAATTGAAGATTTTCGTCTTGATTCACTCGTAAATATTGCACATAGACTTGGTTTGCATATTGAGTTAAAAATTGCTGCATAATAAATTTTTCTTCATGTGGCTTAAAAAATGAAGCGATAAAATGACTGATATCATTACAGAAAATCCTTATCACAATCCCCTCCCAGACAAGCTGTATACCTCAGTACTCACTTTGTACTTTACTGAAGCAGTATGCAGGATGAAAAATGTCTGTACTTAAGTTATAGTGTTATAACTATAAAAGGTTGGTTAAATTCATGGGATTTTATGAGAAAGAAATCGGCTAAGTTTATTATATTATTTTATAATCAAGGAGAATAGTTTTGGTGGATTATAGAACTCGAATTACTATTGAACCAGGAAAACGTTCAGGAAAACCCTGTATCAGGGGATTAAGAATTACAGTATATGATATTCTGAATATGTTGGCAGAAGGGATGAGTTATGATGAAATTATTGACGATTTTCCAAAAATAACCAAAGAAGATATTATGGCTTGTTTATCTTTTGCTGCAGAAAGAGAGCAAAACACATTTAGATTAAGTGCATGAGATTATTATTTGACAATAATTTGTCATACAAATAAGAATTTGAGAATAATGATAAAGGACTTTTAGAAATAAATTGATTTTTTGGTTTAAGAAAAATAGTTTCATTGTGTAAATTTATAAAACAGTTAATAGTTGCAATACGTGCTGAGGTATACAGATTGATCTGTCTGGGGACGCTGTAAATACGTCCATGTACGCTTAGGCTCGACATGATTGCCATGGACGGCAGAAATACACATGAGAGGCAGGATGCCGTAATTGCCCATGTCTCGCAAACCCCATCCAGACCAACCTGTATACCTTATTACTCACTTTGTACTTTGTTTGATTCAGTGTTGTCTAAGAGCAGAAGTAAAATAAATTTGCTCTTAATTTTTTAATATTCATTTTGAGTAAATCTATGACAATTTAAATGAAGTTGACAATGGTAAATGTGAAGCAATTTTGTGTAAAATCCTATAGAATTTGCAACTACAACTAATTACTTATAAAACTATAAATGAAACAATATGAAGATGTAACACCAAATCCAGAATATTTGATTAAATCAATTGCCGAGCAAGGATATAGCCTAGAATCGGCTTTAGCAGATTTAATGGATAACTCAATATCAGCTAATGCAGATAAGATAGAAGTATTGATAAAAATGGATGGAGATCCATTCACTTTATTTTTGGCTGATAATGGGGATGGGATGTCTGAAAGTGAGTTAAAAGCCAATATGCATTTTCCGAGTAATTCACCAGATGAAATTAGAAATAATTATGATCTGGGTAGATTTGGGCTTGGCATGAAAACAGCTTCATTCTCTCAGACTAGAAGGTTCACGGTTCTCTCTAGAGAAGAAAACAAATCAGAATATAATGGAAGAACGTGGGACTTAAGTATTTTAAAAAATAATAAATGGCAAATAATTGTCAATACGCAAGAAGAAATTGAAAATTTAGTTAATGAATATAATGAACAGAGCAAAGAACACCTAAATAGTTTTGACAACTATGATGCAAATACAATTGTTATTTGGTCTGGGTTATATAAATATGAAGACTATCTTGAGGAAAAAAACCGAAAAACTGCATTAAAAAGGGAAATAACAGAAGTAACAGTTGATCATCTATCACTTGTATTTCATCGGTTTATGGAAAAAAAGAATAAACCTCTTAATATTCGCGTAAATAATGTTCGACTAAAACCATTTAATCCTTTCCCAACTCAAGAGAAAGATCTTCGTTCTGTTGAATTTAAACAAAAAAAATTTGGTACAGATTCTATCAAGTTAGAAGGATTTGTTTTACCCTCAAGAAGTATTGAGGAGTCAAAAAAAAATATTACCCATTGGACTACACGATATCGTAGTCTTACAGATATGGAAGGTATTTATATTTATAGAGCTAATCGAATAATTTCATTTGGTGGATGGAATGGTATTGTAAAAAAAGCACCTCGGCTTCAACTGGCCAGGCTTAGGGTTGAAATTGGTAATAGTGTTGATCATCTTTTACATTTAAATGTTTCCAAATCACAGGTAATTATTCCTCATGATTTAAAGGATGCTTTTGAAAATTATATCAATGATTTAAAAGATGAGGCAACCAAAGAGTTCTACAATAGAAATATAAAACGGTTTCCAACGAAGAAAGAAAAAAAATTCAGTCTATTTTCAAGGTGTGCATCAAATAAAGGGATGTTGGTAGAAATAAATAATGAATTTCCAATTTTGCAAGAGCTGAAGAAGGAACTCTCTCAATCTGCACAAGCAAAATTAAATTTTTTGTTAAAGATGATTAATGCTCAAATTAACACAATAAGACAAACTCATGAAGATAAGGTATTTCTAGGATTAGAAAATAGTAATGAAATTTCTAAAGATGAAATACTTCTCACAATAAAAAGCCTAATGGACAATGGCTATGATGCTAAGCTAATTAAGAATGAAATCTTACCTAAAATTGGTTATAAAATTAATACGTTCCCAAAAGTGATTCTAGAGGTATTAAATGACAAATAGAGATTTTATTGATCAAATAAATATATTTTTACAAAATCTTTTTAATAATGAAAAAGAAAATAAAGGTTTTGTGGGAAGAGAATTTTATGAATCAGCATCTCTTAAGCTAAAAATAAAAGAAACATTAGATTCAATGTCTAATCTTGGTACTTTTCCAGAAATAAATAATGATAAATTCAATAAATGTTATGAAGTTTCGATTAAAGAAATGCGACATCAAAATCAACAGGGTATGACTCCCAGTTGTTCTCTTTCTAATGAAAAAACAAAGAAAAATATATGGCTTACATCAGATAAAATTGAGCAACTTGGATGGAATAATGATGAGTTAATTACCTATAGAACAAGATATATTAGATATTTAAAAGAAATAGGGCGTTCAAAAAATTATATTGATGAAACAAAAAAGTCAAGCTTAGAAATAGTTAAAAAAATTGGAAATCCTCACTCAGAATATGAGTTTTTTACAAGGGGATTAGTTGTAGGTAGTGTTCAGTCAGGTAAAACAGCAAACTTTAATGCAGTAATAAATAGTGCTATTGATGTTGGTTATGGTTTGATAATAGTTCTATCTGGTATCATGGAAGATTTAAGAAAACAGACACAAAAAAGAATAGAGAAGGAGGTTGAAGGTAAATATATAGCTGGAAGATTTATTGGTGTAGGCTCTATTTCTTCTTTTGGCCCTATCGGAGAACACAAAGATGTAAATCAAATTTATGTTCCAACATCTACCGAAACAGATTTCAAGAAAACAATAAAAGAAGCTGATTTTTCATTAAATAATATAAATATATTAATATGTAAAAAAAATACTAGTGTTTTAAAGAACCTTATTTTTTGGTTAGACAATTACTTAAATGTGAACAAGGATAAAATTGAGGTACCTTTTTTAATTATTGATGATGAAGCAGACAATGCTTCACTAAATAATCTGGGGCATAAAGGAATAGAGTATGCCTCTACAATTAATGGACATATTCGTTCATTATTGGCATTATTCAAAAAGAAAACATATATAGGTTACACTGCAACACCTTTTGGAAATGTTTTGCAAGATAGAAATAAAAAGTCTGTGAACGGGTGGACTATAAAAGATTCAGGTGAAAATAAAATTTTTGAGCAAGAATCTAGCTTATTTCCGCATGATTTTATTGAGTTGTTATTTCCTCCGCCAAATTATATTGGAGCAAAGCATTTTTTTGAAACAAGATTAAATGAGATAAAAAAAATTGATCCACTTGTTCCTCTGGCTATTGATGACTACCTGGAGGCATTTCCACCAAGAATATATACAGATTCAGGCTTACCGACAACTATGATGGGTAAAGGGACTCGGGCAACAAAAAAAGATGATCCGTTTCCAAGATTTATTCCAGATTCATTAAAAGAGGCTGTGATCTGTTTTGTTATCTCTACGGCAATTAGAATTAGTAGAAAACATGACATATTCCAGTCAAAGTTCTATCAGCCTCACAATACAATGCTTATTCATATTTCACGTTTTACATTTTGGCAAAATCGAACAAAAGAACTGATTCAAAAATATATTGATAGTTTAACTCATGATTTAAATAATGATTCTTTAAGTGGCAAAAATTCAATATATACTAATTTTGAAAAAATTTGGAATAAACATTATTTCTATATAATTAAAAATATTTGGGATTATTTACCTGAAGATTATGAAGATGACTTTTTGCAAGCTAAGAAATTTGAAGAAATTAAACCGCTACTTATCACAGCCATTGCCAATATAGAAGTAAAGGCAATAAATAGTGAGACAAAGGATTTTCTTTTTTATCCAGATGATAGTGAAAAAAAATATATTGCTATTGGGGGTAATCGACTATCTAGGGGATTTACCTTAGAAGGACTCACAATAAATTACTTTATACGTAATACTAATTTTGCAGATACTCTTTTACAAATGGGGAGATGGTTTGGATATCGTCCAGGATATATTGATTGTTGTAAATTATTTTCAACTCAAGATGCTCTGGATAAGTTTGATCAAACAACAGCAACGATTGAAGACCTAGAACAAAAATTTATTGAAATGAATAAAGAGCATAAAACGCCTGATAAATATGCACTTAGAGTACTCTTACACCCAGGAGTATTGAAAATAACTCGACCTTCTATTTTAAAAAATACAAAACAAGTTAATTGGTCTTATTCTGACCATCTAATTCAAACAACTAAGTTTGTTATCAATAAATTACAGATTGAAAATGCGTGGAAGCATTTTTCGTTACATATTGAAAAAATAAAAGATAAATTTGACATAAGATATGATGCGAATAATAAGCCTGATTATCTTGAATATCAAATTGAGGATATAAATGACTTATTTGAATTTTTTAATCTCCCCAATACATTTTATGATCCAACTGATAAAGATGGTAATTATTTTTTAGGCCTAGAACAGTATATAAAACTTTGTAATGAACAAGAAAAACTTACAAAGTGGTCGATAGCTGTAAAAGTTTCTGGATCTGGAGCGGAAATTAATAGTTGTGATTCTGGATTACCTATTAATATCACAAAATCTATAAGGAGTGGAAGTAAACTAGGATCTCGCTGGTCAAATGAGTTGCTTCATAATCATGTTTTTGCTGCAGGAGGAGGATCGTCCAATATCTCTGGTAGTGAAAAAGATATGCAAATTAGATTAGAGCCTTCAGAAATTGTAACAGCAACAAAAGAATTTAAAATACAGTTGTTTAAAGATCTTAAAAATAAATACAAAGAGCTTTCAGATAATGCTATTCAAAAGAAAGTAAATAAAACTAAAGTCCCTGAAAAAATATTCCGAAAGCGTATGAGTGAAGAAGAAGGTGTATTGGTTATATATCTAATGGATTTAGAGTCAATTTTTAAATATAAAAATCAAGATGTACATGAGTTGAATAAAATAAAAAGTACACTGGATACAAGTATTCCCTTGGTTGGGTATGTTATTGGAATTCCGGAAATTCAAAGTAATATTGGTGGAAATTATCTAGAAAGTATCTCTCAAGAGGAAGAAAGTGGCTTTGAATATGATGAGTTTGATGATTATAAAGAGATTTTAGAATGATAACTTCAAATGATTTAGATAATATATGGAAAACATTTATTTATTCGGGGGGTAGTGAATTTGAATTTTTAAGACTTGATAGTGGGATTTCCATTCCTGAGATAAATATAGGTTTAAATTCGAAACATAACAGATGTCTACTGCTAGAATTGCCAAAAAATCATAATGTTGATTTTCAAACAACCATTAAACAAAATTTAACTCTAAGCTTCTTTTATGATACAGATTACATCGTTTTAGAATTAACAGAAAGTGTATATTGTGATCTTTTTAATGATCTCATTATTTCTATATATCAGAAAATATATTTAATGTCTGAT
The DNA here is from genome assembly GCA_025655455.1 of gamma proteobacterium symbiont of Taylorina sp. Taxonomy (GTDB): domain Bacteria; phylum Pseudomonadota; class Gammaproteobacteria; order GRL18; family GRL18; genus GRL18. The sequence continues at coordinate 55,919 of JAHXIV010000028.1, forward strand.
GTAGATGAATATTCAAAAATATTTATTAGAATGTTTTATAAATGGAGTGAATTTTTTATTGAGGAAAAAACTGATAAATTATCTCAAGGTATGATTAAAGGTTTATTTGGAGAATTATTTGTATTAAAAAATTTAATACTGGAAACAAACTCATCACATTTAAATGATGTGCTGAACTCGTGGAAGGGACCATTTGATGAAGGCCAAGATTTTATATTAAATAAAAAAAATATTGAGGTTAAATGTAAGAATTTATCAACTTTAAATATAAAAATATCCAGTGAATACCAACTTGAATCTGAAGATGGAAAGGTATTAGAGTTGTTGGTTTTATCTTTGGAAAACAATCCTATTGATGGTCAACCCTTAAGTTTATTACTTGCAGAGGTAAAAGAATTAGTCATAAATAAACTTGGAGATTATTCAATAATATTAGAGGCTCTTTCTCAAAAAAATATCACACAACATAATATTTTTCAATATGACAACTTTCGTTTTCAAGTTCTTGAACAAATTATTTATAATTGTAATGAAGATTTCCCAAAACTTCTTAATTCAAATACCCCAAAAGAAATTAATAATATTAAGTATACATTGGGACTAAGTCACTTAAATGAATTCATTTTATCCATAAAAAAATTCGATGAATGATATAGAAGAACGTATAGAATTTAGAAGCACTCTGCTTGATGATTCACGGGATGATGAAGGGTTTATTTCGCCATCAAACTTACTATCTCAAATAATGCCATCTCTTCTGGATGCAAAATTAGTAGACTCTGAAGACTATACTGAAGCTTACTATACAAATGAATATGAGAATATACAAATTAATGCATATTCTATAAACGAGTCAGGAGAACGGCTCCAATTGTTCATTGTTGATGAAGATACTATTAATGAAAAGTCAGATTTAGTAGAGTTATTAATATCACAAAGAGTGGAGTATGAAAATCAATTCAAACGCGCAGAAAGAATTATAAAAAAAGCATTTAAGGGTAAGTTATTTGATTCTATTCAAGATTCAAGTAATGTGAAAGTATTAGCCTCAGAATTGGAATCTATTGAAGGGTTTGTAAAGTTTGATGTTATAGAAATATTTTTAATATCTTTAACTGCAACGGTTTCTTTTAGAGGAAATACGACTCAACCAAATAAAATATATTTTAAAGAAAATAAAGTTACCAGAACATATATAAGTGATAGAAAAAAAGAACAAAAAGAAATTCTTTTTTTAAAAAGACTTGTTGATTTGAATTTTCTTTTTGATGTTATGGTTTCTCGCGGTCATAGAGAAGTTTTGACTATTGATTTTGAAAAAACATTTAATTGTAGTATAGAAGTACTGAAGGCAGCTGAAGAGAAAAAATTTGAATCTTATTTATGTGTTATAGGTGCTGATATGTTATCTGAATTGTATAAGCATTATAGTAGTAGATTACTAGAAAAAAATGTACGTTCATTTTTACAATTTAGAGGTGTTAATTCTGGAATAAGGCAAACAATAAAAAATGAACCTGAGAAATTTATTGCTTATAATAATGGCCTTACAATTACATCAACTGAAGCTAAAACATTTGAAAGAAAGCGGAAGTTATATATAAAGTCACTTAAAGACTTTCAAATTGTAAATGGTGGTCAAACTACTGCGGCGATTTATTTTTCTAAAAAAGAGGGGGTAGATGTAAGTAAGGTTAAAGTCATGGCAAAAATTAACGTTACAAAACAATCAAATGATAAAGAATTAGAGGAACTCATCAATAATATTAGTAAATTCTCCAATGCTCAATCAAGAGTGTCAAAAGTTGATTTGAGATCTAGAAATCCACAACTTATAAAAATAAAAACATTAAGTGAAAGAATTCTTACGCCCAGTGGTAACAAATGGTTCTTTGAGCGTTCTAAGGGTGAGTATAACACTTTGTTAAGAAAAGCCGGTAGTAACAAAGCTAGGATAAAAAAAGAATATCCTAATATTCGACGTTTCTCAAAAGAGCAGATGGCAAAATTTTATTCTGCTTGGGGTGATGAACCTTATTTAGTGAAAAAAGGTGGGGAAAAAATTTTTAGGCACTTTATTGAAAAACTTAGTCCGGAAGAGCCAGTAATATCTCCAGTGATTGACAGAGAATATTATGAGGATTTGATCTCTAGAATAATCCTATTTAGAAAAATGGAAAAGGTTCATGGGCAAGGTAAAAATGCTATTGGTCAAATTAGGGCTGCAGTTATTCCTTATTCTCTTTCAGTACTTTATCAATATACTAGTGGCTCAAATATGAAATTTGATATGTCAAAAATATGGATGTACGAAAGTTTAGAAGATGATTTGGAAAAATTCCTATATGATCTTATGTTTTTGATGAATGATCTAATTAAACAATATTCTTCAAGTGATGATTATGGTGAATATTCTAAAAAACCTGAGCTCTGGAATAGTATAAAAAATTGTAATCAAATAAAATTATTTATGAATACGTCAAATAGCCAAATGATTTTGAAAAAATATAGAGTTTGTATTTAGAAAAAATCCTATTTTTATAGGATTTTATAAATTATTTCAGCAATTGAATGAGCTAATAATGGTGGAACTGCATTCCCAACCTGAACATATTGTTGAGTTCGAGTTCCAACAAAAAAATAATTATCAGGGAAAGTCTGTATTCTTGCTGCTTCTCTAACTGTAAAGCTACGACATTGTAGCGGATCTGGATGGATGAAGTAATGACCATCTTTTGAAATATGACATGTAATTGTTGTCGCAGGTATGTTCCATGGTTGAACTCTAAATCGATCTGAAAATTTTCCAGATTGAAAATTTTTGTGATTTGGCATCAGCTCAACTGGATAATCTTTTGATTTCGGGCTGAGTGAGTCGCATCCTTTACTATAAGCAACTTTTGCCCAGATGCTGCAAAATAAATACCTTTGTAAATCAGATGATATATGTCCTCTTGTTTCATGGTTACATATGTTTTGTCCTAATTTTTTATCATAATACCAATTTTCTAGATTTGCTTTACTCATACTTTGGTTATGTTTTAGGCCAAAATTATAACCTTGTCTCTGTTTAGGAGCTTGTAGAACTGTCATTATGTTTTCAAATTCTTTGGCAATATCATTTTTTGAGGTTTTCTTTAAAGCTTTAATTGTATTTTTAGCTTGGGATTTAATTGTTTTTAACCAGTTATTATCATTGTTTTGTTCTTTTGACAAACCGCTTCGTAATTTAGGTAGGTCATTTATTACATCTACAACAGAAATATTTTCTTGCTTGTTAAGAATAAATTTATTATTCCACTTGTGAGTATGATCTTCGCGTATTCCTAATAGAATTACTCTATGACGACGTTGAGGTATACCAAAATTTTCACTTTTGATAACAAAATCATTAGGTTTAATTTTTTTATTATCATCAACTGGAGTTACTAAAGAAAATATTTTATATTTATGTTTTGATTTATTTCTTCTGGGTTCAGTGTTAACTGCTTTGCAGGGGTCATGTAAATCATTAAAAATAGTTTCATATATAGATACACCATCAACTTTTGCTGATAACATGCCTTTGACATTTTCCATTACAAATATCGTTGGTTGAAATAATGCAATTATCTTCAGATATTCTTTAAATAGAAAGTTCCTATGATCCTTTTCAGCACGATAGTCTTTTATACCTTTATTTCTTGCTCTACCCGCCAGAGAATACGCTTGGCACGGTGGGCCACCAATAAGGATACAATCCTTATCTCCCAGTGCGTTGTTGATTTTTTCAGTGATCATTTCATTATCTTTGCCAAGCTCCAGCTGTTGTGCTTCACTACATGCCTGTTTTAGTTCATTTGCATATTTTGGAAGACGATATAATCTATCTTCGGGATAATTTCCAAATTCTCCTTTTAGAAAACTATAATATTCAACAGGTTTATTATCATCAGAAAATTGGCGAAAAAATGAGCGTAGTTTTAAAGTTCTGTGAGCACTGCCTTCTTTTTCAATAGAGATGGCAATTTTAAATGGGTGATAACCCTTTTTATTTTTGAAAGAAGAAAAACCTTCGCCAAGTCCGCCTGGTCCAGCGAAAAGGTCGATTATTTTGATTGGTGAGTGCATACTATGAATAAAATAGATTAATGTAACATTGCATTCTACCAAGAAATGAAATATAAACCAGGTTTTTTATGGATATAATTTCTAAAAATAAAAGATCAAAAATGATGAGTTCAATAAAAAATAAAGGAACTTGTCCAGAAATTGCTGTTAGAAAAAAACTATTTCATTGTGGTTATAGATATCGTAAAAATATGAAAGTAGAAGGATTCTATCCTGATATTATTCTACCAGGAAGAAAAATTGCGATTTTTGTTCATGGTTGTTTCTGGCATCAGCATGAAGGATGCAAACTTGCATATTTTCCAAAGTCAAATATTGAAAAATGGAAGAATAAATTTAAATTAAATAAAACTCGTGATTTTAATGCACATATGACGCTTAAAGTAAGTGGTTGGCGCATAGCAACTATTTGGGAGTGTGCCACTCGTAATGAAAAAATACTTAAGTTTACAATAAGTGAACTTTGTAAATGGATTGAAGGTGAACTTGATGAGTTTGATTCAAGTGAAATTTTGGAAGTTTAATCCAGTACAACTATAAATCAATTATATTTACCCAATCATAGCTGTAGAACAAAAAAGACGAATAGAACTCACTAAAGATCAGACAGGAACAGATAAAATCAAAGATTCTGATAAAATATACTGGTTGTTTAAATTGGGTACAGCACTGAAATTAAAACCCCCTGTTATAAAAACAACGGTGCGTCGCTTTGAAGTAAAGTTGACCAGTGCGGCGGCTTTATCTGATATTAAACTTTGGTCGGAATTGCCGCAAAGATACTCTCTGTTGGGGAATGTTTTTGAATAAAGTGATATTGCAGAGCCAGTTATATTCAGAAAGCAAAACTATCAACAAATTCCTACAAAATCTGACAATAAGCACTGACAGATTAAATTTTTTATGTGCGTAAAATACATAATCAGTTACTTAATCAATTAAAGATAAATGTAACAAAACAATTAATTTAAACATAAAGGAATTTATTATGAAAAATATTAAAAACGGATTCAACGCACTGGCCTTAGCTGCAATGTTAGCTTTCTCAGGAGCGGCTTTTTCTTACAATGCACAGGAAACAAATATCAATACGGCAGATGCCCAGACAATATCTAAAAGTCTGAATGGTATTGGTTTAAAAAAAGCAGAAGCTATTGTGGCATGGCGCACCGAACACGGTACTTTTACAGAAACATCCAGTATTGATCAGGTCAAGGGAATTGGTCTGAAAACAGTAGAGAAAAATAAGGAATTTATTCAATATTAAGCGATTTGACAATGGATGCTCTTTCTTAGTGAAAACTCACTGTAATATCAATTAATAATATCTTCAACGTTATAAGAAGGAAAACGTATCAGCTATCACTGAATACGTGTGTATGCCAAGGATGGCTTTAAATATTACTTATTATATGTTTTTATTGCTAAAGTGTAAATTGGAAGCTAATATAACAATATGCATATTATAAATAGAAGCATTGATCAGACCATTAAAAAAAGATTGCAAAATAACCCTGTTGTGGCGATTCTTGGTCCCAGACAATGTGGTAAATCAACCACAGCGCTCAATTTATTAAAAGCCTATCCTAACTCGATTTATCTGGACTTAGAGAAAAAAACAGAACGGGCAAAATTAAATGATATCTGGGCTTTTTTTAATGCCAATAAAAATAAACTCATTTGTTTTGACGAGATTCAACTCTTACCTGAAATTTTTTCACAAATGCGCTCATTTGTTGATGAAAATAAGTTCAATGGTCAATTTCTAATTCTTGGATCTGCCTCCAGAGATCTCATTCAGCAAGGCTCTGAAAGTCTAGCAGGAAGGATCTCCTTTATTGAGATGACCCCCTTTGAATTTTGTGAAGTCTCAGACAAAGTAAGTTACAAAGAATTGTGGCTTAAGGGAGGATATCCCAGAAGCCTGCTGCAAGGTGATATAGAAGAAAGCTTTAACTGGCGTGAAAATTATATCAGGACTTTTTTAGAACGGGATATTCCTCAGCTTGGTTTTAGAATACCAGCTAGAGTACTGGAACAATTCTGGACTATGCTGGCACACACACAGGGGCAGCTGATTAATTTATCAAAATTAGGGACTTCTCTAGGTGTTACTCATCATACTATTAAGAATTATCTCAGCATTTTGGAGGAAACTTTTGTTATTAGGCTGCTTACACCTTACCGTACTAATTTAAAAAAACGCCTCATCAAGTCACCAAAAGCTTATATTCGTGATACCGGAATTGTTCATGCCTTATTAAATATTGAAGACTTTAACAGCTTATTGGGGCACCCGGTTTATGGTTTTAGTTTTGAAAGTTTTGTCATTGAAAATCTGATTCGGCATTATCCAAAACATCAGCCTTCATTTTACAGAACAGCAACGGGTGATGAAATTGACCTGCTTCTTGAAAGAGGGAATGAACTTCTGGCATTTGAAATAAAAGCGGCAACAGCCCCTAAAGTGGAAGATGGGTTCTGGAAGAGTATCGATGCACTAAAGCCGGATAAGGTGTTTATTATTGCCCAGGTTGAGTCATCATATCCTTACCTGGGTGATATTTGGGTTTATAATATAGAAGAATTTCTTAGGCTTTAACAGAATACGTGTGTATGCCAGTAAAATTATTGGATAATAAGCTGCTGATGTTAATCTTTGGTCGGAATTACCACAGAGATACCTGCTGTTGGGGAAAGTTTATGAATAAAAATGCATTGCAGAAGCAGTTACAACGGCATCAGAATCATCTTGAACAATGCAGCTTATGTCCACAAATGTTTGGTCCGCCTGTTCATGGCTTAGCTGCAGTATCAAAAGTGATGTTAATTGGTCAAGCTCCCGGCTTTAAAGAAATTGAAGTTTTACGTCCCTTTGCCTGGACAGCAGGTAAAAAATTATTTTCCTGGTTTGAAGCTATTGGTATGGATGAGAGAAATTTTCGAAAACTTGTCTATATGTCCGCTATTTGTCGATGTTATCCGGGCAAGAAAATAGCCAGGCAAAAATCCTCACAGAAAACTAAAGCTCATGGTGACAGAGTACCGAATAATAATGAAATCAAGCATTGCTCCCAATGGTTAGCTGCTGAGATAGCTATTCTGAAACCGGAGTTAATTATTTTAGTGGGTAAATTAGCCATCAGTCAGTTTATGAGTTTTAAAAAATTAGATGAAGTGATTGGCAAGCTGCATAAAATAAATAACAATGGTTTTGAATGCGATGCCATTCCTTTGCCGCATCCATCAGGTGCATCAACATGGCCTGTTACAGAGCCGGGAAAGACTTTATTACAATACGCTATGATGCATATCAAAAAACATCCAGCCTGGATTCAGCTAAAACATTAATCTCAAGGATGGCTTTCAATTTTTTTTCTATTAAATAAGGAACTATATGAAATATTCTGTTGATCCCACAGTTGATTGTGTTTTTAAAGCCATTGTTGGTTCTAATGAACATATTGACTTACTTTTAAGTCGTGTTTCATGATTTTTCCGGCTTTCATAGTCATTTTGGTTGGTATGATGAGAAAAACAGGTTGAAATTAACAGAACATGCTAATATACATATTATAGAGCTTAATAAATGGGATAAATCACAGGTAGAGAATGATTTAGATCGATGGACTCGTTTTTTTAGAGAGGGAAAAGATCTCAATAATGCTCAACTACCCAATTTTTGGGATGATCAAATAGCAACTACACCAATAGCATTGGGTCAAGTTCTGGCCATCCATCGAAAAAAAAGCTTTCTCTTTGCACCAAATCGGTTCATTTTCGATCTAAAACTTCCATAATTAAAAAAATAGTCTAGAATTCTTATTTTATCTAATTGATATATAATGTTATTTTGTTTTGGTATCTATATTGCTAGAAGAAGTAATCTATTTAAATTCAGATCCCACCGGAGCTATAAGCATATGCTGTTTGGACGTAGTAAAAAAAATCCGATTAAAATTGCCGATAAGAAGATTGTTGCATGGAAATATGCCACTTGCGGCTATTGTTCCACCGGATGTTCTATTGAGGTTGGTTTGAATAATGAAGGAAAGCCAGTCTCTTCGCGGGGGGTGGCTGATGCTGATGTGAATCGCGGCAAGCTTTGTCTCAAGGGAATTTTTGAACATGAGTTATTTACTTCTTCAGGTCGTGGTTTAACCCCGCTACAGCGTGATAATTGGCATCAAAGCTGGGAAAAGACTTCCTGGGTTTCTGCTCTGGATCAGGTGTATGACGGGATAAAGACGGTTCAGGAAAAGTATGGACGAGATTCTTTTGCAGTAATTTCTACCGGGCAAATGCTGACAGAAGAATTTTATACGCTGGGTAAACTGACCCGAGGTTTAATTGGCACCAATAACTATGATGGTAATACAACATTATGTATGGCCTCTGCTGTTTCAGGTTATAAACGATCCTTCGGATCAGATGGGCCACCGGGTTGTTATGAAGACTTTGAACACACCGATTGCTTGATTGCCTGGGGTTCCAATCTTCCAGAGCAGCATCCTATTATCTACTGGCGCTTTAAAGAAGCTCAGGAAAAACGTCATTTTCCATTGATTGTGGTTGATCCGCGGGTCACTATGCTGGCACAGAATGCAGATATCCATCTGGCCATTACTCCGGGTACGGATGTGGTTTTGCAAAATGCTTTAATGCATGTCATTTTTAAAGAAAATCTGCAGGATCAGAATTATATTGATATCAATACCAATGGCATTGATGAGTTAAGAGCAGAAGTCGAAAAATATGATCCGGTGAGTGCGGCAAAAATATGCGGTATTGATGAAGATACAATCCGCAGTGTTGCCAGGCTTTATGCCGGAGCAGGGACTGCTATGTCAATCTGGACTATGGGTATTAATCAGTCCACACATGGTTCTGATGGCGTTGTCGGCATTAATAATCTGGCGCTCATTACGGCTAATATCGGTAAGCCGGGTGGTACCAGTTTATCTATCACAGGCCAGTGCAATGCTATGGGTACCCGGGAATGGTCATCCTGTTCAGGTCTGCCCAATCATCGTTATTTAGAAAATGAACAGGATCGAAAGGATATTGCAGAGTTCTGGAATATTGATGAAGAATTTTTGCCTAAAAAAAGAGGCATGTTCCAGACTGATATTTACCATGCCATTGAAGCGGGGCTGATTAAAGGGTTATGGTTAATTGCGACCAATCCGCTGACTTCTCTGCCGAATTCAGAGCGGGTGCGCAGAGCTATGCAGAAACTGGAATTTTGTGTGGTTCAGGATTGTTATGCAGATTCTGAAAGCAACCAGTATGCTCATGTTTATTTGCCCGCAGGTACCTGGGCAGAAAAAGAAGGGGTGATGACCAATACTGAGCGTCGCGTTAATCTGATTAATTCGATTACACCACCTCCTGGGGAAGCAAAAGCAGATTTATGGATTTTTAACGAATTGGCTAAGCGTTTCAATATTAATAATAAAGTTAATTTTCCAGAACAATCAGCGGATATATTTTTAGAAATGGGGGAGCTTTCAAAAGGTCGTCTGTCTGATATATCCGGGATGACTCATGAATTATTAGAGAAAAATCGCGGCATACAATGGCCTTACACCGAACAGCAGGCTAAGGCGGGAGAGGCGCCTCCTGCAGGAGGTAAACGCTTGTATACGGAGCCGACAAGTTTTAGATATGCAGATGGTAAGGCCAAATTAATTCCCCTGCCCTTTATTGATAATAATGAAGTGCCGGATGAGAAATTTCCAGTCTGGCTCAATACCGGCAGGCTGATTGAGCATTGGCATGGCAGGACTAAAACAGGAAAAATTGGCAATAATAATAAATACAGCCCTATTCCTTTTATTGAAATTAATCCGGATCTGGCATTGGAACTAGGGATACAGCGAGGAGAGTATGTCCGTCTGGTATCAAGACGTTCAGATGCTGTGGTCATGGCAACTCCTACCCATCGTGTGCCTAAGAACATGGTCTTTTTGCCCTTTCATTTTCATGATTGTGCCAACCGTTTAACTTTGGGACTGCTGGATCCCCATTCACGACAGCCGGCATACAAGCAATCAGCTGTTCGTATAGAACGTTTGGAAGACCAGCAGGCAGCGGCACTATTAAGTATGGAAATGAGAACATTTTAGTACCGGGTATCAGGTGCTGTGTTTTATGTGTTAAGAAAAAGATTAAAGATAGAAGTGAAAATTATGTTTGAAAAAAGAGAAAATGAACCGGAATATGCTGTCTTAAGAAATATTGAAGGTCAGTCAGAAAATTATTATGGAACACCGATTGAAACCGTGCAAACTGATAATCCATTAAGAAATGAATCACTTAATATTAATCAGGATGGTGCGATAGGTGACAATCCCAATCGTTATAAACAGCATGGCTTTTATTTTAATGCCGACAACTGCATAGCCTGCCATGCCTGTGAAGCTGCCTGTAGTGAAAAAAATGATAATCCTGCCCATATTGCATTTCGTTCGGTGGGTTTTGTTGAAGGTGGCACTTATCCAGCCTATCAGCGCCTCAATATTTCAATGGCCTGTAATCATTGTGATGATCCGGTATGCTTAAAAGGCTGCCCTACCCGTGCTTATACCAAATTTGCAGAATATGGTGCGGTATTGCAGGATCCTGATATTTGTTTTGGCTGTGGTTATTGTACCTGGGTCTGCCCCTATAATGCCCCCCAGCTGGATCCGGAAAAAGGACAGGTTACTAAATGTAATATGTGTGTTGACAGACTGGAAGTTGGATTAAAACCGGCCTGTACATCAGCTTGTCTGGGGAACGCCCTGGATTTTGGCGTGATAGAAGATATTCCTGAAAATCGCAGTCAGGCTAAACTCAATATTCCGGGGTTTCCCAGAACAGATATTACCCACCCTAATATTCGCTTTCAACAAAGCCGCACGACCCAGAGAGAGATGACACGTGTGGATCAAACGGCGATTAAATATCATCGTGTTGATGAGCCTGCTACCGCTTATGAAGAAAGCCCTTTTGTCCCGGAACTGGATGCAAAACAGGGGTTTCAGCGTCAATGGAATCTGAAAAAGCTTTTAACTTCCCATGAAAATGCACATATTGCTTTTACATTGAGCGCTCAGTTGGTTATGGGGGCTTTTCTATGGTTTTTTGCAGGCACCTTTATCCCTGCTCTGGAGAGCTTATCTTCCAGCAGCTCATATTTGACTGGCCTGGTGATATTAGTGGCTTTAATGACGACAGGACTGTATAAGTTAAATATGCATTTAGGAAAACCACATCGTTTTTATCGGGGGTTTTATAATCTCAGATATTCACCTGTGAGCCGTGAAATTGCCGGTGTGAGTTTATTTTTTGCCGGACTGGTATTGTTCACATTTTCCGCATTTTTTGAGCACCCATTTTTTAATGCCTTGCAGCTGATAGCAGGTTTTGTTGGGCTGTGTGGATTGACAGGCGGTGGTTACTTTATGTATAAACTTTATCGCATAGAGGCTCGACCTTTCTGGAATCATATTAATACCGCTACTTCGTTTATTAGCACGGCTCTGGTCTTAGGGTCAACTTTTGTTATTCTATTAAACACTGTGACGGGAGATTTATCTCAGCAGATAAATACCTTATTACTATCAGCCATCTGTGTTGGGCTGTTGCTTGAAATGACAGGATTGTGGCTGCATCGACAAAATCTTAGAGCGGCTAATAGTGAAGGAGCGGCTTCTTTTTATGAGCAAACGACAACTTATGGATATAGTTATCTTTTAAGAAACAGCTTGCTGGTAGTTGCACTGATAATTGCTGTCAGTCTTTTATTGACAGCTAATCAGTCATTATGGGCTTATGTTGTTTTAGCAGCTGCATCATTGACTGCCGCTATTCTGGGCAGAGCACTATTTTATGTCGTGGTGATCCCAACCACCATGCCGGGTGGCTTCTTCTGGAGAAACCAGGGTTTTGTTGAACATGCCCGTGAAACAGGTTTGGCGGAGATGCCTCAGATGGGGGTTGTTTATGAGAAGCATCATGCTTTTAACATTAGTGAATTAGTTGACACCATTCAAAGTACTTCACTGAGTGACAAAATTGCTCAATTTAAACGAATCTTTTCAGGCTGATAAGTTTCGTATACCCATGATACTTCAAAATGCCTGCCTGAGGAGGCAGTGTCAACTTGATACCCAAACAATAGAAATCAATTATTAGCTCAGTATGTTGTTGCCCCACCCATTTGTGCTGAGCTTTTACTATCCTTGATTCACTGACTGGTTTGCAGCCCCTCTTAAAACTGGCAGGATAATTTTTTTATATTGCACCATTTTAGTGCTGATCATCATTTAATAATATCTTTTTAAAGTGTACAGAGTTAATAACAATATTTTTATCTTGTTGAAATATATAATAAATATATGTTTTTCTATATATTGGTATGGAAAGTGCTAAGACTGTATGTAATAAAAGATAAATTTTAATAATATTTATTTAATTTTCTAATCTGGACAATGGATTTTAGTATGAAAGAAAAGCTGGTCGTTATTGGTAATGGTATGGCAGGTATGCGCACTGTTGAAGAGTTATTAAAGATCAACCCTGAATTGTATGATATTACGGTTTTTGGTGATGAACCTTATGGTAACTACAATCGTATCTTACTCTCTCCTGTGTTAGCGGGTGAAAAAACAATTGATGATATTATGCTCAATACAATGGACTGGTATGAAGAGAATAATATTAAGCTGCATGCCGGGAAGCGGGTGAGTGAAATTAATCGTATTGCCCGTACCGTCACTGCCAGTGATGGTCTGGTAGAGGAATATGATCGTCTGCTGATTGCTACAGGCTCAAAACCATTTATGATCCCCATACCCGGACATGATAAGGAAGGTGTGATTGCTTTTCGTGATATCAAAGATGTGGATATCATGCTTGAAGCAACCAGGAATTATAAACATGCCACTATTATCGGGGGTGGACTGCTTGGTCTGGAAGCCGCCAATGGTATGATGCAGCATGGTATGAAAGTAACGGTTGTACATTTATCTGACACCCTGATGGAGCGTCAGATGGATAGTGTTTCCGGAAAAATGCTCAGAAATTCTTTAGAAGAAAAGGGTATGGATTTCCGCATGGAAGCTCAGACCGCCGAGATTACCGGAAATGGTCGAGTCACCGGTATTAATTTTGCTGACGGTACCTCTCTTGAAACTGATCTGGTTGTCATGGCAGTTGGTATTCGCCCAAATATAGAACTTGCACAACAGGCAGGTTTACATTGTGAACGGGGTATTGTGGTGAATGATACACTGCAGACTTATGATCCCAAAATTTATTCAGTGGGTGAATGTGTACAGCATCGTGGTGATACCTATGGTCTGGTTGCACCCTTGTTTGAAATGGCTAAAGTCTGTGCTAATCATCTGGCACAAATGGGTATTGGTTTATATCAGGGATCCGTGACTTCTACAAAATTAAAAGTGACTGGTATTGACCTGTTTTCTGCTGGTGATTTTACTGGTGATGATACGACTGAAGAATTGGTAATACAAGATGCCGGCAGTGGTTTATACAAAAAGCTGGTGATCAAAAACAACTGCTTGATTGGTGCCGTACTGTATGGTGACACCAAAGAAGGTGCCTGGTATTTTCAGCTGATGCGCTCCGCTCAGGACATTTCTGATATTCGCGATAAGTTGTTATTTGGTGAGTCCCATCTGGGTGATTCAGGCCATGGTGGTGATCATATTGCTGATATGTCTGATGAGACTGAAGTGTGTGGCTGTAACGGGGTTTGTAAGGGTGATATTGTTAAAGCCATTACAACAGAAGGTTTATTTTCTCTGGATGAGGTGCGTGCACATACCAAGGCTTCTGCTTCCTGCGGATCCTGTACCGGACTGGTAGAACAGATCCTTGAATCCACTTTAGGCAGCGATTATGAAACACCGGAATCAAAGCCATTATGCCTGTGTACCGATCACCCTCATGAAGAAGTACGTGAGGCGATTAGAAAACAAAAACTGACTTCAATTAAAGCGGTACGCCGGGCTTTGAACTGGAAAACAGAAGATGGTTGTCCGGCCTGTCGTATGTCACTCAATTATTATGTGCAAAGCGCCTGGCATAATGAAGCACAGGACGATCCTCAGTCCCGATTTATTAATGAAAGAGCACACGCCAATATCCAAAAAGATGGAAAATATTCAGTGATTCCCAGAATGTGGGGTGGAATGACCACACCGGATGAATTGAGGGCAATTGCAGATGCCGCTGAAAAATATGAGATCAGAGATGTTCATTTAACTGGTGGTCAGCGTATTGGTCTATATGGTGTTGAAAAAGCAGTCCTGCCGAAAATATGGAAAGATCTCAATGATGCAGGAATGGTTTCAGGCCATGCCTATGGTAAGGCTATGCGCACAGTTAAAACCTGTGTTGGAAAACAATGGTGTCGTTTTGGTACGCAGAATTCAACAGAACTGGGTATTAAACTGGAAGAATTGACCTGGGCCTCCTGGATGCCGCATAAGTTTAAACTGGCGGTTTCCGGATGTCCTCGTAACTGTGCGGAAGCGACTATTAAGGATTTTGGTGTGGTTTGTGTTGATTCCGGTTATGAATTGCATATTGGCGGTAATGGCGGCATTAAGGTCAGAGCAACTGATTTATTATGTAATGTTACGACTGAAGAAGAAGTGATGGAATATTGCGCTGCATTTATTCAGTTTTATCGTGAGGATGCACATTATCTGGAAAGAACAGCCCCCTGGGTTGAGCGTATAGGATTGAGCCGTATTGAAGATGTAGTGGTAAAAGATGAAGCAAAACGCAGCCATTATGCAAAACGTTTTCATGAAGCGCAAAAGATTTCACAGATTGATCCATGGAAAGAACGTTCGACCAATGGAGTCGCTGCACATGAATTTACTTCAATTAAGGTTATTAATGCTTGATCAGCAATAATGGCAGCCTGAAACGGGGTCAGAGTCAAATGGCATAACTGACTGAATGTTTATTAAATTCAGAGTTTTACCATTTGACTCCAACCCCTGTCAAAAAACAATTTATAAAATATTAATCAGCAGGAACAAAAATGTCAAACTGGATAGAAGTTGGTCAATTAGAAGAAATACCTCAGCAGGGTTCTCGCGTGGTTAAAACCAAAGGCTTTGATATTGCGATATTTCGTACTATCAATGACGAAGTTTTCGCCATAAAAGATGCATGTCCGCATAAACAGGGGCAGCTTTCTCAAGGCATAGTTCATGGGAAAAAAGTAACCTGTCCTCTGCATAACTGGACCATTAGTCTTGAGTCAGGAGAAGCATTGGGTCATGATGAAGGATGTACTAATGTTTTTACAGCCAGGGTTGAAAAAGGTCTTATTTCAATTGACCTTGGCTAAAGACAGGAAAACTAAATTCCAGTTAAAGTGATACTTATGCTTTGCCTTAAGTATGGACAATATCTGATTAAGAATGGTATTATCCTGATGGAAACAGGTTTTCAAAGAATCACTAAGGAGTATATAAACATGTCACTAGATGGAATTTGGGTATTTGAAGTTGCAGGTCTTTATGGTTGGGAGCGACTTTCAACTGTCTTTATGGAAAAAGGCCGTTATTTAGGTGGCAGTTCATCTATCTATAGTCAGGGGAAGTATGTTATTAAGGGGAAAAAAGTCAAGATTCAACTGGATGTTACCCAGCATGGAGATCTGAGTGTTGTTTTTGGTATCAAAAGTCGACATTTTTCAACGGTGACAACAGCAAAGATTAAAAAGAAAGGACAGAAAATAGAAGGCATTGTCAGAATGGAAGGTGCCAGATCAAATGTTAATACCTATCATGTTCGTTGGATCAAGCAGGAAAAGATACTTGCACTCCCTTCTAAGTAAAAAAATTTATTGCTGTCATTCTGCTGGGATATAAAAGCAAATATGACAGCGATCAAGTCCATGTTAGATTAAGAAACTTTATTGACCGTTAGAATATTATGAATAGTAACATTACCACCAAGACAACCTATCTTAAGAATTATCAGCCCCCTGCATTTTTTATCAATAAAACAGAATTATTTTTCGAGTTGGAAACTGTTGTTGAAGAAGGATCAGCACAGCAGGAAATAGTGACAATTGTTCGCAGCCGCCTGCAGATTGTTAGAAATAAGAGCCCTCGGCCAATAAACTCACCCGCTGTCGTTTTGCAAACATCTTCACCTGCAAATAAGGCAGTGGGAGAGTTTATCTTTGATGAGAACAGTGAAAATATTGATCAGACACTTAAACTACATGGTCGATCCTTACGCTTAAAATCAATTTTTGTTGATGGTAGAACGCTATCAGAAGATGAGTATAATCGTGATGATGAGCAACTTGTTATCCATTGTGCAGCAGACTCTCTAGTCCTGGAAATCGAAACCTGGCTCAAACCTGAAGAAAATAAAGCGCTGGAAGGACTCTATCAGTCCAGTGGTAATTTTTGTACTCAATGTGAAGCACAGGGATTTAGACATATTACTTATTATCTGGATCAACCGGATGTTATGTCCAGTTTTACCACCACAATATCTGCTGATAAAAGTAAATACCCTGTACTGCTTTCTAATGGTAATTTAATAGAATCTGGAGAGAAAGAAGCCAATATTCACTTTGCTACATGGCATGATCCCTTTAAAAAGCCCTCCTATCTATTTGCTTTGGTGGCAGGTGATTTACTGAAGATAGAAGACTCTTATAGCACTGAATCCGGTCGAGATATCACCTTGCAGATATTTGTTGAAAAACAAAATATTCATAAGTGTGATCATGCCATGAATTCTTTAAAAAAATCCATGCGCTGGGATGAAGAGACCTTCGGCCTGGAATATGATTTAGACATTTATATGATTGTCGCTGTTGAAGATTTTAATATGGGAGCGATGGAGAACAAAGGTTTAAATGTTTTTAATGCAAAATATGTTCTGGCAGAACCCGATAGTGCAACCGATAGTGATTATGAAGGGATAGAAGCAGTTATCGGACATGAATATTTTCATAACTGGACAGGTAATCGAGTCACCTGTCGTGACTGGTTTCAATTAAGTCTTAAAGAAGGCTTAACGGTTTTTCGTGATCAGGAGTTTACCTCTGATATGCAGTCACGCTCAGTCAAACGTATTGATGATGTGAGGATCCTGCGTTCACACCAATTTGCTGAAGATGCCAGTCCTATGGCACATCCCATTCGTCCTGCCCAATACATGGAAATTAATAATTTTTATACAGTGACTGTCTACAATAAGGGTGCTGAAGTGATTCGTATGATTCATACTGTTCTCGGGCGGGAAAATTTCCGCAAAGGGATGAATCTTTACTTTCAACGTCATGATGGTCAGGCAGTGACGACAGAAGATTTTGTTGCCGCAATGAGTGATGCCAGCGGGATAGATTTAAATCAGTTTTCCAGCTGGTATGATCAAGCTGGAACACCAAAAGTAATCGTTAGCACTAATTATTTGGCAGATGAAAAAAAATATATTATTAATCTTCAGCAGCAGTGTGATCTGACAGCTTATGAAACCAACAATACACCGGATAAAAAAGTAAAAGATCCCTTTTTCATTCCCTTAAAAATGGGACTGCTTAATAAAGAGGGAGAGCAATTTCTTGAACAGACCTTATTCCTGAAAGATACTGCACAGAGTTATGAATTTACTGAGATTGAACAAGAACCTGTCTTATCAATGTTAAGAGATTTTTCTGCTCCGGTGATTCTGGATTATACAAATCAGAAATCTGCAAAAACAATGACTGATGAACGTGCTTTTTTGATGGCTTATGATACTGATCCATTCAATCGCTGGGAAGCCGGTCAACAACTGGCTGGTCAATTAATTCTTGATGTGGTTAAATCCTCTGCAACTGGATCAGAGCCAGACTTTGATCCAGGAAATTTGCAACAATTTCTGCATGCCTGTGAACAGATTTTAAATGATAGCGCCCTGGATAATGCATTAAAAGCCCAGGCACTCACTCTACCAGCTGAAGCTTATTTACTGGAGCAATTGGAGATAGCCGATGTTGATGGTGTCTGTGACACCCGCAAAAGATTAAAACTCATACTGGCTGAGCGCTTGCAGGTTTTATTTAATCATCACTATCAAGCTCTGACCTCCAGTGCTGAATATCAGTTTAATGCACAAAATGCCGGCAAGCGCAGCTTACGTAATTTATCCCTTAGCTATCTTATGGCTAAGGGTGATGAAGCAGCTGCAAAACTGGGCTATGAACATTTTTCCAATGCTGATAATATGACCGATTCCATTGCAGCACTCGCTCAGCTGGCACATATTGATTCTGATTATAGTCAGCGCGCATTGACTGAATTTGAACAGCGCTGGTCAAGCGATCCGCTGGTGATGGATAAGTGGTTTATAGTTCAGGCCACTGCACAACATGATAATACTCTGGAACGAGTTAAAACTTTAATGCAGCATCCCTGTTTTGATTTAAAAAATCCTAATAAAGTACGTTCTTTAATCAGCTCATTTGCAGCTGCCAATTTAAAATCCTTCCATAATATGGATGGGCAAGCTTATCAATTTGTGATGGATCAAATTCTGACATTGGATAAGTTTAACCCACAAATAGCATCGCGATTGATTAAGGGCTTTAGCCGTTGGAAACGCTACAATGAAACTCGTCAAAACCTGATGAAGGGACAATTGCAACGAGCTTCTAATGAAGACTTATCAAAAGATGCTTTTGAAATTGTGAGTAAAAGCCTGTGAGCCTGTCCGAGAATAGAAATCCTACCAAAGAAAATCTGATTTTGGCCATTTTTCTCCATAATTTTCGTTAAATAACAATATTGTATTCTAATGGAATAAATAAGTTGCTAATATAGCTAGTATTGCCTATAGTACTAAATATGAATCTTCAAAAAATAGTTATAGATACAAATATTGTAATTTCTGCAATGCTATCCAATAGAGGAGCTGCATTTAAACTTATTTCATTAATTAGAAATCAAAAATTCAAATATGTTTTGTCAGTTCCATTAGTGCTGGAATATGAAGATGTATTGAAAAGAAAAGACTCCAAAATAACTTTAAGCCAAGAAGCTATTAATAACATACTTGATAGACTTTGCTATCACGCAGAGCTAAGGGATATATTTTATCTTTGGAGGCCTTTTTTAAATGATCCCAAAGATGATCTAGTACTTGAATTAGCTGTAGAATCAAATTGTAATTCAATTGTTACCTATAACCTCAAGGATTTTGAAAATATTGATAAATTTGGTTTAAAAGCAGTTACACCAAAAACTTTTCTCCAACAAATAGGGGTAATATAATGAGTGCACTTAATTTACGTTTACCAAACTCAATACACAATAAAGTTAGGGAAGTAGCCCTCCTTGAAGGAACTTCAATTAACTCATTTATAACTACAGCTTTAGCTGAGAAACTATCGGCTTTTTTGACTAGAGAATACCTTGAAATGAGAGCAAATAGAAGTAGTGAAGAAAAGTTTCAAGAAGCTTTATCTGAAGTTCCTGATGTTGAACCTTTGGAATACGACAGATTTTAAAAAAGGGATATTTTATTGTGGTGAATGCCTTGGAATTATTTTGTCCCTATCAGCCCAACAACTTGCTGGTTCTGAACCTCCGGTTACTCCACTTCCTACGGTCAGCACAGCCTCGTTATGTAAAATAACGAAACATGAAAGCTCCTGATAGAAAAACAGTTTCTGAACTTGAAGCTCTTCCAAATATTGGAAAAGCCATTAGCAAAGATCTTCGCCTGATAGGAATTGATCACCCTCAAAAATTGATTGGAAAAAATGCGCTACAATTATATGGTTTACTTTATAATAAAAAAGAATAACGAATAGACCACTGTGTATCGATGTGTTTATGTCTGTCATTCATTATATGGAAGGTGGAAAATCACAGCCTTGGTGGGCATTTACAGAACAGCGAAAATTGATTCATAATAAAATAGTTGTCTTTTTTGTTGGTTGGGTGGCTAATATTTGTTTTATTCTGAACCCAAAAATAAAGTATGTTTAGTATTTTTAAGAAAAAAAGGAAAATTCTCTTGTCCCAAATGGAGTAATAAAACAGGGAGTTATTAAATTTCTGAATTTGAGACAAAGTAAGGCCTATGGTAATTCTATTTCCATTGTCTAAAAGATTGAATGATGAGTTTGATTTATCAGGTAGGGCAAAGTCTCTTATTTGAAAATAATTTTCGGCAGAGTTG